>JANRJV010000013.1:0-132542 GCA_033763795.1 Planctomycetota bacterium
GGGCCTGCTCCCAGCCGGCTGGACGTTGACCAACACGCAGCACATTTCCGACGACGGCTCACGCATCTTCTGCCTCGCTACCGCGCCCGACAATTCCCAGCGCGCCGTCATGCTCACGGGAACATTCCTGATCCCCGCGCCGGGCAGCGGCCTAGTCTTCGCCGCGCTCGCCCCCGCCGGTCTTCGCCGGCGTTCGCGCTCCGCCTGGAACCGCTGACCGGCGCAAGCGAACGCACCGCCGCCCCCGGGCGCTCAGCGTGCCCGCAGCAGGACCGCCAGCACGTCATTCCCCTCAAACAGCGTCAGCGTCGACTCGTTCGCGACGTACCGCTCCGCTTCCTCGAGCGCCCGCAGGAAGTCCCCCTCTAGCTTCATCAGCTCGGGCGGCCCCGCCATCTTCGTGCTCACCGCGCCCGGCATGCGGAACTCGCCCCGCTCCAGACCCGCCGCGTCCAGCCTTCCCGAGAAGCGGTTGACCCCGGAAAACCCCGCGATCGACCCGTCCGTCAGCACCGTGAAGCCGACGCTCCGCCCGGGCGTCTCGCCCTGCGGCACCGACAATCCCCGCAGCTTCTGCAGCGTCCACTCGCCCGCGATCGGACCCGGCCGCTCGTTCACGCCCGCCGCTCCGCCGCCGGTCGGCGCCTCCGCGCTCCCGCCGTTCGACCGGCAGCCCGCGCAAACCGCGAGCGCGACGACAAGCACCGCGCCGGTCGACAACAGCCCCTGCCGCGACGTGAGCATGGATGAACTCCGTTGAGGAGGCCCGTATCGACCCGGGCGGACCCCGCGATCAATACGCGTAGTGCGCGAACGCCTTGTTCGCGTCGGCCATTCGGTGCGTCTGCTCGCGGATGCCCATCGCCTTGCCCTCGCCCTTGGCCGCGGCGATCAGCTCGTCCGCCAGACGCAGGGACATGGGCTTGCCGCCCTCGCCCCGGCAGCTGTCGATGATCCACCGGAACGCCAGGCTCTGCTGACGACGGTCGCTGACCGGGATCGGAACCTGATAGTTGGCACCGCCGACGCGCTTCGAGCGCACCTCGACCCGAGGCTTGACGTTGTTCACGGCCCGGTCGAACACCACGATCGCCTCCTTGGGGGCGTTCGGGTCCGTCTCCTTCTCCAAACGGCGCTGGATCTCGTCCATCGCGTCGTACACGACCCGCTCCGCGACCGCCTTCTTGCCGTCGCGCATCACGCAGTTGACGAAACGCGAAAGGACGCGGTTGTTGAACCGCGGATCGGGGCGGAGCTGCTCGTTGGACTTCGTGAATCGACCGGCCATGTCTGTCTCCTGGCTCATCCGTCCGGCGGCCACCCGCCGGACCATCTGTTCACCCCGCACCACCGGCCCGGCGACACGGGATTACTTGCCTGCGCCGGACGCACCACGCGCCCCGGCGACCATAAGCTTCCGATGATTTACTTCTTTGCGCCGGCCTTGCCCGCGCCGGCCTTGCCCCGCTTCGTGCCGTACTTGGAGCGGCCCTTCTTGCGGCCGTCAACGCCCAAGCAGTCCAGCGAGCCGCGAACAACGTGGTACCGCACGCCCGGGAGGTCACGCACGCGGCCGCCGCGCACCAGCACGATCGAGTGCTCCTGCAGGTTGTGACCCTCGCCCCCGATGTACGCCGTTACCTCGCGACCGTTCGACAACCGCACGCGGGCCACCTTGCGCAGCGCCGAGTTGGGTTTCTTGGGAGTCACGGTGCGTACCTGGAGGCACACGCCGCGCTTCTGAGGCGCCGCCATCAGGTCCTTGTTCTTCTTCAGCTTGACCTGAGGCGTGCGGGGGTTGCGGATGAGCTGATTGATCGTCGGCATGGTCGGGTTTGCTGCGGGCCCGCGGCCGGGAGGCGTCGCGGGTCGGGGTCGGTTGTCGGGCGTCAGTACGGAAGCGTCGCCACCCACCTGATGGCGAGCCGAGAAGTGTAGCGGGGTCCGAACGAAACGCAACCACCCGTCTTTTCATCACCGCAATACGGTGTTCGGGATGTGGTCGGATCGGGCAAACCATCTCTTCCGGGTACCATCGACTTCCCTGTCGGTGTTCTGGGAGGTCCGACCGCCTTGAGACGGGAGGGTGCCAAGCCAGCCGCCGGACAGCTCGATCCCGACCGGACGAGCTCTCTGTCGCCGCACGCGGCCAGTCCCGGCCCGGTCTCCCCGACGGTCGGACTCCTCGCCCGCCCTCAAGAGCCCGCCGGCCCCAACCAGGGCTTCCCGAACATTCCCAATTACCGCATCCTCCGCAAGCTCTCCGAGGGCGGCATGGGCGTCGTCTATCACGCCATCAAGCTCGCCGACGTCCCGTGGTTCCAGCGAGAGGTCGCAGTGAAGGTCATCCGCGCCGGCCAGTTCACCCCCGAGGCGCTCGACCGGTTCAAGCTCGAGTGCCGCATCCTCCAGCAGGTCGACGCCCACCGCGGCATCGCCACCATCTTCGACGCGGGCGAGTACACGCACGGCCCGGGAGACGTCCGCCCGTACTTCTCGATGCAGTACATCCCCGGGAGCCGCAACCTCCGCACCTACGCCACTCAGGCCGATCTGAGCCTCTCGGACCGGCTCGAGCTGCTCGCCCAGGTGTGCGACGCCGTCGCCGCCGCCCACGAAAAAGGCGTCATCCATCTCGACCTCAAGCCCTCGAACATCCTCGTTGATCCGTACGGCTGCCCCGTCGTCGTCGACTTCGGGGTCGCCCGCGCCGCGGGCTTCGTCAGCGAAACAGACCCGGACGTCGTCGTCGGTACCGCGCAGTACATGGCGCCCGAGCAGGCCGCCGGCTCAGCCGGATCGCTGACCCAGCGCTGCGATGTCTACGCCCTGGGCCTCGTCTGCTACGAGATCCTCACCGGGCGGCTCCCCTACAAGGTCGAGGCACGCGCCCGGGCCGACCTCGCGGACTCGATCCGCCGGGCGCGCGTCGCGCTCCCCCGCACCCATCAGGTCGACATCCCGCCGCTCGCCGAGGCCGCCGTCATGCACGCCCTCGAGAAGCAGCCCGAGCAGCGCGCCTCATCCGCCAGCGAGCTGGCCCGCCGTCTCCGCGAAGCGCGCGAGTCTCTCCGCGACCAGCACACCATCGAGCGCGTTCGTGCCGAGAACACGCTCCTCCGGGCCCGCCGGTGGCTCAGCGCAAGGCTGGGCACCGCCCTCGCCGCGGCCGCCATCCTCGCCCTCATCGTTAGCGAGGCCGTCGTCCTGCCGCTGGTGTACCTCACGCCGCTCCACAAGCTGACCGTTCACGCCCTCACGCGCCTCCCGGCGCCGCGGTTCGTCGGCGAGCTCGAGGAGCAGGTCCTGATCGCCATCACCGACCTGAGCGACATGGAAGCTCTCGCCCGCCGCGAGGCAATCGCGGGCGTCTCTCACGACGCGGCCTGGACATACCGGCCGCTCCACGCCGCGCTCATCCGCCGCCTGATCGAGGCCCGGCCCGCCGCCATCGCGTTCGACTTCACCTTCGCGGGCGAGCGACCAGGAGACCAGGCGCTCGCCGCCGCGATCGCCGACGCCCGGCAGGCCGACATCCCCGTGTTGGCCGTGGAACCCGCCTGGTCATACGCCGGCACCGAGGGCTCGCCCACCAGCCCCGCACTGATCCGCGCCGGACTCGCGCGAGCTCCGGCCACCGCGACCTTCGACTTCACCAACACCGCCGCAGTCGAGCTCGCCGTCCGCCACCCCGAACAGAAGGTGCAGCCCAGCCTGGCCCTGCTCACCTACGCGCTCTCGCTCACCCCCGCAGCACCCATCTTCGAACTCGACGCCGAAGCCGTCGACCTGCTCGTCGGCTCGTCCGCCGCCAGCGGCTTGTCCAGGCGCCCCGTCGGCTACGTCGACCTTGTCGAACGCGCCGATTCGCAGGCCGGCATCCAGGTGGGCGCGCAGATCGCCGTGCTCGACGTCATCCTCCCGCCCGAGCCGGTCTTCACCCGCCGCACCTCGGACTACGAGGGCGTCATGAACATGCCCGCCGGCCAGTTGGCGCAGCTCGTCCAGGGCAAGACCGTCTTCATCGCCAACCTCAAGCAGGACGTCGACCGCCACCAGCTCGGCGGGGGCCGCACCGTCCCCGGCGTCTACGCCCCGATGGCGGCGCTGGACAACCTGCGCCGGGGTGTCGCGCTCCGCTCCTACCTGCCGGTCCTGCACCTGTCGCTCGTGGTGCTCGCCGCCGCCGTCGGCGTCGCGCTCGGGGCCCTCTCCTGGCGACCCGGCTCTTTCGTGCGCAGAGCCTGCGCGAGCTGGATCTTCACCACAGCTTGCATTGTCACGATTTCAATAGTCTTATTCACCTGGCGTTTCATCGTCGTGGACCCGGTCGTACTCTCGGGGGTGGTCCTCGTTTCCATGACCTTGGCGCTGATCGTCCGCAATCTCGCCGACATCGGAGTTCCGGGGTTGCGCGAATCACTCTCAACGGAGCGTGCATGAAGCCTCGCACTTTTTGCGTTGCCGGCCTGGCCGGCATGATGGCCCTGTCCACGGGCTGCCGCACGACGTCGAGTTCCAGCGGCGACCCCCCGGCCCGGGAGTCACCGCGTTTCGCAACGCTGAGCTTGCAGCGGGAAAAGGTTCGCCAGGCAGGCACGGTTGCTCCCACCGCGTTCCGGCTTGAATCGGACCTCCCCGGCCTCCCCGTCGGGCAGCCCGTCACTTCTCCGAACGAACTCGTCTCGATCGAGCACACGGAGCCCGACCCCCGGCAACGCCGCCAGTTCGACGTTTTCTTCGGCGGGCTCGACCTCCAGGGGAAAGACGACACGCTCAGCGGCCCGCTCCTCAAGGGCGAAGGAGCCCTGCGGAACGCGGACCCCGAATGGCAGGTCGTGTCCGGCTTCGCGATGATCCGCGGCTGGCGCCCCCGCTCCCGCACCAACCGTGTCACCACCGCCTCGAACGGGACCATGTTCTTCGTGCAGATCGATCGCTCGGGCACGGACACCGACGAAGCCGACGATGTCCACCGGATCGCCCTGCTCGAGCTGACCGACCCGAGCCACCCGCTCAACTTCTACCTCCGCCAGGGCGCGCCGGACGGCCCGCCCGACGACATCACGGGACGGAATCCGGACTTCACGCTCAAAGACCAGCGCACGTTCGTCGAAGTGGTGATGCGGGACGGCAGCATCAAGTTCGACGGCCCGTACAACCTCGACGACCCCGCAGACCCGGACGCCGTGGAGCTCGCCACGCTCGTGAAGGCGAAGTCCGAGAGCAAGCTCGGCAGACTGTTGCAATGAACCAGGCTGGGCCCGGCGGGGACCAGGCGTCACACCACAAAAGACCCGCCGGACAGCTGCGAGTCCGCAACCTCGCCGACTTCCAAGGGGCCGGGTCACCGCCTCCACTCATTCCAGAACCGGCGCTCCGTCGATCGGGGTCGCGCGACGCGTCGCCGGGAGCCGCCCGCAGATGCACAGACCGCTCGCAAAGTCGAAAGGAAATCCTCCCATGGCCGTTCGCCCGCCTCTTCGCCTCTGCATCCTCGCCACGCTCGCCTGCCTTTTCCCCGGCCACTGGTCCGTTGACGCCCGGGCCCAGCAGCAGAACCAAGCTCAGATCCTCGGGCAAGACAGGTCGGGGTTGAAAGCGCGACGAACGCAGATATCTCAGGTCACCGTCGGGCAGACCATCAAGAGTCGCGAAGATCTGGTCGTGATCGACAACGAAGAATCCGACATGTCCGGGCGCCGCAAGTTCCGGGTGCTCTTCGGATCGCTCACTCCCGAGGGTAATTCATGCGCCGACGATCCCGCTGCTTGCAGCGAGGCGGAAGGCGTTCTTCGCAACGCCGATCCGGAGTGGCAGGTGGTCTCCGGGTTCGCCATGATCCGAGGCTGGCGCCCCCGCGCGCGGACCAACCGCGTCACGACCGCTTCCAACGGCACCACGTTCTTCATCCAGATCGACCAGAACAACACACCCGCCGACGAGGCCGACGACATCCAGCGAATCGTGCTCGTCGAGATCAGCGACGGCGAAGCCCTCAAGATCTACGAGCGCAAGGGCGCTGTGAACGACCCTCCGGATGACCTCACCAGCGAGCCCGTGCTCCGAGAGCTGTCCGATCCCTTCACCTTTGTTGAGGTCACCCGCGACGCCAATGGAAATGTCGTCGTGTCGCAGCCCATGGCTTTCCCCGCGGTGCCGGGCGCCGACGAGGCTTCCCAGCTCAGGAAGCTGGTCAAAAAGACCCTCGCCCGCCCGCTCGCCAAGGACCTCGACTGACCGGCCGACGGCCCCGCCGCTGCCGCTTCACTCCACCGTGACGCTCTTGGCGAGGTTCCGCGGCTTGTCCACGTCGTGGCCCCGCAGCTTCGCCGCGTGGCACGCCAGCAGCTGTAGCGGAACCACCGTCAGCAGCGGGCTCAGCGGGTCCGAGATCGGCGGGATGTAGAAAACGTCGTCCGCGTACTTGCGGATCGCGTCGTCCCCCTCCGTCGCCACCGCGATCACGCGCCCGCCACGCGCCTTCACCTGCTCGATGTTGAGCATCACCTTGTCGTACTGCGGCCCCTTGTTCGCGATGAACACCGCCGGCATCCCGTCGTTGATCAGCGCGATCGGGCCGTGCTTGATCTCCGCCGCCGGCATCCCCTCAGCGTGGATGTACGAGATCTCCTTCAGCTTCAGCGCGCCCTCGAGCGCGACCGGATAGTTGTAGCCCCGGCCCAGGAACAGCCAGTTCTCCATCCGGCAGTACTTCTCCGCCACGCGGCGGACGTGCTCGGCCTCGCCCAGCGCCCGCTCGATCAGCTCGGGAACCCGCGTCAGTTCTTCCAGCATCAGCTCGCACGCGTCCACCGACATGTACCGACGCCGCGCCAGGAACAGACTGATCAGCGAAAGCACCATCACCTGGCCAGTGAACGCCTTGGTCGAAGCCACCCCGATCTCCGGACCCACCCGCAGGTACACGCCCGCGTCCGTCTCCCGCGCGATCGACGAGCCGACCACGTTCACGACGCCCAGCGTCAGGGCCCCGCGCTCTTTCGCCTCCCGCAGCGCCGCCAGGGTGTCGGCCGTCTCGCCCGACTGGCTCACCGCCAACAGCACCGTCCCGTCCACGATGATGGGGTTGCGGTAGCGGAACTCGCTGGCGTACTCCACCTTTGCCGGGATTTTCGCAAGGTCCTCGATCAGGTACTGGCCGATCATCGCCGCGTGATACGCCGTCCCCTGCCCCGTCAGCACGAACTGCCGCGCCCGCACCAGGTCCCGCGCGAAACTCGCCACGCCGCCCAGCACCACCTGCCCCGAATGCTCGTCGACCCGGCCGCTCATCGTCGTCCGCAGCGCCTCGGGCTGCTCGAAGATCTCTTTCATCATGAACGTGTCGAACGCCCCAAGCTCGATCTGCTCCAGCTCCATCTCGAGCTGGCGCACCCGCGGCGTCACCGGCACGTTGTTCAGCGTCGACGTCCGGAATCCCTCCCGGGTCATCTTGCAGACCTGGTAGTCGTCCAGCTCGAACACCTGAGTCGTGTGCGCCACGATCGCCGAAGCGTCGGACGCCACGATGAACTCCTTGTCCCCGATCCCAACGATCAGCGGCGAGCCCTTCCGCGCCGCTACCATCGTGTCGGGCTCCCTCTCGCAGATCACCGCGATCGCGTACGCCCCGCGCACCTCGCGTAGCGCGCTCTGAACGGCACGTTCGAGGTCGCCGTCGTACAGCTCCCCGATCAGCATCGCCAGCACCTCGGTGTCCGTATCCGAGGTAAACCGGTGGCCCTTCTCCTGCAGATAGGTCTTCAGCGGCGCGTAGTTCTCGATCGTCCCGTTGTGGATGATCGCGATCCCGCTCCGGTCGTCGCGGTGCGGGTGAGCGTTGCGCTCGGAGACGTCGCCGTGCGTGGCCCAGCGCGTGTGCGCGATGCCCAGCGTCCCGCTCAGCGGCTTCGACGTGACGTGCTCCTCCAGCGATGCGACCCGGCCCACAGCCCGCGCGATCTTGAGTTCGGACCCCAGCACCGCCATGCCCGCCGAGTCGTATCCCCGGTACTCCAGACGCTTGAGCCCCTCAAGCAGCAGAGGCTGGGCGGGCTTGGAGCCGATATATGCCACGATTCCGCACATGCAGACTGTCCTCAGGGCCTGGAGCTGGGCCGAACCCCGCGTCCAAGCGGGTCCGCACCCGACAACAATAGTCAGGCGTCCTCGTCTACTCATCGGACCGTCGAGCGGTTCGCTCCCATCCGGATCTCCCTCGGACGCGGGGATCCGCCGCTACACCAGCGTCCGCGTGCCCGAAAACGCCTCTTCCACGAGGTTCAGGCCGCGGGCGATCGCCAGTTCCAGGTCGGGGCAGACGTCCGCCGTGCGCAAGCCCTGCCCCGCCCCGGCTTCCCGCAACTGGTCCACCTGGGCCGGCGTCAACCCCGCCAGCACCAGCCTCCGGCCCTGGATCCCGAACCGTTGCAGAACCGCCCGCAGCTCCAGCGCCGAGTTGGGGTCCAGCCGGCTCACGTCGCCCAGATCCAAAATGACCACCCGCGTGCGCTCCGGCAGACGGTCCGCCCACGACAGCAGGTCGGGCATCCGCTGCACGTCGCCCGCCCGCCGACGGTCCTTCTTGAGGTGATACACCGCCAGGCCGTCAGGCAGCTCGAGCCCCGCCTCGCCGCCGACAAGGTCCGAAGGCTCGATCTCGACGATCGGCCGGCGCACATCCTGGTAGATGATCCACAGCAGGAACAGCACGGGCGGGAACATCACCAGCTCCGCCCGCGCCTCGTAGATCAACGCCCCGAGCCCCGCCCCCAGGATGAACGATCCCAGGATCGACGCCAGCAGCAGCAGCCGCCGGCCCGTCGGATGGTGCCGCACGCTGTGCACCAGCGCCCCCGCCGTCCCCGGAGGAAAGTCGCGCCGCTTGTCCGCGATCCACAGGCAGAACTGCACCAGCTCCATCCCCAGGTCGGTCAGCACGCCCGTCACGTGCGTCGTCCGGACCACGCCGCTCGAGATCCGCGTGATCGTCGCGTTCTGCAGCCCCATCGCCGCCGCCGCGAAACCCGACAGCCAGAACAGCGCCGAGCCCGGCGTGTGCGCGGCGTGGTCCGCCAGCTCCACCGCCAGCGCGAACGCCAGCAGCAGCACCACCTCGACCGCCATGGGCAGCACGTAGATCGACTGCCAGCGCTTCCGCCTCCCGATCTCCGTCGTTAGCCCCGAGACCGAGGCGCCCAGCAGGAACGTCGCCAGCAGATAGAGCGCATACCCCGCCAGCGTCCACTTCCCCTCCGCCACGTCGCGGCCCAGCGCCGCCGACGTCCCGGAGATGTGCGACGTCGCCGTCCCGCACGCGATCACCGACACGATGTTGGTGTACCCCGCGACCCACGCCAGAGTGATCGCCAGCCGGGCCTGCTGCGTGAAGGAATGCGCCTGAGCGACGAACAACCGGCCGATTCCGCGCTCGTGAGGTCCAACTCAGTCGACAAGCAGTCTAGCGCCGCGCCGGCGCCCTCCCCCATACCATCGGCTCATGGAAGACCTGTGGTCCGGCGATCGCCAGCGCGCCAGAAAGGCCGTCGAGCCCCTCGCCGTGCGCATGCGCCCGCGAACCCTCGCCGAGTTCGCCGGACAGGCCCACCTCCTGGGCACGCCGGGGGACCCCGATCCGCCGCTCCTCAGACGAATGATCCGCGCAAAGACGCTCACCTCCGTCATCCTGCACGGCCCCCCCGGCACCGGCAAAACCACCCTCGCCGCGCTCATCGCCTCCGAGTGCGGCTGGCGCTTCGTCCGGGAAAACGCCGCCAACGTCTCCGTCAAGCGGATCCGCGAAGTCATCGACGAGTCGGCGCGCCGCGTCGAAGCCGGCGCTGGCCGCACCGCTCTCTTCCTCGACGAGATCCACCGCTTCTCACGCTCGCAGCAGGACGTCCTGCTCGACGACGTGGAACGAGGCCTCGTCACGCTCATCGGGGCCACGACCGAGAACCCCATGTTCGCGGTCAACGCCGCCCTCGTCAGCCGCAGCACCGTCTTCAGGCTCGAAGCGCTCTCGGAGGCGGACGTCGCCGCGCTCCTCCGCCGCGCCGCCGAGGACCCCGAGCGCGGAGTGGGGGGGATGCAACTCCTCATCACCGACGAAGCCATCGCCCACTGGGCCTCGGTCTGCGAAGGCGACGCCCGCCGCGCCCTCAACGCCCTCGAGGTCGCCGCGCTCTCCTCCGAACCCGGATCGACCGTCGACCTCCGCCGCGCCGAGCAGTGCGTGCAGCAGAAGATGATCGCCTACGACCACACGGGCGACCAGCACTACGACGCCATCAGCGCCTTCATCAAGAGCGTCCGAGGCAGCGACCCCGACGCCGCCGTCTACTGGCTCGCCCTCATGCTCGAAGCCGGCGAAGACCCGCGCTTCATCGCCCGCCGCCTTGCCATCCTCGCCAGCGAGGACATCGGCAACGCCGACCCGCGCGGCGTGATGATGGCCGACGCCGCATGGAACCTCGTCGAGCGCGTCGGGATGCCCGAGTGCCGCATCATCCTGAGCCAGGCGACCACCTACCTCGCCCTCGCCCCCAAGAGCAACGCCGCCTACCTCGCGATCGACGAAGCAATGTCGGACGTCCGTCACGGCCGCGTCCAGCCCGTTCCCGTCCACCTTCGCGACGCCAACAAGGTCGTCAGCCAGGGCTCCCCCGTCGAAGGCAAGGGCTACCGCTACACCCACGACAGCCCGACCGCATCCTCGATCGGCGGCGTCAGCGACCAGAGCTACATGGGCGTCGAGAAGCGCTACTACAGGCCCGGCGACATCGGCGCCGAAAAACTCCTGCGCGAGCGCCTCGACGAAGTCCTGCGACTGCGCGGCCGCACCCGCCCGACCGACTGAAAGCAATTCCGGGACCCCCGCTGCGCCGGGATCGCACCTCACGCCGTCGCGCGCAGCGTCCGCGGCCCGCGACGCCGGAGGTCAACCAGCTCGCCCCCCGGGCCGATCAGCACCGCGCGGATGACCCGCCTCGGCAGCGGGATGTACCGCATCCCCAGGATCCGGCCCGTCGACGCCTCCGCCGCGTCCGCATGCACGACGACGACGCCGACCAGGCCCGATTGGCCCGAGCCCGTCGACAACTGAATCACTGCCTCGTCGCCCACCGCCAGCGTCGCGTGCGTCCGCACGCGAATGCCGCCGATTGAGATGTCGAGCGCCATCGCCTCCGCCGTCGGACTGAGCCCGTCGCCGGCGTCCAGGCGCGCAATCGGCAACGTCCCCTCGAGCACCATCCGGCGCTCGCGGCGTCGCTCGACCCTGGCTGGAGGCGTGTTCATCATGCGCAATGCCGATCCGATCGAAAACATTCATCGGTTGCCGAACAGTCGTTTCGCCAGCCGTTCGTGCTCGCTCGACGACAGGCCCCCCAGACGAGCCGCCCGGTCCAGCGCCGACCTGCTCAGCAGCAGCGCCACAGGCGGCAGCCGCGCCCCCGCTGCCAGCTTGTCGAGCGTCCGCCGGGTCAGCGGGCCCAGGCGCAGCTCCCACGCCAACCTCCGAAAAGCCCGGTATTCAGGCGTTCTCGACCGCTCATCCTGCCACGCCAGACGGGAGATCCACGCGCCCGCCACCAGCGCCGCTGCCGCCGCCAGCCCCAGCCACACCCAGATCATCAGCGACCCGGCATCTCCGCCGGACCCCGCCAACGGAATCGGGCCAAGCGACGCAAGTCCCCAAAACGCGTACCCCAGCTCACTCACGGGCGTGCTTCCTCGAACAGGGGATTTCCGGAAAATCGGGGAATCACCTGAAAGTCAGCCAGCCCCGAGCCCGCCACCCGCGCGCGGTGCGCCGCGCGCAGCGACGCCCCACATCGCGCCGCCCGCTCCGCGACGCGCGCATCCTCATCGAGCACAAGCCGGTCCACGACCTCCGCCAGTTCAACCGCCCGCGACCGCTCCGCCGCCCAGAGCGCCGACAGCCTGTGTCCGGGCCGGGCATCATGCAGCATCGTCTCCAGCGCCTCGCCCGACCCCCCTCGACGCACCGCGTTCGCCCGCGCCCGCGCGACCGCATCATCGCGCCACGTCTCCCAGCGGCCGATCGGCCCTCGCTCCAGCAATGCTTCGACCGCGTTCGCGCGCACACGCGGACTCTCGTGCTCCACCGAACGCTCCACCAGGCGGTCCGCGTCTGCCTCCCGCACATGACGCAGCAGCAGCACCGCACGCGACACCACGCGCTCGTCGCGCCCCATCGCCGCGTCCAGCAGCGCCGGCGCCACCCGGCCGCACCACCCCAGACGCTCCGCCGCGTCCAGCGCCGCCAGCGCCGCGACGCCCCCCGCTCGAACCGCCCTCTCAACCAGCGCGATCCCGGGCCGCGCGTCCCGCGCCGCATCGATCCGCAGCCGCCGCGCCGCGTCCAAGCCCCGCCCCGCCGCCAGCAGCCGCATCGGGTCGTCGCGCCCGGCCGCCGCCAGCGCCAGTGCCCGCACGCACGCGTGAGGCGAGCGCGTCAGCCGCGCCATCACCGGCCCAAGCGCACGCCGCCGACCCGGGCTCCCCGCCCCCGCGAACGCACCCGCCGCACACCGCGCCACCCAGGGGTCAGCGTCGAAGCTCAGATCCATCAGGATCTCGTCCGAAGCGGCTCCCGACTCCTGGTCGGCGAGCATGCGCGCCGCCTCCAGCCGCACCGCAGCCGAAGAATCCCCCACCGCGCGGCCGAGCAGCTCCAGCCTCGTCGCAGGCTTGATCGCCGCGGCTCGCGCCCACGCCAGCCGCCCCATCCGCGCCCCGGCGTCCGACATCAGACCATCATCATTCAGCAGCAGCTCGTCGAGCCTCGGCAGCCGCCGCAGCTCCGCGCTCCGCTCACGCGTGCGCAGCAGCGCCGCCTGCCGGAACACCTCCGCCCTGCCGGGCGAGGCGAGCATCCCCGCCAGCCGCTCCCGGGCCACCACCGCGACCGCCGGCAGCGCCAGCATCAGCGTCGCGGCCCGCGCATCAATCTCCAGCGCCGCCCCGCGCGCCGCCGTCCGCAGGCTCATCGCCGCCGGCTGATCCGCCCGCGACAGCTCGCCCCGCACCATGGGCCCCGCCACCGGCGACACCGCGAGAACCGCCTCCAGCACACCGGGAAGTCGCTCCTCCAGAGCGCGGGACAGCCGCGCCGCGAGCACGCGATCGACCGCGTCCCACAGAGGCCGCTCCAGCCGCGGATCCGGCAGACCCTCCGTCGCGGGACGGCCGACCAGCGACGCCGCAACGCTTGCCGCCGCCGCCGGCGTCCGCGCCGTCAGCTCATCCAGCACGTGCGGCAGCCATCTGCGCGAACAATCCAGCGCCGCGACCTTCGCGTCCGGCGTCAAGCGATCCCAATGACTCAGTAGGCACGCGAACCCCGGCGCGCTGGGCTTCTCGTCGAGCGCATCGAGGAACGCCCCGACCAGCACGTCCACCTCGGCCGGATCAGCATGCAGCAGCGCCGAGTCGAGCGCCGCTCGCCGCAGGTCCGCCGCCAGACGCGGCAAGACCGCCAGCGCCCGCGCCGCCGGACGGGCCGGAATCGAAGTTGACCGTGGCTCCGCCACGCTCAAGATGTCGGCCGGGCGACACGCCGGGCTTTGATCCTTCGCACGCCCCCGGCCCCATGACTGGTGCAGCCGGGCCCCACCCCCTACAAGGGAAGGCGTGACCGCCCACTCGACTTTGACGAAGTTTGGGAAAAATTCTTGCCTGCACATGAGTGCCCACTACACTCATGGCTCATCAAACGAACGCCCTTCAGGCGGATCTCGTCGTCCGCCTCATTTCCTGAGGGATACGGATGAATTCTCCTTCGAAATCCTCGAGTCTCCAAGCGTATCGACTGATTCTTTACCGCCGCGCTCTGCACCCCGAGCTCTTCCGGGTCAAGTCGCGACGAACGCTCAGCCACGGCGAGTACCAGTTCGAAGCCTGGATCATGCCCGGCTCCCACCTCCTCCGCTTTGAGTACGGCGGCGGCTGCGCCACCGAGCTCATCACCGATCAGGAAGAGGGAATCCCGGACCGCGGCGTCGTCGCCGCAATCCCCTGCGCCGGCGAACGGGACCACGAGCAGGCCTTCGGCGAGAAGATCAAGTTCGTCTCGACCGTCCAGACCGAAACCCTCCCCGAAAACCTCTACAACGCCACCTATCAGGAGCTCGTCGCCTTCGGCAAGGAGCAGGACGCAATGCTCCACACCTGGCTCGATGACGACGGCGGCAAGTGCGCCTCCATCGTCGACCTCCAGCGCTACCGCCGGGAGGTCCACGCCCAGAGCTATCACCTGATGGCACAGGGCGGCCTTGTCCTCCGCACCCAGAGCATTTTCGAGCACACCGAGTAAGCCCCGACTCCCGGCCCAGCAGAACGACCAGCGGCCCCGGAAGTCCGGGGCCGTTTTCTTTTTTTCAGCGACAATGCCCGCCGCGGCCGCCCGCCGGGCCCCCCTCACGCCGGAAAGCGGCCACCGGATTCTGCTAGGAACCAGTCTCCCGCACCGCCGCATCTCTTCCTTGAAGCACGACCATGACCACCACCCAACCCCCCGAGAGCGATCGCCAGTCCCGCTACAAGGCGACCCTCAACCTGCCGCGCACCGCGTTCCCCATGAAGGCGAACCTCGTCCAGAACGAGCCCGCCAGCCAGAAGCGCTGGGACGCCATGGGCCTCTACGCCGCGGTCCAGAACGCCCGCAGCGGCGCCCCGCGCTTCGTCTTCCATGACGGCCCGCCCTATGCCAACGGCAACATCCACCTCGGACACCTCCTCAACAAGTGTCTCAAGGACTTCGTCGTCCGCATCGCGCTCATGGAAGGTCGCTCCTGCCCATACGTCCCGGGCTGGGACTGTCACGGCCTGCCCATCGAGCACAAGGTCATGACCGAGCTCCAGGAAGCGGGCAAGCTCGCCAAGCTCCAGGGACTGCCCGACGATCAGCGCCGCATGGCCGTCCGCCGCGAGTGCCAGAAGTACGCCGAGAAGTTCGTCAAGCTCCAGGCCTCGCAGATGAAGCGCCTCCTGACCCTCGCCGACTACGACGACCCCTATCTCACCATGGCGCCCGCCTTCGAGGGCGCGACGCTGGAAGTCTTCGCGGACCTCGTCGCGGCCGGCCTCGTCTACCGCCAGCTCAAGAGCGTCCACTGGTCGATCGCCAACGAAACCGCCCTCGCCGACGCCGAGCTCGAGTACTACGACCGCGAAGACATCTCCGTCTACGTCGACTTCGAGGCGGACGATCAGGAGGCCGTCTACGACGCCTTCGGCCTGTCCAGGGAACTCGAAGAAGACGACGACGATCAGGACGAAGACCAGCAGAGCGGCGACGACGCGCAGCCCCCTTCGCCCCCGGCGGGCCGCCCCACGCAGCGCCCGTGCTTCATGATCTGGACCACCACTCCCTGGACGCTCCCGGCGAACGTCGCCATCGCCGTCAACCCCGCCTTCGAGTACGCGCTCGTTCGCATCGACGGCAACATCACCGTCATCGCCCACGAACTGCTCGCCAAGGTCGCCCGCGCCGGAAAGGCGGAAGACGTCCGCGTCCTCGCCACCGCCCCCGGCTCAAAGCTGCTGGGCCTGCGCTACCGCCACCCGCTCTATCCCGACGGCTCCCGCCCCGATTTCTCGCTCCTTCCCGACGCCGCCACCCGCGGCTCCGAGCCCGCACGCGTCTACCGCATCGTCGACGCGGACTACGTCACCCTCGAAGACGGCACGGGCCTCGTCCACACTGCCCCGGGACACGGCGCCGAGGACTACCGCACCGGCCTCAAGGACAAGCTCCCCATCTACTGCCCCGTCCGCGAGAACGGCCGCTACGACGACTCCGTCCCCCAGTGGCTCCGCGGCAACCTCATCTGGGACGCCAACCCCGAGATCGTCGAGGCCCTCCGCCGATCCGGGCATCTCTTTTACGACCACAAGTTCATGCACAGCTACCCGCACGACTGGCGCGGCAAGTCGCCCGTCATCTTCCGCGCCACCGAGCAGTGGTTCATCGCCGTCGATCAGCCCGCCGCCCCCACGGGGCGCACGCTCCGCGAGATGGCCCGCGACAACACCCAGTCGGGCATCGCATTCCATCCCCAGTGGGGACAGAGCCGACTGCTCGGCATGCTCGAATCGAGACCCGACTGGTGCATCAGCCGACAGCGCGCCTGGGGCCTGCCCATCCCCGCCTTCTACGCGCCGGACGGCGCCGTCCTCCTCACTCCCGCCTCCGTCCGCGCCGTCGCCACACTTCTTCGTGAGAAGGGCTCGGACGCCTGGTTCCAGCTCGCGCCCGCCGACCTCCTGAAGCACTACGACCCCGCGAAAGACCAGCTCGCCCCCAAGGGCCTCGACGTCGCCTCGCTCCGCAAGGGCGAAGATATCTTCGACGTCTGGTTCGAGTCGGGCTGCTCCTGGAACGCCGTTATGCGCGAACGCAGCGGCGGCGGCTCCCGCGGCACGGACTACCCCGTCGACCTCTACCTCGAAGGCTCCGATCAGCACCGCGGCTGGTTCCAGGTCTCGCTCCTCACGTCCCTCGGCGCCACGAGCCGGCCCGCCTTCAAAGCGCTCCTCACCCACGGCTTCATCGTCGACAAAGACGGCCGCAAGATGTCCAAGAGCCTGGGCAACACGCTCGAAGTCGAGGAGCTCCTCAAGGAGTTCGGCGCCGACGTCTGCCGCTGGTGGGTCGCCACGCTCGCCTACGACGGCGACATCCGCGCCGACATCGAGTTCTTCCGCACCGCCGGCGAGGCCTACCGCAAGGTCCGCAACACCCTCCGCTTCATCCTCAGCAACCTCGATGACTTCGACGCCGCCGCCCCCGCCCCCGCCCCGAGCCCGACGGACCTCGACGCCTGGGTGCTCGCCTCGCTCGACGAGCTCTCGCGCACCGTGCGCGCCGCCTACGCCGACTACGACTTCCGCCGCGCCACCACGGCTCTCTTCGACTTCTGCAACGACACCCTGAGCGCCGTCTATCTCGCCGCCATCAAGGACCGCATGTACTGCGACCCGCCCGCCAGCGAGCGCCGCCGCCGCACGCAAGCCGCCCTCATGACCATCGCGGACACCCTCTGCCGCCTGCTCGCGCCCATCCTCCCTCACACCGCCGACGAGGCTTGGCGCGCCCTCCACAAGATCGACGCCAAGGACGCCTCCCGCACCGTGCACACGCAGACCTTCGCCCCGCCCTCGGGCGCCAAGGCTGACGAGAAGTGGGGGGCCGCCCTCGCCGCGCGCGACCTGGGCCTCGCCGCCCTGGAGCACACGCGCAAAGCCACCGACCTCGACAACCCCCTCGACGCCTGCGTCATCCTGCCCGACCCCGACAAGGCGCTCGGCAGGTTCAGCCCGACCGATCTCGCCGACCTCATGGGCGTCAGCCGGGTCAAGCTCGACACTCTCGCCGGCGTCGGCGAGGCCAAGGTCGTCGATCTGCGCGATCAGCCGCGCTGCGAACGCTCATGGAAACGCGATGGCACCGTGCGCCAGCGATCCGACGGCGGGATGCTCTCAGACCGCGATGCCGCCGCGGTGGGAGTGTCCTAACCGCCCCGCGCTCCGACCGCCGCCCGCCACCAACTTGCGCTGCAGGTCGCGCTGCAGCGCCGCCACCTCGCGCTCCAGCCGCGCCAGCGCCGCCTCGGGTCCGTCTCGGAAAAGCTCTTCGGGCCAGATCGGCTCGCCCGCCATCACCGCCACGCGCCGGCCCCACAGCCGGGGCATCGACCTCTGCCGCGGAAACGCGTCGAAACACCCTTCCACCGCCATCGGCACCACGGGGCACCGCGCCCGCTTGATCAGCACCGCAACGCCCCGCTTGAACTCCTGAAGGTTTCCGTCCGGCGTGCGCGATCCC
Organism: Planctomycetota bacterium; assembly: GCA_033763795.1. Lineage (GTDB taxonomy): Bacteria > Planctomycetota > Phycisphaerae > Phycisphaerales > UBA1924 > JAEUIV01. The sequence continues at coordinate 17,855 of JANRJV010000013.1, forward strand.
TCAGGAAACACCAGCACGGGAACGCCCAGCGCCAGCCGCGCCAGGATCTCGCGGATCGCCCCCAGATCGCCCGACTCTTCCCTGATCGGTACCGCGTTCAGAGCCGTGATCAGCCACGCGAACGCCCGCTTCTTGAACAGCCCGGCCCGCGCCAGAAAGTGCGTCGGACGCCAGGGGTTGCACGTCGCGATCAGCGGCGGGTCAAAGTGCGACTGATGGTTCGACACCAGCAGCAACGGGCCCGTCCGCGGGATCCGCTCCATGTGGAAGCGCCGTCCGCGATACACCACCGTGAACCACAGCAGCACCACGTGCCACGCCAGCCAGTACAGCCGGCGCTGCAGAAAGCTGGGCGCGTGCCCCTTCCGCTCAGCGGCTGTCGATCCAGGCTCCATCGGCTCCGCGGCACCCATGTCAAGTTGGGAAAGCGTACACCGACCACCGCCGTGCGCGACCACACGCGCGGCGCATTACTCGCACAATCCTCGCGCAAGCTTGACGAGCCCGGGGCCCGCGGCGCCGCCGGCCGCAAGTACGTTCGCCAGAGTGCCCGAGGCCTCGGGCCGGGCGCTCCAGCAGTCCTTTTCATTCGGAGGAGACACCATGCCATCCGTTCACGCGATCAAGTCGTGCGGCGTCGCCGCTCTGCTCACCGCTCTCAGCGGGACCGCCCTCGCGGCCCAGCTCCCCAACCGCGTCGCCGCCGGGGACACCACTCAGACCTCGACCGTCCTCTGGGGCCGCGCCGCCGTCCCCGGCAACTTCACCTTCGAGCTCTCCACCGACCAGAACTTCAGCTCGACCCTTCTCACCCACAACGACCCCGTCGTCGACCCCACGCTTCCCCTCAAGCTCCCCGTGACCGGCCTGAACCCCGGCACCCAGTACTACTACCGGGCCACCGACGCCGCCGGCAACACCTCGACCGGACGCTTCAAGACCAACCGCGCCGCCGGCTTCAACGGCGCACGCTTCGGCGTCTCGGGCGACTGGCGCGGCGAGCTCGCCCCCTACCCCGGCATCCGCAACGCCCCGGGCCGCGACCTCGACGCCTTCATCGCCCTGGGCGACACCGTCTACGCCGACGTCAGCTCGCCCGCCGTGCCCGCGCCGCAGGCCACTACCCTCGCCGAGTTCCGCGCCAAGCACAACGAGGTCTACAGCGAGCGCTTCGGCCTCAACACGCTGGGCGACCTCCGCTCCAGCACGTCCGTCATCTCCATCATCGACGACCACGAAGTCACCAACGACTTCTCGGGCGGCGCCCACCCCGCCTCCGACCCGCGCTTCTCAGGGCAGCCCGGCAACTTCATCAACGAGACTCCCCTCTTCAACACGGGCATCCAGGCCTTCGAGGAGTACAACCCGCTCAACCCCGAGCGCTACGCCAACACGGGCGTCGACCCCCGAATGGACGGCAAGGTCAAGCTGGGCCGCACCCGCACCTACGGCAAGGACGCCATGATCGCCACCCTCGACACCCGCACCTTCCGTGATCAGGGCCTCCCCGCCGCCAACCCCCTCGACCCCGCCAGCGTCACCAACTATCTCGTTCAGTCGTTCAACCCCACGCGCACCCTGCTGGGCGGCCGCCAGCTCGCCGACGTCAAGTCCGACCTCCTCAACGCACAGGCCAGCGGCACGACCTGGAAGTTCGTCATGGTGCCCGAGCCCATCCAGAATCTCGGCGTGCTCAACGCCTCCGACCGCTTCGAGGGATACGCCGCCGAGCGCGCCGACCTCCTCCGCTTCATCGATCAGAACGACATCCAGAACGTCGTCTTCGTCGCCGCCGACATCCACGGCACCCTCGTCAACAATCTCACCTACCAGAACGGCCCGGGCCAGAGCCAGATCTCAAGCGGAGCCTGGGAGATCACCACCGGCTCGCTCGCCTACGACGCTCCCTTCGGCCCCACCGTCGCGGGCATCGCAGCCAACCTCGGCGTCCCGGGCGCGATCCCCCTGGGCGTCTACAACAGCCTCCCCGTCGCGCAGCGCGAGGCCTACATCCAGGGCCTCATCAACGCCCAGATCACTCCGCTCGGCTACGACCCGCTGGGCCTCCAGGGATCCGGCATCCCCGCGACCCTTCTCCAGGGCGGCTACACCGCCACCAACACCTACGGCTGGACCGAGTTCGACATCGACCCCCTCACCCAGGCGCTCACCGTCACCACCTACGGCATCCCCTATTACACCGAAGCCGACCTCCTCGCCAACCCCTCGCTGATCGCGGGCCTCCAGCCCCAGATCGTCAGCCAGTTCGTCGTCCAGGCAGTGCCCGCCCCCGGCGCTGCCGGGCTGCTCGCGCTGGCCGGTTTCGTCGCCGCGCGCCGTAGGCGCAACTGAGACCGATCGTCAGGCCAACGTCCGACCACGCCGCCCGGCCAAACCCGGGCGGCTTTTTTGTCAGCGCAGCGAGCGAAGCAAACGCCATAATTGCTCACCATGTCCCAGCAGGTCGTCATCGTCGGAGCCGGATTCAGCGGAACCCTCACCGCGATCCACCTGCTCCGCGACCCGGATGCACGCGTCCACGTCACGCTCGTCGACCGGACAGGCCGCTTCGGCCCGGGCGTCGCCTACGCCACGCGCCGCCACGAACACGTACTGAACGTCCCCGCGGGCCGCATGGGCGCCTTCCCCGAAGCACCCGGGCACTTCCTCGAGTGGCTCAAGCGCAACGAACCCACCGCCGCAGGCGCCTTCGTCCCGCGCGCCCTCTACGGCCGGTACCTCGCCGAACTCCTGACCGAAGCCGCGAAGAACTCCCCGGGACGCCTCGAGACCCTGCACGCGGACATCGACAATCTGCTCGTCCAGGAGCAGGGCGTCACGCTCACCCTCCGCCCCGCCTCCGGTCCGCCGCGCTCTCTGCACGCAACCCACGCCGTGCTCGCGACCGGCAACTTCCCCCCCAGCGATCCGAGCCTGGCGGACCCCTCGTTCTTCCGCTCGCCCCGCTATCACCGCGACCCCTGGCAGTTCCTCGAGCGACCCCCCGAAGACCTTCTGAGCGCCCCTCAGTCCGCCGTCCTGCTCATCGGCACCGGCCTCACCATGATCGATGTCGCGCTCACGCTCTCGCAGGCCGGCATGGGCGGGAGGATCCACGCGATCTCGCGCAGAGGACTGCTCCCCGCGCCGCACCGCCCCGAAGCTCCCAATTTCCACCCGACTCCACCCGCGGACATCGACGCCTGGCCTTGCACGACCCTCGGCCTCCTCAAGCGCGTCCGCTCGGAGATCGAGCGCGCCGGCGCCCAGGGAAGGGACTGGCGCGAGGTCATCACAAGCCTCCGCTCCAACACGCCCGCGCTCTGGCGCAAGCTCGACGATCGGCAGAAGACCCGCTTCGTCCGCTGGGTCAGGCCCTACTGGGACGTCTCCCGCCACCGCACCGCTCCCAACTCCGCGACCCTCATCAACAGCCTCATCGACGCCGGCCAGCTCTCCGTCCAGGCCGGCCGACTCCTCTCCATCACCGACACCCCGGCCGGCGCGATCGTCGAGTACCGACCACGCGGCGGCGGAGCACCCGTCCGGCTCACCGTCTCGCAGGTCGTCAACTGCACGGGCCCGGACACCCGCTGCGCCCACGCCGATCCGCTCCTCGCAACCCTCGCCCAGCGCGGCGTCATCTCTCCTGACTCGCTCGAGCTGGGACTGCGCACCCAGACCGACGGCCGGCTCCTCGACGCACGCGGCACCCCCCAGTCCCGCCTCTGGCTCGTCGGTCCCATGCGGCGTGCCGATCTCTGGGAGGCCACGGCTGTCCCCGAGCTCCGTATCCAGGCCGCCCAGGTTGCCGCATCGATCCTCGAAACCGGTCGACACGCCTCGTCCGCCTCCGTCCTCAGCGGTTCCGCGCTGATACGATGAAATCAGGGTGGTATCACCCGCTCAGCGCCCGAACGATCAGCTCGCGGCAGTGTCCGACTGATCGCACGTGCACTCGGCCGGCATCAACCGTCCTGCGTATGGAAAGGTCCACGCCGCTCCCACGGTCGTCCGGCTCGACCGCCCCGGCCCATCGACCCCAGACCGTTCATCCTCTTCGGATCTCACCGGAAAGACGTACGAATGAGCAGCAACCTGATGTCCGACACCATGTCAGGCGACGCCATCGCCGGACACGTCTCGCTTCAGCCCGACAAGAAGCACGACCCCCACGCCACCCGCTTCGGCAAGTTCTGCCAGGCGTGCATCACCTTCAAGGGCTCGGACCTTATCTGCAAGAGCGACAACGTCCCCAAGATCCGCCTCAAGGGCGCCCTCAAGTCTCTCGACACCGAGGTTGTCACCGCCGAGGAGATGTTCTCGATCGCCAAGCAGATCCTCGACGAAGAGCAGTTCGCCGACCTCCACAAGTACGGCTCGGTCGACTTCGCCTACGACTACGACGCCAAGAATCGCTTCCGCATCAACCTGTTCCAGGCCCGCGGCAAGATCTCCATCGTCGGCCGTCTCATCACCGCCAACATCCGCAAGTTCGAGGACCTCTACCTGCCCCCCGTCATGGCGGAGATCGCCATGCAGCCGCAGGGCATCGTCCTCCTCGCCGGCGTCACCGGATCGGGCAAGTCCACCACGATCGCCGCGATGCTGAACTACGTTAATGCCCGCAAGCCCGTCCACATCCTCACCATCGAGGACCCCATCGAGTTCATCTTCGAGGATCAGAAGGCCACCATCCACCAGCGCGAAGTCGGCATCGACGTCCTCGATTTCAAGACCGGCCTCCGCGCCCTCGTCCGCGAAAACCCCGACATCGTCCTGATCGGTGAGATGCGCGACTCCGAAACCTTCGAAGCCGCGCTCCACGCCGCCGAGACGGGCCACCTCGTCTTCGGGACCATCCACGCGTCCAGCTGCTCACAGACCTTCGGCCGAATCTACGACCTCTTCAAGCCCGACGAGCGCGAGCAGGTCCGCAAGATCCTCGCCTACCAGATGCGAGCCATCGTCTATCAGAAGCTCCTCCCGACCCTCCGCCCCGAGATCTTCCGCATCCCGGGCCTGGAGATCCTCATCAATACCCCCGCCGTCCGAAAGTACATCATGGAAGCCCGCGAGAATGAGCTCCTCGACGTCATCAAGAGCCAGGAGTCGCTCCAGGTGGGCATGATCGACTTCAACGGTTCGCTCGTGAACCTCGTCGAGCAGGAGTACATCCACACCCGCGTCGCCATGGAAGCCACGCCGAACCCCGACGAGCTCCAGATGCGCCTCAAGAAGATCGGCTGACGCCTCTTTCACGCCCCGGCCCGACCGCGCCCTCCCCGCCCGGCCCGCCCTCCGCCGCGCCGGCAGCCTGTAAAGTATCTCCATGACAGACACCCCCCGCATGCTCGCCCAGGGCGTGATGCTCGTCTCGTGGTGGTCGCCCATCGTGCTCTTCGCCCTCTTCCTGGGCTGGGCATGGGTCGTCGCCACCGTGTACGACAAGGACGCCGCTCGCTTCTACCTCCCGCGACGTCGCTGGAATTTCATACACATCGCCTTCGGCGTGGCCGCCCTCGCCGCCGCCATCGTCCTGCCGCTCCCGTCCTTTGTCGTCCTGCCCGTTGTCGCCGCCATCCTCGGCGCCGACCTCGCCTTCTACTTCTTCTCCCGCAACGCCGACGAGCGCGTCCCCGAGAAGATGCGGTGGTCCCTCGATCTCAAGAAGCTCCAGGCCGCCCGCGCCGCCTCCGCAAAGAGCCGCAAGCAGGCCGGCTCCAGCCTCGTCCTCAAGGGCCCCGCCGGCGAACTCCCCGTTCCACCAAAGGACGCCCCCGAATACGAGATCCGCATCGCCGCCGAAGAGATCATCAAGAAGCTCACCGACGCCCGCGGCTCGCAGCTCGATATCGCCCCGCTCCGCGACGGAGCTTACGGCGCCACCGCCATGGTCGACGGCGTGCGCCAGCCGCTCGAACAGGCCGCCATGCCCGCCGCACGAGCCATCGCCATCATGGACCTCTTCAAGCAGGCCGCGGGACTCGACCTCCAGGACCGACGCAGACGCCTCCAGGCCGACCTCAAGCTCGGACCGTCCGGCGCCGGGTCGCTCGTCAGCGCCCGCGTGACGACCTTCGGCTCCGCCGCGGGAATGCAGCTCTCGCTCCTGCTCGACCCCGAGGGACAGGTCCGCCGCAAGCTCGAAGACCTGGGCTTCCACGAGCCCCAGCTCGAAGAGGTCCGCCGCCTCATGGAAGGCCGCGGAGTGGTGCTCCTCGCCGCGCCCCCCGACAACGGCCGCACCACCACCCTCTACACATTCATCCGATCCCACGACGCCTACACCTCCAACGTCCAGACCGTCGAGATGGACCCACAGATGACCATCGAGGGCGTCCGCCAGAACAAGTTCGACCCCAAGGTCGACGGCGCCGAGTACAGCACCACCGTCCGCTCCATCCTCCGCCGCGATCCCGACGTCGTCGGCATCGCCGAAGCCCCGGACGAAGCCACCGCCAAGGAAGTCGCCCGCGTCGATTTCGACCGCACCCGCGTGTACTTCAGCCTCCCCATCGACGGCGCCGTTAACGCCCTGCAGGCCTTCGCCAAAGCAGTGGGGGACCAGAGCGCCGCCGCCAAGCCGCTCACCGGTCTCATCGGCGAGCGCCTCGTCCGCAGGCTCTGCGAGAACTGCCGCGTCGCCTTCGCACCCACACCCGACATCATCAAGAAGCTCGGCCTCCCCGCCGACACCAAGCAGCTCTTCCGCAAGGGCGGTCAGGTCCTCATCAAGGACAAGCCCGCCCAGTGCCCCATCTGCAACGGCTCGGGGTTCTTCGGCCAGGTTGGCGTCTTCGAGGTCTTCCCCATCACCGCCGCCGACCGCGAAATGATTGCGCAGAACGATCTCACGGGCCTCCGCGCCTCCTTCCGCCAGCGCAAGCTCCCCAACCTCCAGCAGGCCGTCCTCATGCACGCCATTGCCGGCAACACCAGCGTTGAGGAAGTGGCCCGCATCATGCAGCCCGTCGCCCCGCCCAAGGCCGACGACAAGAAAGATCCCGCCGCCCCCCCGCAGGCGCCCCAGCCCGCCGCCGCCGGCGCCAAGCAGCCGCCCGCCAAGCCCAAGGCCTGACACCGCTCAACGTTCCCCCGCCCTCGGCTTCCGCCTCTCGCACTCCCCGCCCACACGCACCAACGCACGAGAACGCCATGATCTTCAATGCTCTGGTCGCCCTGCTCGTCGTCGTCGTCGCCGTCATCTGGTCCACCAAAGGCAAGGGCTTCGGCCTCTTCTCAGCATTCCTCGCCTGCGTCTGCGTCGTGATCGCCGGCGGCATCGCCTTCGCCGCGTGGGAGCCGCTCGCCTACTTCCTCCTCAGGACCGGCGGCTCACAGCAGGGCTTCGTAGGCAACCTGCTCCAGAGCACCGCATGGTCGGTCGGCCTGCTGGGCCCCTTCCTCGTCTCGCTGCTCGTCCTGCGCCTTGCCATGGACTCGCTCGTCGGCGCCAACATGGACTTCTCAGAAACCGCCAACTCCATCGGCGGCATCGCCTTCGGCGCCGTCAGCGGGATCATCTCCGTCGGCATCCTCGTCGTCGGAACCTCCTTCCTCCCCCTCCCCGCCAGTCTCATGGGCTACGCCCCCATCGAAGAACGCAACGGCTCACCCGTCTACGCCCGCTCCCTCTGGATCCCCGTCGACGCCTGGACCATCAAGCTCTATGAGCACCTCAGCCGCCACGCCTTCGCGTCCTCCACCCCCCTCGCTCGCTACCAGCCGAACGCCCATCAGGCCGCCGCCCTCTCCCGCGTCACCTACAAGGACGCCTCGCGCAACACCATCCTCCCCACGGAGTTTGAGGTCGTCGGCTCTTACACCGTCAAGGGGCCTCTCGACCAGATGCTCACCGACACCTTCCTCGTCGACGACGCCGGCAACACCAAGAAGCAGCAGGTCACCTTCCCCGACGGCACGCAGCCCACCGGCGGCGCTACCCTCGTCGGCTACGCCATCCGCCTCGAATCCGGAGCCAAGGAAAAACAGGGCAACGTCATCTTCACCCCCGCCCAGCTCCGACTCCTCTGCCGAAACGAGGACGGCGCCTCTACATTCGTCAGCCCCATCGCCGTCATCGCGCCCCCCGAGGCCGCCGCCGAATCGCTCTACCGCTTCCGCTTCGACGCCAAGGAGAGCTTCATCGCCTCCCAGGGCGGCGGCGCCGAAGCCGTCTTCGCCTTCGAGTTCATCGTCCCCGAGGGCTACACCCCCGCCGCACTCTTCGTGAAGAACACCCGCGCCGACCTCACCTCCGGCTCCTCTCTCGCCTCCGCCTCCTACGACACCTTCCGGCTCCGCGACCGCGCCATCCAGTCCGGCGCTATCCTCTCGAAGTTTGGCGCTTCGGCCCGCGGCTCCTCGCTCACGGACATCGACCGCTCCGCATCCAAGACTGTCGCCACGGAAAGCAACCGCGCCGAGGGCTTCGAGTTTGGCGCCAGCCTTCCCGGCAACAAGGTCATGAACAAGTCCAACCGCGGCTCCATCGAGGTCAGCGACAAGGGCGAGATCGTCGGCGGCGAGCACACCTTCCCGACCTCCGTCCTCAACGAGCGCGGCCTCGACAAGAACCTCCGCGTCGAACGCTTCCAGACAACCCCCGACACCGGAATCATCAAGCTCAAGCTCTCCGACGCCGACGAACGCACCATGTTCGGACGCGCCTTCGAGACCGCCGAAGGCGAGGGGCTCCCCGTCCTCGTCGACGACAAGGGCGCCGTCTTCGAGCCCGTCGGCTTCCTCTACGACGACGGCAACACCGTCCAGCTCCGCTATTCGCCGGGCCGTGCTCTCCGATCCCTCTCGGAAATTCCGCAGCTCTCGCGCTCCAAGCGCAACCAGACCCTGTACGTCATCTACAGGCCCACCGTGAACTCAAAGATCAGCGCGTTCATCATCGGGAACAAGCAGATCGCCACCTTCGAGCCCCCGCTGAACGTGACGCCCAACTGATCCGTCGCCGGGCCGCCCGCCCGCCCGCCGCGCGCATAAAAAAGCCCACGCCTTCCGCATGGGCTCGACTGCTCGGTTGATAAGCCCTTACTCGCTCTTCTTCTTGCCCCTGGCGGGCTTCGCATCGCCCGCGTCGCTGGCGTCCTGTTTCTTCTTGCCGCGCTGCGGCTTCTCACCGGCGCCCGCCTCCGCGGCCTCGCCCTCAGGCCCCTCGGCAGCCGCCACGGCCGCGGGCTCGGGCTCCTCACGACGGAACGATTCGAGCGGCCGATCCGGGTTCACATGCAGCTTCACGTTCGCCTCGAGGTCCACGTCGGGCTTGATCGTCAGGTCGTAGTTGCCGACCCGCTTGATCGTCTGCGAAAGTCGCACATCGCGCGGCCGGACCGTGAACCCCGCTCCCAACAGCGCCGTCGCAACGTCCTGCTGCGTCACCGAGCCGTACAGCAGCCCCTGGTCGTTGCAGGAACGTTCCAGCGTGATCTCGTAGCCCTCGAGCTTCTCGACCATCTGCTCGCGCGCCGACCGCATCTCGGCCACATGACGCTCAGCCTCCGCCCGGCGGGAAGCCAGCGCATTGATCTTCTCCTCGCTGGGCTCCGTCGCCACGTTCCGCGGCAGCAGGTAGTTCCGTGCGTACCCCGCACGAACCGTCACGACGTCACCCACGATCCCAAGCGACTCCACGTTCTCGGTCAGCAAAAGGCGATATGTCTTCGGCATCTCTCGGCGCTGTCCTTTCTCTGGAAAGTTGAGGAGCCGCACGCGCGGCCCCAGCGTTCACACTCACTTCGGACGGTCCCGTGCGCCCGTCATCTCTGATCAGAACGGAATGTCGTCCTCGCTCACGGGCTCATAGTTCCCCTGCGTGGAGCGCGACGCGCCCCGGCTCTCGCCCCCGCCGCTCCGCGGAGCCGAAGGCGCGGACCTCCCGGCCCCCGCGCCGCCGCCACCGCCGTCTCCGGAGTCCTTGCTGTCCACGAACTGGAAGTTGTCGACGACCACTTTCAGCTTGCTGAACTTCTGGCCTTCCTTCTCCCACGTGTCCAGCCGCAGGTGCCCCTCGATGAAGATCGGCCGGCCCTTGCGCAGGTACTGGTTGATGATCTCGGCGGTCTTCCCGAACGCGTCGCAGTCGACGAACGTCACCTCTTCCCGCTGCTCGCCGTCCGCCGTCCGGTACCGGCGGTTCACCGCCAGCCCGAACTTCGCGATGGCGTTGTTGCTGCCCTGGGCGTACCGCAGCTCGACGTCTCGCGTGAGATTCCCCATCAGCAGGACCTTGTTGTACGAGCCGGCCATGACGCCTCCTTGTCAGCGATGACGATGCGGCGAACCTCCGAGCACACCGAGCTTACTCGGGCGAAACGCCCGCCGGCTCGGCCATGGGCTCAGCCGCCGCCGCCGGGGCAGCGGATCCGCCGCCCGCAGGCGTCTCGGCCCGCGACCGCCGCAGCGCCGCCTCGGCCTCCAGCCCGCGCTGGTCGTCCGCCGCCTGCATCTCCTCCAGCGTCAGGTGATCCGCGCGCGTGATCAGAGTACGCATCACCGTCTCCGACAGGTTGCAGTCACGCTCGATCTGCGCCAGCTTCGAGCTGTCCGCCGAGAAGAACGCCAAGATGTAGGTCCCGCGCTTCTGCTTGTCGATCTCGTACGCCAGCCGACGCTCGTCCCACTTCCGCATCGCCACGATCTGTGCGCCCGCACGGCCCAGAATCGAGCGGATGTGCTCGATCGCGCCGCCGAAGTCCGCCGCGGCGGACTGGCTGATCAGGAACATCGCCTCGTAGCTGTACACACGCGCCTTGTTCATTCAATCGATCCTTGTGTATGAGTGGTCGTCTTCGAAGTTCCGCCCCCGGAACCCCCGGAACCCCCGGAACCCCCGGCAGCCCCGCCCTTGCCTCTCTCGCCGCCATCGGCCAGAGCCTCCCCCGGCCGCTCGGGGGGTCGAGGCGGCGGCTTGGGCCTCGGGGGATCCTTCGCATTGAAACGGTTCATCGCCGCCGTTATCCCCGAACGTACGAACGTCTCCGTCGCGTCCGCCGCCTTCTCGATCCCCTGCCGGATCAGCGGCCCTTGCTCTTCCGTGAACTTGCCCAGCACGTAGTCCGCCTGCGGGATGATGCCCGGCGGGTCGATGCCCACGCGGCACCGCGCGTACGCGTCGCTCCCGAGCGCCCGCTGAATGTCGGCAAGCCCGTTGTGGCCGCCGTCTCCTCCGGACTCCCGCAGCCGGATCGTCCCGCAAGGCAGGTACACGTCGTCCACAAGCACCAGCAGGTCCGACTGCGCCGACAGCTTGAAGAACCGCAGCGCCTCGCCCACAGACTGCCCCGACCGGTTCATGAACGTCGTGGGCTTCATCAGCAGGCACTTCTCGGGGCCCGAAGCCCCGGGAAGCGACGCCTCGAACGTGACGGCGTTGAACCGACCCCGCGCCGCCGCCGACCGGGCATGACGCTCGACCAGAAGGTCGATCGCCATGAACCCGGCGTTGTGCCGCGTCCGCTCGTAGGCGGGTCCGGGGTTGCCCAGGCCGACAATCAACTTCACTTCTTCTCCTTCTTGCCCTTGTCGCCGCCCTCGTCCTTGGGCTCTTCCTTCTTCGCCGTGATGACCTCGGGCTGCGCCGGAGCGCCGTCCGCCGTCGCCGCCTCGGCCGCGACCTCTTCCTTCACCATCGTGATCGAAACCACGATCGCGTCCGGATCCTCCGCCAGCTTCACACCCTGCGGCAGCGGGATCTCCCGGCAGTGCAGCGCATGCCCCATGTCCAGCGTCGATATGTTCAGGTCGACGTGATCGGGCAGCGTGCGCACCGTGCACCGCACCTTCAGCTCCTTGTTGGGGAACGTCAGGATCGCGTTCGCCTTCTTCATGCCGATCGCCTCGCCCACCAGCCGGATCGGGACGTTCGCCTCGATCTCTTCGTCGAGGTCGACGCGCGCCAGGTCCACGTGCACCACGTTCGTGCCCAGGTAGTCAAACTGCAGATCCTTGAGGATCACCGTCTGCCCGCTGGACTCGCCCGCCATCTCGATCGTGAAAACCTTCTCGCCCTGGTGCAGGTACCGCAGCGTCTCCTTGGCGTTCAGCGTGATCGCCACCGGGTCTTGCCCGTGGCCGTACACCACGCCCGGGAGCATCCCGCGGGCCCGTTCGCGCTGCGCGTACCGGGAACCAAGCTTCTCGCGTCGCTGAGCCTTGAGAGTGTGTGCGCTAAGCATCGTCGATTCTCCTGAAGTCTCTCCCGCGGTCGTGCGCGGGTCGTTGTTCTCTGTTCACCGCGGGCGCCCCACGACGCCCCAAAACCACTCCGTCCCCCTTCGGGTCACCTCTTGCTGTCGCCCCACTTCTTCAGCAGGACGCTGACCGATCGGTTGTGATGAATGTGGTTGATCGCCTCAGCAAGCAGCTTCCCGACCCCCAGCACCACGAGCTTGCCCCGGATCGGGTCCAGCCGCGCATCCTGCGGGATCGAGTCCGTCACCACGATCCGCGAGATGGGCGCCTTCATCAGCCGCTCGACCGCTGGCCCCACCATGACCGCGTGCGTCGCGCACACGACCACGTCCCGCGCCCCGTGCTCCATCACCACCCGCGCCGCCTCGCACACCGTCCCGCCCGTAGAGATCATGTCGTCGACCATCAGCACCGTCTTGCCCCGGACGTCGCCCACCAGCGTGTTCGACGCCACCTCGGAGCCAGAGATCCGCCGCTTGTGCACCACCGCCAGGTCGCCGCCCACCATCTCCGCGTACATGTTCGCGACCTTCACGTTCCCAACGTCGGGCGACACCACCACCAGCTCACCCAGCTCGTCGCGGTGATGCTGGAGCCACTCGTCGAACACCGGCGCCGCCGCCAGGTGATCCAGCGGCAGGTCGAAGAACCCCTGGAGCTGCGCCGCGTGCAGGTCCAGCGCCAGCACGCGCTGATACCCCGCCGTCGTGATCAGGTTGGCCACCAGCTTCGCCGTGATGGGCGTCCGGCCCTTGTCCTTGCGGTCCTGACGCGCGTAGCCGAAGTAGGGGATCACCGCCGTGATCCGCTTCGCCGACGCACGACGCAGCGAGTCCGCGAAGATCAGCAGTTCCATCAGGTTCTCGTTCACAGGCTGACACGTCGACAGCACTACGAAGCAGTCACGCCCGCGAACGTCTTCCTTCAGCTCGACCAGCAGCTCGCCGTCAGGAAAACGCTCCGTCTCACCCTTGCCCAGCGGCATCTTCAGTTGCTCGCAGATGCTCCGCGCCAGCGCCATGCTCCCGCGCCCCGCGAACACCTTCAGCACGCTGTCCGGCCCGCCGTTCGACGCCCCCGCAGCCTGCGCCGAGCTCTCGCCCCCCGCCAGCGCCTTCGAAGGCGGTTTAATTGGTGCCTGAGTCATCAGCGCGCTCCTCCCTTGTCACGAGAGCCACCGGAACCTGATCCGCTCCCCGCCGCATGGAACCCGCCACGGCGACGCATGATCGCGTCGACCTCCGCAAGCTGCTCGGGAGTGTTGATCGACAGCACGTCCTCCGGAGGCACGGCGTCGATCACCTCCACGCGTTCGCCGCCCGCCATCAGCAGCGCCGGAACATCGGTGATGTAGTACTCGCCGCTCACGCTGTCCCGAGTCACCCGCTCCAGCGCCCCGAACAGCCGCTGCGCATCGAAGCAGTAGTAGCTCGGATTCACCTCGCGGATCAGCCGCTGCTCCGCCGTCGCGTTCTTCTGCTCGACGATCCCGCGGAACTGCCCCCGCTCGTCCCGCACGATCCGCCCATACCCCGTCGGGTCCGCGATCACGCTCGTCGCCAGCGTCGCCGCCGCCGAACGCTCCCGGTGCCGCCCCAGCAGCGCCCGCAGCGTCTCCACCCGGATCAGCGGCCCGTCCCCGGCCAGCACAAACACGTCATGCCCCGCGTCGCGCCGCTCCCGCTCGAACTGGCCCTCGGCGCACCGCACCGCGTGCCCCGTCCCGAGCTGCTCCTCCTGCACCGCGAACTCGACGCGCGCCCCCGCCGAAGAAAAACCCTTCATTACGTCGCGCACGATCTGTTGCTGATATCCCACAACGACCACGATCCGTGCACACCCCGCCGCCGCGCACGCCTCCGCCACCCACTCCACCATCGAGCGCCCCGCGACCCGGTGCGCAACCTTGGGCAGATCGGAGTTCATCCGAGTCCCCTTGCCCGCCGCGAGAATGATGGCCGAGAGAGATCGCATCGTCATCGATCGTCGAAACGAAACCCGCGTGAAACGGGAAGCAGGCCCGCATGGATTCGAACCATGACTAAGGGTTCCAAAGACCCCTGTGCTGCCGTTACACCACGGGCCTGAAAGCCGGCCTGGCGTTCCTCTCGGCGGCGCTCGCGCCCGCCGAAAGCATCAGCCGGATTGTCTCGACGATTGCACGCCTCCGAACTTCAGCGCCCCGCGTGCCCGCGGGCCGCCCCTCCGCAAGGGAGGTACACCGATGATCACGGATGAGCACCGTGCTCATCCGAAACGGGCCGATCAACGCGGCCCGCTCATCGGTCCGAGCGGGGTTCAGTCCCGTTCGGGCCCCGCCGCCGAAGCGAGCAGAGCGATGAGGCGACCGCGGCTGCTTCTGCAAGAGCAAGGCCTTCCATCAGCCGCGATGGGAAGACCCTCACCCGCGCCTCGCCTCTGACCCCCGCCTGGGCGGTAGTCTCGGGGTCCGTCACGGGAGGCTCCGTCAAATGAGAAGCGGGAAGAGTCTAGCGACACCCCGAACGCACGTCTACGCGTCCGGTTCCCCGTCGCTCCTGGCCCCCGTCGCCGGCCCCTCATCCTCGACCGCCGCTCGGCTCATCGTCTCGTAGCACGTCGCCAGCAGCCCCACCAGCGGAAACCGGCTCTCGGGAAAAGGACTGGGCCCCAGCCGCCGCAGCAGCGCCAGCGGGACTTCCGGCGGCCGGATGGGCGTCTCAACCTCCTCCAGCCCGGGCCCCGCGTCCCAGAACTCCTCCAGAACAGTCTCCAGCGGCGGCGAGTCATCCGCCCGCTCCACGCCGATATCCACACCCGCCGGTGACGCCGAAAGCCCGCCCGACGACGCCGATCGCCGGTCACGCAGCCGCTCGATCAGCTCCGGCGCAGGCATCCCCCGCAGCGCCAGAATCACGAACGGATCGCGCTCCAGCGCATCAGCCACCAGCAACGCCACGCAGCACGCGTGCTTGCACCAGGGACGCTCGTTCGGCGCCGTGCACGCCGCCACCATGTCCTGCGGCCCCCGCGGAAACAGCGCCAGCCCACGCGACGCGAACAGCGCCTCCGCCTCCTCGGGCAGCTCCCCGGCCAGCAGCCGCGCGCTGAACACCGCCTGCTCCGCCATCGCCCCGACCACCCCGGTCCACTCCTCATCCGTGAACGGTTGGACCTGCACCACCACCTTGTACCCGCGCACCGCCCGGCCCTGAACAGACGCCACCACCCGCCCCGGCTCCACCGTCAGCGTCCGCGTCTGCCCCGACTTGGCGTAGTCGAAGCCCTCCCGCAGCTCCGCCTCGCGCGCACACAGTCCGACCGCCTGCATCCACCGCGTCCCGACCCACTTGTGCTGCGGCGGGAACGACTTCGCCGCGATCCGCACGCCGCCGCGCACCCGCCGCGGACGGGCGGACATGTGATTGGGATCGGGCTGAAACACGCGGTCGACCATCGGACCCGAAGTCTAGGGCCCCGGCCTCTCGGCCGGAACCGCCACCCGCGCATTCACTCCCGCGCGCTCTCTTCCAACACGCGAATCCGCACCGACTCGGGCAGCGCCCCCAGAACCACCCACCGCCGGATCACCGACCGCACCGCGCCGCCCGCCATCTCGCCAACCTCCACCCGTTCCGCCCCCGGAACGTTCACGTACACCCCGCCCGGCGGCACCACAAACCCCGCCGCGTCGAACCGGATCACCACCTCGTCCGCCTCCCTCACCATCGAATACCCCAGCACCCCGTGCTCCGTCGGAAACCCCGCGATCGACACCCCGCCTTCCGCCGAGAGCCACTCGGGCTTCACCCCCGCCCCCACGATCACCGCCGCGTCGCTCTCCCGCTCGTACACGAAGAAGTTCCGCACCGCCTTCACAAAGTCCGACCCCACCCACGTGTGCGGCATGTCCCCAATGAACCGCGCCGCGCTCTCGTCACGCCACACGATCTCCGCCCAGTGGTTCCACCCCCGGGGTCTCTGATCGCGGAACAGAAACTCCAGCAGCCCGTGCGCACGCTCCGGCTGCCCCAGCATCAGGAACGAGCTCGCGTTCCGCAGCTCGTAGGGCGTGTAGTCGCGCCACTCCATCCGACCCGTCGCGCGATCCTCGAACCACTTCCAATACCGGTCGAACGTCCGCCGCAGCGGCTCCTCCAGCTCCCCGCTCATCTCGCCCACCGGGAAGATCGCCGCCGACGTCGACGTCGGATCAAAGTCCCCAAGCTCCACGCACCCCGGCACATACTCGATCTTCTTCTCGCGCATCGCCAGGTCCAGCGACGCCAGCAGCGCCTCCCGGAACTCCTGAGCCAGCGCCCCCAGCCGCGCCGCCTCGTCGGCGTCGCCCACGCGCTCCGCCAGATACGCCGCGTCCTTCAGCCCCCGCAGCACGTAGAAGTTGTCCCAGTACGAGTGCATCGGCTTCGCCGAATACCCCTCGTGGCTGATCGACTCGGGAACCAGCCCGAACTTCGCCCGCTCCAGCCCCGTCGCCGACGCGTACGCCTTCGTCATCCGCTGCGCCCGCAGCGACTCGATGTACGCCACCGCCCCCTTCACCCGCGGCCAGTGCCGCGCCACGAACGCATCGTCCCGCACGAACCGGTCGTACGTCGCCACCGCGTAGATGTACTGCCCGTGGCTGTCGTGCTCCGGCACAGGGTCGGGCCCACGCGCGTCCGCGCAGCACGGCACCTTGCCGTCCTCATACTGAAACGGCGCGAACCAGTCCACGAACTCCCGCACCTCCTCCGAGTTCCCCGTGTACAGCAGCGCCGTCGACGTCAGCGACCCGTCCCGGATCCACGTCCGCTCGTACGACCGCGACCCCGGCTGGATCGCCGCCCCGTCCCGGTTGATCAGGATGTACGCCACCGTCGAGCGCAGCGTGTCCACCAGGTGCTGCGCCCCCGCCGGCACACGCATCGACACCCGGTTCAGCCGCTCCCGCCACCACGCCGCCGCTCGCTCCTGCGCCGCCTCGACCCACGCCAGCCCCTCGCTTCCCATCTCGTCCAGTGGCACCCCCTCGCTCATCGGCGCCGCCAGCCCGAACGTCGCCCGTTCCCCCGGCCCCAGGTCGAACGGCAGCATCCACACCCCCGACGCCGCCGACATCGGGTCGTGCGCCTCCACCGCCTCCGCGCCCCTCGCCCCCGCGCGCCGCGCCCGCCCGTCCGCCACCCACTCCATGATGTCGTCGCCCGCCAGCGTGCTCGCCGCCCACGTCGCCGCATCGCCCGCCAGCCGCACCTCGACCCCGTCCACCACCGCCCGCTTGCCGTCGATCCGGATCCGCTCGATCCGTCCCGCCCCGCCGGTGATGTTCAGATCCTGCGCCGGCGGCAGCACCTGCAGCGGCCGGATCGCCAGCGCCACCTCGCCCGCCCGTCGCTCGCTCGACTCGTTCCCAACCTCGTACCGCACCGCCAGCACCGACCGCCCCGCCGGCCCATCCACCGCCGCCGTCACCCGCAGCGACACATCGTCCCGCTTCCACTCCACGCTCGGGATCGGCAGATATCCCTCGCGCAGCGACTGAGCAGTGGGGGAGTCCTGCCCGCTCACCGCCCGCCCCTCGAGCACCAGCAGAGGCTCAACCGAGAACCCCAGCCGCCGCACCTCGATCGCCCCCTCCTCATTGATCAGCGCCTCGTTCGCGTCGCCGCTCGCCCCGATCACCGTCCAGTAGCTGGGCAGACCCCGCAGATACTTCGGATACAGCTCGCGCCGCGACCCCTCCCGCGCAATCGTCCGCCACAGCTCATTCTTCGAGTCGCCCACCTCCAGCGGCAGCACGCCGATCTCCACACGCCCCGGCTCCGCCAGCCCCGCCCCCTCCGCGCCGCGCACCCGCACATACCGCGCCTCCGCATCCGCCAGCGGCAGCACCTCCGCCCGCCCGCCCGCCCCCTGCACCGAAATCGCCTCCGTCCACCGCGCCCCATCGCTCGAAACATCGACCGCGTACGCCGCTCCTGCGCCCGCGACCCGCACGCCCCCGAACGCGCGCAGCGCCCCCAGGTCCAGCACCACCCCCTCCGCGCCCCGCTCGCTCACCCGCGGCTCGGGCCACGTCGCCGGCGCCTCGGGCAACTCCTCCAGCACCACGTTGTCGATCAGCACGCTCCCCTTCCCGCCCGTCCCCGCCGTCACAGCGAACTCGATTGCGGAAATCTCCCGCAGCCCCTTTCCCGCTCCCCCCGGCCCCCACGCGAAGCTCAGCCGCCGCCGCGGCGTGTGCAGCGTCGTCCACTCGCGCGGAAACTCAAACCCACGCCGGTTGAACCACCAGACGTTGTCCCCCGTCTCGTCGATGAACTTGATCTCGAAGTTGTTGGGGGGTCCGTCGCTCCGCACGTCCATCGACAGCCGGAAGTTCGTCGGCAGCGTCATCCTCACCGGCAGCCGGAACACCGCGAACCCCGACCCCCGCGCGAAATCGAAATCCACCCGCACCGCCCGCCCCGACCCCTCGGGCCCCGCGTCCGCCGCCAGCGCCACCTGCACGCCGCTCGAACCGCTCGCGGCCCACGCCGTCACGTCCTCCCCGTCGCTCAGAATCGTCCGTTCGCTCCCTGCGAGCGCCTCCGCCCCGGCCAACGCTGCCGCAAGCGCCGCTGCAATCCGCATAATCTCCGCCGTTCGAGCGCTGCGCATGGGCCGAGCCTCCTCAGAAGCGATAGTGTAACCGCTTTCATGCCCGCAACACCCCCCGTCCGCGCGCCGACAACGAGACCGCACCGATGACCCCACACGCCGATCCCGCCCCCGACGCCGTCCGCTTCCCAGACTCCTTCACTTGGGGCGCCGCCTCCAGCGCCTATCAGATCGAGGGCGCCGCCGCCGAGGAGGGCAAAGGCCCCTCCGTCTGGGACGAGTACTGTCGGCTCCCCGGCGCCATCTGGGAATCACAGTCAGGCCATGCCGCCTGCGATCACTACCACCGCTTCCGCGCCGACGTGGCGCTCATGCAGTCCATGGGACTCCACGCCTACCGCTTCTCCATCTCATGGCCCCGCGTCATGCCTGAGGGCGAGGGCCGCGTCAACGAAAAGGGACTCGCCTTCTACGACGCGCTCGTCGACGCCCTCCTCGCCGCCGGCGTCAAGCCGTGGGTCACGCTCTTTCACTGGGACTTCCCCCTCGCCCTCCACCACAAGGGCCACTGGATGAACCGCGACAGCGTCCGGTGGTTCGCCGACTACACCCGCGTCATCGTCGACCGTCTCTCCGACCGCGTCGCCCACTGGATGACCCTCAACGAACCACAGTGCTACATCGGCGGCGGACCCGAAGGCTCGCGCCTCGCACCCGGCTTCATGCCCACGCTCGCCGAACGCCTCCTCATGGTCCATCACACCCTGATGGCCCACGGCCAGGCAGTCCAGGTCATCCGCGAACGCGCCAAGCTCACACCGAGCGTCGGCTGGGCCCCGGTCGGCGTCTCACCCATCCCCGCGGACGATCGCCCCGAGTCCCTCAGCGCCGCCCGCCAGTATTGCTTCTCGATCCCCGGCAGACACCTCTGGAACAACGCCTGGTACTCAGACCCCGTCTGCCTCGGCGCCTATCCCGAAGAGGGCCTCCGCCTCTACGCCTCAGACGCCCCCACGCCGCAGCCGGGCGACATGCAGCTCATCCACCAGCCGCTCGATTTCTACGGCATCAACATCTACAACGGTATCCCCATTACCGCCGGACCCGACGGAAAGCCCGTCGTCGCCCCCCGCGCCGTCGGTCACGCCAAGACCGCCTTCCACTGGCCCGTCGAGCCCGACTCGCTCCGCTGGGGACCGCGCTTTCACTTCGAGCGCTACCGCATCCCCGTCTGCGTCACCGAGAACGGCCTCTCCGCCATGGACTGGGTCTCGATGGACGGCAAGGTCCACGACCCGCAGCGCATTGATTTCACACGCCGCTACCTCCTCGCCCTCCGACAGGCCATGAACGACGGCGCCGACATCCGCGCCTACTTCCACTGGTCCATCATGGACAACTTCGAATGGCTCGAGGGATACAAGCAGCGCTTCGGGCTCATCCACGTCGACTACACCACCCAGCAGCGCACTCTCAAGGACTCCGCCCACTGGTACGCAAGCGTCATCCGCTCCCACGGCGCCGCGCTCGCCGAGAACCCCTTCGCCGGCCGCCACTGATCGGGGCCCGGCCCGGGCTCACCGCGTCCCGCGCGCCCCGGGCGCGTTCAGCGCCGGCGCCTGGCTGCTCTCGCGCACGATCAGGCTCGACGCCAAGCTCACCCGCGCCGGCGGATCGCTTGGCGAGGCAAGATGCTCGACGAGCGTCCGCACCGCCGCCGCACCTATCTCCGCCGCCGGCACACGCACCGAGCTCAGCCGGGGCCGCACCAGGATCGCCAGCCGCGAGTCATCGAATCCCACAAGCCGGATATCGCCCGGAATCGCCAGCGACGCGTCCTGCGCAGTCTGCATGATCCCGTACGCGATCTCGTCGTTCCCCGCGAGAATCCCCACGGGCTTTCCCCGCGTGATCCGAGAGAGATGCATGTCCGCCCACTGCCGGCCCCAGTCGATCGTGTACGACCCGAAGGCGACCTGGTCCGTACGCGCCGCATGCCCGCGCTCGCTCAGCACCCGCGTGAACGCCCGCTGCCGGCCCTGCGTGTCGTAGTTCTTGTCCGGACCGCCCACGAAGTAGCACCGCTCGGGCGGCACCGAGTCCAGCAGATGCTCCGTCGCCTCGCGCGTTCCCAGCTCGTTGTCCACCACGATGCTGTTCAGCTGGGGCACACGCGCCGCCACGTCCAGCACGACCACCGGAACGCTCGTCTTCTCCAGCTGCGCCCAGATCTCGTCCGCAGCCTCCGTGATCATCACCGCAAGCCCGTCCACCAGCCCGAACACCAGCTGCTGCGAACCGCCGTTCCCGTTGCCCGTGATCCGCCCCTCGCTGCTCACCAGCAGGTGATACCCCGCGTCCCGCGCCGCGCTGTCCGCCCCGCGCAGCAGCTCGGAATAGAACTCCCCGTGAATGTCGGGCAGCGCGATCCCCAGCACCCGGCTCCGCTTCGTCGACAGTCCCTTGGCGAACAGATTCGGCCGATACTCGAGCTCGCGGATCGCCTTCAGAACCTTCGCCGCAGTGTCAGGCGCCACAAGATTCGGGCTGTTGATCACCCGGCTCACCGTCGCAGTGGAGACCTTCGCCGCCTCTGCGACATCTTCGATGGACGCCTGCCGGCTCATGCACGCTCGACTTCACCCACTTCAAAGGACGCGGAATTCTCCGCGGGTGCCTCTATCATCACGCCGCATGCTCAAGAGTATACCCCTGTTCTTCATCGCCGCGATCCTCTCGACCCCCGCCCGCGCACGCGACGACCGCCCCGACGACAGCTTCGACGTCGTCCCGCTCCAGGGCGCCGCCGCCCAGAGGCCCCCCTTCGAGTTCTCAGACCAGGACCAAGCCTTCCTCGATGAGGTCCAGCGCGGCTGCTTCAACTTCCTCTGGAACACCGCCGGCAACAAAACCGGCATGGTCTACGACCGCACCAGCAAGCCCGTCGCCAGCGTCGCCGGCGTCGGATTCCAGCTCTCCGCACTCCCCATAGGCGTCGAACGCGGCTGGATCACACGCCAGCAGGGACACGACCGCGCACGCCTCATCCTCCGCTCCCTCCTCGACAACACATCCAACCGCAAGGCCGGCCTCTACTTCCACTACCTCGACCCCGAAGACGCCGGCATCACCCACGACGCCTACGAGGTCACCGTCAGCACCATCGATTCCGCCCTGCTATTCGCCGGCGCCATCACCGCCGCCTCGTACTTCAAGGGAGACGTCGCCCAGGCCGCCGACCGCATGCTCGACGAAGCCGACTGGACCTTCTTCGTCCCCGCCGACGAAGCCGTCGAGAAGCCCTACGAACGCGGCTACATCAGCCTCGGCTGGAAACCACGCGACAAGAACAACCCCACCGCCGACGGCACGCTCCTGCCTTTCTACTGGGCCGACGCCGGCGACGAGCAGAAGCTCGTCACCTTCCTCGCCGTCGCCGCGCCCCGCGCCGACCACCGCGTCAGCACCGAGATGTACTACCGCATGCGCCGCACCCCGGGCCGCGACGAGGACGGACCCATCTTCATGTGGTTCCCCTGGTCCGGCGCCCTCTTCACCAACTTCTTCGCCCACTGCTGGATCGACTACGCCGGCATGAACCCCGACAACCCCGCCGCTCAAGGCGTCCCGCACCGCCCCCGCGTCGACTGGTGGGAGAACTCCCGCCGCGCCGTGCAGATGCACCGCCGCAAGGCCGCACTCAACCCCCTCAGCCTTCCCACCCTGGGCCCCGACGCCTGGGGACTCACCGCCTGCGACGCCGACTCGGGATATCTCGTCCCGGGCCTATTCCCCACGCTCGTCCCGCTCCCCGGCGCACGTCCCGACTTCGATTACACCACCTTCCAGCCCCCGGAGAACTACGGCGACGGCACCGTCGCCCCCTACGGCGCCGGATGCAGCATCATCTTCGAACCGCAGGCCGCCCTTGCCGCCCTCCGCTACTACCGCTCCCTGAACGCCGCCGACGGTTCCCCGCTCCTCTGGCGCGACCCCGCCGCCGGGGGCCACGGCTTCAAGGACTCCTTCAATCTGGGCAAGATGTGGGTTGCCCCAGACTGCGTCGCCATCGACCAGGGCCCCATGATCCTCGCCATCGAGAACGCCCGCACCGGTCTGATCTGGAACCTCTTCCATCAGCATCCGGCCGTACAGGACGCCGTGCGCCGCCTCGGCCTGCAAAGAGCCCGCTAACCGCCCGCCCGTCCCTTCTCTTGCAATTCGTGTGAAAATCCAGTTGCCCGTCCCTTGGACGTGGGGCATCTTGAAAGCGCTTACACGCGCCCTGACGCGTGCAAGCCTGTCGCCGCGGTCAGCGTGCAACGCGGCGCCGGCAGGTCAACCGTCAACGCTCGCCACACAGAATTGGAGGAGATCACATGAAGTCCGTCGCTCTGCTCTCGCTCGCTCTTACCACCGCCGCGTCCGCTGGCACCATCGGCGCCATCGACTCGGTCAAGCTCAACGAGCGCATCTTCAACGATCGCTTCGACAGCACCCTCAATTTCGTCAGCAACTATCCCTCCGACGTCCGCCTCACCGAGACCGGCTTTGGCCCGGGCGGCTTCGCCAATCGCCACTCCGCCTACTACTCGGCCGACGGCGGTGCCTCCAACCTCGACATCAACTACGAGGACGCCTTCGACTTCTCCGTCACCGTCAACCACATCGCCTCGCAGAACGTCGCCGTCGAAGCCGGCTTCCACGCCGACCTCTTCGGCTTCGGCTACTTCGGACAGCTCCCCAACGGCGAGATCGCCGCCTTCGGCTCCATCCTTCCCTTCCATTCCTTCGGCGTCGTCCCCTACGCCGACACCATCCACCTCCGCATGATCCACCGCCCCGGCTCGGGCAACGGCGTCGACCCGCTCCCCGTGGACGGCGTCCGCTCCAGCTTCGAGTACCTCTACTCCTTCGACGGGATCAACTACGTCTCCAGCGGCCTCAAGGAAATGGGCGGCAACGAGGGCGGCATCCCCTCGAACTTCAACTTCTTCGTCGGCTTCGGCGCTCAGCACAACGCCGCCGCTGAAACCGGCGCCGTCGCCGACACCATCTTCAACAACATCCGCGTCGCCGTCCCCGCGCCCGCCGGCGTCGCCCTCGCGGGCCTCGCTGGTCTCGCCGGCCTCCGGCGCCGCCGCTGATCCGACCCGCTTCGTCGCATTCCCCCTCAACGGGCGACCACGCGTCGCCCGTTGTCTTTTTTGCCGGCCCCTCACCGAATTCATACCCAAAAGGTTGACAACCACCCGACCTCAGCTGATAGTCATGTAAGCGGTTTCAGGCCCGCCATTCACCACTCGCGAGGACACGCCACCACCATGCTCGCCAACCGCTACGGTCGATTCGACCCCTCCGGGCGAACATTCGTCCTCTCAGACCATCGAACCCCGATGCCCTGGACGAACGTCGTCTGCAACGGACGCTACGGCTTCGTCGTCAGCCAGAACGGCGGCGGCTTCTCATGGTTCGACGACGCCCAGCACAACGTCCTCACACGATGGGAAATGGACCTCGTCCGCGACGACCGCGGCCGTTTCCTCTACCTCGCCGACCTCGACTCACTCGACCTGTGGTCCCTCGCCCCCGCTCCCTGCTGGCCAGCCTACGAGGAGTACCGCTGCGAGCACACCCTGGGCTCCACCACCTTCCACACCCGCTACTCAGGCATCGCCGCCACGTGGACGCTCGCCGTCGCTCCCGACCAGCCCGCCGAAGTCTGGCGCGTCAAGCTCCGCAACACAACGAACAAGCCCCGCCGCCTCCGGCTCGCCACCTACCTCGAGTGGTGCTGCGGCGTCGCCCCCGACTCCAAGCGCGAGTTCCACAGGCTCTTCATCACCACCGCCCACGACGAGAAGCGCCGCGCCGTCATCGCCAACAAGAACATGTGGGACCTCCCTTCAAAGAGCGAGCGCGACCACTGGAACATGCCCTGGCCCTACACCGCCGCCCACGCAGTGATCGCAGGCCAGTTCGACGCCCCGCTCGCCATCGCTGACAAGGCCCTCTTTCTGGGCCGCTACGGCCAGACACCGCGCCCCGCCGCCATGTTCGACGCCCCGCGCAGCGGCGAGGGCTTCGGCCGCTTCGCCGACGGCGCCGCCTCCGTCGGTGGCGACCTCAGGCTCGCCCCGGGAGAAGAACGCGAGTTTGCCTTCACCATCGCCATCGAGTCCTCACGCGACCGCCTCAATTCCCTCCTCGACGCCCTCTCCGCCCCCGGCGCCGCAGAGCGCGCCGTCTCCGGCGCGCACAACCTCTGGGATACCATTCTCAAGCCCGCCGCCGTCGAGACCGAAGCCCAGGACTTCGACGTCCTCAACGCATACTGGCTCCCGTACCAGGCAATCAGCGGCCGGCTCTGGGGACGCACCGGCTACTACCAGCAGTCCGGCGCCTTCGGGTTCCGCGACCAGCTCCAGGACAGCCAGGTCTGGCTCCCCCTCGACCCCTCGCGCTGCCGCGCCCAGATCCTCCTCCACGCCCACCAGCAGTTCGCCGACGGCAGCGTCAACCACTGGTGGCACGCCCTCGCACGCTTCGGTAATCACACCGCCTGCAGCGACGACTATCTCTGGCTCCCCTTCATCACCGCCTCGTACATCCGTGAAACGGGCGACTTCTCCATCCTCGACGACCGCGCCCCCTTCGTCGACGACACCGCTCCCGCCACCATCCTCGACCACTGCCTCCGCTCCTTCCGCCGATCCTTCGCCCGCACCAGCCCCCGTGGCATCCCGCTCATCGGCTCCTGCGACTGGAACGACGGCCTCTCCGCCGCCGGCATTGCCGAAAAGGGCGAGAGCGTCTGGCTCTCCTTCTTCCTCGCGCTCACCCTCCAGGACTGGGCCCGCATCCTCGACCAGCGCGGCGAGGCCCGGCTCGCCGACGAGTTCCGCTCCCGCCGCCTGCGCCTGATTGACGCCGCCAACCAGCACGCCTGGGACGGCGCCTGGTTCCGCCGCGCCACCACCGACGCCGGCGTCTGGATCGGAGCCGCCGACTCGCCCGCCGGCAAGATCTACCTCAACGCCCAGACCTGGGCCATCCTCGCCGACGCCGCCGACCAGCCAAGGCTCACCCGCGCCTGGCAGAGCGTCCACGAGCACCTCCTCCGCGACATGGGACCGCTCCTCCTCGCCCCCGCATACACCGAGCCCGACACCGACATCGGCTACATCACCCGCTACTCCCCCGGCTCACGCGAGAACGGCGGCGTTTATATGCACGCCGCCACATGGGCGCTCATGGCCGCCTGCAAGCTCAAGGACCAGCGCGCCGTCGAACGCATCTGGGACGCCATCTCCCCCCCCAAGCGCGGCGCCGTCGCCGACGCCTACCGCGCCGAGCCCTACGTCACCCCCGGCAACGTCGACGGTCCCCTCTCCGACACCCCCGGTCGCGCCGGCTGGACCTGGTACACCGGCTCCGCCGCATGGCTCAACCGCGTCAGCGTCGAGTGGGTCCTGGGCCTCCGCGCCACCTGGGAAGGCCTCGCGATCGACCCCTGCCCCATGCGCTCCATGGGCCGCGTCGACGCCACCCGAACCTGGCGCGGCCGCCGCGTCCGCGTCCGCTTCGACGCCCGCGCCTTCGACCCCGCTCGCCCGGCGATCGTCACCTTCCAGGGCAGACCACTCCAAGGCGGGATCCTCAGGCCCGCGGACCTCGAATCCTCCACCGGCGATATCGAACTCGACGTCTCGTGGGAACAGCAAGGACAAGCCCCGGGCCGGCAGTCCGTCATGGCCGCGGCAGCGAAGGAGAACGCACGATGAGAACCACCCCCACGCGCCAACGAGCATTCACCCTCATCGAGCTCCTCGTCGTCGTCGCCATCATCGCCATTCTCATCGGCATCCTCCTCCCCTCGCTGGGCCGGGCCCGCGAATCCGCCGTCGACATCAAGTGCAAGAGCAACGTCCGGCAGATCGGCATCGCCTGCCTCGGCTACTTCAACGACTACAAGGACCCCGCATTCCTCCCCATCGCCACCCGCGCCAGCCAGTTCGCTCCGTGGATCAAACGCCGCTACCGCGCCATCACCATCCTCGAGCCCTACACCGACGGCAACAAGGAAGTCTTTATCTGCCCCGCCGCCTCGGGCGTCACCAGCGTCCTCGGATGGATCGATGAGAACGGCGCCATCCAGGACCCCATCAACGGAAACGTCGCCCCCATCTTCCCCTGCGACGACGTCAACGACGACGGCAAGTTCACCATGCTGGACGACCTCATCAACGAGTACTGGTTCAACGACTCCGTCCCCTCCACCGTCTCCTCCGGCGGCCGCACCTACAACATCGGAATCTCGGGCCAGCCCCTCCGCCTCGTCGCCCGACCGACGGAGGTCGTCATGGCCCTCGACGCCATCGACTGGATCCCCAGGCACTTCGGCAGCCGCGCCAACACCACATGGCTCCCCAACGCCTTCCAGCGCACGGGCGAGTGCAACGCCGTCATGGGCGACGGCCGCGTCGAGTCCTTCAACGCCGTCGAGCTCACAGGCCGCGACCGCTTCGGCTCCCAGCCCAACTTCGAGAACTGGGGGCACAACTACCCCGACGGCGCCATCTCGCCCTGACCCAGGCGCCGCTCCCCGCAACGATTAGGAGCTCGCCATGTCCCTCCGCGAAACACTCGAAGAGAAACCGTGGATCGGCTGGGCCGTCGCGGGCGTGCTCGCCCTCGTGGGCCTCGTCCTGATCGCCCGCGCCGTCATCCGCCCCGCCCCCGCCGAACAGCTCGCCTCAGAAATCCTCATCCGCTTCCAGGACACCGGCGACACCCAGCGCATGAACCGCGGCATGTTCGAGAAGCAGATGCTCTCGCAGTCCGCCATCGCCCCGCTCGACCCCGCCGTCGGCATCAACAACCCCAAGACCAACAAGCCCACAGGCTTCCCCGAAGACGCCGAGTACTGGCAACGCCTGGTCGCCGACATTAACGCCGCGCGCGCCGCCGCCAACCAGCGCCGCGGCACGGACCGACCCTCTCAATGAGTCACGCCGCGATCACCCGCCGCGCCGCCGTCGGGATGCTCGCCGCCGCGGGCGCGGGCTTCGCACTCTTCGGACCAAGGCCGGACTCCGACCGCGCCGCACGCGGCCGACTCGTCATCGACTACTGGGAGAAATGGACCGGCCACGAAGGCCGCGCCATGCAGCACATCGTCGACCGCTACAACCAGTCCCAGGACCGCGCCTATGTCCGCTATTTCGCCATGGCGGGCATCGATCAGAAGTCCATCGTTGCCATCGCCGGGGGCAACCCCCCCGACATCATCGGCATGGGCAACTTCAGCGTCCCCGCCTACGCCGAGAGCGGCGCCATCATGCCGCTCGACGACCTAGCCGCCGCACACAGCATCACCCCGGACCGCTACGCCCCCGCCGTTTGGCCCATGCTCACCCATAAGGGTCGCCTCTACGCCATCGTCAACACCTGCGGCGCCCTTGCGCTCTTCTACAACCGCGCCGCCTTCCGCGACGCCGGGCTCGACCCCGACGCGCCGCCCCGCACCATCTCCGAGCTCGACGCCTGCCACGAACGCCTCGTCCGCCAGTCCGCCGACGGCCGCCTCGAACGCGTCGGTTTCCTCCACATGGAGCCCGACTGGTGGACCTGGCACTGGGGCTACTACTTCGGGACTTCCGTCCTCACACCCGAAGGCGACGCCGCCGCCGATCATCCCGCCAACATCCGCGCCTATCAGTGGGCCCGCTCATACCCGCAGCGATTGGGCGTCGAACGCACCCTCCGCTTCCAGGCAGGCTTCGGGTTCTACGGCACGCCGCAGCATCCCTTCCTCGCCGGTCAGGTCGCCATGACCAACCAGGGCCCGTGGCTCGCCAACCTCATCAACGCCTACAAGCCCGACATGGACTACGCCGTCGCCCCCTTCCCCGTCCACGACGACTTCTACGACCCCGATCAGCCCGCCGGCCTGCTCGACAGCGACGTCCTCGTCATCCCCCGCGGCGCCAGGCACCCCGAGGAAGCCTTCCGTTTCATCGCCTTCACGCAGCAGCCCGAGAACGTCGAGTTCCTCAGCGCCGCTCACTGCAAGAACTCGCCCCTCGCAACCTCCTCCGCCGACTTCCTCGCCAGCCACCCCAACCCCTTCGTCCGCGTGCACGCCGCCGTCGCCTCCAGCCCGCGAGCGTTTATCTTCCCCCGCATGCGGACCTGGGAGCAGTACGTCGCCGAGTTCAACGCCGCCATGCAGCGCATCTGGCGCGGCAACGCCGAGCCCGCCGCCGCACTCGCCGCCGTCCGCCGCGCAGGCCAGTCGCAGATCGATGAAGCTCGCGCCGCCGCCGCACGCCGCGCGACGGCTCGCGCCGGCAGCAGTGGGGGAGCCGGGCGAGGCCCGGGTTCCGCGGGGTGAGCCGCGCAGCCAATCATGCCGGCCCCGCCACCGACCGCTTCGCCGGCCAGCGCATCCCTCCCACCCTCGTGGGACTCCTCTGGATCAGCCCATGGCTCGCGGGCTTCGCCCTCTTCATGGCCCTGCCCATCGCCCTCAGCCTCGCCTACAGCCTCACCGACTACCCGCTCCTCGAAAGCCCCGTCTGGATCGGCCTCGACAACTACCGCGCCCTCTTCTCCGACCCCCTCTTCGCCCGCGTGCTCCTCAACACCGGCCTCTTCACGCTCATGTACGTCCCCGCCTCGACCGCACTCTCCATCCTCATCGCCGTTCTCCTGAACCAGCGCGTCCCCGGCCTCTGGGCCTTCCGCACCGCCGTCTACATCCCCTCACTCGTCCCCGTCGTCGCCAGCGCCATGATATGGCTCTGGCTCTTCAACGCGGACCTCGGACTCATCAACCTGGCCCTCCGCGTGCTCGGCCTCGAAGGCCCGAACTGGCTGGGCAGCCCCGCCTGGGCCCTCCCCGCGCTCGTCATCATGAGCCTCTGGAACATCGGCCAGCCCGTCGTCGTCTACCTCGCCGCACTCCAGGACGTCCCCCGACCCCTCCTAGAAGCCGCCTCCCTCGACGGCGCCGGCCCGCTCCGCAGGCTCTGGCACGTCACGCTCCCCATGATCTCGCCCGCCATCCTCTTCAACGTCATAGTCACCACCATCAACACCCTCCAGGTCTTCGCCATCCCATACATCATGACCGAGGGCGGCCCGGACAACTCCACGCTCATGTACTCGCACTACCTCTACAACAACGCCTTCGTGTACATGAAGATGGGCTACGCCAGTGCCCTCGCATGGGTCCAGTTCCTCGTCGTACTCGCGCTCACGGGCGTCCTCTGGTTCGCCAGCCACGGCCTCGTCCATTACCGCGCCGCCTGAGACCGCGCACCAACCACACCCATGCCCGCGCAACGCCCCGCCAACCCTCGAGAGCAGCCCCTCCCGGGCCGGAACGCGCCGCTCGCCCGCGCCGTCATCCTCGCGCTGCTCGCCGCCGTCGCACTCTGTTACGCCGCCCCCCTCGTCTGGATGATCTCAACCTCCATCAAGCCCGAAGAACAGGCCATCTCCCGCGACCTGCGCCTGCTCCCCGATCCCCCCGGCTCGACCCCCGCCCACGCCGCCAGCAACTACTCCGCCGTCTGGACCGACCCCTCCATCGACTTCCCCCTCTACCTCCGCAACAGCCTCCTCGTCGCCCTCCTGGGCGTCACGGGAATGACCCTCTCCACCGCCGTCGTCGCCTACGGCTTCGCACGCATCCGCTGGCGAGGCCGCTCCTTCTTATTCGCCATCGTCCTCGCCACCATGATGATCCCATTCCCCGTCATCATGGCTCCCCTCTACGTCATCTTCGCCCAGCTCGGCTGGATCGGCTCACTCAAGCCCCTCTGGCTCCCCGCATGGTTCGGCGGCGCCTTCCACGGCGCCTTCAACATCTTCCTCCTTCGCCAGTTTTACATGGGCATCCCCAAGGAGCTCGACGAAGCCGCCCGCATCGACGGCTGCTCACACTGGGGCATCTTCTGGCGCATCATCCTCCCCCTCTCGCGCCCCGCCCTAGCCGTCGTCGCTCTCCTCTACTTCACGTATCTCTGGAACGACTTTCTGGGACCGCTCATCTTCCTCAACCACCGCGACCAGTTCACGCTCGCCCTGGGCCTCCAGCTCTACCAGAGCAAAGCCGGCAACACCCCGTGGAACCTCCTCATGGCCGCCAGCACCATGGTCGTCGCGCCCGTCCTCGCCATCTTCTTCCTGACACAGCGAACGTTCATCTCGGGCGTCGCCGCCGAGGGCCTCAAGGAGTAGTCGCCACCGCCGCGCGCACCCCGCCCGCCACGCCCGATATCAGTCCCCGAGCCCCCCGCAACTTTCGCTCTCTTTTGCTGGCTTCCGGTTGACGCGCCACCCTTCACGGCGCACGATGTAAGCGGTTACGTGCCGCATCAAGCGCCGTCGCCGCCCCAGGACCACAGCCCTCACGGGAGATCGAACGCATGACCATCCGCCACACCGCGCTCGCCATCGTCGCAGCCGCAGGAATCGTCCCCGCCGCACACGCACAGGTCACCACACTCAACAACCCCGGGTTCGAGACCCCATCCAGCAACTCCGCCAACGGCCTCCGCCTCGCCAAGTTCTGGCGCCACTTCAACACAGCCAACCGCCGCTACATGGGCGACGGCTTCTCCCCCGCACCCGTCGCCCGCACCGGCATCGCCTCCATGGGCGTCGCACCCGGCACCATCGGCTCGCCCGGCGAAACCTTCGCGGGCTTCGACACCAATCAGTTCGACTCGGGCCTGGGCCTCTACAACGACCCGCTCTACTCCCCCAACTGCGGCCCGGTCACATGGTCCGCCTGGATCAATATCCCCGACTCCAATCCCCTCCGCTACTCACGCGTCGGGCTCAAGTACGAGTTCCGCCGCTCAAACTCCTCCGTCTACGAAGCCTTCGAGAACCTCTTCATCGGCCCCGAATACAACAACGGGCAGGGCGACACCAACGGCCAGTGGGTCCAGCTCGTCTACACCCTGACTAACGCCGACTTCCAGTACAAGTTCAACTTCTATAACGATCAGCCCCCGTACGACGGCCTGGGCCTCCCCTGGCCCGACCCCCCGATCACCGCCAGCCTCGTCCATCTCCGTTTCGGCACTCCCCCCATGGGCCAGCTCGAAACCGGATACGTCTTCTACGACGACATCACCTTCAGCCAACCCGCCGAAACCGCCGCCAGCCCCATCGAATTCTGGGACGACACCTTCATGAAGGGCATCGCCGTCCAGAACGCCGGCGTGCAGGAGCCCTCCGTCCCAGTCTTCCTCAACAACGTCCGCGTCGGCGCCAACTGCCTCGCCGGCAACGAGAGCTACGACATCGTCGAGATCTACGATGAAGTCCCCAACACCGGCTCCTTCCCCCTTACCTTCGCCGACATCGTCGCCAACAACTACATCCGGCCACTTGTTCAGCAGGCCGGCGGCGGCAGCGCCATCGGAACCTCGATCGTCACCGGTCCCTCCTACCGCGTGCAGGGCGGCGGCTTCCGCTTTATCCCCACCATCTCCCGCGCCGACGTCACCGCATCCATCGGCGCCACCGACCGCGACCTCAACGCGGACCCCCCGCGACTCGGCTCGCCCATCCGCACCCCGAACTTCAAGGTCCAGACAACCGGCGCGCTCCCCGAAGCCACCCTCATCAGCCGCCGCGACTACGGCACGGACCCCGTCGTCGGCCTCTCCACCGTCATCGTCGACTACACCTTCACCGTCACCTCCAACATCACGCTCGACCCAAGCCCCACCGGCCGAGGCTTCGACGCCTTCAGGCTCTTCACCATCAGCAGCATGCTCGCCAACATCGGCCTCGGGCAGTACGACGCACGCTTCATCGCCGTCGACAACGGCTCAGGCCAGACTCGCACCCTCGCCATCGACGATCAGCCCCGCAACCGACACCTCTTCACAACCCCCGCCCCCCTCGCCGTCGGCGGATCCGTCACCCTCTTCCAAGACAACGACGCCACCTTCAACCCCGGCAGCCCCAGCATCGAAGTCGAGCTCACCTCGATCAGCGGCGCCCCCGGCGCCCTCGGAGTCCAGGGCTTCCTCGCCTCCTCAACCGACCCCAACGATGACTCGCTCAACGCCTGGATCGAATGGGTCGGCGCCCCCGCCGTCATCCCCGCCGGCACCACCATCAACGTCACCCTCGTCCTTCGCGCCACCGCGCCCACCGACGTCGGCGACGTCAACCACAGCGGCGTGACAGACTGCACCGACGTCGCTGCCCTCGTCGCTCTCTGCGGCCAGAACGAATCCTCCGCCACCTTCAACGCCTACGCCGACCTCAACGGCGACGGCGTCATCAACGCCACCGACCGCACCGCGCTCGAAGTCATCACCGGAACCTGCCCCGTCTCCGGCTGCAACGCACCGCCCGCCTGCCCGGGCGACGCCAACAACGACGGCTCCGTCAACTTCTCCGACATCACCTCCGTCCTCCAGAACTTCAACAACGTCTACACCCCGGGCACCGGGCCCGGCGACGCCAACCTCGACGGCTCCGTCAACTTCTCCGACATCACCAGCATCCTCCAGAACTTCAACACCACCTGCTCCTGACCCGAGCCGGCGCGCCCACGCAAAAACGCTCACCACGCACGGCCCGGCGCTCCGCCGGGCCGTGTTTCTTTTCCCGCACCGCCCCTCGAACGCTTCACCCCCCGCGCGGCGCCCCCCGCGCTAGCTCACTCATCCACCAGCGCCTCAGGCCGCAGCGTCAGGATGTCCCGCAGCTGCGCCGTCGACAGCTCCGTCAGCCAGTCCTCGCCCGACCCGATGACGTCCTCCGCCAGCGCGATCTTGCTCTCGATCATCTGATCGATCCGCTCTTCCAGCGTCCCCGACACCACGAACTTGTGCACGCTCACCGTCCGCGTCTGCCCGATCCGGAACGCACGGTCCGTCGCCTGGTTCTCGACCGCCGGGTTCCACCACCGGTCGAAGTGGAACACGTGCGACGCCGCCGTCAGGTTCAGACCCACGCCGCCCGCCTTCAGCGAAAGCACCAGCACCGGCGCCGATCCGTCCCCCTTCTGGAAACGGTCGATCATCTGCTGACGCTGCCCCTGCGACGTCCCCCCGTGCAGCACCAGCACCTCCCGGTCCAGCGTCGACCGCAGCATCGACCCCAGCAGCGTCGCCATCTGACGGAACTGCGTGAACACCAGCGCCTGCTCTCCCGATGCCAGCACCTCTTCCAGCAGCTCGATCAGGCGGATGCACTTACCCGAACGCGCCGGCGGCACGTCCCCGGCCGGCCCCGCCGACGCCGCGTCCTCATCCTGCGGCAGCTGCAGCGGATGGTTGCAGATCTGCTTCAGCCGGATCAGCGCTGTCAGCACCAACCCGCGCCGGCGGATCCCCTCTGCCTTGTCGACCTGCGACAGCATCTCCTTCACGCACGTCTCGTACAGCGACGCCTGCTCGCTCGTCAGCTTGCAGAACTCCTTCGTCTCCAGCTTCGCAGGCAGATCCGAGATCACCGCCGGATCCGTCTTCAGACGCCGCAGAATGAACGGCCGCACCAGCGACCGCAGCTTCCGGCTCCGCTCCTTGTCGTGATACCTCTCGATCGGCACCGCGAAATACCGCCGGAAGTCCGCCAGCGTCCCCAGGAAACCCGGGTTGCAGAAGTCCATGATCGACCACAGTTCCGACAGCCGGTTCTCCAGCGGCGTGCCCGTCAGCGCGATCCGCCGCGTTACCGGCAGGTTGCGCACCGCCTGGCTCTGCTTCGCCGACGGGTTCTTGATGTTCTGCGCCTCATCCAGCACCACCCGCCGCCACGGGATCAGCTCGATCAGCTCCCGGTCCCGGTGCGCCAGTGCATAGGTCGTGATCACAAGGTCGGACTTCAGCGCCGCGTGGAAGAACGCGTCCCCCGACGCCCGCTCCACCCCGTGATGGATCAGCACCCGCAGCGTCGGCGCAAACCGCTGCGCCTCCCGCTTCCAGTTCGACACGATCGACATGGGCACCACCAGCAGCGTCGGATGAACCTCCGTCACCTCCGCGTCCGTCGACCCCGCCGCCCGCGCCTCCTCCGCCTGCTTCCGCTCGTGCAGCAGCATCGCCAGAAGCTGGATCGTCTTCCCCAGGCCCATGTCATCCGCCAGGCAGGGACCCATCCCCATCGAGTCCAGGAACGACAGCCACGACAACCCCCGCGCCTGATAAGGCCTCAGCTCCCCCTTGAACTCCTCCGGGGTCACCAGCACGGGCATCGACGCCCCCTCGCCCCCCGTCGCACCCAGCATCGTCGCAACCCACCCCGTCGCGTCCAGCCCCAGGATCGGCACGCCCGTCTTGTTCACGTCCGATCGGTACGCCAGACGCAGCGCATCCGCCAGCGGCATCTCGCCGCCCGGGTTCTCACGGATAAACTCCACCGCCGAACGCACGTCCTCCGGCCGAACCTCCACCCACCTCCCGTCAATCCGAACCAGCGGCGCCCGGCTCGCCGCCAGCTTCTCAAAGTCCGCCAGCGTCAGCGGCGTCTCACCGACCGCGATCTGCCACTGATACCCCACCAGCGCATTCAACCCCAGCTGCGCCCGTCCCACGGACCCCGGGCTCCCCACAGAACCGCTCAGCGGGTCCGCCTCCTGCGAGTTCAGCTGCAGCCGCGCGCCGATCCGCGCCGCCGGGCTGTCCCACCACTCGGGAACGATCACCCCGAACCCCTGCTCCACCAGCACCGGCCGCCACTCACGCAGAAACTCGTACGCCTGGTTCGTGTTCAGCTCGACCGACAGCGGCTGGCTCTCCGACAGCGCGGGCTCCAGACCCCGGTACAGCCGCGACGCACGCGCCAGCTCCTTCAGCAGCAGATCCTGCGGCCTCTCGACCCGCCGACCCTTCACCGTCGCCGACTCCGCCCGCAGCGCCCACACATCCTCCGCGTCGACGATCACGTCCTCGTTCTCGACCGACTGAAGATGGAACGACAGCGTCCAAACGATGTCGCTCCCCGGCGCCTGCAGATCAGGCAGGTCCTTCACGAAGATCGGCTCGCTCAGCGTCAGGCACAGTCGCCACGACCCGCCCGCGCCGCGGTCGTCCAGCCCCGCGATCCATCGACGCACCGTCTTCAGCATCGCCGTCCGCCGCGGCTCATCCGCGTTCACCGCCGCACCCGCACCCAGCAGCCCCGAAAGCCACGCCACCTGCGCGTCCGACAGCGGATCGCGATCTTCGATCGCCTCCGCCATCCGCTCGCGCTCCAGCGACGCCCGCGCCAGCACATCCACCACCTGACCGAGGAAATCCTCGACGATCGCACCGCCGTGATGCTCGAGCGCGTCGACCGCCGCCCGCGCCGCGGGGGGCATCGCACGGACCAGCCCATCGACGTTCCGCTGCGTCGCCTCGTCGCGCGTCCAGGGCTGCCATCGCCCCTGCAGCCCCGACCCGTTTCCCACCAGCGCGGGCACCACGCGCTGCTGCGCCACCAGCGACCGCGCCAGCCGCGCCGCCGCCGCATAGAACCGCACCGACGCCGACGGATGCGCCCTCACGCGCTCCCGCGACCCCTCGTCCTCATCGCCCGCGCCCCCGTCCAGCCGCTCTAGCGCGCCCGCCGCCTCGCCCGCCCCGATCCGCACGCACGCCGCCGACCATTCCCCAAGCGTCACCGCGCCGCCTTCCCGCTCCTCATCGTGCGCATCCTGACCGAACGCATGCGCCAGCGCCGGGCTCGCCATCGGCGCCCCGCCCCGCGTCGGCAGCCGGAGCCGCACCATCCCGGGCTCGCCCCTCACCCCAAGGTCGCCCAGGGCCGTCGCCAGCTCCTCCGCCGTCGCTTGCCAGGGATGCACGCCCGCCGGCCCCGGCTCCCGCGACGCACCATCCCCGACCCCGACCCGCGCGCGCACCTCGCCCCAGAGCGCCAGCGCGCCATCGCTCCACACCGCGTGCAGCACCATCATCGTTCAGACATCCCGGCCCCGGACGCTCCAATGAGGACGCAGGGACTCGAACCCTGGACCCGCGGATTAAAAGTCCGCTGCTCTACCAACTGAGCTACGTCCTCGCCCTGGTCGATCGCTCGTGCTCCCTCGTCGCACCAAACACTCGTCCGCTCCCCGCGACCGGCGTCCGGCCGAAGGGGCCAAAATCATAGCCGAGTCCACCGTCTCACGACCGCCTTCGACCCCGGACCAGTGGCGGATTCCATCCCCGCAAGGGACACTGGCCGCATGTCAACGGGCCAATCCCAGGTCATCCAGAAGATCCGCCGCGCCGCCGACGTCATCCGATCCCTCGAGCGGCAGGCCCCCGCAATCGCCCAGGAAGCGCAGCGTCTCCGCGAAGCCCTCCTCGCCGGACGCCGTGTCCTCACCTGCGGCAACGGCGGCTCCGCCGCCGAAGCACTCCACCTCGCCGAAGAACTCATCGGCAAGTACCGCGCCAACCGACGACCGTTCCCCGCCGTCTGCCTCAACGCCGATCCCACCGCCATCACCTGCATCGCCAACGACTACGGCTACAACTCCATCTTCTCCCGACAGGTCGAGGCTCTCGCCGCACCGGGCGACATACTCGTCGCATTCTCGACCAGCGGCAACAGCCAGAACATCACCACCGCCCTCCACACCGCCCGCGCCCGCGGCGCACGCACCGTCGGACTCCTCGGCAAGTCGGGCGGCGCCGCTGCACCCCTCTGCGACGCCGCCATCATCGTCGACGCCCAGGAAACCGAGCACATCCAGGAAGCACACCAGGTCATACTCCACCTCTTCCTCGAAGCCGTGGAGACCCCTGAGTGAGCGCGCGCCGCGGACTCAGCGAACACGAGATCATCCAGGCGCTCCTCGACGCCTACCGCCGCGGCTACTTCCCCATGGCAGAGCAGATCTTCCACGGCCCGGGAGGTTCACGCATCCATTGGTTCAGCCCCGACCCTAGGGGCATCGTCCCCCTCTCCGCGGACGAAGGCTTCCACGTCCCCCGCCGGCTCGAATCAAGGCTCCGCGCCAGCCCCTTCACGCTCAGGCTCAACACCGCCTTCGAAGCCGTGATGCGCGGCTGCGCGCGACGCCGCGCCAAGGACGACCCCGGAGACCTCCACGACCACACCTGGATCGACGAGACCATCGTCACCTGGTACCTCCTCCTCCACCGCGCAGGACACGCCCACTCCCTCGAAGCATGGGCCAACGACGACGCCGGCCGACCCGCACTCGTCGGCGGGATCTACGGCGTCGCAATCGGGGCCGCCTTCTTCGGCGAGTCCATGTTCCACGCCCCCCGCCCGAGGCTCCCCACAGGCGCCCGCCACCCGCTCGACGGCACCGACGCCAGCAAAATCTGCCTCGTCACCCTCGTCCGCGCCCTCCACGACGCCGGCTTCGTCCTCTTCGACACCCAGATGCTCACTGCGCACGTCCGCCGCTTCGGCGGCCTCGAAATCCCCCGACGCGACTACCTCCGCCGCCTCGACGCCGCCCTCGCCATCCCCGACCGCTGGCCCAGCCTCCGCATCACCTGACCGCCCCCGCCCGATCGCTACCATCCCCGCCCCTTCTCACCACCAGATAACCACCGGATCAATAC
Source organism: Planctomycetota bacterium (assembly GCA_033763795.1). GTDB lineage: Bacteria > Planctomycetota > Phycisphaerae > Phycisphaerales > UBA1924 > JAEUIV01. Next base: position 56,212 of record JANRJV010000013.1, read on the forward strand.
CGCCATGGAAGCCGGAATCGTCGGCCTGCCCAACGTCGGCAAGTCCACACTCTTCAACGCACTCACCAGCGCCGGCGCCCTCGCCGCAAACTATCCCTTCGCCACCATCGAGCCCAACGTCGGCATCGTCCCCATCCCAGACGACCGCCTCACCACCATCCTCAGGTTCATCCAGTCCCAGAAGGTCGTGAGCGCCTCCCTCAAGCTCGTCGACATCGCCGGAATCGTCGCCGGCGCCTCCCAGGGCGAAGGCCTCGGCAACAAGTTCCTCTCGCACATCCGCGAAGTCGACGCCATCTGCCACGTCGTCCGCTGTTTCGAGAAGGCCCCGGGCGGCGAGGAGATCACCCACGTCGCCGGCTCCGTCGACCCGATCCGCGACATCGAGACCATCGAGACCGAGCTCATCCTCGCCGACCTCCAGACCGTCGAGAGCGCCCTCCCCAAGGCCGAGCGCGCCGCTAAGAGCCGCGAGCCCGAAGCCGTCGCCCGACTCGCCGTGCTCTCCAAGCTCATGCCCGTCCTCTCAGAGGGCAAGCCCGCACGCGTCCTCCTCGAGTCGCACCAGCTCGACGCACCCGAAGAACGCCGCGAGTTCAGGGCCCTCGGCATCCTCAGCGCCAAGAAAGTCCTCTACATCGCCAACGTCGACGACGACGACGTCCTGGGCCAGGGCGCCCACGCCTCCCGAGTCCGCCAGCGCGCCGCACAGGAAGGCATGCAGGTCGTCCCCGTCTGCGCCCGCATCGAGAGCGAGCTCGCCGACCTCTCGCCCCAGGACAAGCTCGAGATGCTCGAGTCGCTCGGCATGAAGGAGCCCGCCCTCCACTCCGTCGCCCGGGCCGCCTACACCCTGCTCGGCCTCCAGTCCTTCTACACCGCCGGCCCCAAGGAAGTCCGCGCCTGGCCCATCCCCGTCGGGTTCACCGCCCCGCAGGCCGCCGGCACCATCCACACCGACTTCGAGAAAGGCTTCATCCGCGCCGAGATCTACAGCGTCCCGGACCTCGTCGAGCTCGGCAGCGAGAAAGCCATCAAGGAAAAAGGCCGCCTCCGCGTCGAAGGCAAGAGCTACGTCATGCAGGACCAGGACGTCTGCCACTTCCTCTTCAACGTCTGAGCCCCCGCGCCTCCGCCCCCGCCGACGACCGCGCGCTCAGAACTTCGCATTCCCAGGCGTCCGCGGGAACGGGATCACGTCGCGGATGTTCTGCATCCCCGTGCACGCCAGGATCAGACGCTCGAACCCCAGCCCGAACCCCGCGTGCGGCACGGTCCCGTACTTCCGCAGATCGCGGTACCACCAGTACGCCGCCTTCTCCAGCTTCATCTCCTCCAGACGCGCATCCAGCACGTCCAGGCGCTCCTCGCGCTGGCTCCCGCCGATGATCTCCCCGATCCCCGGCGCCAGCACGTCCATCGCCGCCACCGTCCGGCCGTCCGCGTTCATCCGCATGTAGAACGCCTTGATCTCCTTCGGATAGTCACGCACGATCACCGGCCTCTTGAAAACCTCCTCCGTGATGTACCGCTCGTGCTCCGCCTGAAGGTTCAGCCCCCATTTCACCGGATACTCGAACTTCTTCCCCCCGGCCACCGCCTTCTCCAGCAGGCTCACGGCTTCCGTATACGTGATCCGCTCGAAAGGGCTCTCGATCACCTTCGTCAGCGTCGCGATCACCGACTTGTCGATGTGCTCGTTGAAGAACGCCATGTCGTCGGCCCGCTCCTCCAGCACCGTCCGGAACAGGTGCTTGATGAACGATTCCGCCAGGTCCATGTTGGAGAAAATGTCCGCGAACGCCACCTCGGGCTCGATCATCCAGAACTCGGCAAGGTGCCGCGTCGTGTTGCTGTTCTCCGCCCGGAACGTCGGCCCGAACGTGTACACACGCGACAGCGCGCAGCAGTACGTCTCCACGTTCAGCTGGCCCGACACCGTCAGGTACGCCTCTTTCCCGAAAAAGTCCCTCTCCCAGTCGACCTTCCCCTCGGGAGTCCGCGCCGGGTTCAGCGCATCCAGCGTCGAAACCCGGAACATCTCCCCCGCCCCCTCGCAGTCGCTCGCCGTCAAGATGGGCGTGTGCACCCAGAAGAACCCGCGCTCGTGAAAGAACCGGTGCACCGCCATCGCCAGCGCGTGTCGCACCCGCGCCACCGCCCCGAACGTGTTCGTCCGCACACGCAGGTGCGCATAGTCCCGCAGATACTCGAACGTGTGCCGCTTCGCCGACACCGGGTACGTGTCCGGATCCTCAACCATCCCCAGAACCCGCAGCTCCCGCACCGCAACCTCGACCGTCTGCCCCTTCCCCTGGCTGGGAACGAGCTCCCCCTCCGCCTCGACCGAGCAGCCCGTCGTCAGGTGCAGCACCTCGCTCTGGTAGTTCCCCAGCGTCCCCGGAACGACAAGCTGCAGCGTGTCGAAGCATGACCCGTCGCTCAGCGCCACGAACGACAGACCCGCCTTCGAGTCGCGCCGCGTGCGCACCCATCCCTTCACCACCACGCTCGTCCCCGCCGAGCCCTTCAGCGCCTCCGCCACCGTCAACTGACCCATGCCGCGCTCACTTCCATCGATCGTGCCCTCTGGACCGCCGCCGCGCTCCCTGCGCGGGGCAGACGCGGGCCATCGCGACCCAGACTAGCCCCAATCCCGCCCCGACGCCGCTCGACCCATCAACCCAGCAAGGGCTTCTCACGACGCCGAACCCCCGCGAACACCTCCGCGAACCGCGCCACCTGCACGTGACGCTGGTAATGCCGCCCCGCCGTCGCCGCGCGCCAGCACGCCCCGGCGTGCTCCTCCGCGTCGTCCCACAGCAGCTCGATCAGCTCCACCCACTCCCGCGCCTCCGCTGACGTGATGGGCTTCCGCGTCCCCGGGGTCAGCCGCTCCGGCAGCGGCAGTACGTACGCCCCGCCCAGCGCGTTCTCGTGCATCCCGCCCCGGTCAGACAGCAGCGCCGGCACACCGTTCATCACCGCCTCCGCCGACACCCGACCGCCCGGCTCCTTCCACACGCTGGGCACGAGCATCACCCGCGTCACCGCGTAGATATCCGCCGGCCGCGCCACCCCCTCGGAAAACACCACCCGCTCGTGCCGCCGAAGATCAAACCCCCCCGCAAGCCCCGCGGAAACAAGATCCGTCGCCGTACGCCTCCCGTTGATCACCAGAAATGGAATGTCGCCACGCTTCGCGCACACGTCCTCCACGATCCGCGCCGCCGCCATCACCCCCTTGGGCCGAGACGGGTTCACGAACGTCACGAACACCGGCCGGCGCTCCTTCGCGATCACGTCCTCCGGATTCATGGGCATCAGCATCGGCAGCGATTCCAGCCCCAGCCGCGTCCGGTACTGCTCGGTCACATACCGGCTGGGCGAGATCACCAGGTCGACATCATCGAACGCCCGCTCGTGGAAGTACCCCCAGTTGTGCAGCGTGAAAACGCAGCACGCCCCCGTCGACCGCGCCCGCGCCCGCCGCCGCCGCTCACCCGCCAGCCCCCCGTACCCCGCCACGACGTCCGGCCGCTCCTCCGCCAGCAGCTCCTCCAGCAGCGCATCGCACGCGCCGTCCATCTCCTCCATCCAGCTCGCCGGATCGTGCGCCCCGACGTCCAGCAGCGTGTACTCCACCCCACGCTGCGCGAACCGGTGCACCGCCCGCCCCGAAGTCTCGCCCGTACGCACCGACACGCCCTCGCGCGCCAGCACCTCCAGCCCCAGCCCGCGCGCCGCCTGTTCCGTCGCCGTCGTCCCCAGCACCCGCACCCGGAAACCCGCCTCCGCCAGGAACTCCCCCAGCGTCCGGTCAGAGCGCGGCGCCCCGCTCGCCGGATCATGCGGCAACTGGCTCGTCATGAACAGCACCGATCGCGACATCCCTGCCCTCAACAACTCCCCTCAGACCGTCAGCGGTCCCGCCGCCGCACACTCCGAAAATACTCGTAATACCGCGGCGCCAGCGCCCCCGGCATGAACGCCTCGCCCGCACGCCGTGCCCGAGCGCTCGCCTCCGCGTACAGCACCGGATCGTCCCACAGCCTCTGCACCATCTCCACCCAGGGCCGCGCCCCCTCGCTCGTGCAGGGAGTCTCCGTCTTCACCTCAAGCCCCGCCGGCAGCCCGATCACGAACCCCGCGTCCCCGCAAACCTCCGACACCCCGCCGCGATCCGAAACAATCGCCGGCACCCCGTTCATCATCGCCTCCGCCACCACTCTGCCCGCCGGCTCCTCCCACACGCTCGGGAACAGCAGCACCCGCGTCGCCGCGTAAATGTGCCGAGGCTTCGCCACACCGGGCGACACCATGATCGACCTGTGCCGCCGCAGATCAAACCCGCCCGCCAGCCCCGCACGCACCAGCGATCCCCCCAGCCCCCGCGACTCCACGACCATCAGCGGAATGTCGGGCCTCGCGCTCCCCAGGTCCTCCGCCATCCGCGCCAGCAGCATCACCCCCTTCTCCCGCGTCGGGTTGATCATCGTCAGGAACAGCGGCGTCCGCTCCGGCGCCACCACGTCCTCGGGCTCGATCGGCACCGGAAGCGCCGACCCCCGATACCCGATCCGCTCCTCGTAGCACCGCACCAGAAAATCGCTGCACATCAGCGCATCATCAACGTGCGCAAACGCCCGGATGTCGTAGTACCCGTGCTGACGCACCCCGAGCACCACCGCCGCCCCGCGCTCCCGGCACAGCTTGTGCCTCTCCCGCTCCGAAGCGATTGCACCCATCGTCAGCACCACGTCGGGCTCCAGCCGGTCCAGCATCACCCGCAGCAGCTTCCCGTACTGCTCCCCGTGCTCCGCGTTCCACGTGTGCAGACCGTGCGACCCTGTGTCCAGCACGGCGTACTCGATCCCCCGCTGAGTGAACCGCAGCACCGGACGCTCACCCGCGCCCCGCGGCCTCTCCTCGTAAACCCCGCACCCCTCCTCGCGAAGCACCGCACGGGCATCCAGACCCGCCGCGTGATCGCTCGCCGTCGTCCCCAGACACGCAACCCTGAACTCGCCCCCCGGCGCCGCCGCCAGCCACTCGCACATCGTCCGCAGCGAACGCACCGCGCCCCCGGCCGTGTCCTGCGGCAACTGGCTCAACATCAGAAGAACCGAACGTGCCATGCCGCGCTCCGCCCCCCGGCCCGCCCCCCGGCCCGCCCGCGGGCCAGACGCGGACTAGCCCCGCGCGGGAGTCAGCAGCTCCTCCGGATTCTGCAGCAGTTCCATGATGTACGCGAGGCACCGCGCCGCCTCCGCACCGTCCACGCTCCGGTGGTCGCACGTCAGGCTCAGCGGCAGCAGCTTCGCCACATGGATCCCGCCGTTCTTCGCCACAACACCCTCGCGCACCCGACCCGCCGCCAGGATCCCCACCTCCGGATAGTTCAGGATCGGCGTCGCAAAACGCCCCGCGTAGCTCCCCACGTTGCTGATCGTGAACGTGCTCCCCATCAGCCGGTCCCGCGGCACCGACCGGTCACGGACCATCCGCGCCAGCTCCCCGATGTGCCGACCGATCTCCAGCACACCCATCGAGTCCGTGTTCGGAATCACCGGCACCGACAGCCCCTGGTCCGAGTCCGTCGCGATCCCCATGTGCACCACCGCGTGCCGCACGATCTCTTCCTTCTCATCATCCACGTGCGCATTCAGCGACGGGAAACGGTGCAGCGCCCGGCACGCCGCCGACACCACGAACGGCAAGTACGACAGCTTCTCCCCGCTCGCCGCTCCCAAACGCTTGCGGACTTCATCCAGCGCCGTCACATCCGCCTCGTCCATCACCGAGAAGTGAACATGCCGGTCGACCGACTGCCGCAGCCGCTGCGCGATGTTCTTCCGCACGCCCCGGATCGCGATCCGCTGCTCGCCCGCCGTGGGAACGAGCGTCACCTTGGGCCCCGCCGCCGCCGCGGGCGCCACCGGCGCCACGCTCCGCGACGCCACCACCTCCTGCGCCGGCCCGCGCGCCGTCACCGTCGTTGCCAGCGCGCCGCCCCCGCCCGACTTCGCCGCTCCGTCCTTCTTCCCGGCACCCGCACCCTGCGCCGCCGAACGCACATCCTTCTCCGTCACCCGGCCTCCCAGACCCGAGCCCGTCAGCCCATCGATGTCCACCCCCAGATCGCGCGCCAGCCGCCGCACCGCCGGCGTCGCCAGCGCGCGCCCGCCGTCAGACGACACGCCGCCCAGCGAACCCGACATCGTCCCGACGACAGTCCCCGCGTCCTCGCGCTCTTCCGCAGGCGGCGGAACATCCGCATGCGCCCCGCCCCGCCCGACCTCCATCGGAATGTTGCCCGCAGGGTTCACCCGCGGCGAATGACCCGCGCCGCCGCCGCCCCCCGACGCGCCGGCGCCAGCCCCCGCCCCCTCATACGTCCACGCAACCTGCCCAACCTTCAGAATCTCCCCAGGCGTCCCGAACAGCTCCTTGATCACACCGGACCGCGGCGAAGGAACCTCCACCAGCGCCTTGTCCGTGTTCATCTCCGCAACCGTCTGGTGCTCTTCAACATGATCGCCAGGCTTCACCTTCCAGGAGATGAGCTCGGCTTCGTGCACGCCCTCGCCAAGGTCGGGCAGAATGAACACGTTCGGGTCGGCGGACTTCTGGTGAGCCACGGGGTAACCTCGATTCCAACACGCACAGCCGCGCGCCGCGGCCCGTTCCACACACAATACCGCCACCACCCGCCCCCCACGCAAACCCCCGATTTCCCCATGGAACCCGCCGACTTCGCACGCCTCGCTCAACTCGAAGAGGGACGCATCGCCAGAGGCGTCCGCCTCCTCGCCCGAGACTCCATCGATGTCGCAGGAGGAGTCGCCTGCTGCAACGAGCCCGGATGGTGGCTCAACGCAGCGTTCGCCTGCGGCCTCTCCTCCCCAGCATCCGCCCAGGACCTCGACACCATCATCGACTTCTTCCGCACCCGCTCCGTCGAGCCGCGCGTCGAGACCGCCCCCTTCGTCGAGAGACCATTCCTCGACGCACTCGCCAACCGAGGCTTCGTCATCCGCCACTTCGAAAACGTCTTCTATCGCCCGCTCGAACCCGGCGAAACCCCCGCCCCCGCGCGCACACCCCCGCCCGGCCTCACCCTCGAAATCGTCGACCCCACCGACGAACGCGCCGTCGACCAGTTCGCCCGCGTCGCAACCTCGGGCTTCCTCCCCGAAGGCGTCAGCGAGTGGCCCGAGCACATGCTCGAATCCGTCCGCACCCTCGCCCGACTCCCCCGAAACATCCCCTGCCGCGCCATGCTCGAAGGCCGCTGCGTCGCCGCCGGAAGCATCGAAATCGACGGCCCCATCGCCTCCCTCCAGGGAGTCAGCGTTCTCCCCGAGGCCCGCCGCCAGGGGGTCCAGTCCGCGCTCGTGGCCTTCAGGCTCGCCGAAGCCGCCCGCCGCGGCGCCCGCATCGCCACCATCTCCTCGCGGCCCGGCGTCGCCACCGAACGCAACGCCCAGCGCGCCGGCTTCCGCGTCGCCTACACCAAGGTCACGCTCGTCCGCCCCGAGCCCGGCATGATCCCCGCAATGGAGTAACTCCCCTCCGCCGCACACTTCCCCCTCCACCGCGCGCTCTGGCGCCGCTCGCGCCAAGATCTCCCGCCCCGTCCCGGGTCCGCTTGACGCCCGCCGCCGCCGAGGCACACTCATCCGGGGTCGACAAACACGCTCGTCGTCGCCGACGTCGGCGCCGCCGATCCATCCGTCGATCCTTGGAGGGAAAGAAACATGCGTCTCACGCTGTCCTGCGCCGTCATCGGCGCGCTCACCGTCTCCGCCCCCGCCGTCGCCCAGTTGGGCCAGGTCTTCTTCGGCGACGAAGCCCGCGTCATCAGCGGCGCCGGAACTCTGGGCCCCGCCGTCCCCGAACCCCCAGTCACCTGGACCATCGAAGGCGACAACGCCGCCGGCACGCTCACCATGTCGCTCCTCGACGACTTCACGCTCACCTACCCGACCGTCGGCGGATCAACCTCGATCCGCTGGGCAGGCGTCATCGGCGTCCCCGTCACCTCGCTCCCCGTCCGCTTCTTCGACATGCAGACCCGCGGCAACTACAAGATCGTCCACTCCGGAGTCGTCGGCGGCGTCGGCGCGCCCACCACCGAAATCACTTGGGACGCCTTCCTTCTCGAGTCCCCCGCCCAGCCCCGCGGCGCCACCGGAATCCGCGTCCTCGAAGCCCCCGGATCAACCCCCGCCTTCTCGGGCTCGGGACTCCAGATCTTCAACACCGACTACGCCGCCCCAACCGGTGAGTACTTCGGCGTCCCCGGATCATTCCTCGCCCTCTGGATCGACGCCCAGATCACCATCTCCGTCCCCGAGATCGATCCCTTCTCTCCCACGCGCGGCGTGACCCTCGAAGCCGGCGGCGGCTTCAGCAACTTCCGAGGCATCGAAGCTCGCTTCTCCTACGAGACCGTCCCCGCGCCCGGTTTCACTGGCCTCCTCGCCGCCGGCGCGATCATCGCCGCCCGCCGCCGCCGCTGATCCCGCACATCTCGACCGCCGCAGCACACGTTCAGCACCACCGGTCCCGCGCCCCGCGCCGGGACCGGCGGTGTTTCTCACGCGCTCCCCCGATCGCCCGCGCATCGCCCCTCAGCCCCGCCGCGACATCACCCGTGCCGCCGCTTCACTCGACGTGATCACCGGGATCACCTCGAACTCAACCAGGTCCTCCCAGCGCGCGATCCACTCATCCAGCAGCATCCGCGCCCCCTCTCCATCGCCCGGCGCCTCCATCACCTGGAAGCACGTCCGCAGCTCCTCATCCACCCAGGAACTCACGTACGTCAGCCCCTCCGGTGCCTGCCGCCCCTTCTCCCGAAACCGCGCGTACACCGGAGCCGGATCACCGCCGCGAAAACGCTCGATCACCATGAACAGTGCCATAATCCGACTACGTCCGCCGCGCCCCGCGGTTCGCCCCGCCGCCCCTCGCCGGGACCGCCGTTCAGCCCCGGACCCCTGTTAGACTTCTCCGCCTCCGCAGCCGTCCCCGTCCCGCAATTCCGCCACGCGGCACGCCCGCCGGGCGTCACACGGATCATCCCATGCCCAAGAAGACCGCCTACGAAGCCAGGATCGAGCACGTCCAGATCCTCGATGAGCAGGGCAAGCTCGACGAGAAGCTCGCCAAAGACACCCTCTCCGATCAGGACGTCATCTTCCTCTACGAGCAGATGTCCATCTGCCGACATCTCGACGAGATCGCCTTCAAGCTCCAGCGCTCCGGACGCATGGGCACCTACCCGCAGAACAAGGGGCAGGAAGCCGGACCCGCCGGCGCGGGCCTCGCCATCTCCCGCTTCGGCGACCGCAACTGGCTCGTCCCCTGCTACCGCGAGAACATCGCCCTCTTCCTCAACGGCCTCCCCATGGAGAAGATCCTCCTCCACTGGATGGGCGACGAACGCGGCAACCAGATCCCCGAGGGCGTCCGCATCCTCCCCATCTCCATCCCCATCGGCACACACCCCCTCCACGCCGTCGGCATCGCCTACGCCAAGAAGTACCGCGGCGAGAAGGGCGTCGCCGTCTCATTCTTCGGCGACGGCGCCACCTCCGAAGGCGACGTCCACGAAGCCATGAACTTCGCTTCCGCCTGGAAGGTCCCCGCCATCTTCTTCTGCCAGAACAACTTCTGGGCCATCTCGGTCCCCAGGTCACTCCAGACCGGCTCCGAAACCATCGTCCAGAAAGGCCTCGCCTACGGCCTCCACTGCGTACAGATCGACGGCAACGACATCTTCGCCTCCTTCCGAATCATGAAGGAAGCCATCGACCGCGCCATCAACGAGGGCAAGCCAACCTTCATCGAAGCCGTCACCTACCGCCTGGGCGACCACACCACCGCCGACGACGCACGCCGCTACCGCGACGCCGCCGAACTCGAAGCCTGGCAGAAGAAGGACCCCCTCATCCGCACCCGCAAGTACCTCGAGTCAAAGAAGCTCTGGAACGACAAGAAGCAGGCCGACATCGACGCCCGCGCCAAGGAGCTCGTCGACGCCGTCGTCAAGCGCGCCGAAGGAATCGAGAAGCCCATCTTCGAGGACATCTTCGATCACACCTTCGCCACCCTCGAAGGCAACCAGGAGCTCCTCCGCCAGCGCGCCTCCCGCCGCACCACCAGCCTGGGCCAGCTCCCCGATCAGGAACGCCTCCACGCCTGACCCCCGCCCGCCGAACCCTCACCCATGCTCGTCCAATTCACAGACAACGAAGGCCGCGAAACCTGGATCAACCCCATCCACGTCAAGGTCGTCCGCACCGCACGCAAGCTCTTCGGCGGCGCAAAGGGCTCCGAGATCTGGTTCGGCTGGGCCGCAACCTCTGAATCCATCAACGTCCCCGAAGCGCCCGCCGACGTCGCCCAGCGCCTCAGCGCCTCCATGCCCCTCATTCAGTTCCCCCCGATCGAGTCCGACGACGATCTGAAGCCCCCCACGCCGCACCACGCCTCGGAGTGATTGCTTTACGCTCACTCCAGGCCTCTCCACCCCGAGCCCCCCAATGGCCAATCTCACGCTCGTTCAGGCAATCAACCTCGCGCTCGCTCAGGAGATGCACGCCGACGATCGCGTCATCATCCTGGGCGAAGACGTCGGCAAGAACGGCGGCGTCTTCCGCGTGACAGAAGGCCTCCAGGCCCGCTTCGGCCCCGAACGAGTCATCGACTCACCCCTCGCCGAGTCCGGAATCATCGGCACCGCCATCGGCATGGCCATGGCAGGACTCCGCCCCGTCCCCGAGATCCAGTTCGAAGGCTTCCTGGGCCCGGCCTACGACCAGATCACAAACCACGCCGCCCGCTACCGCACGCGCTCCCGCTCCGCCGTCACGATCCCCCTCACCGTCCGCGTCCCCGTCGGCGGCGGCATCCACGCGCCCGAGCTCCACTCCGACTCCCCCGAAGCCATCTACGCCCACACCCCCGGCCTGAAGGTCGTCATGCCCAGCTCCCCCTACGACGCCAAGGGGCTGCTCATCAGCGCCATCCGCGACCCCGACCCCGTCATCTTCTTCGAGCCCAAGCGCATCTACCGCGCCTTCCGCGAGGAAGTCCCCGAAGACGAGTACACCGTCCCCATCGGCAAGGCCAAGATCGTCGAGGAAGGCTCCGACCTCACGCTCATCAGCTGGGGCGCCACCGTCCTCCAGTGCGTCGAAGCGATGGACAAGCTCCCCGACGACCTCTCCGTGGAGCTCATCGACCTCCGCACCATCTATCCCATCGATATCGACTGCATCACCGAGTCCGTCCGAAAGACCGGCCGCTGCGTCGTCGCATGCGAAGCACCCAAGACCGCGAGCATGGCCGCCGAGATCGCCACCATCATCCAGGAACACTGCTTCCTCCACCTCCGCGCTCCCGTCCAGCGCGTCTGCGGCTTCGACACCGTCATGCCCTACTACAAGCTCGAACTCGACTACCTCCCCGATGCCACAAAGATCGGTGAAGCCGTCATGCACTGCGCCGCCTACTGAGCGGCGTCTCCGCCCTCCTCCGCATCGCTCCACGCCGGCTGCCAAAAGGCCCAACGTTTGTCACCGGACCGTGCTCATCGCCCCCCGTCCCGCGGTCAGCCTCCCGCCCGGTTTGTGAGAATCGCCGCGACTTCTGCGCCTTCCGGTTGCCACCCCAGCCGGCCTGATGTCTAGTTGGAAGCAGGAGGACCGCCATGCACAAGAGACACGTCGCGCCCGCCGTGCCGCTCGCTCTCACCGCGCTCGTCGCGCCCGCCGGCTCCGCATTTGCCCAGATCACCCTTGTCGAGCAGACCCGCTCGGTCACCGCCCGCGCAACCGCCGGCTCGACCGTCACCAACTCCCGCTCCGCCACCGACTTCCTCCTCTTCAACGAGTCCGTCTCCGCCGAAAACAGCATCCCCTTCGTCTCCAGCGGCTTCGCCACCGCCCGCCAGCGCTCCAGCTTCGACTTCGCCCCGGGACCCGCCCTCACCGCCGACGTCACGGGCTTCGTCCAGGGCACCGGCAGCGGCGGCCCTCCACCGGGCGGCGGAACCGGAACCTCCACCACCGAGCTCACCTTCACCCTCGCCGGACCCACCGACTGGCAGCTCCGCTCCTCATACTTCACGGGCAGCCCCCAGGGCGGCTACTTCAACACCGTCAAGCTCGAACGCCTGGGCCCAAACCCCGCAGTACTCGCCGACCACAGCGGCTTCGGCGTCATCAACCTCCTCACCGGCGGCTCAACCACCCCGGGCACATACAAGTTCACCGCAAACTTCTCCGCCTTCGGCGGGCCCACCGCCACCACCGTCACCTTCGACATCGACCTCAGCCTCGTCCAGATCCCCGCTCCCTCCGCCGCGGCCCTCCTCGCCATGCTCCCCATGACCACGCGCCGCCGCCGCGCTCGCTGACCACTCCGCACCTCGGCGGCCACGGGGCGAACGTTCCTCATTCGACCGCGCTCTTCCCACGACCTCTTTCTTCTCTCTCAGGCTCTCCCCGCGCGCACATCCCGCGTCACTCGCTCGTCTCTCTCTTGCCCCCGCCCCCGGCCGCGTCATGCTCCACGCATGAACCCAGCCTCCAGCCCCCGTCTGGCCGGAAGACTCTCGCCTGTCCCGCCCCACGCCGGAGCCCCACAGCTAGACCGACCGGTCTACGCGTGCGGCGCTCAGGCGTCTTGTGGTATTCTCGGAACCCGGGGCAGTTTGCCGCATCTCATCATCGGGGCTTCCGTAGAGAAGTGTTGGCGGGCTAAGGAGTTACGCTATCGTGCCACGATCCCGTCCCTGAAGGTCGTAGGGGCGGGCAGCGCTCGGCAGGATCATCGCAAGAGAGGGGTCGCTCGCGGCGCGAGCCTTGGCCCGTTTCCGCAGAAGAGGAACGCATGCAAGAGACTCAGCGATTCGTGCGGCGTCTGCTTGTCGTCAGCGGACTGGCCGTGGGCGGTTTCGTTGCGCCGCGGTCGCACGCGGTGACGCTCGCGCCCTGGGCGAAGCCCGAGCACATCAACGAGATCAAGGCGCGGATGACGCCGCGGCCGGCCAACACCGCTGCGGCCGTCGGCGAGGTCGAGGTCGCGCGCTACACCACGCCGATCAGCACGATCCCGACGTTCCAGGACGAGCGGGAGTTCAACCCCGCCGACCGGGACTACGAGGTCCGGTGGAGCTATGTGCCCGACGGCACGGACCTGGAGCCCAGCCAGGCGACGGTGTTCCATCCGAACCCCGCCTTCAACACGCTGGGTCAGTTCCAGGATCCGATCGATCCGCAGGCTCAGCCCGGGCTGGTGGACGACTTCTCGAGCCGGCTCTTCGAGCGGCTCAACAACTTCCCCAGGCCCTACGGCTTCCAGGGCGACGGCGGGCAGGTCCGGTGGCAGACCATCGTGGCCAACGCCATCGACCGGTGGGAGGCGGTGAGCGGTCTGGACTTCGTCTTCCTGCCGGCGAACGTCGCCCCGATCGCCGACCAGCCCAACGCGGACAGCGGTGATGAGTGGGACCGGACGGCCCCCGGGTACGTTCTGGCGAACGGCAACGTGGGCGACATCCGCATCGCGATGGTGACGCTCGATGGGCCGGCTGAGCCCGACGGCTCCGTGGGCGGCATCCTGGCGTACACCTACACGGGGCTGCCGGTCGGCGACGTGATCGACGACAACGACACGCCGGATGACACCACGGACGACATTCTGACGCTGGGATATCCGGGGAACATCATCCTCGACGTCGACGAGAAGTGGAACGATCCGCTGACTCCGAACCTGTTCGCGTCGGTGATCGCGCGTGAGATCGGGTTCGCGCTGGGGCTGCTGCCCTCGTGCCCCAACTTCACGGTGACGAACATCCCGGCCAACTTCGAGCCCTACTCGCTGCTGCAGGCGCAGGGCGGCGTTCCCCCCGTTCTGGAGCCGTTCCCGCAGCTGTTCTTCACCGAGCCCCAGGAGGACGACATCCGAGCGGTGCAGTCGCTGTTCGGCGACGATCAGGAGACGTTCGGCGACGGCGGGACGGGCCCGCTGGGCAACACGACGACGTACAACGACGCGCGCGACATCGTGTACACGCCGCTGCCGCAGTCGAACGTGTTCGTGTACCAGCCGCACCTGGGGACGCCCGAGGACCAGTTCCCCGACGGTCCGACGCAGCTGAGCATCCACTACACGGGCGATATCGACACCTGGCGTCTGGGCGTGCCCGACGACGTGACGGCTGCGACGCTGCGCGTGACGGTCGTGCCGCGCGGCAACACGTTCCTGGTCAGCCCGTACCTGCTGGGTCCGGCGGAGCTTCCGGACGCGTTCGGCATCTGCGACACGACGGCGGTGCCCACGGTGGTCGACAGCCGGGTGGCGCGGAACCTGCGGCTGGTGGTCGAGGCGTTCGACCCGTTCACGAACGTGCTGGTGACGCTGGACGACCAGAACATCGGGACGTTCGGCGAGGGCGAGAGCACCGAGCTGGCGGTGACGACGGGGACGTACTACATCTCCGTGCAGGGGAGCGATCCCGGTTCGGACGTGCAGTTCTACGACATCGACATCCGCGTCGAGACTCCCGACATCGATACGGGCGTGGACGCGCAGCAGTACCTGTCGGCGATCGACGTCGGCGCGTTCCGGGACGAGGGGTTGTTCGGCGGCTCCGTGACGATCGGTTCGGTCGACGGGCAGCATCCGTCGGCGGCTCACGAGGCGTTCACGGGGCGTCTGGACGACCAGATCAGCTGGCCGGGCGTCGAGCCCGCGGTGACCACTTCCAGCAGCCACGCGACGAGCGTGCTGGCGGTGGCGGCGGGTGCGAGCCTGGCTCCCGATCCCTTCGAGGGCGTGGCGCCCGAGGCGAACCTGGCGTCGGCGGCGGTGGCGACGACGGTGTATCAGGACGGGACGTTCGCGGTGGGCAAGACGGCGCTGTACTTCGCGCTGTACGGGCTGACGGACCCGACGCTGTCGGCGTCGCTGGGTCTGGAGGCGCCGGTCGACGTGGTTCTGAGCACGTGGAACGCAGGCGGCCGGGCGACGACGGGCGAGGACGCCATCACGCAGGCGTACGACTCGGCGGCGTTCGAGACGCAGACGCTGATGGTGGTCGCGGCCGGCAACCAGGGCCAGGTCGAAGGCAACACGCAGTGCAACCCGGCGGCGGACCCTGACGCGCCGGGCGCGGACTTCCTCGGATCGGGCACGATCCAGCCGCCGGCGACCGGGCTCAACGTGCTGTCGGTGGGCGCTGTCGGGTTTGTCGACCCGGTGCAGTCGCCCGACGAGTTTGCCGACCAGGAATTGGTCACGGCGAACTTCAGCAGCCGAGGCCCGATCGATTCGGTGCGGTTCACGGCCGGTGACGACGTGGTTGTCGAGAACACGCGCTCGGGCGTGGACATCGTGGCGCCGGGCACGGGAACGGTGGTCATCCCCGTTGATTTCTCGACGGGCGGACTCGACCCTTGCGACTATCCGGGTAATACGCCCACCAGCTTCGTGAACGTGCCGGGCATCGCGGTCGGCGAGGATCCGGATGCGCCGGTGACGGTCGACGCGTTCCGGCTCGTGCAGGGCTCAAGCGTTGCGGCGGGGCTTGTGGCGGGCGGCGCGGCGCTGCTGATCGACGCCGGCCGCGCGCAGGACCCCCCGCTGAGCACGCATCCCTCGGTGATCAAGGCGGTGCTTCTGAACGGGGCCGTCAAGCTGGAAGGGTGGACAAACCAGGGCGACCTTCCGGGCCGGCCCCAGGATCAGCGGGACGGTTTCGACCGGAACCCCGAGCTGGAAGCCGACCCCAACTCTGATGCGCCGCGCGTGTACCGCCTGGAGGCGGATTCGGATACTCCGCTGGACCTTGTGCAGGGAGCCGGGGTGCTGAACCTGCGGCGTTCGCTGGAGAACTATCTGACGGGGTATCCGCCGGCGACGCCGCCTCAGGCGGACTTTGATGGTCCGACGATCAACCCGAGCGTGACCGACCCGGCCGTTCCCACGATTCGCTCGCCGGACGATGCAAGCGGTCAGGGCGGCGGTGGTGGTGGTGGTGGTGGTGGTGGTGGTGGCTCGCAGTCGCGCGGGGTCGCGCCGCCCGAACCTTCGGCCCCCAAGCCCACGCCCAGCGCGGCGCAGATGCGTGCGCGGATGGAGGCGGTGCGCGGTGAGGTGGACACGGGCACATATCTGGGCCGCTCGCAGCAGACGTACAACCAGAAGGATCCCGACCTGCGCAATCCGTCCGGTTTCCCGGGTACAGGCGTGGTCACGACGCCGCGGACTCCGGTGCCGATCGATCAGCTTGGCGGCGGAAACCCCGGGAACCCCGGGAACCCCAACAACCCCAACAATCCGAACAATCCCAACACGCCGCCGCCGCCGCTGCCCGAGCAGGGCGTTTCGCCGCGGCAGATCGCGCCGATCTTCGTCGATCCGATCGGCTGGGACGATGCGAACATCGATCAGCGGACGCCCAACGTGGGCGGGGCCGCGGGGACGCCCGAAGGGTTCATTGATTACATCATCAATGTGCCCCTGCTTCCGGAGCGTCCGGACCCTGCGAACCCCGGCGGGACGGCTCTGCCGGCGGACGAGCTGACGGTGACGCTGTGCTGGATGCGGACGTACACGCTGCGTTCGCGCAACTTCTCCGATCCGAACAACCCGGTGATCGGCGACATCCTGGCGCTTGAACTGGAGGATCTGAACCTCGAGCTCTATCCGTGCGACTCGCTGGGCAACATCCCGCCCGGAGCGACGCCGATCCGCTCGTCGGTCGCGGAGCTGAGCACGACGGAGCACATCTTCACTCGAATCCCGCAGTCAAGCCTCTACCTGATCCGCGTGCGTTGGGAGGGGACGGATTATGACGCGGGTCAGAACCAGCCTTTGGCCGAGCAGCGGTACGGGATCGCGTGGCGCGTGGACTTCTCGCCGCGGACGTCGGCGCTGCGGCCGGCGACGCTGACGGACCTGACGCGGTCGCTGACGGCGTACGGCTCCGAGGTCGGACATCCGCGGTACAACGTTCCGGCGGACTTCACGACCGACGGGAGCGTCGACTGGCAGGACATCATCACGATCCTTCGAAACTGGTCTGGTGAGGTCGGGCCGGAATGATTCCGGGCGGTTGAATGCGGAGCTGACCGAAGGGCGGGGCGAGAGCGTCCCGCCCGTTTTCATGGGCGCGGCTCGGTAGGCTGCGCGGATGATCCGCAAGATGCTTTCTCTGGTGCGTTGGTCGATCGGGCTGGCGTTGGTGGCGGTGGTGGCGGGGGCGGTGAGCGTGCGGGCGGTGCTGGTGGGGTCGCTGGCGCGCGAGAGCGGCGTGGCGCGGGTCGAGGGGCTGGGCGGGGGCGTGCGCGTGGAGCGGGACGCGCGGGGCGTGGCGGTGATCACGGCGGAGTCGGGGTCGCTGGAAGATGCGCTGGCGGCGCAGGGGTTTGTGCACGCGCAGGAGCGGTTCTTCCAGATGGATCTGCTTCGGCGACGTGCTGCCGGGGAGCTGGCGGCGCTGGTGGGGCCGGCGGCGCTGGATCAGGACCGGGCGGTACGGGTGTACCGGTTCCGTGAGGTGGCGCGGGGCGTGGTGGAGCGGATGCCGGCGGAGACGCTGGGGTGGCTGGAGGCGTATGCGCGGGGAGTGAACGCGGGGCTTGCGGATCTTGGGGTGCGGCCGCCGGAGTACGTGGTGCTGCGGCGGAGGCCGGCGGCGTGGTCGGCGGAGGACTGCGTGCTGGCGGCGCTGGCGATGCACGAGAGTCTGTCGCTTGCGAAGGAGTTTGAGGGTCAGTTTGATCGGGTGGCGGGTACGCGGGGCGAGGCGTTCGCGGAGTTCGTGTTCCCGGAGACGACGCGGTTCGATGCGCCGATGGTGGGCGCGGGGGGCGATCCGGACGGGCCGGGGGCGGTGCCGGGCGAGCCTGAGGTGCGGGGCGGGGGCGGGGGCGGGGGGAGAGGCAGGAGGAGAGGCAGGGGCGGTCGTGCGGGGGCCGGCGCCGGGGTCGAACAACTGGGCGGTGAGCGGTGCGCGGACGCGGGACGGGCGGGCGATTCTTGCGAACGACATGCACCTGCGGATCATGACGCCGCCGCCGTGGTTCCGCGTGCAGCTCAACTGGGGGAAGGGACGGTTTGCGGCGGGGGTGTCGCTGCCGGGGTGTCCGGGGGTGATCGCGGGGAGCAACGGGCGGGTGGCGTGGGGGTTCACGAACCTGACGGGCGACTGCGAGGACTTCATCCGCGTGCGGACGGACGCGGAGGGGCGGCGATACCGCTTCGGGCCGGGCGCGGAGGACTACGAGGCGTTCGGTTCGATCGTGGAGCGGATCGAGGTCGCGGGCGGCCCGGCGGAGGAGCTGGTGCTGAGGACGACGCGGTGGGGCGTCGTGACGGGGAAATCGTGGGACGGCGCGCCGCTGGTGCTGCGGTGGCCCGCGCTGGATCCCGAGACGGTGAACCTGCGGATCCTGGGGATCATCGGCGCGCAGACGCTCGAGGAGGCGGTGGAGTGCGCGCGGGGGTGGTGGGGACCGCCTCAGAACTGCGTGATGGCGGATGCGACGGGCCGGGTGGCGTGGGTGGTGACGGGGTGGATCCCGGAGCGGCGCGGGTTCGACGGTCGGCGGCACGCGGACTGGTCGGCGGAGGGCGTGGGGTGGGCCGGGCCTGTTGATGAGGCGAAGCGGCCGGTGGTTCTGGATCCGGCGGACGGCGTTGTGTTCACGGCGAACGCGCGGCCCACGGGGCTGGAGGCGGCGCGGGTGCTGGGGCGGTGCTGGTCGATGGGTGATCGCGCGGGGCGGATCGCTGAGGTGCTGCGGGGCGGCGCGGGCCTGACTGAGCGGGACATGCTGGCGCTGCAGCTTGATACGCGCACGCCGGCGATGGACTTCTATCGCGATGTGCTGCTGGGGGCGGTGGGGGAGTCGGAGACTGACGCGGAGCTTGCGGCGGCGCGGCGGGCGGCGGCGGAATGGAACGGTCGCGCGGATGCGGAGTCGGTCGGGTTCCGCGTGCTGGCGCGTTTTCGCGGCGTGCTGACGGAACGGCTGGAGCGGGCGGTGCTGGGCGGGGCGGGGGGCGACGGCGGGGCGAACTACTGGTGGCTGCAGGACGACGAGATGTTCATGCGAGTGCTGGAGGAGAGGCCCGCGTGGGTGCTGGCGCGGATGCGTGAGTCATCGTGGGAGGGGGCGATCCGCGGGACGCTGCGGCGCTCGCTGGGCCGGGCGTCGAATGAGGCGGAGCGCTATCCGGCGGATTGGACGTGGGGGCGATCCAACCGCGTGCGGTTCCAGCATCCACTGTCGCTGGCCGTGCCGTGGCTCGGGCGGGTGCTGGACATGCCGGCGGAAGAGCAGGCGGGGCACGTGATGGCGGTGCGGGTGGCGGGGCCGACGTTCGGGGCGAGCGAGAGGCTCGTGGTGAGCCCGGGTCGGGAAGAGGACGGAATCCTGCACATGCCGGGCGGGCAGTCCGGGCACTTTCTTTCGCGGCATTACCGGGACGGGCAGGGGGCGTGGCTGCGGGGCGAGGCGACGGCGCTGCTGGCGGGGCCGGTGGTGAGCGGGTTCCGGCTGGAGCCGGCGGGTGCGCGCGGGCGCGGGCCGGGGGGTTAGCCGGCGCGTTTTTCGTGGCGGAGCTGGCCGCAGGCGGCGGCGATGTCTCGGCCTCGGCTTGCTCGGATGTGAGCGTTGATGCGGGCGCGGCGGAGGATGTCCTGGAACTGGCGGACGTCCTCGGTCCGGGGCCTGTTGAAAGGCATGCCGCGGACCTCGTTGTAGCGGATGATGTTGACGTTGGCGCGGAGGCGGCGCGCGAGGGTTGCGAGCTGCTCGGCGTGCTCGGGCCGATCGTTGACGCCGCCCAGCAGGGTGTATTCGAGCGTGATCTCGCGGCCGGTCTTGTTGAACCACTTGTCGCAGGCGCCGAGGAGGGCGTCGATGGTGGTGTACTCGGCCCAGGGGATGAGGGTGCGGCGGATGTCGTCGGTGGGGGCGTGGAGGGAGAGGGCGAGGGTGACGGGGAGGTCGAACTCCTCGGCGAGGCGCTCGATTGCCTGAGGAAGTCCCACGGTGCTGATGGTGATCTTGCGGGCGCTGATGCCCAGGCCCCAGGGGGCGGCGAGGGTGCGGATGGCGCGGGTGACGTTGGCGAAGTTCGAGAGGGGCTCGCCCATTCCCATGAAGACGACGTTGGTGATGCGTTCAACGCCCGGCATGCGGGCGAGGCGCCAGACCTGCTCGATGATGCGGGCGGCGGAGAGGTTGCTGTCGAGGCCGCCGATGCCCGAGGCGCAGAAGCGGCAACCCACGGGGCAGCCGACCTGCGATGAGATGCAGGCGGTCTTGCGTGCGAAGTCGCCCTTGCCGCCCTCGGCGTCTTCGTCGTAGTCGGCGGGGATCATCACGCACTCTGTCTCGTAGAGCTTGGTGGCCTGCGCGGGCTGGCTGGCGACGGGGAGCGAGAGCGCGGGCGGGGCGGCGGGCGCGGACGCGGCGTCGGGGGTGCTCGCGGCGGGCGGTTCAGAGGGAGCAAGGGGCATGGCCGCGTCGTGCCAGCGGATGAGGAGCTTCTGCGTGCCGTCGGTGGCCTGCTGGTGGGCGACGATGTCTCCGGAGAGGAAGGTCATGTCGCGGGCGAGCTGGGCGCGCTCGGCGGGCCTGAGGTTTGTCATGAGGTCGGGCTGTATGACGCCCTTTTTGTAGATCCAGTCGAGGATCTGGGGAGCGCGGAAGGCGGGCCAACCGCGCTCGGCGCACCATGCGCGGAGCGACTCCGGTGTGTGGGAGAAGATGTGGTTTTCGGGGTGCTTCACGGGAGGTGGAACGATAGCCGGGGCGCGGCTTGGGGGGCGGCGGCGCGAGGGGCGGAGTGAGCGGTCGTGATGAAGCGGGGGCGGGCGTGCGTCAACGCGTGAGGCCCACTGTGAGGGGGACCGAGCCGTAGAGCTCGGTGGTGATGACCGGAGCGCTGACGCGGATGCGTCGTCCCTCGGGGTCGACGCCGCGTTCGCGCATCATTTTCTTGAGGGTGGTTGGGATGTTGAACTCGGTGTCTTCCTCGAAGATGTCGCGAAGCTCGATGGTTCCGCCGAAACGGCTGATGAGGGTTCGGCAGAGCTCTGCGACGAGGTCTTCGGGGGCGCTGGCGCCGGCGGTGACGAGGACGGTCTCGTGTCCCTGGAGGACTCCCTGCGGGAGTTCGGAGACGTCGTCGATGAGGACGGCGGGGACGCCGGCGTTGCGGGAAATCTCAGTGAGTCGGACGCTGTTGGAGGAGTTCTTGGAGCCTATGACGAGGACGAGGTCGCACTCGGGGGCGATCTGCCTGACGGCGTGCTGGCGGTTGGTGGTGGCGTAGCAGATGTCGCCGCCCGGCGGCTCCTTGATGTTGGGGAAGGCGCGCTTGAGAGCGGAGATGATGACGTCGGCGTCGTCGGTGCTGAGCGTGGTCTGGGTGAGGTAGGCGAGCTTGTTGGGATCTCTGATGGTGAGATTCGGGATGTCGGCGGGGGATTCGACGACCTGGATGGCGTCGGGGGCTTCGCCGCGGGTGCCCTGCACTTCCTGGTGGTTGGCGTGTCCGACGAGGAGGATCTGGTAGCCCTGTCGGGCGTAGCGGATGGCCTCCATGTGGACCTTGGTGACGAGCGGGCATGTGGCGTCGATGGCGCGCAGGCGGCGGTCGGCGGCGACCTGGCGCACGGCGGGGGATACGCCGTGGGCGCTGAAGACGACGATGCACCCTTCGGGGACCTCGGCGACGTCTTCGACGAAGGCGACGCCGCGGGCTTTGAATCGTTCGACGACGTGCTTGTTGTGGACGATCTCGTGGAAGACGTAGATGGGCTCGCCCGGGCAGAGGTCGAGGAGCTGATCGACGACGTCGATGGCCATGTGGACGCCGGCGCAGAAGCCTCTGGGGTTGGCGAGGAGGATCTTCATGTTGGAGTTGGTCCTGATCGTGCGAGGGTGGACGGGGAACGATAGCCGACCGGCGGGGCGGGGCGAGGTGTTCGGGCGGCGGGGGGCGTTGCGGGGTACGCTCGGGATGTGACCGCGATGACGACCGCCGACGACGCTCTTTCTCGTCTTGAGATCCGGCCCCAGGGGGCGGGTGTGACGCTGGAGGAGGCGCGGCGGTATGTGCGGGGGCTGACGACGGGGCACTACGAGAACTTCAGCGTGCTGTCGCGGCTGGTGCCGGCGGACCTGCGGGACGACTTCGCGGCGGTGTACGCGTACTGCCGGTGGTCGGACGACCTGGCGGACGAGACGGGGGCGGACGAGTCGGCGCGGGCGCGATCGCTGGAGCTTCTGAGCGAGTGGCGGCGGCAACTGCGGAGGTGCTTCGCGTTTGCGCGGGGGGAGAGCGACGAGCGGCCGCGGCATGCGGTGTATGTAACGCTGGCGGAGACGGTGCGGCGGCGGGGCCTGCTGGAGGAGCCTTTCCAGCATCTGTTGGACGCGTTCGAGCAGGATCAGCGGGTGCGGCGGTACGAGACGTGGGAGCAGGTCGTCGGGTACTGCACGCGGAGCGCGGACCCGGTGGGTCGGATCATCCTGATGCTGGACGGCCGGGACATCGCCTCGGGCGGGTCGGCGGAGCTTGTGCGGATGTCGGACGCGACGTGCACGGCTTTGCAACTGACGAACTTCTGGCAGGACGTGCGGCGTGATCTCCTGGAGCGCGACCGGGTGTACATCCCGGCGGCGGAGACGGGGCTGACGGGCGAGATGCTCCGGGAGTGGTCGGTGCGTGGGGAGGATCCGGCGGCGCGGGTGCCGTTCATCCGGGCGGTGCGGCCGCTGGTGGAGCGGACGCGCGAGCTTTTCCGGGTCGGGCGGCCGCTGCCGCGTGCGCTGGGGAGCCGGCTGTCGCCGGTCGTGTGGCTGTTTGGCGCGGGGGGCGAGAGCGTCCTGGACGGTGTGGAGGGGATCGGCTGCGCGACGCTGTGGGAGCGGCCCCGGCTGGGGAAGGGTCGGAAGGCGGCGCTGGTCGTGCAGGCGGGTATTCTGCACGTGACGGGGTTGCTCCGGAGCCGTTGAGAAGCCGCACAGTGTCCGAACCCGCGGGTGCCTGTTCTCGATCGATCGCTGAGGCCTACGCGCAGTGCGCGGAGGTGGTTCGCCGCCGCGCGCGGAATTTCTATTACGGTCTGAGGCTGACCCCCGAGCCCAAGCGGTCTGCGATCTATTCGGTGTACGCGTGGATGCGGCGGGCGGATGACGAGGCGGACGCGGCGGGGGATCCGGCGCACAAGCGGGAGCGGCTGGCGGAGTTCCGCGCGTGCACGGAGCGGATGATCGCGGGCGAGGACCTGGGCGAGGCTGAGGGGGAGTTCGTGTGGGTGGCGTTCCGGGAGACGGTGCGGCGGCACGGGATCGATCCGCGGGATCTTCGGGACATGCTGGACGGCCTGGACGCGGACCTCCGGCACGAGCTGCGCGCGGCGGCGGCGCCGGGGGGCAAGCCCGTCCTGATCTGCGAGACGCGCGAGGAGCTGCGGCAGTACTGCTACCGGGTGGCGTCGACGGTGGGCCTGGTGTGCGTGCAGATCTGGGGTCTGCGGGATGAGTCGGAGCGTGCGGCGGCGCGGGAGCTGGCGATCCGGCGGGGCACGGCGTTCCAGCTGACGAACATCCTGCGCGACTTTGCGCAGGACTACGACGAGCGTCGGGTGTATCTGCCGGCGGCGGACCTGGCGGCGGCGGGCGTGAGCGCGGACGACCTTCGGCGATGGAGCGACGACGAGCGGTGCCGACCGGTGGCGGCGTCGATCGCGGCGTGGGCGCGCGGGGAGTATGAGGCGTCGGCGCCGCTGGACCTGATGATCGATCCGGCGTGCTTCGCGGCGATCCGGACGATGACGCGCATCTATTCGGGGCTGCTATCGGTGATCGAGCGGGAGCCCTCGCGGATCGCGGGGGCCCGGCGGATCCGTCTGCAGTCGGCGCACAAGGCTGGGATCGCGCTGCGTGCGTGCGCGCGGGCGTGGGTGAACGCGCACGTGCCGGCGACGTCGCCGCTGTATGCGGTGCTGATGACCGCGAGCCGAAGGTGAGGGCGGCGGCGATGTCGCGGGATATGAGCGTGATCGTGGTGGGGGGCGGCGTCGCGGGGATCGCGGCGGCGCTGGTGCTCGCGGAGGCGGGCGCGCGGGTGACGCTGCTGGAGACGCGGAAGAAGCTGGGGGGGCGGGCGACGAGCTTCGAGGACGTGCGCACGGGGCTGGTGATCGACAACTGCCAGCACGTGTCGCTGGGGTGCTGCACGAACTACCTGGACTTCTGCCGGCGGCTGGGGGTGGCGGAGAAGATCCGGTGGCTGCGCGAGATCTACTGGGTGGAAGCGGGGGGGCGGACGAGCGTGATGCGGCCCGGGGCCCTGCCGGCGCCGGGACATTTCTCGGCGTCGTTCCTGGCGGCGTCGTTCCTGACGG
Source organism: Planctomycetota bacterium (assembly GCA_033763795.1). Classification (GTDB taxonomy): domain Bacteria; phylum Planctomycetota; class Phycisphaerae; order Phycisphaerales; family UBA1924; genus JAEUIV01. The sequence continues at coordinate 80,663 of JANRJV010000013.1, forward strand.
CGGCGGAGAAGCTCGCGGTCGGCGTGGCGATGAACGCGGCGCTGGTGGCGCGGCGTGAGGAGTGGAAGGGGCGGACCTTCGGGGAATGGCTCGCGGCCCACCGGCAGCCGGCGGGGGCGGTGGAGAAGTTCTGGTGTCCGGTGGTGGTGAGCGCGTGCAATCTGGAGCCGGCGCGGGTGAGCGCGGCGTCGGCGCTGCACGTGTTTCAGGAGGGGTTCCTGGCGCACAAGGACGCGGCGGCGATGGGTGTGTCGAGCGTGCCGCTGGTCGAGCTGTACGACCCGGCGGAGCGGGCTGTGGAGGCGTCGGGCGGCTGCGTGCGGCTTGGGGCGAGCGTGGCACGGATCGGCGAGCGTGACGTGACGCTCGGGTCGGGCGAGCGGCTGGAGGCGGACGCGGTGATCTGCGCGGTGCCGCCGGAGCGGGCGGCGCGGATGGTGGACGCGGAGGTGCGGGCGCGGGACGCGCGGTTCGAGGCGATGAGCCGGGTGGAGCACAGCCCGATTCTCGGAGTGCATCTGCGGTTTGACCGCGCGGTGCTGCCTTTCCACAGCGCGGTGCTGGTGGCGCGGCCCACGCAGTGGGTGTTCCGCAAGGACGGGGCGGGCGAGCAGGTGCACGCGGTGATCAGCGGGGCGGAAGAGTGGATGGGGCTCGACGAGACGGAGATCACGCGGCGCGTGATGGATGACATCGGGGCGTGCTTCCCGGGGGCGGAGGGTGCGCGGGTTCTGTCGTCGCGGCCGGTGAAGGAGAAGCTGGCGACGTTCGCGCCGACGCCCGCGGTTGAGGCGCTGCGGCCCACGACTCGGGGCGCGTCGGCGGTGATCCTGGCGGGTGATTTCGTGCAGACGGGTTGGCCCGCGACGATGGAGGGGGCGGCGCGGAGCGGGTATATGGCGGCGGCGGCGGCGCTTGGGATGGATGAGCGTGCGTTCGTGCGGCCCTCGCTGAGGCCCGGGGTGCTGGTGCGTTCGCTGGCGCCGCACCTGGCGCGGGCGTGAGCGCGGGGCGGAAAACAAACGAGCCCCGATGAGGATCGGGGCTCGTGGGTGTGATCTTGAGATGCGCGTGGATGAGAGGCGTGATCAGCCGCGGGCCGGGACGGCGGAGGTGGCCTTGACGGCGGACTTGACGAGTGTGTCGAAGGTTGCGGGGTCTTCGATGGCGACCTGGCTGAGCATTTTGCGGTTGAGCATGATGCCGGCCATTTTGAGCCCGTTCATGAAAAGGGAGTAGCGCGTGCCGCGCATCCGGCAGGCGGCGGTGATGCGGGTGATCCAGAGTCGGCGCATGTCGCGCTTGCGTTGGCGGCGGTCGCGCCAGGCGTACTGTCCGGCCTTGATGAGCGCGACCTTGGCCTGCTGCGGGTGGCGGCTCTTTGTGCCGAAGTAGCCGCGGGCCTCGCGGAGAAGCCTCTTGTGCTTGCGCTTGCGTGCGGAACCGATGCGAACACGGGGCATGGAACCAACTCCTCAGCTTTGCTTCGGCCTGACGGGGGGGCTCATGCCCGCTTGGATCCCGGCAGACAGGGTGTGTGAACGGTGGGAGAGAGGGGACTCAGGCGGCGGTCTTCGCGGCGGCGCGGGCGGCTTCGCGCATGGCGCGTCGCTGAGCCGGTGAGGGGCTGCGCTTGATGGCGGAGCGGGGCTGATCGCGCCCACGGAGCCTCATAAAGAGCAGCTTGGAGAGGCGCTTGGCGTCGGGGGTGCTGGCGAGGCTGCCGCCGCGGAGGCGGAGCTTTCGCTTGGGGCTCTTGGCGGAGCGGAGGTGCTTGTAGCCGGCCTTGTTGTGGTTGACCTTGCCGGTCTTGCTGATGCGGATCCGCTTCAGAAGTGCTTTGTGAGTTTTGACCTTTGGCATGGCGATCTCGCGGGAAGCGGAGCGAATGATGTCGTGCGCTCGCGGGACGTCCCGGGAGCGCGAGAAGTCGAGTCGGTGAGTGTACGGGGCGCGTCGCGGGTTGGCAACCGGCGCGGGCGGTCAGGGGCCGACGAATGCGTCGGAATCCGTGGTGGGGGTTTCGCGGCCGGTGAGTGAGCGGGAGGGGTTCGGGATCAGTGAGGGGAGCCACATGTTGTCGCCCGATTCGAGGACGGGCTGGGTGTAGAAGACGACGGAGCCGTCGGCGAAGAGGACGTTCTGGCCCTGACCGGCGTGGTTGTGGGAGGAGGCGAGGGGGTTGAAGGCCTCGCCGCGGCGGGCGCGCTCGATGATGGGGGAGCGGTCGGTGAGGACGACGGTTCGGCCGAGCTGGGCCCAGCCGGGGCGGCCCGGGGTGGGGAGCTGGTAGCTGAAGGAGATTTCTTCGGGGCGTCGCCAGTCGGTGGCTGAGAAGTCGGTGCGGAGGACGGGCGCGTGCTGATTGCCGGGGCAGGCGAGGGCGCCGATGGGGGTGTAGCCGCCGCTGACGAGGAGGTAGAGGTTTGCTGAGTGTGAGCGGGGGGCGTTGCCGACGTCCCACCATGTGCCGCCCAGGAAGGAGGCGGCCTGCTGGGGGAGGGCGCCGCGGTGATCGGCGGCGTACATCGCGAAGCCGGCGGCGGTGCGGCCCAGGTTGGCGGCGCACATGGTGCGGCGCGCGTCGTCGCTGGCGTGGTTGAACATGGGGCTGAGGAGCGATGTGCCGACGAGAAGGACGGCGGCGATGGCGCCGAGGTCGGCGACGCGCCAGCCGGGGCGCGGGGCGGCGGACTCGCCGCGGACGGGGGAGAGGAGGAAGCGGCGGCGGGCATGCTCGCTGGCGCTATCGATCTTGGCGAGCGTGGCGTCGATGAGCCGGGCGCAGTCGGCGGGGGCGGAGTCGGGGTCGCGGGCGTCGAGCAGGCTCAGGAGAGCGGCGACGCGGGAGTGTGCGGGGCCCGAGGGCGGGGCGAGGTCGGGGCTGGAGAAGTGGGCGTCGACTTCGAGGGCCGAGGTTTCGGCGAGGGCGTCGGGGCTGCGGGGTCGGCCTATGCGGCCGGCGAGGTCCTGCTCGCGAGCGCGGAGGACGCGGGCCATGGTGACGTCTACGAGGAGCGAGCGGGAGGGGCCGGCGACGGGTCCGTTGTCCTCCAGGAGGTGCATGCCGCCCGGGAGGGGCGCATCGAGGAGCGCGAGGAGCGATTCGATGGCGCGTTCTTCACGCGTGAGGGGGGAGGCGGGGAGCGGCGGGCCGTTGGCCTCGGCGGCGCGGCGGGCGATGAGGCGGTCGAGGGCGTCTCCGGCGAGGGTGGAGGCGAAGCCCTGCGAGTGGAGTTCGTTCGGGAGGTCGGAGGGCGGGGTGGTCATGCGGCAGTTGTGCTACGCGGGGGTCAGGTCCCGGGTTCGCGCGCGGCCTTGGTCCGGGAATCGGACTTTTCGGCGCGGGTCTGGGCCTCCCATGCCTTGGCGAAGGAGGCGACGGCGGCGTGGAGGCGGGATTTGACGGTGCCGACGGGGATGGAGAGCTGCTCGGCGATCTGCTGGTAGCTCATTCTCTGGAAGTAGGCGAGGAGCAGGATCTCGCGCATGCGTGGGGGCATGGCGTCGACGGCGCTCTGGACGAGTCGGGACTGCTCGCGCTCTTCGAGCGGGAGGTCGGGTCCTGGCAGGTTGATGGCCATGAGGTCGACGAGCGCGTCGCCTTCGTCGCCCGAGGCTGAGGAGGCGCGCGCGGAGAGGGAGATGGCGGAGCGGCGCTGGATCTTGCGGAGGGCGTCGCGGGCCTTGTTGGCGGCGATGGTGAAGAGCCAGGGCTTGAAGGAGCGCGTGCGATCGAAGGATTCGAGCGACTGATGGACCTGCAGGAAGGCGTCCTGGAAGGCGTCCTCGGCGGTCTGGCGGTTGCCCGTGAGACGGAAGAGGAAGCGGAGGAGCGAATCGTGGTGGCGCTCGATGAGGAGTCGGAACGCGCCGACATCACCGTCGAGGTAATCCTCGACGAGTTCCTCGTCCGTTCTGTGGAGCGTGTCCGCCATCGTGCGGTGGCCGCGGGACCGTGGAGATCGTACGCGCGGAGTACGCGGGAGGGTCGGGCGGGGTTCGCGGGCGGCGGTTGAGGGGTAGGCGGCCGGGGCGGGCGCGCGTCCCTCCGGCGGGGGAGGGAGCGGGGTCGGCGGGGTTATGCGGTTGGGTCGGGCGCGGAGGCGGGTGCGGCGGGGAGGCGGTGCTCGCGGAGGATGCTCTCGACGGCAGAGAAGAGCTGGGCGGCGCGGGTCTGCCACGTGTGACTGGACCGGACACGTTCGACGGCGGCGCGGGAGATGGCCTGCGCGCGGGGGGGGTCGGCGAGGAGGGAGGCGAGCTTTTCGGCCGCTTCGTCGGGCGTGCGGAAAGTGAGGATCTCGCGGCCTTCGGTGAAGAGCTGATCGATGCCGGCGCGCCAGCGCTGCAGGGGGACGCAGCCCGAGGCGGCGATCTCGAGGACCTTGGGGTTCAGGCCCACGTCGTCCTGATAGCGCATGACGTTGAGCGCGGCGTGGGAGGTGCTGTAGTAGAGGCTGAGCTCGTGGTAGCCGACGTCGCCCAGCGAGTCGCCTCGGATGTCCCAGCCCTGTCGGGCGGCGGCGGCCTGGCCGTTGCCGATGGTCACGCACTTGAAGCGGCGGGAGAGCCACGCGGCGGTGAAGGCGCGTTGCCAGGAGTCGATCTGGCGGAGGCCGGCGGTGAGGGCGGCCCAGAGCGGTGCGGAGCGGGGGCTCTGGGTGAGCGCGGCGATGAGCGAATCGGGCGAGCCGGCGGCGACGCGGGCGGCGTCGAACTTTTCGAGCATGGGGCGGTCGGGATCGCGCATCTGCTCGGCGAGGAGCGCATCGGCGAGCGCTTCGCCGGGCGGTCCTTTGCCCTCGTCGGAGGCGCGGAGCGCTTCGAGGACCGCGGAGCGTGCGGTCCAGGCCTGCTCGGCGCGGATGCCCGCGATGTCGGGGTTTGGGCGCTCGACCTCGGCGAGCATGCGGGCGGTGGGGGGCGCGTCGCCCGGGCCCGTGTTGATGGCGAGGTCGTACATCTTGCGGGGGACCGGCCAGGGTCGGAAGGTGGCTTCGTCCACACCGTAGGGCTGGGCGATGACGGAGGAGAAGTTGAGGATACGGCGCATCTCGGCGGCGGTGCCCTCGTTGTTGACGACGTGGATGTGTCCGGGCCAGGTCATGACAGAGCGGTCGAACATGCCGACGCTGCGCCCCTGCGAGGCCCAGAAGGGAGCGTCGAGCCACCAGTGGATCATGGGGATGCCCAGCATCTGGAGGAAGCTGCGCATCTGTCCTGTTTCCCTGATGCGGACCCAGGGGAGGATGTGGAGGGGGTCGTTCCATAGGCCGGCGAGGACGTCGCAGCGGCGTGCGCGGAAGGTGTGCTCGACGGCGCGTGCGTAGGAGCTCTGGTGGCGGAGGGTGCGCTCGTCCGGCTTGCCGGCGGAGGCCTTGGAGAGGGAGATGTGGGCGGCGACGAACTGGGTGACGTCTTCGAAGAGGACTTCGTGGCCGGCGAGCTGGGCGCCGCGGAGCAGCTCTGAGAACTGGCTGCGCGAGTTCGTGCCTGGGGGGACGAGGGCGAGGATCCGCATACGGGCGACTCTACCGGGGCTACCGGGGGGCCTTCGGCGGTCCGGGCGGAGCGCGACGGGGGCGTGGCGGGTCGGGATTGTGGAGGAGTCGGAGGGGCTGGCTGCGACTGATTCGCGGCGAGCGGTTAGTATGCACCCGACTTACGGAGGACCGATGGGCGTACCCCTGAGCCAGATGTGGACGGTTGCCACGTACGTGCTGAAGCAGAAGCTGCGCGGCGTGAAGCGGTATCCGCTGGTGATGCAGCTTGAGCCGCTGTTCCGGTGCAATCTGGCGTGTGCCGGGTGCGGGAAGATCCAGTATCCGGCGCACATTCTGAAGCGTCAGCTGACTCCGGAGCAGTGCTGGAAGGCGGCGGAGGAGTGCGGGACGCCTGTGGTGGCGATTCCGGGGGGCGAGCCGCTGCTGCACCCGCAGATCGCGGAGATCATCGAGGGGCTGATCCAGCGCGGGAAGTACGTTTATTGCTGCACGAACGCGCTACTGCTCAAGGAGAAGCTTGAGGAGGGAGTGTTCAAGCCCAGCAAGCAGCTCTCGTTCAGCGTGCACATGGACGGGCAGGAGGAGCACCACGACTTTGCGGTGTGCCGGGAGGGGACGTACGCGAAGGCGGTGGAGGGGATCCGGCTGGCGGTCGAGATGGGTTTCCGCGTGACGACGAACACAACGGTGTTCGAGGGGGCGGACCCGAACTCGCTGCGTGCGTTCTTCGACGAGATGATGGACCTGGGGGTCGAGGGTGTGATGGTCTCGCCGGGGTACGCGTATCCCAAGGCGCCGGACCAGAAGTCGTTCCTGCGTGAGCGGAAGAAGACGACCGACTTTTTCGAGATGGTGCTGTCGAACCGGAAATCGCGGTGGAAATTCAACCAGTCGCCGCTGTTCCTGGAGTTCTTGATGGGCAGGCGGCAGTACGAGTGCACGCCCTGGGGGCTGCCGACCTACTGCATTTTCGGGTGGCAGAAGCCGTGCTATCTGCTGCAGGACGGGTACGTCGACACGTTCAAGGAACTGATGGAAACGACGGAGTGGGAGGCGTACGGGCGGGCGTCGGGGAACCCGAAGTGCCAGCAGTGCATGGTGCACTGCGGGTACGAGCCCTCGGCGGTGGACCACACGTTCGCGTCGTTCGGGGGGCTGTGGGCGACGATGAAGGCGATGGTGTTCAACACGTACGCGAGCCCCAAGGCGGCGGAGCGGCTGCGGATCGAGGCGGACAAGCCTCACGGGCCGCTGGTGCAGCTTGGGATCTCGGTCGAGGCGAAGCCCGGTGCGGGGAAGCCTGCGGCGCGGGCGGCTGTTGGGGCGGCGTAAGGGGCCGCTTTGTTCTCGGGCTTGCTTCCGGCTGGGTTATTTCGGAGACTGGTTGGGCCGCGGGGGGGAATATGTCGAGCCGTCGGCTCGCGTACCCGATCGATAAAGCTTTGTACATGCGGATGAACGTCCGGGAAAAACCTGGTCCGCGCGGACCAGGGGATTCACCGGTGAGCGCACACGGAGACCGACGCAATGCAGCTGAAGGGATTGATTGGCGTGGTGGCGGGCGGCCTGATGCTGGCGTTGACGCCGGCGATGACGCTGGCGCAGGACATCGCAGACATTCTTGAATCGGCTCAGGAGCGGATCGAGTCGCGGGCGGAGGCTGGCGTGACGGCGGTGAACCGCGCGTGCCAGACGTCGCTGAACCGCATCGAGGGGATCGTTGAGGATGCCGAAGAGGACGACGAAACGGTCGACATTGACCGTCTGGAGTCCGAGGTGACCAAGGGGATCACCGCGGCGAACCGGGCTTACGCCCGCGGCGTGACGAGCATCCGTTCGGAGACCCGGAATGCGTTCCGGCGGATCGTTCGGCTGGCCAACCGCGACGAGGACTTGGAATCCGAGGCTCTGGACGCGCTGGATGAGCTGGATTTGGCCGACGCCGAGGGCCGCCAGACGGTGCGGTCTGCCTATATTGAATGCCTCAACACGCTGTTCGCCGCCCTGGCGGACAGCGGGGAGGACGACGACGGCGGCGACGGTGACGGGGACGGCGATGGAGACGGGGACGGCGACGACGACGGCGAGTCGTGAACCGTTTGTCCACAATCGGTAGGGGAGGGCGACTTGCACCCTACCGAATTCTCCAGTTAGCATAAGCGAACTATCGATGAGATTGTGCGGCGCGCGGGCTCGAAAAGGATCGGGACCCCCGGCCCGCCAGACTGACCCAGGAGATACCGGAATGAAGCTTTCGATGACTTGGATGGCGGCCCTCGCCGCGACGGCGGTTTCGATGTTCGGCTCGGCGACGATGGCCCAGTCGAGCAGCAACGATCGCGCGATTCAGCGCGCCGACCGCGTGCTGGTCCAGACCCAGAACAACCTCGAGGATCTGGCCGACACGACCTCCCTCAAGATGAACCGTCTGGCCCGCAACTTCCGCGCCCAGACCGTCGGTCTGGACGAGACCGACGACGAGGACCGCCTCGAGACTCTCCGCGAGCGCGCCAGCCAGCGTCTCGAGCGTCTGCGCGAGTCGGCCGACAACCGGGCCAACCGCCTGTCGACCTCGGCTCGCCGTCAGATCGAGCGTCTGCTCGACGAGGACGATGCGGCCGACTACCTCGAGTCGATCGGCGAGGGCGGCGACGACGCCAGCGGCTTCACCGGCGACGCGCTCGAGGCCATCGGCAACTCCTTCGACAGCGCCGCCGAGTCGATCGGCGCCGAGGTCGGCGGTGATGGCGACGGCGATGGCGACGGCGACGGCGACGGCGATGGTGACGGCGATGGCGACGGCGACGGCGAGGCCTAATCAACCCCGCTTGTGTCCGCAGCTAAGCCGCGAAACGTCGTTTCGCGTCCAATAGCACTACGCCAGGGCCCGGACCTCACGGTTCGGGCCCTGTCATTTTTTGGTCTGGTGGGTGTTTTCCCGTCATGGCGGATAAACGGGGTTATGCTCCCGTAAGTGCCCTTTCAGAGGCGTCGATGCAGCGGCGCGGGCGGGCACCGTTGACCATGGAAAGTGAGGGGAAGATGGGCTGGGTTCGTGGGCTGTTGAGCGGCATCGCTTCCCTCGCTGGCGTGCTGGTTTCGAGCGGGGCATGGGCGGGCGGTGCGGTGCAGAGCGACGACGGGATGTGGTCGCTGCGCGAGGCGACGGCGGAAGCTCAGCGGTCGGAGCCCTGGGTGCGGCCGCTGTTCTTCCAGGGCGCGGCGCTGGACGTGGGAGTTCTGGAAGCGGTGCTGGCGGATGCGCCGCTGGAGTTCACTCCCGAGGCGATGGCGGATCCCGGCGTGATCCAGCTGCCGATGCCCGACGGGACGTTCCAGCGGTTTGAGTTCTGGTTGTCTCCCGTTATGGAGCCCGAGTTGGCGGCGCGGTTCCCGGAGATCCGCACGTACGCGGGCCAGGGGATCGATGATCCGACGGCGACCCTGCGTTTCGATCTGACTCCGCAGGGGTTTCACGCGCAGATCCTGTCGGCGGAGGGTTCGTTCTACATCGACCCTTACTCGCGCGGGGACGTCGGGTTCTATGCGGTGTACGACAAGCTTGATCTGCGCGAGCGTGCGTTCGACGACTGGACGTGCGTGGTGAGCAAGCCCCTGAGCATGAACGCGCCGCTGGAGATGCGGGGGGCGCGGGCGGCGCTGCGCTCGGGGACGTTCCTGCAGACGTACCGGACGGCGGTTGCGACGACGATCGAGTACACGAACTTCCACGGGGGCACGCAGGCGCTGGGGCTGGCGGCGGTGACGACGGCGATCAACCGCGTGACGGGGATCTACGAGCGCGAGCTGGCGATCCGCCTGCAACTGATCGCGAACAACAACACGATCATCTTCACGAACTCGACGGGCGACTCCTACAGCAACAGCAACGGGCCGGCGATGCTCAGCCAGAACCAGTCGGTCCTGGACACGAACATCGGGAACGCGAACTACGACGTAGGGCACGTCTTCTCGACGGGCGGCGGGGGCATCGCGTCGCTGGGGGTCGTGTGCCGGGCTGGGCTGAAGGCGCAGGGGGTGACGGGGCTGCCCTCGCCGACGGGCGACGCGTTCTATGTGGACTATGTGGCGCACGAGATGGGTCACCAGTTCGGCGCGAACCACTCGTTCAACTCGGGGGTGTGCGCGGCGAACCGCAACGGGGCGACGGCGTTCGAGCCCGGGAGCGGCTCGACGATCATGTCGTACGCGGGGATCTGCGGGAGCGATGATCTGCAGGTGCGGGCGGCTCCGCAGGCGAGCGCGGACGGGTATTTCGTGAACATCAGCTTCGACGAGATCCTGAGCTACAGCACGGGGGCGTCGGGGGGCTGCCCGGCGAACACGGGGAACGGGAACACGGTTCCGCTGATCGACGCGGGGCCCAACTTCACGATCCCGGCCTCGACACCCTTTATCCTGACGCCCACGAGCTTCAGCGACGCGAACGGCGACTCGCTGACGTTCTGCTGGGAGCAGCGGAACATCGTGACGCCGGCGGCGCAGACGAACGTGGGGGGCGTGTTCCCCGACGTGGGGAACAACCCGATCATCCGGTCGTGGCCGCCTTCGACGTCGGCCTCGCGGATCATCCCCAGGGTGCAGAATCTGGTCGCGAACACGTTCGCGAAGGGCGAGGCGCTGCCCACGACGAACCGTACGCTGCGTTTCAGCTGCACGGTGCGTGACAACCGGGCGGGCGGCGGCGGCGTGAACACGGACACGATGGACGTGGCGGTGACGACGAGCGCGGGGCCGTTCACGGTGACGGCGCCGAACACGGCGGTGTCGTTGAGCGGGAGCACGACGGTGACGTGGAACGTGGCGAACACGAACCTGGCGCCGGTGAGCTGCGCGAGCGTGACGATCGAGCTCTCGACGGACGGGGGCAACACGTTCCCGACGGTGCTGCTCGCTTCGACTCCGAACGACGGGTCGGAGGCGGTGACGCTGCCGGCGGTCGCGACGACGCAGGCGCGGATCCGCGTGCGGGCGCTGGGGAACATCTTCTTCGACATCTCGAACGCGAACTTCACGATCGCGCCGCCGGCGGCGCCCGGCGCGTTCTCGCTCACCTCGCCCCTGAACGGCGCGTCGGGGGTAGGGCTGACGCCGACGCTGCTGTGGGGGAGTTCGGCGACGGCGACGAGCTATGCGGTGGTGATCGACGATGAGCCGAGCCTGACGGCGCCGTTCGTGTATCAGACGAGCACGGGTTCGACTTCGGCGATCGTTCCGGCCGCGACGCTGACGAATCTGACGACGTATTACTGGCGTGTGACGGCGAGCAACGCGTCGGGGTCGACGGTGGGAACGCCCACGGTGTCGAGCTTTGTGACGGCGCCGCCGCCACCGCCGGGCGCGTTCGTGCTGCTGAGCCCGGCGAACAACGCTGTGAACGTTTCTGACGGCCCGACGCTGAGCTGGGGGGCTTCGGTGGGCGCGTCGAGCTATACGGTGGTCGTGGACAACGAGCCGTCGTTCACGCCGCCCGTGGCGTTCCAGACGGTGACCGGCGGGACGTCGGTCGGCCTGGCGGCGGGGACGCTGCTGGACGGGATGACGTACTACTGGACGGTGACGGCGAACAACAGCGGGGGTTCGACGTTCGGCACGCCCAATCCGTCGCAGTTTGTGACGGCGCCTCCGCCGTTCTGCGCGGGCGACGCGGACGGGGACGGCGACCGCGACTTCGGTGATATCGGCGCGGTTTTGGCGAGCTTCGGGGCGGTCTACGTCCCGGGCTCGGCGGGGTACGGCGACGCGAACAACGACGGGTTCGTCGACTTCGCGGACATCAGCGCGGTGCTGGCCAACTGGCAGCAGGCGTGTCCCTGAGCGGCGAGAGATCGGCCCTGATGTAGAGGAGCTGCGATGAAGAGGTTTTTCCGCGCGGCGGTGTGTGTGCTCGGCGGCGGTGCGTGCGCGGGGGCGCTGCCGGCGTCGGCGAGCGGCCGGGCTGATGAGCCCGTCGTGGCCGAGGGGGGCGGCCTCGAGTATCCCGAGGGTCTGGCGATTCCGCGGGGGCTGACGGCGGCGGAGCGGGCGTACGTGGAGCGTTTCCCGCTGACGGCGGCGGAGCGCGGGGCCGGGCCGCCGGCGGTGCGTGCGGACGTGCGGTGTCCGGGCGAGTATGAGCCCTCGCAGGGGATCATGTTCGCGTGGGAGCCCTCGAGCTCGGGGATCACGACGATCCTGACGACGATGGTGCGCGAGGTGACGACGACGGGGAACGCCGACGCGTACATCATGGTGGACAGCGCGGCGGAGCAGTCGAGCGTGACGACGACGCTGACCTCCGGCGGGGCGAACATGGAGCGCGTGAAGTTCAGCGTGGTGACGACAGACACGATCTGGATCCGCGACTACGGGCCCAGGTACATCTACGAGGGGTCGGTGCGGGCGGTCGTGGATCACACGTACAACCGGCCGCGGCCCAACGACGACGCGCTCCCGGTGTTCTGGGCGAATGCGCGGCGTCAGCCGGGGTACGACATCCCGCTGGTGCACGGGGGCGGGAACTATCACCTGAGCGGCCTGGGCGACTCGTGGGCGACGAGGCTCATCAACAACGAGAACCCGGGCCTGAGTGAGGCGCAGATCGTCCAGCGCTGGCGGGACTACCAGAACGTGCAGACGACGCTGACGCAGCCATTCCCGACGAGCGTCGACTCGACGCAGCACATCGACATGTGGATGCAGATCGTGGGGGACCGGGCGGTGATCGTCTCGGACTGGCCCTCGAACCCGGGCTCGACGCAGGATCAGATCTGCGACGCGACGGCGGCCTCGATGGCCTCGGCGGGGTGGACGCTGACGCGGGTGCCGGCGTTCAGCGTGGGCGGGACGCACTACACGTACACGAACGCGGTGATGTGCAACGACCTGGTGCTGATCCCGTCGTACACGAACGCGACGGTGGCGCCCTCGAACGCCGCGGCGCTGGCGGCGTGGCAGGGCGCGGTCCCGGGGAAGACGGTGCGGCAGGTGAACTGCCAGTCGATCGTGACGCTGGCGGGGGTGATGCACTGCATCGTGATGCACGTGCCGGCGCCGCTGGGGGGAGCGAACCCGACGGTGTACCTGCGCACACTGCGCGGCCCCGAGACGCTGACGCCCGGCGCGTCGGCGACGATCTCCTGGAGCACGGACGACGACGTGGGCGTTGTGAACGTGGACATCCTGCTCTCGACGGACGGGGGCGCGACGTTCCCGACGGTGATTGCGTCCGCGACGTCGGACGACGGGAGCTTCGAGTGGGTTGTGCCGACGACGTACACGACGCAGGGGCGCGTGCGCGTGGTGGCGCGGGACGGGTCGGGGAACACGGGGTTCGGCCAGAGCGCAGCCGACCTGTTCATCGATGCGCCGCCGCCGGCGTGCGACGGGGACGCGGACGGGAACGGGGCGGTCGACTTCGGCGACATCACGGCGGTGCTGACGGCGTACGGCGCGGCGACGGAGCCCTTCGGCTTCGGCGATGCGGACGGGAGCGGCGCGGTGAACTTCGGCGACATCACGTCGGTGCTGTCGAACTGGGGCGCGACGTGTCCCTGAGCCGCGCGGCGGGCGTGCGCTGACGCGCGGGCGCGTGGCGCGGGACGGCCAGTCGAGCGGCGCATTTGGAGCATGTCGGCGCACAGGGCGCAGCGCACGAGCGCGCTGTCGTGATTGCGCTTACCTTGAGTCGGGGGCGGCGCGAAAAATAGTCGCGATTTGCAGCATGGAATGTGAAATGAAGCTTGTCCGGGGGTGAGGGCGTTCTTAGATTTCGGTCATGAATCGGCGGTGGGGGGCTCGCGTCTCTCAGAGGCGGAGTGCGTGCCGACGGAGGCCGGGAAAGAGCATGCTGCACTTTGCTAATCGGCTGGGCGTGGTCGCGTCGGCGTACGCCGTGATGATGGCGTGCGCGACGGCGGCGGGGCAGACGCCCTTCGGGCTGAACATCGATGTCGACTTCAACTTCCCCGGGGAGCCGGGGACGGGCGTGCCGGCGGCGTCGTTCGCGGGCGCGGGGGGGCAGGCGGGCGTGTGGTCGAACGTGAGCTTCGGGCTCGGGCCCGTCGCGCTGAAGGCTCTTGACGGCAGCGCGAGCGGGGCGACGATGTCGCGGAGCGTGTCGCCCGCGCTGCTGACCCTGGATCTCGGGGGAGCGGGCGATTACGCGAGGCTGATTTACGACGCGGACCGGATCGACGGGCCGCTGACGTACACGATCGCGGGGCTGCCCGCGGGGCGGTACACAGTGTTCACGTATGCCGCGGCGCCGACGGTGAGCACGGTGGCGACGCGGGTGACGATCAACGGCGAGCCGCAGACGGTGGCGAGCGCACCGACGACGGAGACGTTCGTGCTGGGGGCGACGCACGCGCGGCACAACGTGGTGCATCCCGGCGGGGCGCTGGCGATCGTGGTGGACAAGGCGAGCATCAACGGTGTTGTGAACGGTTTCCAGGTGGTTCCTTTCGTGGAGCCCCCGCCGCAGAGCTTTGCGCTGGTTTCCCCGGCGAACGGGGCGACGGGCGTGGCGCTGACGCCCACGGTTTCGTGGAGCGCATCGGCGAACGCGACGTCGTATCGCCTGATGGTGGACAACGAGCCGGGGTTTGCGGCGCCGGTGCTTCTGGACACGGTGGTGACGGGGACGGCGTACGCGGTTCCCGCGGGAGCGCTGAGCGAGGGGACGCAGTACTGGTGGCGGGTGGTGGCGTCGAACGCGAGCGGGACGGTCGCGGGCACGCCCGACCCTTCGGTGATGACGACGGCCACGGCGCCTCCTCCTCCTGCGCCGCCGCCGGTGGCAATAAACGTGGACATCGACTTCCCGTTCCCGGGCGATCCGGCGACCGGCGCGCCGTCGACGGCGTATGGCGCCGCGTCGGGGCAGCCGGGGACGTGGAACAGAGTCGGGTTCGGGACGGGGCCATTCGCGCTGACGCAGGCCGACGGCGGTGCGAGCGGCGTGCGGCTGTCGCGGTCGAGCGCGCCGGCTTCGTTCGGCTTCGACATCGGTCTGGGTGGCGACTATGCGCTGCTGGTGTACGACGCGGACCGGATCGACGGGCCGCTGACGTACACGTTCCAGGATCTGCCGGCGGGGACGTACGACGTGTACAGCTATGCGGCGGCGCCGACGTTCGGGACAGTGGCGACGCGCGTGTCGATCGGCGGCGTCGCGCAGACGGTGGCGGCGGCGCCGACGAACGGGTCTTTCGCGCTGGGTGCGACGCACGCGAAGCACACGGTGGTGCACGCGGGCGGGAATCTTGCGGTCACGGTCGACAAGGCGAGCCTGCACGGGGCGATCAATGGGTTTCAGCTTGTGCCTTTCGCTGCGGCGCAGGCGGTGATCAGCGAGCCGGGGCCCTGCACGGTGGAATCGGGGCTGGTGGAGGTGCGGGGGACTGCGTCGGGGGCAGGTCTGCGGTCGTGGACGCTGGAGTACACGGGGGGCGGTTCGTCGACCTGGGCGACCATCGCGAGCGGGACCGCTGCGGTGAACGGCGCGTTGCTGGCGGCGTGGGACACGACGGGGCTGGCGGCGTGCGGGTACACGCTGCGGCTGCGGGTCGATACGGGCGGGCCCACGCCGCTGGAGACGCTGCGCTCGTTGGTGCTGGCGGCGCGGGGTGACGGGAATCTCAGCGGGCAGGTGAACTTTGAGGATCTGACGACGGTGCTGCAGAACTTCAACGCGACGGGGCCCTGAGGCGGCGGACGGTTACGATCGTCGCATGGGCTGGTGGGTCGCTGATCTTTTGAGTCAGAATCCCGCGATGCTTGCGTCGTGGATTGTGTGGGTGATCGGTTCGATCGTGCTGCACGAACTGGCGCACGGCTGGGCGGCGATCCGCGAGGGCGATGACACGCCGATCGCAACCGGACACATGACGTGGAATCCGCTTGTGCACATGGGTGGGTTGAGCCTCCTGATGTTCGCGCTGGTCGGCATCGCATGGGGGGCGATGCCCGTGAATCCGTCGCGGTTCCGGGGGCGGTGGAGCGATGTGATCGTGTCGCTGGCCGGGCCCGCGATGAACCTGCTGTTGGCGACGGTGGCGGTGGTTCTGGCGGCGCTGTGGGCGACGTACGCGCGGGCCGTGGGTGATCCGCTGTTTACGAACGTGTTCGCGTTCTTTTTCACGGGTGCGTTCTTGAACGTGGGTCTGGCCGCGTTCAATTTGCTGCCGGTGCCGCCGCTGGATGGCGCGCGGATCCTGGCGGGGCTGTCGCCGGCGTTTGCGCGGCTGGTGAGCCATCCGAATGCGGCCATGATCAGCCTGGTGGCGATGGTGGTGCTGTTCACGCAGGGGGGCGGCGTGATTTTCGGGATGGCGGAAGCGGCGGCGGGGTGGGGGGTGCGGACGGTGACGGCGCTGCTGCCGGGCGGAGGGCCTTGAGGGGATCCCGAACGGGGTCCGATCAGGTTGGGGGCGAGGGAGCGGGGTTGTGTCAGTTGCAGGCGTGATCGGGTCGGGTATACTGTTGGGCTTCCGTTCGCCGGTGGGTACCCGGTCGAAGCTGGACGTCTGAAGATCTTTTTGTCGGCCCGTCCAAGGGCCTCTGGAGCGTCGTCTCGATGGTTCGGATCCGCATGAGCCGCCTCGGTCGCATCCACCGTCCTTTCTATCGCATCAACGCGATCGACAAGCGCGCGCCGCGCAACGGCAAGGTGCTGGAGGAGCTGGGCTGGTACGACCCTGTTGCGAAGGATCCGAGCAAGCAGCTGCAGCTGAACGATGAGCGGGTGAAGTACTGGCTGTCGGTCGGCGCGCAGCCGAGCGACACGGTGAACGACATTCTGGCGAATCGCGGCCTGATCGACGCTGAGGCGTGGAAGGCCGTTCGTGCGCAGCGGATCAAGCGAAAGGTCGAGGCCGCGGCGAAGGCGAAGGCGGCGGAGGCCGCCGCGGCCGCTGCTGGCGGTGAAGAGAAGAAGGAAGGCTGAGTCGTCCCTGGGCGGTGAGCGTCGCGGTCGGGGCGCTGCACGCCGCGGCGTCTGGCCGGCGCACCGATGCGGATCGACATCCTCTCGCTGTTTCCGGAGATGTTCGAGCCGGTGCTCTCGGCGAGCATCACGGGCCGGGCCCGCGCGGCGGGGCTGGTGACGTGGCATTCGCACGACATCAGGGCGTTCGCGGACAACAAGCATCAAAAGGTTGACGACCGGCCTTTCGGGGGCGGGCCCGGGATGGTCATGATGTGCCAGCCGTTGTGGGACTGCGTGGCGCACGTCGAGGCACTGGACCCGTCGGCGGCGACGCGGGTGCTGCTGACGCCCCAGGGGGAGCGGCTGTCGCAGCGGATCGTGGAGGAACTGGCGGGGGCGCCGCGGCTGCTGCTGATCGCGGGGCACTACGAGGGGATCGATGAGCGCGTGGTCGAGCGGCTCGGGCCGCGGGAGATCAGCGTGGGGGATTACGTGCTGTCGGGGGGCGAGATCCCGGCCCTGGTGGTGGTGGACGCGGTGGTGCGGCTGCTGCCCGGGGCGCTGGGGCACGAGCATTCGGCGGCGGAGGATTCCTTCGCCCCCAGGGGGCCCGGCGGGGCGCCGCTGCTGGACTGCCCGCATTACACGCGGCCCAGAGTGTGGGAGGGAATCGAGGTGCCCGAGATGCTGCTGAGCGGGAATCACGAGCTTGTGGCCCGGTGGCGGCTGGAGCAGATGCTCGTCCGGACGCGGGCCCGGCGGCCCGACCTTTTGCCACCGTGACAAATCGGCCGGGGGGGGATATACTCTCTTCCCTTCATTTCTGACAGATCCCGAACGGAACGCCCGCCATGTCGCAGTCTGAAACCAAGCCTCACGGCCAGCAGCAGATCCTTGAGAGCGTCTCGGCGTCGCAGCTGAAGACGGATGTTCCGCGCATGGACATCGGTGACACGGTGTCTGTGCACGTGCGGATCATCGAGGGCGACAAGGAGCGCATCCAGCAGTTCCAGGGCGTGCTGATCGCGCGGGCCGGTCGCGGGATCACTGACATGATCACGGTGCGGCGCATCGTGGACAATGAAGGTGTCGAGCGCGTGTTCCCCATCAACTCGCCGCGGATCGCCAAGTTCGAGGTCCTGCGCCGGGGCGATGCGCGGCGCGCGAAGCTCTACTACCTGCGTGAGCGGACGGGCAAGTCGCGGCGCCTGCGCGACCGCCGTCGCGGCATGCACCACGTCGAGGGCGGCGAGGGCTGAAGCCCGGTCGCGCTCGCAGGGCGGGGACAGGGGCGGCGCGGCCGCTCTGTTCCTAGACTGCGCAGATGATCAACGGTGCTGGCTGGATAGCCGCGGTGTTGCTGTCGTTGGGCGCTGCGGGTCCCTCTGATGGGCCGGCGAGTCCGGCGGCGAAAGAGAACGTCGAGGGCGGGGGGGCGGTGTTCCCGCACGTGCGCATCGATGCAGCGGCGCGGACGGTCGAGTTTGACGGGACCGTGCCGATCCGACTGGATGATCCGCGGGCGCCGCGCGTGTACCTCGAAGTGCTGACGTGCATCCCGGACACGAAGGAGCACGAGACGCTGATCGTCACGTCGGCGAAACCCTCGCATGTCCACGCGGCGCTGCTGGCGATCGGGGTGGAGCCCGGCAAGCCCGCGACGTGGCGCCAGGAGGGCACGAAGATGGTGCCCGTGGCTCCGGAGGGAGCCGAGCTGGCGATCGAGCTTGAGTACGTGGATCGAGACGGGGCGAAGCGGGTGGACCGGCCTTCGCAGTGGATCGTGAATGCGCGGACGAACGAGCCCTGGCCCGAGGGTCCCTGGGTGTTCGCAGGGTCGCTGATGATGCAGCGGCAGGGGCGCGAGGTGTACGAGGCGGACGGCTCGGGGACGCTGATCGGTCTGACGAGCTTCGGGACGGAAGTGATCGCGTGGCCGCTGGTGATCAGCCCCGACTCGCAGGTGCAGGAGCCCGAGTGGATCGCCGATGCGCGGCGAGTGCCGCCTATGAACACGAAGGTGACGGTGCGGCTGCGGGCGGTCGGGCGGTGAGGGCGGGCGGGGGGCTAACGGTGGGGCGGGGGGGGTGAGCGCGTTCAGTCGACGCGTTCGGCGCCGGCGGGGCCCTTGACGCGGGCACGGATGTCGTCGATGGACATGGACTCGCTGCCTTCGATGTAGATGAGGTCGATTCGCTCGGAGCCGTCGCGGCCGAAGTAGGCGGCGCCAATGCGTACGGGGACCTGGGTCTCCTGGCCGGCGCGCCAGACGGTGAGCGGGACGAGCGTGCCGGGGGTCCGGGTGCTGACGATGGAACGGATGGTGTCTGAGTCGCGGCAGCGCTCGTCGAAGACGCGGGTGATGACGTCGCCCGCGCGGAGGCCGGCCTTGGCGGCGGGGTGTCCCTCGCGGACGAAAGTGACTTCGGCGCCGGAGCCGTCCCACGCGGTGGGGGTTCCGACGGCCTGGGGGTCGGGCCTGTAGGTTTCCATCTGGATGCCGAGGTAGCCGCGGATGACGAATCCGGAGTCGATGAGCTGGCTTGCGACGGTCTCGATGGTCTGGATGGGGATGGCGAAGCCGATGCCGGCGCTCTGTCCCTGCGGTGCGGCGTCGTCGAAGCTGAACTCGACGTTGTTGGCGATGGCGCTGCTCATTCCGATGACGCGGCCGCGGATGTCGACGAGCGGTCCGCCGGAGTTTCCGGGGTTCATGGCGGCGTCGGTCTGGATGAAGTTGGTGTAGCCGCCGCGCATGCCGACGAGGCTGGCCGCCTCTCCTCGGCCGACGCCTGAGACGATTCCCTGGCTCATGGAGAACTTGATGCCGAAGGGTGATCCGAAGGCGAAGACGCGGTCTCCGATGTAGATGGGTTCGCCGGAGGCTCTGCGGGGCGGCGTGATGCCGGGGACGTTGTCGACCTTGATGACGGCGATGTCGGTGCGTGGGTCTACGCCGACGACCTCGGCTTCGCGGACGCGGCCGTCGTAGGTCTCGACGCGGATGACGTCGGCGTCTTCGACGACGTGGGCGTTGGTGATGATGAGGCCGTCGGAGTTGAAGAACCATCCGGCGCCGGAGCCGCGGGGGACGGAGAAGCGTCGCTCGGCGCCCTGTGCGTCGGGGTCTGCGCGTCGGGCGGCGCCGCGGACCTGTATGTGGACGACTCCGGGGAGGACGGAGTCGGCGACGTCGCGGGTCGCCTGGTTCAGGCGGTCGAGCATGGGGTCGGAGTCGTCGAGCCTTGCCTGGGCGAGCTGGACTCGTGCGGCGATGCCGGCGAGGTGCATGCGCTGGACGGCGGCGGGCCCGAGGGCGAGGACCGCGAGCACTGCGGCGAGGACGACGATCGAAGGGCCGAAGGAAACGAACCTGCGCATGCGGGCTCCTGTCTTGGCCGGGCACGGTCGGTGTGCGGGATGGCACGCGCCGTGGCGAGCGGCCTGTTCAGACGGTTTCGCGGAAAGGGTCGGGTCCGGTTTCAGGAGGGGCGTGGGGCGGAAGATCCTTGTTGCAACTGTGATTGTTCTACCGGGGAGGTGGCGCCCGGCTGCCCCGCGCGGGCGGGCTTTTCGCCCCGCATCTCGAAGCGGTGGCCCCTGACGCGTCTTTCGGCGACGAGGCGGACCCATTCCTGGCCGGCCTGCTGGAGGGCGGCGCCGAGCTGGGCGATGGCCGGGGCGAAGACGGGCGGTCGGTCGGTCATTCCTAGGAGATCCTGGAGGACGAGCACCTGGCCGTGGCAGGCCTGGCCCGCGCCGATGCCGATCAGGGGAACGCTGGTCTCCTCAAGGATGCGCCGGGTGACCTCTTCCGGCACGGCTTCGACGAGCAGGAGGACGGCGCCGGCGCGTTCGAGGGCGACGGCGTCCTCGACGACGGCGGTGGCCTCGCTGGGGGTTCGGCCGGCGGCGGCGTATCCGCCCGAGAGGCCCGCCTGCTGGGGGCGGGATCCGACGTGGGCGCAGACGGGGATTCCGGCGCGGGTGAGTTTCTCGACGAGCGGGGCGTGGGCGGCGGTCGCCTCGAGCTTCACGCAGTCGGCGAGACCCTCGACCATGAAGCGGCCGGCGTTCGTGATGGCGGCGGCGTCGTCGACGGTGTAGGAGAGGAAGGGCATGTCCGCCATGACGAAGGCGGAGGGGGCGCCGCGTTTGACGGCGGCGGTGATCGTGACCATGAAATCGAGGGGGGCGTGGATGGTGCTGGGAAAGCCCAGGACCATCTCGGCGGCGGTGTCTCCGACGAGGAGGATGTGAAGGCCCGCGCGGGCGAGCCAGCGGGCGGTGGTTGCGTCGTAGCACGTCAGAGCCGCGAAGGGTTTGCCTTCGCGGGCCATGGCGCGGAGTGTTCGCAGCGTGACTGCTGCGCCGGGGGGAGCGTCGGGCGGGGTCACGGGATGATGATATGCCCGATGCGGCGGGCGTATCCCGGGGAGCGGGGATCAGCGTCCGCGGCGCGAGGACTGCTTGGCGAAGAGCTTTTTGCCCGGGCCGTTGCCGCCGGGCTTGGGGGAAGAGTGGCCGCCGCCCTGATGAGGATGGGTTGAGGAATGCGAGCCGCGAGGGGCGTGCTCATCGCGGGCGAGGGGGTGGGCGGCGCGGGGGCGCTTCTCCGGACGGGGGCGGCGCTGCTCATCTCGGGCGGCGGCGCCGCGGGAGGAGCGGGATTCGCCCGGCGCGTCGGAGAAGGAGTCGGGGCGGTCGGAGCCCGGGCCACGCGGCTTCTTGGAGCGCGGCGGGGGAGCGTTCTCGGGCCGGCGGCCGGAGGGGCCCGGTCGGGCGTCGTGGCGCGGGGCCTTGGCGGGCGCGTCGGCGGCGACCGGTCGCGCTGCGCGGGGCTGCCCGACGGCGGCGGGGACCGCCGCGGCGAACTCCGGCGCGTCGGTCATGATCTGCACGCGCTTGCCGGTGAGGCGCTCGATGTCGCGGAGCGAGCCGAGCTCTTCACGGTCGCAGAAGGAGATGGCGATGCCCGAGGCACCGGCGCGGCCCGTGCGGCCGATGCGGTGGACATACGACTCGGGCTCGTGAGGAATGTCGAAGTTGAAAACGTGGGTGATGCCGTCGACGTCGATGCCGCGGGCGGCGACATCGGTGGCGACGAGGACGCGGGAGCGCCCCGTGCGGAAGGCGTCGAGGGCCCGCTGTCGTGCGTTCTGGGCCTTGTTGCCGTGGATGGCGTCGGCGGTGATGCCGTTCTCGATGAGGCGGCGGGTGACGCGGTCGGCGCCGTGCTTGGTTCGCGTGAAGACGATGGCGCGCTCGATGCCGCGGGACTCGACGATGTGCTTGAGGAGCGACTGCTTGCCGCTGTGGCTGACCATGTAGACGTGCTGGCTGACGGTGGTGGCGGCGGAGGCGACCGGGGTCACGGAGACCTTGACGGGGCTGCGGAGCAGCGAGTCGGCGAGGTGCATGATGGCGCGGGGCATGGTGGCGGAGAACATGAGCGTCTGGCGCTTGGCGGGGAGGGCGGCGGCGATGCGGCGGATGGGGTCGATGAACCCCATGTCGAGCATGCGGTCGGCCTCGTCGAGGACGAAGACGCTGATGTTGGTGAGGTTGACGTGGCCCTGCTGCATGAGGTCCATGAGGCGGCCGGGCGTCGCGACGAGAACGTCGATGCCGCGCTGGAGCGAGCGGACCTGATGGAACTGCGAGACGCCGCCGAAGATGACGACTCCGGTGAGGTGGGTGCTCTTGCCGTAGGTGGCGAAGGACTCGGCGATCTGCGTTGCGAGCTCGCGCGTAGGAGAGAGGATGAGCGCGCGGGGGAGGATGGGGCCGCGGCGGGTCTTGTCGACGGGCTGCGAGGAGAGGGTCTGGATGATGGGGAGGGCGAAGGCGGCGGTCTTGCCGGTGCCGGTCTGGGCGCAGCCCAGGACGTCCTTGCCTTCGAGGATCGGCGGGATGGCCTTGGCCTGGATGGGGGTGGGGGTGGTGTAGCCCTCAGCGGTGAGGGTTTCGAGGATGGCGGGAGCGAGGTTCAGGTCAGCGAACTGCATAGAGAGACAATCTCCGAGAGACCGAGCGCGGCGCGCAGCCACGACGGACGTACATTCGGGCGTTCCTTGCCAAACGGAGTTGGGGGAGGAAGGCCGTACTGGGGTGCGGCGGGACGGAACATTCCGTTCCCGCTGCCAGCAGATTCCCAGGACGATCTGGCCGGGTGCGACGCCCCAATCGGGGACAGGTCATCGGGCAGAGAGTGCGGCTGAGGCCACCGGCTTGAGACGAGAGGATAGCACCGGCTGACCTGGAAGTCGAGCCCGGGGGCGGGATGACTTTCGCGGCGGAGCGGCGGCCCGGCGTATCGCTGCGGCGGGGTTCAGGTCCAGTAATAGTTCTGGACGTACTCGGCGACCATGCGGTGGGTGCTGAAGCGAGCGCAGACGCTGCGCATGCTCTCGGCGGCCATTCTGACCCAGCCCTTGGGGATGCCGGCGCGGTCGCGGGTGTAGAAGAGCGGGATGACGCTCTTTTCGAGTGTGTCGTAGATGGCGGTCGCGTCGTAGGCGTCCTGCTTGGCGCGGCTCTCGGGGAACTGCTTACCGCCCAGGGCCCAGCCGTTCTTGCGGTTGTATCCCTCGGGCCACCATCCGTCGAGGATTGAGCAGTTGATGCCGAGGTTGAGGGGCGGCTTCATGCCGCTGGTGCCGCTGGCTTCCATGGGTCGGACGGGGTTGTTGAGCCAGACGTCGCAGCCGCTGGTGAGGATTCGGCCGACGTGAGTGTCGTAGTTCTGGACGAGGTAGACGCGGCCTCTGAAGGGGGCCTTGCGGGTGTGCTCGTAGACGAGTCTGACGAAGTCCTGGCCAGCGGTGTCCTGAGGGTGGGCCTTGCCGGCGAAGATGAACTGCACGGGCCTATCGGCGTCGCCCATGATGCGGGCGAGCCGCTTGGGGTCCTTGAAAATGAGGGGGGCGCGCTTGTAGGTGGCGAAGCGGCGTGCGAAGCCGATGGACAGGGCGTTCTCGTCGAGGGTTTCGTAGAGCTCGACGAGCTGATCGACGTCGCCCTGGCGGGCGATGATCTCCTCGCGGAGGCGCGAGCGAAGCTCGGCGATCATCTTGCGGCGGAGGAGCTGGCGGAGATTCCATACCTCGGCGGCGGGGATACGGTGCGCGTTCTTCCACCAGTCGTCGGCGGGGCCGGCGCCGAGCCATTTGGGCTTGAGGAAGCGGTCGTAGAAGGGGCGGGCCTCGTCGGCGATCCAGCTCTCGGGGTGCACGCCGTTGGTGACGTGCCCGATTGGCACCGCGGCGGGCTTGGCCGCGCCGTAGGTCTTCATCCACATGCGGCGAGAGGTATCGCCGTGGAGCTCGGCGACGCCGTTGCAGCGTGCGGAGAGCTTGAGGGCGAGGACGGTCATGCAGAAGGGCTCGGCGGTGTCGGCGGGATCTTCGCGGCCCAGCGCGAGGAAGTCGTGTCCGGAGAGGCCCAGCTCGTCGGGCATGTGGCCCAGGTACTTGCGGATGAGGGCGGGATCGAAGCGATCGTTGCCTTCGGGGACGGGGGTGTGCGTGGTGAAGACGGAGGTGGCGCGGACGCGTGCGACGGCCTTGGCGTACTTCTCTCCTCGGGCGACGAGCCTGCGGACGCGTTCGAGGGGGGCGAAGGCGGCGTGGCCTTCGTTCAGGTGGGTGACGGTGGGGGAGATGCCGAGTTCGTCGAGGGCGATCAGGCCGCCCACTCCGAGGAGGATCTCCTGGCGCACGCGGTACTCGGAATCGCCGCCCTTGTAAAGGTGATGAGTGAGGGCGCGGTCGGCGTCCGAGTTTTCGGGGACGTCGGTGTCGAGGAGGTAGAGGGGGACGCGGCCCACGGTGAGGCACCAGATGCGGGCGCGGACCTTTGACGAGCCGATGGGGATGGTGATGGCGCGGCCGGTGTCATCGACGGGGAGCAGGTCGAAGTCGCTGGTGGGATATGTGACGCGCGTGCGGCCCTCGCCCGTGAGTTCCTGGCGGTAATAGCCGTGCTTCCAGAGGACGCCCACGGCGACGAGGGGGACGGCGAGGTCGCTGGCGCTCTTGAGATGGTCCGCGGCGAGGATGCCCAGGCCGCCGGCGTAGAGGGGGAGGCACTCGTGCAGGCCGTACTCCATGCAGAAGTAGGCGGCGAGGAGTTTCTTCTGCGCGCCCTTCGCGGTCCTGTGGAACCATCCCCTGGACTGGAGATAGGTATCGAGGTCCTTCTCGGCGCGGTCGAGGTTCGCGAGGAAGACGGGGTCCTGGGCGATGGCGTGCGCGCGGGCGTCGTCGATGCCGGCGAGGGTGGCGATGGGGTTGTGGCGTGTGGCGTGCCAGAGCGCGGGGTCCACCGATTCGAGGAGCCTGCGGGCGTGGGGGTTCCACGTCCACCAGAGGTTCCTTCCGAGGGCGTCGAGGCGGGCGTGCACGTCGGCCCACTGAGCCGGTTGAGCGGGGCCCTGCGTCCGGCGGCGGGAACTGGTCGAATCGCTTGAAGAAGAACGCGGCATCGGTCGGATCCTCGCGGGAAATGGTCGCCAAAAAGCGGCTGGCGCGAGTATACAGCCGCGACGCGGCGCGCAGGCTGCGCGTACGATGCCGGGCCGGGGGCGTTGGCCTTTTTCAAGCCTTGCGCGGTCCTCCCCACACGATGAAACAGCCGTCTTCTACCTCAGGCCCGGCGGATCTGGCAGACTCGGTTTCGCTGTTTGCGCCGCTGCCTTCGCGCGGCATCGGGGGCCGGCTGCTCGACCTGCTGGCGAGCGTGCGCCTCGGGATCGTGACGATGATCGCGCTGTTCGTGTATTCGAGCGTTGGCTCGGCGGGGATCGTGTATCCGGACCTGGGGCCCGGGAGCTGGAACGTCCTGAACCCGGCGATCTGGCGGCACGAGATGATCCGCCAGTGGCCGATGTTCGAGCTGACGGAGTTCGAGTGGTTCCACACGCCGTTCTTCAACGGGCTGATCGCGCTGCTGTGCGTGAACATGATCGTGGCGACGCTGCGGCGGATCCGGCTGAGCGTGCTGAACCTCGGGGTGTGGA
The DNA here is from genome assembly GCA_033763795.1 of Planctomycetota bacterium. Taxonomy (GTDB): domain Bacteria; phylum Planctomycetota; class Phycisphaerae; order Phycisphaerales; family UBA1924; genus JAEUIV01. The sequence goes on from JANRJV010000013.1 coordinate 106,119, forward strand.
TGATCCACACGGGGATCATCGTGCTGTGCGTGGGGAGCGTGGTCTATTTCGGGACGAAGTTCGAGGGCGATGCGCCCGTGATTCGGCGCGAAGTCGTCATCGAGATCCCGGGCGTGCCCACGGCGCGGATGGCGGCGCTGCCCGGCAACGCGACGGCGGTGACGACGCCGGAGGGTGAGTACTCGTTCGAGGTGGTGTCGGTGGACCCGAACTGGGAGCTGCGGACGGAGGGTCTGGAGGGGACGAGGGCGTTCGCGGTGACGGTGTCGGTGCGTTCTCCGGCGCAGCAGTTCATGCGGCAGTTGCTGGCGGGGTATCCGCAGCACACGGAGGACGTCATTCCCGGCAAGGGGCGCGTAGTCAAGCTGCCGGAGTTCGGCGGGCGTGCGATCATCGATGAGGCGTTGCGGCTTTCTCTGGAGGCGGCGCCGCAGCGTCATTTCTGGCTGAAGGATTCCGCGGCGGTGTACCTGCGGGCCGAGGGGGGCGCGGAGTGGGCGCAGCGGCCGATCGAGGGACTGCCGCGGTACAACGACTATGTCTCGAACGTGACGGACGTGTGGCCCACCGTTCGGCTGGAGTCGGACCCGCCGTTCCGCCCCGCGCTGCTGGACGTGGATGTGCCGGCGGTGAGGAGCGGCGAGGCGTTCGCGGACGTATCGACGCGCGTGACCGGGTTCCTGCGGTATGCGGTGATGCAGGAGGGGTTCGTGTCGGGGGGGGCGGGGATCAATCCGTACGTTGAGGTGGAGCTGGCCGCGCCCGGCGGCGCGACGGCGACGCAGCGATTGCTGGCGCTCGATCCGATGCGCCGCTCGGCGTATCAGGGGCAGCTGACGTTTGACTGGGTGAAGTCCGAGGACGAGCTGGCGGCGTTCGCGAGCACGGCGGCGCGCGAACTGATCCTGCGTGTGCCGGGCTCTTCGTTCGAGCGGACGGTGTCGTTCAGGCCCGCTGATCTGTCGGGCGAGGGGCCGCTCGAGCCGCTGGGGGACACGGGCTTCTCGTTCCGGATCCGCTCGGCGCAGGACCGTCTGCCGCTGGCGGACGGGCGGACGGTCACGCTGCTGCTGGTGGACTGGTCGGACCCGGCGGGCAAGCGGTTCACGCGGTGGGTGTTCGAGGATCCGGCGCGGAACCGCGACAACCCGGAGGCGGCGTCGGTGGAGGATCCTGTGAAGCCGATCCCGCCCGACGAGCGGGTGGAGATGGTGTACAGGCCCGGCCGACCGTCGGGGACGATCGCGCTGGTGGCGGGCCCGGCGCCGATCGGTCTGCGGATGTTCTACGACGACGGCGCGGGCGGCCGGGTGCAGCGGGCGGTGGCGCCGGGCGACTCGGTGGACGCGGTTCCGGGAATGAAGGTGAGCGTTCGGCGGTACATCCCGGATGCGCAGCGGCAGGTCAAGCCGCGGATCGTGCCGCGGCATCAGCGCGACCGGGATTCGGACGCGATGCAGTCGTTCGCGCTGGTGCGGGTGGAGTTTTCGAGCGGGTCGTGGAGCGAGACGCGATGGATCCCGATGCATCGCTACAGCTTCGATACGGGCTTTGACGGCGCGAACATCCTCTCGCGTTTCGAGCCTGAGCTGGTGCGTCTGCCCGACGGCCGGGTGCTGGAGACGATCGTGGGGCGTGAGCGGCGCGAATTGCCGGTCGCGGTCGTCCTGGATGACTTCCACCTGACGACGCACGTGGGGGGGTTCACGGGGCGTGTGTCGTCGATCCGTGACTGGAACAGCGTGTTGAAGTTCCAGACGGAGGGGGGCGGGCTGTCGGCGCCGGTAGAGATCAGCACGAACGACCCGGCGCACTACGCGGGGCTGTGGTACTTCCAGGCGTTCTGGGATGCGCCGCGGCCGGCGCGCGAGCCGGGCGACATCGCCTCGGCGGGGCTGGCGTTCACGGGGCTGGGCATCGGGAACCGCAACGGGGTGTACACGCAGCTCATCGGCTGCTGCATCAGCGTGGCGGGGATGGTGTACGCGTTCTACATCAAGCCGATCATCCGTCGCCGCCGGAGGCTGGCGGTTCTGGCGGACATCGAGGCGGGTCGTCTGCCGCGGCGGCGCTACACGCCCCTGGAGGACACTCCCATCATGGACGACGGCGGCCCGCCGGCGATCGTGGAGCGTGAGGATCGTGCGGGGGCGGGGCGTTCCTCTGCGGAGCGCGCCGCCGGAGAGAACAGATCATGAACCGGTCCGGAGTTGCGTGGTTCGTTGCGGGGGCGGCGCTGGCGCTGAGCATCGCGGCGATGATCTCGCTGGCGCTGCTGCGGGGCGGGGCTCGCGAGCTTGAGGGCGAGGATGCGGAGTTCATCCGGGCGGTGGACCTGCGGCCCCTGGACCGGGCGGCGGTGATGCACGAGGGCCGGCTGAAGTCGTACGACTCTTTCGCGCAGGAGATCCTGTCGTCGGTGAGCGGCCGGAAGCTGCCGCTGGGCCAGCCGGCGGACTTTGCGTACCTGGACATGATCATCCGTCCCGAGCGGTACGCCGAGGCGCCGATCATCTTCATCAAGAACAAGAACATGCGTGCGCAGGTGGCGGCGGCGCTGCAGCGGTCCGGCCGGTTCGACGAGGAGCGGGGCCGGCGGCTGATCGAGGACGGGCTGGCGTCGGAGCCCGATCTGCGCGATCCGGCGGTCTCGGAGCTCATGAACCGGTGGGCGCAGGACGTGGTGCGGACGGCCAAGCACGTGGACGCGGTCGAGGGGGCGCGGGCGCTGGCGCGGCGCGAGACGCTGCTGTCGCTGCTGCGGATCGTGCCTGATCCGCAGGGGCGTGCGGACCGGCCCTGGATCCCGCTGAGCGAGCTGTGGCGGACGGGGGCGACGCTGGAGGCGGCGGAGGCGCCGGCGGGCGGCCTGGACCCGGAGCTGAAGTCGGCGCTGGAGCGGACGCTGCTGGAGCTGGCGACGGGCTGGCGGGCCAAGGACGCGACGATGGTGAACGCGTCGGTGGCTCGGCTGGCGGAGCAACTGCCTTCGGTGGCGCCGGGGATCTATCCCGAGGCGACGCGGATGGCGCTGCAGAGCTGGTACTTCCGCTCGGCGAACATGACGTGGGTGTGGCTGATCTATCTGACGAGCATGGTGCTGCTGCTCATGAGCGTCGTATACCGGTGGGAGCGGGCGCGCTGGGCGGGGATGGGGGTGTTCGGCGTGGCGTTCGCGCTGCACACCCTGGCGCTGGGCTGGCGGTGGTACGTGTCGGGGCGGTGGCCCAACTCCAACATGTTCGAGGCGGTGACGACCTCGGTGTGGCTGGGGGCGGTGGCGGTGATCGGGCTGGAGATCGCGGCCCGGCGGACGCCCATGCGCAACCTGTTCGCGCTGGGCGGGGCGGGGGCGTCGATGTGCGCGCTGATGGCGGCGCACTACATCCCCGAGCTGAACCCGAGCATTAACAACATGATGCCCGTGCTGCACGACCTGTGGCTCTACATCCACACGAACGTGATCATCGCGAGCTACGCGCTGATTGCGATGGCGGCGGTCACGGCGGGGCTGTACCTGGCGCACCGCGCGATGGGCGGGTCGGCGGAGTATGCGCGGGTCGGGGGGGCGGCGGCGCTGATGGAGATTGGGGATGAACGGGGCGATCCGCTGGCGAGCGGCCGGCGCGTCAGCCTCGGGGAGGTGTTCGACGGCGCGACGATGGTGCTGATGGAGCTGTCGTTCGTGCTGCTGTGGGCGGGGATCGTGATGGGAGCGATCTGGGCGGATCACTCGTGGGGGCGGCCCTGGGGCTGGGACCCCAAGGAAGTGTTCGCGCTGAACACGTTCATTGTGTTCCTCGTGCTCGTCCATGTGCGGCTGAAGGTGCGGGACAAGGGGCTGTGGACGGCGATCCTGGCGATCATCGGGTGCGCGGTGATGCTGTTCAACTGGATCGTCATCAACTTCGTGATCAGCGGTCTGCACAGCTACGCGTGAGGACGGCGCCCGCCGGGCAGAAAAAAACCCCGCGCCGGACGGCACGGGGCTGCTCGGGATGATCGGGAACGGCCCGCGGTTCAGGCGCGGCGGCGGCGCAGGGCGGGGAGCGCGAGGGCCGGGGCGAGCGCGATCACGGCGGGTGCGGGGACGATGCTGACGTTGTCGGCTTCGACGCGGACGACAGTTCCGGTGCCGCTGAGCGTCTGTGGAACCGCGTAGAGAAGCTGGAGGTTGGCGACGCTGGACATGATGGTGTTGAAGTCGCTGCCCTCGAAGCTGAGCCAGCCCGGGTAGTTCGGTGTGATGGGGATGGTCACGGTGCCCCAGGTGTTGGGCGCGACGGTGGCGAAGTCGAGGCCGATGGCGCCGGGGAAGTTCTGTGCGAGCGCGAACCGGGCGCCGAAGCTGATCGGCTCCGGGGCGTTGTGGCGAACGCTGAAGCGCAGCGAGAGTCCCGGCGCGGTCCAGTCGCCGACGAATGCGCCGCCGCTGGCTCCGGAGGAGGCCTGGGCGCGGAGCGCGATGAGCACGCCGAAGGCGGCGTTGTTGACGTTGGTGTCGGCGAAGACGGCGCCCGTGCCGTCGGGACCGCCGGTCGAGTTCCAGGTGGCGGGGCCTGTCCAGCCGGAGTTGCCCGAGCTGAAGGTCTCGGTGAAGGGGGCGACTGCCGCGTGAGCGGCGCCCGTGACGGCGGCGAGTGAGGCCGCGGCCCAAGCAGAACGGATCAGCATGTCGACTTCTCTCTCTCGAAGCGGCGGATGGCTCCGCGCTTCGCCGCCGCCGACGGCGAGCGCGCACACATGTCCGGGTTGTCCGACTGTCCGACCTGTGCGAATCGCCTGGGCGCCGCGGTTGGGGCGCGTGAGCGGTGGTGGATCAGAGCGGCGGGAGGGTCCAGCTCGGGCTGTCAGCGCGAGGGGCCCAGCGTCGCATGTCCTGTGCTTCTTCCCATGAGAGCGTCTGTGCGTGTCCGTCGAGCATGGCGCCGACGGTCCTGCCCGCGAAGCGGAAGGATACGTTGCCGGTTGCGGTGGGAGGCGAGCTTTCGTTGGGTTTGGAGGTCGACCACATGCGGCGGATGAAGCTCGGTGGCGTGACTCTGTAGAAGCCGTCGATGGCGAGGCCGTTTATCGGGCTTGCGCCCGAGGCGGAGGCGAAGGCGATCAGGTCGGCGGGTCGGGCGGTGTCGGCGACGCGGGAGAGGAACCAGCCTCGGGGCCAGCGGGCTTCGGTGCGGGCGCGGATGGCGGGGCTGGAGTGGAAGGCGAAGCCTGTGCCGTCGGCGTCGCCGCTGCCGCCGACGAAGGCCTGGTTCATGCCGAAGCGTGGACCGACGGAGGCGGCGTAGTCGTAGGTTGCTCCCGCGAGCTGCTCCTGCATGAGGCGGCGGTCGCGGTAGAGCAGGTCGATCTCGTTCTCGATGAAGGGCATGAGGCGCCAGGGGTAGCGCTGGGCCTCGAGGCCCGCGAGGCGGGAGCCGCGGTCGTTGGTGGCGACGACGGTTCCCGAGGCGACCATGGACGCCGAGGCGAAGCCGGGCATCACGGCGCCGTCGTAGTCGTTCGAGTACATGGCGAGACCCGCGGCGAACTGGCGGCCGGCGGAGAGTTCGCCCGTGATGAGGACGCATTGCCGCGCCTTGCCCAGGACCGGGAGGAGGATGCCCAGGAGCACGCCGATGATCGCGACGACCACCAGGAGCTCGATGAGGGAGAACGCGCGTCTCATTCGTGGATATTCTTGTCTGGATTTCCGGGCGCGGGGGGCGGATTGCGGAGTTGTGGCGTTCTTTCTTGTGGGGACGGAAAGCTGGATATAGTTGAGATCGAGTCTCCAAGGATATTTGTCATGCGTTGCTGCGTCAAACCGTTGTTCGTGCTGCTGGCCGGTTCGTGGTGCGTGTCGATCGGGACCGCGGCGCCGCTGCAGGTCCAGGTGGCGACGCCGGACCTGGACCGGTGGGTGTACCCGTTCGATTCCGCGCCGGGGTTCCGCGAGTCAGCGTCGGTGTTCGGATCGATCGGGCAGGAGAACGCGTGTCCTCCTCTTTCTTTCGACCAGCGAGACGGACAGATGTTGCTGGGGTGGGATCTTCGGTCGGAGATCCCCACCGGAAGAGGGCTCTGCGGGTATCGGATTCTGGGCGTGACGGTGACGCTGACCACGGCGACGCAGAACGCGTTCCGGTATGACCCGACGTACGACGGGCGCACGTCGTACCCGGGGCCGGACACCGATCAGGGGCGGCCGATCGAGCTGTACGGGGCGGCGTTCCGCAACGGGTGGACGGTCTGTCCGCTGGACAGCGCGCCGGCGAACAACGCGTTTCCGTGCTATTTCGAGGGCACCCCCTCGCAGGCGGCGCCGCCTTTCGGCCCGGCGATTCAGTCCGGCGTCCGGCACGCGTTCGCGACGGACTACGCGGGCGGGGTGGAGCGCGATGTCTCCAACAATGTGCGCGATGGATTCGATCCCTCGCCGTTTGCGGTGGGACAGATCGCTGGGCTGGCGGCGGGGGCGCTGGTGCCGGCGGATCGAGACGTGACGTTCGTGCTCGACGTGGTGGAGGCGGATGTGCAGGGGTACCTCCGCCGGGCGCTCAACGGCGGGCAGCTTCGACTGATGGTCACATCGCTTCAGCCCGCATCGGGGGGCACGGGGGGCTGTGCGCCGGGCTCGGGGTCGTACGCAAGCTTCTACTGCAAGGAGATCGGCCTGGAGGGTCTGGCGGCGCGGCTGAGCATCACGGTGCAACTGACGGCGCAGGGTGATACGAACGCCGACGGCGCGGTTGACTTCCAGGACATCACGGCGGTGCTGCAGAACTGGAGCGGTGGAGGGCCGAGCGGCGACGCCAACTGCGACGGCGTCGTGACGTTCGCGGACATCGCCGAGGTGCTGCGCGGGTGGAACTGAGGGGCCGGCGCGGCCGGGGCGGCGGCGCATTCCCGGGGCGAGTGGCTCGGACGCACCGGTTACCATCACTTGTTGCTGGTGCGGTGACTGAGCGGTTGAAAGTACTCGACTTGAAATCGAGCAGACCCGTAAGGGTCTCGGGAGTTCGAATCTCCCCCGCACCGCTTGTTTCGTTAGCGCGGGGTCGACGCGGCGCCGGCGTGGTGGCGGGCCCGGGCGAGCACGTCGTTCAGCCCTGAGTGCGAGAGCAGATAGGCGGGGTTGAAGACTTTGGTGCCCACGGCGAAGACATCGGCGCCCGCGGAGGCGTAGTCGTCGACGTCCTGGGGAGTGGTGATCCCGCCGCCGCCGATGATGAGGACGCCGGGGGCGGGGGCGGGCGCGGGGATGGGGGATGACGGGTCGGCGGTGTGGGGCTGCGTGCGGGCGGGAGCGTCCGCGTGCCGGGCGGCGATCGTGCGCACGTCGAGGATGCACTGGATGGCGACGGGCTTGAGGGGCTTGCCGCTGACGCCGCCGGCGGGGACGGGGATGGTGTTGCAGCAGTGGAAGGCGCGGACGCCCGCCTGCAGGGCGGACTGGAACATCTCGCGGTAGTTGACGGGCGGGAGCTTGACGACGATGGGCACGCCCGTCGCGACGGCGCGGTCGAAGAGCGAGTCGGGCCAGTTGACGTGGCCGACGTTGGGGCAGCTCATGTTGAGCTCGATGCCCAGGGGCTTGAGCGCGGCGGCTTTGTCGAGCAGGGTCCACCAGTCGTCGTCGCAGAAGCCGTGGATGGAGACGAGCTTGTCGCGGACGGTCTCGGGGGCCTGCGCGGCGCGGCGGACGAGCCAGTCGATACCGGGGTTGCGGAGGCCGATCTTGTTGACCCATGCGCCCAGGCGCGGGTAGTAGCGGACGGTGCGGAGAATGCGCCAGAGTCGGCCGGGGCGGCGGGCCGCGGTGAAGGTGCCGAGGGTCGGGGTGCAGCCCGCGGGCTGGATGTAGTTGCCGAAGGGAGCGGAGATGACCAGTGGCTGGAGCGCCGGCTTGGCTGAGGGTGTGGTCACGGCGTGAGAGATCGTAGACGAGCGGCGATGCCGCGCCCATCGGGGGCGGGAGTGCGGTCTGTCAGCGCATGGAGACGCCGCGGAGCGGTGCGCCGGCGTCATCGAGCAGGTGTGCGCCGAAGCACCAGGCGCCCGCGCCCTGGGTGATCTTCAGGAGGATGGTGTTCTCGCCGGCAGCGAGGCTGATGGGCACGGCGTCCTGCTTGCTGCCGTAGCCGCGCTGCACGTCGTTGCGGTGGATCTCCCGGCCGTTGACCCAGACGATGACACCGTCGTCGGAGCCGAGGGCGAGTCGGCCCGTGACGGGCTTGTCCGCGTGAACGGTGGTCATGGCGTAGGCGACGGCGTTGTCGCGGCGGCTGCCGAAGCAGGCGTGCAGATCGACGACGAACTCGCGGCGGGGGTCGTCGCCCGCGGAGATGCGCCGCATGACGCGCTTCCAGCCGGCGCGAGCGCCGGATTGGAGGGGGTAGGTGGCGGTGGGGGCGGGGGCGAGTTCGCCCGCGGCTTCGGGGCCGAAACGCGTGGCGATGGCCTGCTCGACCGGGCAATCCCAGGGGCCCACGACATACCACGCGTTGATCGACGGGAGGAGAGTCTCGTGGTAGGCAAGAACGACTTCGCCGGCGCCTTTGCGGAGGACGAGGTCGACGTGCACGCCTGCGATCTGGAGCGGCAGGCCGGCGGTCCATGTGGTGCGGGCGACGAGCGCCTCGGCCTGCAGAGGTCCGGCGGCGTGGGAGTCGCCCGCGACGATGCTCCACGAGGCGGGGGCGACGATGCGCAGTTCGCCCGTGATCCCTTCGAGCGCGGCGGATGCGTCACCGATGCCGGCGGCGCGGGCGATGGTGATGACGCGGCCGGGCTCGGCGGGGTCGCTCTGGATGTCGACGCTTGAGGTCACGCCCAGGAGTCGGGCGACGGCTTCGGATCGGGCCGCCGCGGGGGCGGTGCACCGCGAGACATCCACCGCGAGCTTCCAGCGCGAATCGGCGTCGAAGGGGCGCAGCGACTGGGCATCGCCCCGGGCTTCGATCGCGGCGCGGCGAAGCTCGCCCCGGGAGGCGCGCTGCAGCAGCGGGGGGGCGTCCTGACCGAGGAGGGCGGCGAGGGAGTCGTAGAGCTTGAGCGTGCCGTGCAGCCCCGCGCGGAGGGGCGACTCGTCCCGGCCGTCGAGCGTGAGGCGGACGCTGCGGGGGCGGCGGACGGAGGCGGGGGCGAGGCGGACGACGTTGGTGAGCTTGGCGTGGTCGTACCACCAGCCGGGGCCGGATTGGTCGGGTCCCGAGAGCATGGGTAGCTCGCGGCCGTCCTCGGCGGCGCTGCGCGCGGGCCAGCGGTCGACGAAGCGGATCTCGTAGCCCCGCTGGTCGCGCATGCCGTCGAACGAGCCCTCGGCGGCGTGGATGTCGAGGATGAGCTGGTCGTCGGTGCGGCGGAGGGCGAACGTGGTGCGGGCGAACTGGTCGGACTGGTATCCGGCGGACTCGCCGTCGTCTTCGTAGAGGGCGCCGCAGCCGACCTCGTCGCGGAAGCGGGCGGCGACGGTGCCGCCGGGCCAGACGATCAGGCCGACGGGGTCGAGGGGCTTCTCGCTCGACCAGCGGACAGCGGCGGGCATGGTGGGGATGACGGCGCCGCCGCGGGCGAAGATGAGGTTGTCCTCGAGGGGGACGAGGGCGGCCTGCTCGGCGGGGCCCTCGACGGTCTCGCCGGTGTGCCAGTTGGTCCAGGTGCCGGGCGGCAGCCACCAGCGCGCGGGAGCGGCGCGGCTGACGGGGTCGGAGGGGGTGGCGACGGGGGCGCAGAGGAGGTCGTCGCCGAACATGTACTGGCCCTGCCAGTGATAGGCGCCGTCGAGGGCGGGCCAGTGGTAGTAGAGCGGGCGGCAGAGGGGCAGGGCGGTGTCGTAGCAGCGGCGCGCGGCGGTGTAGATGTAGGGGAGGAGTCGGTAGCGGAGCCTGAAGGACTCGCGCATGACGCTGAACTCGCGCGTGCCGAAGGCCCAGATGCGGCGTTCGCCCAGTGGGTTCTTGCTGGTGTGGGTGCGGAGGACGGGGCTGAAGGCGGCGAATTGAACCCAGCGCGTGTAGAGCTCGGGCTCGACGGGGCCGGGCTGGTGGCCGCCTATGTCGTGGCTCCAGTAGGCGTAGCCGACGTTGCCGGCCTGCGCGGTGAAGGCGGGCTGGAAGGCGAGGCTGCCCCATGTGCTGTAGGTGTCGCCGCTGAAGCCGATGGGGTAGCGGTGGTTGCCGAGTCCTCCCCAGCGGCTGAAGATGAGCGGCCGTCTGCCGCGGCGCGCGTTCGAGGGGTCGCGCGCGTCGTCCTGGCGGACTTCCATGTCGACCCAGTGCAGGTAGTTCAGCCACCAGAGCGGGTCGAGGCCGGCGATGCGCGTGGTCGTGCCCTGCTGCCAGTCCATCCACCAGAAGTCGACGCCCTGCTTTTCGAGCGGCCAGTGGAGCCGGCGGAAGTAGCTCTCGACGAAGCGGCGGTCGGTGCAGTCGAAGGGGACGCGCTCCGCGACGCCGGGATCGAGGCCCAGGTCGCGGCAGATGTCGGCGAAGGCGGCTTCGTGGCGGCCCACGCCGTCGGCCGGGTGCAGGTTGAGCGTGATCTGGAGTGCGTGCTCATCGGTCCAGCGGAGGAAGCCCTCGGGGTCGGGGAAGAACTTCGGGTTCCAGGTGTAGCCCGTCCAGCCATCGAGGTGCCAGTCCATGTCGATGACGAGGACGTCGAGGGGCACGTCATGCTCGCGGAACTCGTGGATGAGCTTCTTGAGCTCCTCGTCGGAGTACTCCCAGTAGCGGCTCCACCAGACGCCGAAGACGTAGCGCGGCGGGAGGGGGATGGGCCCGGCCACGCGGGTGAAGTCGCGGAGGGCGGCCTTGTAGTCGTGGCCGAAGCCGAAGAAGTACCAGTCGAGGGCGGCTGCGTCGCGGCGCCGGGTGGCCCATGGCCACGGGCCGACGTGAGGAAGATCGCGACCCGCCGGAGCCGCGGCGGGATCGAGCACGAGGCTTGTGGAATCGTCCCAGACGGCCCAGCCATCGCGCGAGAGGATGCCCGGTTCGACGGAGCACGAGCCGTCGACGCCGTCGAGCGTGCGGACGGTTCCGCCGAGGTTCGCGGCGTCGTCGGCGCCGGGGGTCCACGTGACGGCGTTGCCGCGCACGCCGAGCCTGACGGAAAGGTTGCCGGCGTGAAAGGGGCGGCCGTCGGGGCGGTACTCGAGGCGGAGGCGGTCGGTCCGGACGAGGAGCGAGCCGCCGGCGCGTTCGACTTGGAAGGGTGGGGGATCGAGCCTGCGATTGACGAAGGCCTGTGACGCGCGGTCTTCAAAGACGCCCGAGGCGGACCACTCCATGCGGATGAGTCGGTCCGTCAGCACGGTGAACCGGGCGGACCCGTCCGACGCGGGCACGACCGCCCGCTCGTCGGGCACGGGGTTCCATTGCTCGTTCATGCGCTGCGATCCTGTCGATGTCGCCCAGATCCAGAGCGACGCGGAGATGAACCACGAAGCCGCCATGGGGGAGGCGGATGCTAACGGAAAGTGCGAGCACGCCGGGCGAGCGGGAGCGGGCGCGGCGGCCCGGTTTCCGCGCCGGGGCTACGCTCTGTGCTGGACGCAAAGGGAGCTGTCGCGATGCTGGACGTGCTGGCGGTGTGGGTGTGCGTGGTCGTGGCGCAGGTCGGGCCTGCGGCCGAGGGTGCGCCGGGGGCACAGGCGCAGCGGGACGGGGCCGAGGGCTTCGATCTGGGGCGGCTGCAGGCGACGCCTGAATTCTGGGTCCGGCCCGGGTACGTCGTGACGCGGGTCGCGAGCGATATCGAGGCCGCACGGTTCATGGAGTTCGATGATCGCGGGACGCTGTACGTGTCGAGCCCCGGCGGGACGATCGTGACGCTGCGGGACGAGAACGCCGACGGGTGGTACGAGACGCGGGGCGCGTTCGTGCGCAATATGCAGTCCGTGCACGGGCTGCACTTTCACAACGGCTGGATGTGGTTCACGACGTCGGGGCTGGTGTGGAAGGCGCGGGACCGCGACGGGGACGGGGCGCACGACGATCTGCAGCAGGTCACGGACACGGGCGACATGCCGCAGGGGGGCAACCACTGGTGGCGCAGCATCCTCGTGACCGATCGGCACTACTACACGGGCATCGGCGACTCGGGCAACATCAGCGACGAGAGCGGGACGGACCGCCAGAAGATCTTCCGTTTCAACCTCGACGGGTCGGGGAAGACGCTCTTTGCGTCGGGGGTCCGCAACACGGAGAAGCTGCGCTTCCGCCCCGGCACGGAGGAGATCTGGGGCGTCGACCACGGGTCGGACAACTTTGGCGTGGCGTACGACGAGCGGCCGGGTCGGCGGCAGCCCATCACGGACTACAACCCGCCGGATGAGTTCAACCGGTACGTGGAGGGCGGCTTCTACGGGCATCCGTTTCTGACGGGTCTGCGCGTGCCGCGGCCGGAGTTTGCGGAGCGGCCCGACATCGTGGACCTGGCGGCGCGGACGATCGTTCCCGAGTGGTGCTTCCCGGCGCACGCGGCGGCGAACGCGTTCTGCTTCATTGAGCCCGAACTGAACGCGCGCACGGGGGCGTTCCCGGCTGATCACGGGGGCGACGCGATCGTCGCCTGCCGCGGCTCGTGGAACCGGACGGAGAAGGCGGGGTACGAGGTGGTGCGCGTGCTGTTCGACAGGGAGACGGGCAAGCCCTTCGGCGCGCTGACGCTGGTGCGGACGCTGTCGGCGCGCGGGGACATCCTCGCGCGTCCGGTCGACTGCGTGCAGGCGCCGGACGGGTCGGTGTTCTTCTCGTGCGATCACACGAAGGCGGTGTACCGGCTGCGGTCGGCGGCTCCGGCGTCGGGAGCGCCGGCGGAGCCCGCGGCGGGAGGGAGCTGAGCCATCGCGCGCCCATCCGGCGGCCCTGTGCTGGGTGTGGGGGAAGCCGGCGTGTTCTGCGCGCCGGGGCGGGGGCCGGGCTTTCACATCGACCCGTGGCGGCCGGTGGAACGAGCCGTCGTGACGCACGCGCACACGGATCATGCGCACTGGGGACACAAGGCGTACATCTGCTCAACCACGTGCGCGCCGGTTCTCAAGGCGCGCTACGGCGCGGAGCTGCCGACACAGCCGCTGGCGTACGGCGAGGCGGTGACGATCGGCGACGTGCGCGTGTCGCTGCACCCGGCGGGGCACGTGCTGGGCTCGGCGCAGGTGCTGCTGGAATCTCAACGGGGGATCGGCCTGCGCTTCGCGGGGACGGAGCCGTGGGAGCCCGTGCGGCGGGTCGTGATCTCGGGCGATTACAAGCTGCAGCGCGATCCGACGGCCGAGCCGTTCGAGCCCGTGGCGTGCGACGCGTTCATCACGGAGTCGACGTTCGGGCTGCCGATCTTCCGGTGGTGTGATCCGGCGGAAGTGTTCGATGAGATCAACTCGTGGTGGCGGCAGAACATCGAGCGCGGCCGAACTTCGATGATCTACGCCTACGCGCTGGGGAAGGCGCAGCGGCTGCTGGCGGGGCTCGACCCCTCCATCGGGCCCGTGCTGGTGCACGGGGCGATCACGAAGCTGCTGCCGGCGTATGCGGCGGCGGGGCACGCGTTCGCGCACGTGAAGCACGCGGGGCTCGACGAAGCGAAGCGGTTCCGCGGGCGGGCGATGGTCATCGCGCCGCAGGCGGCGCAGCACACCCCCTGGCTCCGCAAGTTTGCGCCGGTGTCGGACGCGGTGGCGTCCGGCTGGGCGACCGTGCGCGGCACGCGGCGGCGGCGCGCGATCGACCGTGGATTCGTGCTGTCGGATCACGCGGACTGGCCGGGTCTGCTGCAGTCGGTGGAGTCGAGCGGCGCAAGCATCGTCGGGGTCACGCACGGGTACTCGCAGACGCTGGCCCAGTGGCTTAGCGAGCGGGGGAAGCGAACGTTCACGATCGAGACGCGCTGGGTCGGGGAGGCGCCGGATGAGGCGGCGGCGGAGGCGGAGCCGGACTCGGGCGCGGAACTCCTTGACGGGGCGGCGGGCGGCGGTGCGGATGAGCGGGGCGCGCTCGACGGGGCGGAAGGCGGATCGACGTGAAGCGCTTCACGCGTTTGTACGACGAGCTGGACGCGACGACGCGCACGTCGGAGAAGGAGGCGGCGCTGGAGGCGTACTTCCGAGAGGCGCCGCCGGCGGACGCCGCGTGGGCTCTCGCGCTGCTGACGGGGCGCCGACCGCGTCGCGGGGTGAGCCCGCGGCAGCTGCGCGACTGGGCCGCGGAGCACACGGGGCTTCCCGCGTGGCTGATCGATGAGTGCTACGACGCGGTCGGGGATCTGTCGGAGACGATCGCGCTGCTTCTGCCCCGGTGCGACGAGGCGGGGACGGGCCGGGCGGTCGAGTACCCGCTGCACCGCGTGATCAACGAGTTCGTTGCGCCGCTGGCGTCGATGGCGGAGCCCCAGAAGCGCGGGCTGATCGTGCGGCTGTGGCAGGAGCTGGAGCCCCGGCAGCGGTACATCCTTCACAAGCTGATCTCGGGATCGTTCCGCGTCGGGGCGGCGCGCCGGTTGGTCGTGCGGGCGCTGGCGCGGGTGGCGGAGATTGAACCGGCGCTGATGGAGCATCGGCTGCTGGGCAGCTGGCTCCCGACTGCTCAGGACCTCGCCGCACTGATGAGCCCGGCGGGGGCGGCGGACGATCCGGCGCGGCCTTACCCGTTCTTCCTCGCGTCGCAGCTCGACGATCCGCCCGAAACGCTCGGCGAGCGCGCGGAGTGGCTGGCGGAGTGGAAGTGGGACGGGATCCGCGCGCAGCTGATTCACAGGGGCGCAGCGCCCGGGCCGTCGACCGCGGTTCTGTGGACGCGGGGGGAGGAAATCGCATCCGGGGCGTTCCCGGAGCTTGTCGCCGCGGCCCGGGAGTTTCCGGTGGGGACGGTGCTCGACGGGGAGGTGCTGGCGTGGGAGCGAGGGGCGCCGCTGGGGTTCGCGGCGCTGCAACGGCGACTGAACCGTGTGGGCGTGATCCCTTCACTGTTTCCTGATGTGCCGGTCATCTTCATGGCGTACGACCTGCTGGAGTTGGAAGGGACGGATCAGCGGGCGGTTCCTTTCGAGGAGCGGCGGGCGAGGCTGGAGGCGCTCGTGGAGCGCGTGCCCGAACCGCACGTGCTCGTGTCGCCGCTGGTAGAGGGCGCAACTTGGGACGAGCTTGGCAAGCACCGGGCGGGGTCGCGGGACAAGATGGTGGAAGGCCTGATGCTCAAGCGCATCGGGTCGCGATACGGCGTGGGGCGGACGCGCGGCGACTGGTGGAAATGGAAGATCGAGCCGCTCACCATCGACGCGGTCCTCACGGGCGCGCAGCGGGGGACGGGCAAGCGGGCGTCGCTGCTGACGGACTACACGTTCTCGGTGTGGCGCGCGGGGGAGCTGGTGCCGATCGCCAAGGCGTACTCGGGGCTGACGGACGAGGAGATCCTGGCGGTCGATGCGCTGCTGCGGGGCGCGACGATCGAGCGACGGGGGCCGGTCCGCATCGTGCGGCCCGAGTTGGTCTTCGAACTGGCGTTCGAGGGCGTTCAGGAGAGCGGGCGGCACCGCTCGGGGGTGGCGCTGCGCTTTCCGCGGATCAGCCGGTGGCGGCGCGACAAGCGGGCCGCTGATGCGGACTCGCTGGACGTGCTGCTGGCGATGCTCCGCGCGGCGAAGCGCTAGAGTCTGGCCAGTTCGGCGCCGCGGTCGCGAGCGGCGAGGATGGCGCGAACGAGGCTGTCGCGCGTGGACGCGAGATCGAGAGTGCGACAGGCGGCCTCGGTGGTGCCGCCTTTGCTGGTGACGTCGGCGCGGAGGTCGGCGGGGTTGCGTTCGGCGGACCGCTCCATGAGGCGCGCGGCCCCGGCGATGACCTGCCGGGTGAAGCGGCGGGCCTGGGCGGAGTCGAAGCCCATCTGAGACGCGGCGAGTTCCATCGCCTCGGCAAGGTAGTAGACGTACGCGGGCCCGGAGCCGGCGAGCGCCGTGAAGGCGTCCATCAGCGACTCGTCGATGCGTTCGACGACGGGGCAGCACGCCGAGAGGATGCGCATGGCGAGGCCCTCGTCGCCGGGGCGGGCGGCGCCCGCGAGGGCGACGGCGGCGCAGCCCGCGCCGACCTGAGCGGGCGTGTTGGGCATGACGCGGATGATGCGCTGCGAGCCCAGCGACCGGGCGAGCCGGTGGCTTGTGGTGCCGGCGAGGATCGAGATGAGGACGCGCGCGGGGAGGTTCAAGGGTGCGGCGACTGACGCCACGTCCTCCAGCGACTGCGGCTTGACGGCGAGCAGCACCTGCGTGGAGGCGTCCATGAAGCGGGACAGCGCGGCCGCGTCCGGGACGACCGGCACGCCCAGCGCGGCGACGCGGGCCCGGCGGGCCTCGTCCGGCTCGGCGACGGCGCACTGTTCGGGCGTGAGGGCGCGTGCGGCGAGCGACCCGGCGATGAGCGCGTGGGCCATGGTGCCGCCGCCGATCGAGACGAGCATGGCTGGGTGCATCGACGAAGGGTACAGCGGCGAGTGTGCGGGACCGGGGCGCCGGCGTAAAATGGACCGGTCACCCAAGGAGGCGCCGCACGATGGCGTTCATGTACAACCTGGAGTGCGAGAAGCCGCTCCTGGAGCTCGAGAGCAAGATCGGGGCGATCGAGGCGGCGCTCGCGGGCAAGACGCCGCGGGGGGCCGCCCTTGAGCCCGCCGACGCCGAGAAGGAGCTGGCCGCGCTTCGCCGGCAGCATCAGCAGGCGCTCCGCAAGGTGTATTCATCGCTCTCTCCGTGGGACACCGTGCGGGTTGCGCGGCATCCGCGCCGGCCCCAGTTCCGCGATTACGTGTCGATGATCTGCAAGGAGTTCAGCGAGCTGCACGGGGACCGGCGCTTCGGCGACGACCCGGCGATCGTGACGGGCTTTGCGCGGATCGGGTCGATCAAGTGCATGATGATCGGGCACCACAAGGGGCGCGACACGACAGAGAAGCTGGCGTGCAACTTCGGGTGCGCCCACCCGGAGGGGTACCGCAAGGCGATGGCGAAGATGAAGCTTGCGGAGAAGTTCGGGCTGCCGATCGTGACGCTGGTGGACACTCCCGGCGCGTACCCCGGGGTCGGAGCCGAGCAGCGCGGGCAGGCCGAAGCGATCGCGGTGAACCTGCGGGAGATGAGCCGGCTGCAGACGCCCATCGTGAGCATCGTGATCGGAGAGGGCGGGTCGGGGGGCGCGCTCGGAATCGCGGTCGCGGACCGGGTGGCGATGCTGGAGCACGCGTGGTACAGCGTGATCAGCCCCGAGGGATGCGCTGCGATCCTGTGGAAAAAAGCAACGGACGAGACCAACTCCGCGGCGGCGCGGGCGCTGAGCCTGACCGCGAAGGACAACAAGCGGCTGGGGATCATCGACGACGTGGTCCGCGAGCCGCCGGGCGGGGCGCATCGCAACCCGTCCGAGACGGCGGCGGCGCTCGAAAAGTGGATCGTGGAGGCGCTGACGTCGCTGCGACGGTCCAAGCGGTCGGCGTTGCCTCAGAAGCGGTATCAGAGGTACCGAAGGCTGGGCGAGTATGCCGAGGTGACGGGCGTACCGCAGGGCTGAGCTGTAAAGGGAAAATGTCGACGCTTTCACCGGCGCGGAGGCCCGCGGCACGTTGGGATTCGCGTTTGGGGCTGAATCGCGCGGATCCGCTCCTTGACTCTGTCATCCGGAAGGGCTATCTAAACCGATTCCCCGCGGTTCGCCCCCCCGGAGCGGCCGCGGGCTGGAACTCCGCCGACCGCCGCTGCAGCGGCCAACTGGAGAGCGCCACGGTGTCAAAGAAGGCCGCGACGACTTCCAAGTCCGCCAAGAACGCTCCCGAGAGCGCTAGGAAAAAAGCCTCGAAGGCCGACGCTGCGCCCGCATCCCGGGGTCGATCCGACAGCAAACCCGCGGCGAAGTCCGCTCCGAAGGATACGAAGAGCTTGCCAAAGTCCTCGACCAAGGCCGACGCCAAGTCGCCCGTGAAACCCATCTCCAAGCCCGACGCCAAGGCGTCGGCCAAGCCCGAGGGAAAAACCGCCGGGAAGCCCGAGGCCAAGGCGCCCGCCAAGCCCGAGCCCAAGCCCACGAAGCCCGAGGCCAAGGCGCCGACGAAAGTGGACGCGAAGGCGGCCGCCAAGCCGGAGGCCAAGTCTCCCGCGAAGCCCGACAGCAAGGCGCCGAAGTCCGCAGCCGGGTCCGCGCCCGCAAAGGGGCCGGCCAAGCCGGGCGTGGATGCCGGCAACAAGAACCGCTACAGCGTGATGTCGCAGGACGTGATGGCGGCCAGCCGGGCGGCCGCCGCGAAGCTCGCCGCCGCCGCGGGGCTGCACCCCGTCAAGAGCAACACGAACGGCGAGTCCCAGCAGCGCAACTACACGAAGATGACCAAGACCCCCTTCTCCAAGAAGGAGCTCGACGAGTTCCGGGAGATGCTGCTCACCAAGCGCAAGCAGATCGAAGGGGATGTCAATTCGATGGAGTCCGAGGCGCTGGGCTCCAACAGCGGCTCGCTGAGCCACATGCCGCAGCACATGGCCGACCAGGGCACGGACACGTTCGATCAGTCGCTGGCGCTCGACCTGGCGGCCTCGCAGCGCGGGCTGCTGCGTGAGATCGACGACGCGCTCAAGCGGATCGAGGACGGGATGTACGGCATCTGTGAGGAGATGGGCAAGCCCATCAGCGTCGAGCGTCTCCGGCACACTCCCTGGGCGCGATACTGCATCGAGGCAGCGCGTCAGCACGAGCGGGCCGCTTACCTCCGCTGAGTATGACAACGGAGTCCGGCGCGAAGCCCGGGAACAACGACGTGGCCGCGTTCGAGCCCGCGCGGCGGTCGGCCCGCGCGTGGGCCACGTTCGCCGTCTCGGCCCTCATCGCGCTCGCCATCGACCTCTGGAGCAAGTACGTGGCCTTCGAACACGTGGCGGGGGCGCCCGTCGCGTTCACTCGCGAGCAGGTGCTGGCGGCGGGGCCTTCGCGGCTGCAGACGCTCATCCCCCGGCATGAGCCCGTCGTGGTGATCCCCGACGTGCTGAACTTCCAGCTCGTGCTCAACGCCGGAGCCGTCTTCGGGGCCGGGCAGGGGCGGCGCTGGTTCTTCGTGCTCTTTACGCTCGCGGCTCTGGGCGTCGCGACGTTCATGTTCGCGCGCTGGACGGATCGTCGGCAGTGGCTGAGCCACGTCTGCCTGGGGCTGGTGCTGGCGGGCGGCCTCGGGAATCTCTACGACCGGCTGGTGTACGCGTGCGTCCGGGACTTTCTGCATCCGCTGCCCACGGCGCAGCTTCCCTTCGGGCTGCGCTGGCCGGGGGGGGATTCGGCGCTCTGGCCCTACGTCAGCAACGTGGCGGACGCCTTCCTGATCGTGGGGATCGGGGGACTTTTGATCGCGATGTGGCGTGCGGACTCGGCCTCGCGGCAAAGGGCGGGCCCCGCGAGCGGCTCGGACGCACCCGGGCCGTCCGCCCAGCCCTAAACTGATGCTGATGCATCCGCTGTTTGACGCGCGCCGGTATCTGATCCCGTTCCGCTCGATCCTGTTGCCCCAGATCTTCACCGACACGCTGGTGATCGGGGGCGGGGCGGGGGGCCTCTCCGCGGCGCTGGCGGCGGCGGAGCACGCCGACGTGATCGTCCTGTCCAAGGGCCGCTTCACGGTGAGCAACACGTCCTGGGCGCAGGGCGGCATCGCGGCCGTGATGGATGAGGCGGACAGCGTGGAGAGCCACCTGGCGGACACGCTTGAGGCGGGGGCGGGCCTGTGCGATGAGGACGTGTGCCGACGGGTCGTCTCGCAGGGTCCGGAGATCCTGCGGGGCCTGCTGGAGTCGGGGTTCCAGGCCGACCGCGACGCCGCGGGCCGCGTGAGCCTGGGCCGCGAGGGCGGGCACCACGCGCACCGGATCATCCACAGCCGGGGCGACGCGACCGGGGCGGAGCTGGCGCGCTGCCTGCTCGAACTGGCGCGGGCGCGGGCGAACATCCGGCTCTTCGAGCAGTGCTTCGCGCTCGATCTGCTGACGCCATCCAACGCGCCGGGCGCTCCGTGCTTCGGAGCGATCACGCACCATCCCAAGTTCGGGCTGCAGATCATCTGGGCGCGGGCGACGATCCTCGCGGCGGGCGGCAGCGGCATGGTCTGGCGCGAGACGACAAACCCGCCGGTCGCGACGGCCGACGGCCTGGCGCTGGCGTACCGCGCGGGCGCGGTGCTCGCCGACCTGGCGTTCATGCAGTTTCACCCGACGACGCTGTACATCGCGGGGGCCGGGCGGCTGCTGATTTCCGAGGCGGTGCGCGGCGAGGGCGGGCTGCTGCTGGACGATTCCGGCCAGCGGTTCATGCTGTCCGAGCATCCGCTGGCGGAGCTGGCGCCGCGCGACATCGTCAGCCGCGCGATCCACAGAACGCTGGCGCGCACCGCCACGCCGAACGTCTGGCTCGACTGCCGCGGGATCCGCAAGTTCAACGAGCGCTTCCCGGGGATCGCCGAGACGCTGCGCCAGTTCGACCTCGATCCCGCCCGCGACCGGATACCCGTCAACCCCGCGGCCCACTACATGGTGGGGGGTGTGCACACGGATCAGATGGGGCGCACGTCGGTGCCCGGCCTGTACGCGGTGGGCGAAGCGTCCTGCACCGGTCTGCACGGAGCGAATCGCCTGGCGAGCAACTCGCTGCTCGAGGCGCTGGTCTTCGGGCAGGCGGCGGGGCGGGCGGCGCGCGAGTGTCTGTCGGCCGAGGCCGGTGCGGCGGCGGGGCCCTGGGCGACGCCGCTGCGCAGCGGGCCGGTGCCGATCATCTCGGATATCCCCCTCTCGCAGAAGGGGGAGATCGACCTGCAGGATGTTCGCTCGTCGCTGCGCTCGGCGATGTGGCGGAACGTCGGGGTCGAGCGTTCAGGTCCCAAGCTGGACGACGTGGCCGAGATGTGCGACTTCTGGGCGCGGTACACGCTGGACAAGATCTTCGACGAGCCGGCCGGCTGGGAGACGCAGAACATGCTGCTGGTCGCGGCGCTCATCACGCGCAGCGCGCAGTGGCGCGCCGAGTCGCGGGGCTGCCACTGGCGCGAGGACTTCCCCGCGGAAAATCCGGCGCTCGCCGCTCATGACCTGTGGGTCAAGGGGTCGGCGGGTCCGACGCTGATTCCGGTGCGGGGGCCCGCTCGGAGCGGCGTTCCGGCGCAGGCGCCGGCCGTGGTGACCTGATGCGGCGGGCGCGTGCGAGGCGGGGCCGGGGCGTGGTTCTTTTCGTGCTGGGGGCGGCGGCGGCGCTCGCGCCGGGCTGCCAGCCGGAGGTCAAGATTCTGCGGGTGCGCGGGCCGCTCGACGGGCTCCCGGGCACCGAGGGCGGCGTGAAACCCGACGTCGATGCCGAGCCTGCGCCCGAGGCGGCCGAGGAGGCGAACGCGTTCGCGCGGTTCCTGGGCCCCGAGCGCGGCGCTCCTCAGACGGACCTTGACATCGCGATGGAGTCGGGCCGCGAGCTCACGGCGGAGGAGCTCTCGGGCCTGCGCACGGAGGACGAGCGCGGCGTGGTGACGCTGCGCCTGCGCTCGCCCTCGGACGTCATGTATCACCTGATGACCACGCTAGACCGCGGCGAGGACGACCTGCTTTTCGAACAGGTGCTCGCCGAGCGGACCAAGCAGGAGTACCGCAAGCTGGCCCGCGATCCGCGCGAGGCGGTCGACTGGCTCAAGCGGAACCGCAACGACATCGCCAGGCTCATGGCGGCGCTCCCGCTGGGCGAGCAGACGCCCGGCGTGTGGATGCGCCCCGCGGGCCCGGGGGGCTTCGCGCTCAAGGCCCCGCCCGAGTATCGAGAGGGCCTCCGGTTCACCACGCTGGAAGTGTGCGTCGAGAACGGCGCGTTCCGTTTGCAGATGATCCGCTGAGCGGTCTCAGCGCGGGGTCGCGCGGGCCTCGAGCGAGCGCAGCGTCTCGGTCAGTGCGAGCAGCGCCATCGAGGTCGCGTCGAGGCTGACGGTGCTCGACCACGGCGCGGGCCGGACGCCGCCCAGGGCACGCTCCGCGTCGCGCGCCAGGTACAGGCTCTCCTCCCGGACGGTGAGCTGGAGGAGAAAGCGGAGGGCCGGGCGCATGCGCGCCACCTCGGCGTGCACTTCGCCGGCGGCGGTGAGCCGCTCGTCGCCGAGCATGAACGCGTGGAGCGCCGCGGGCTTGAGCGTGCTCCAGGTGGGAGGGCTCTGCATGCCCGGCCCGAAGCGCACGCCGCCTTCGCAATCGAGCCATGCGGCGTCGAGGTCGGACGGTGAGACCTCGAAACGGCGGGCCAGGTCGCGCACGCCCCGGAGGGCCTCCGCCGCCGGGATCTCGCCCGTCGGATGAAGGAGCATCTCGGCCCAGGCCAGCCAGGGCATCTCCGTCGGGAGCGCTTGGGGCGGGATCTCGCGGAAGACGGCCCGGACCGCGGCTTCGGCGCGGCGGCGCACCGGGGCGTCCGGAGCCTCGTCGCGGGCCAGCGACACGAGCGCCAGCGCGATCACCGATCGGCCGCTCGCGGGAGTCTCCGGGCGCCAGCCGCCTGCGTCATTCACCGCTGAGCGCACGCCTGCGGCGGCGCGCTCGACGAACTCGGCGGGCACCGAGGCCGGCGTCAGCCTCGCGTCGACGTGCTCGCGCGTCGCGAGAACAATCATCGCGGCCGCGACCGGGTCTTCCAGCGGGTCCGACTCCGAGGCTTCGACGATGGCGAGCTCGGCGAGGATGTCTCCCGCCAGCCGGGCCGCGGCCAACCGCGAGGCGCCTTCCGCCCCGGGGCATGTGGCGTACCGCGCGAGCGCGAGCGCCGCGAGCGCCTGCGAGAAGGGCGGAGCGATGAGCGGCGCGAACGAGTCCTGATGGAGGGAGTAGTCGCCCATGACCCCGTGGCGTTCCGCGCCGGGCCACTCGTGCATCGCCAGGTGTGCGGAGAGCTGGGCGGCCGCAAGTCGCAGCGCGGCGCCGTCGACCTCGCCTATCCCAACGATGCGCGAGCCGCGGTACAGGAAGCAAGGCGGAACGCCCGGGCGCGGCTGGGCGAGATGACGCGTGGCGAAGCGGTAGACGCGCACTTCGGGGCGCTTGCTCAGTTCCGCCGGCGGCAGGGGAGGGAGGCCCAGTCGGCCGGTCACGACGCTCAGGCCGCGCTCGGGGTCGACGTCGGTTGCGAGCATCTGCGTCGGAAAGACCGCTTCGAGCGCATCACCAATCCGCGCCGCGACGCCTTCGACGCCGGGCGAGAGCGCGCCGATCTCGCGGTGCCAATCCCGGCCCATCGGCGTGAGGGCGCCCGCGAGCTCTATCTCAAGCTGGATAGCCGGGGCGAATTCCTTGAGCTTGTCCGCGCGAAGAGCGTCGCGCTCGAGCGGGAGCGCGGGGTCCGCCTGGCGCCAGGCTTCGCGGGCGGCTGACCAGATCGTCCGGCCGTCTTCTCCGAGTGCGGTGCCGCGCCCCAGCACGCGTCCGCCGAAGCGCAGCGCGACGTGCGCCCCGCGCGTCCCGGGCGGGTCGAGCGCGACGGGCTCCTGCGGGACGTCCCACGCGCGGACCCAGTCCGCGACCCTGTGGAACGCCTCGAGCGATTCCCTGGCGGGCGGCTTATCGGGAGCGTCCGCCGCGAGGAGCGGCGAGGCCGCCAGAAGCAGGCCGGCGAGCACCATCGCGCCCCGGCGGGCTGCCGGCAGGCGCTGAGCCGTGTTGCGTGCGGACGACGGGGGTGTGCCCAGGGGCAACCGCGGGAGCGTGTTCCCGGACGTTGGGCCCTGCCGGGAGGTCTGGGGACCGCCCTTTCCGGCCCGGCACGACGCTTGCCATACTGATCTTCCAACAACCAGAGAGACGACCATGCTCGAGACGACCAGCCACATCCTGGAAGCGCTCCTGACGCTCACGGACAACCAGCGAAAGATCGCGCTGCTGACGCTGCTGACGTTCATCGTCATGTGCTGAAGCTCTGAGAAGGCCGGATCGGCGCACCCTCCCGGCGTGCGCTCACCGGTCTGAAGCTGCGCGCGGACATGGTAGGGCCCGACGCGGCCGCGCCCCGCGCGTCGCGGCCGACCCGGCGATCGTTCCGCGCAGGAAAAAGGCCCGAGCCGATGCCGGCCCGGGCCCTTGTTACCTGAACATTCTGACGACCGCGATCAGAGGCGGATCTTGTCGGAGCCCATGGCGCCGTGGTCCGCGTCCATGCCGCCGCGCGTCGGGTACGGGCGCTCCGCGCGTTCGGCCCGCTCGGCGCGTGCCTCTTCGACGGCGCCCCACTGGGCGCGCTTGAGCGACAGGCCGATCTTGCGGTCGGAGGTGTCGACCCGCAGGATCTTGACGTCGACCTCCTCGCCGGCCTTCACGACATCGTGCGGATTCTCGACCTTGTGGTCGGCGAGCTCCGAGATGTGCAGCAGGCCCTCGAGGTCCTCCTCGAGCTCGACGAAGACGCCGAAGTTCGTGATCTTGGTGACCTTGCCGCGGACGACCATGCCGGGGCGGTAGGCCGCGGGGATGGCGCGGAGCCATGGGTCCTCGGTGAGCTGCTTGACGCCCAGGGCGACGCGCTGCTTCTCGCGGTCGACCTCGAGGACGACGCACTTGACGCTGTCGCCCTTCTGAAGAACCTCGTTGGGGTGGGCCACCTTCTTGGTCCACGAAAGGTCCGAGACGTGGAGCAGGCCGTCGATGCCGGGCTCGATCTCGACGAAGGCGCCGTAGTTGGCGAGGTTTCGGACCTTGCCCTCGATGATGGTGCCCGGGGGATACTTCTCGGCGACGAGCTCCCAGGGATTGACCTCGGTCTGCTTGATGCCCAGCGAGATCTCCTGCTTGTCCTTGTTGATGTCGAGGACGACGACGTCGATCTCCTGGTTGACGGCGAGGAGCTCGGACGGGTGGTTGATGCGCCGGGTCCAGGACATCTCGGAGATGTGGACGAGGCCCTCGATGCCGTCCTCGAGGCGGACGAAGGCGCCGTAGGACATGAGGTTGACGACCGAGCCGTGGACCCGGCTGTTGACCGGGTACTTCTTCTCGATCTCCTCCCAGGGCGAGGCCTCCTTCTGCTTGAGGCCGAGGGCGATCTTCTCTTTCTCGAGGTCGATGTTGAGGACCTTGACCTCGATCTTCTGGTCGATCTTGAGCATCTCGCTGGGGTGGTTGATGCGGCCCCAGGACATGTCGGTGATGTGGAGGAGGCCGTCGATGCCGCCCAGGTCGATGAACGCGCCGAAGTCGGCGATGTTCTTGACGGTGCCGGTGACGAGCTGGCCCTCCTTGAGGGTGGAGAGGAGGCGCTTCTTGGCCTGCTCGCGCTCGGTCTCGATGAGCTTGCGGCGGCTGATGACGATGTTGCGTCGCTGCTCGTCGATCTTCAGGACCTCGGCGCGGACGTCGCGGCCGATGTACTCGCCGATGTCGCCCGGGCGGCGGATGTCGACCTGCGAGGCGGGCAGGAAGACGGGAACGCCGATGTCGACGAGCAGGCCGCCCTTGATCTTGCGCATCACCTTGCCGGAAACGACGTCGCCCTCGCGCGTCGTCTCGACGATCTTCTTCCAGTTGATGATCCGGTCGGCCTTGCGCTTGGAGAGCTGGATCAGCCCGCCCTCGCCCTCAATCGACTCGAGCACGACCTGGACCTCCTGGCCCACCTGCAGCGGGCCGGAGTCCTCGAACTCTTCCTTCGGGATCAGACCCTCGGACTTGAGTCCGACGTCGATCACCACGTCGTCGCCCGCGAAGCCCACGACCCGACCGGTCAGCACCGCGTCCTGCTCCAGATCGCTGCCGATCTTGTCGAGCAGGCCGGTCATGTCGGTCTCGGCCCCGAGGACCGACTTGAGGAGGGATTCGGCTTCCGCGTCGGCCGAGCCGAGCGAGGCGATCAGCGTTTCATCAACCATGATGGAAAAGGGTTCCTCAGGAGATCGGGCCCTCGGCTGGCGCCGCGGCTCGACTCCGGCGCGTCACCAAGACGCGCACAACGGCCTGGGTATCTCCCGCCGGGCGTACACACGCCGCTCGGACCTTCCGCGGGCCACTCCCGGGCCGACCGAGAGGGGAGGAAAGAGTAGCCGATCCCGGCCTCCGGGGCGACCCGGACCCCCTCAGGACCCGGGATCTTTCAGGAGAATCCGCCTCTGTGCGCTCGACATGGGCAGCCTGCTGAGCCGGGTCTCGTCGACCCACGCGCCGCGCTTGGGAACCCCTCGCGCGGGCGGCGACCCCCGCCACACGGCGAACTGCACCAGTCGGTGCGACGTCTGGTGCTCGAACGAGATAGCCGGCTCGAGTCGGCGGACGCCTAGCCAGTCGGCCAGTTCGCGGGCCGTGGCAGCACGCTCGTCATGCTCCAGAGTCGGGGCCTGCCACATGCCCGCCCACAATCCCTTGTGGGGACGCTCTTCGATCAGGACGGCGCCGTCCTCCCGGCGTACAAGGACGACGTTGTGGAAG
>JANRJV010000014.1:0-9591 GCA_033763795.1 Planctomycetota bacterium
TGCACCGGTCCCGGCCAGCCGCGTGCCCCGCTCGCGAGCTCGCGGCGACCTGCGTCTACGGCAACTCCATCGACGCTCCTGTCACCATGCGCCGCGACACCAACGCCTCGGCCGCGGGCGGCGTGGTCGACTACTTCTTCCACCAAGACGACCTCCTCGACCTCGTGGCCATCACGGACGGCGCTTCCGGGGGGATTGTCGAGCGCGTCTGCTACGAGCGGAACGTCGACCCTTAGGCCGCGATCGGCCAGTCCGCGTACAACGCCTCCGCCTGCGCCATGAGCACGGGGATCAGCCGATCGAAGTCCTCGGCCTTCACGCCCTGTTTCGTCAGAACACGCCGCACCGGCGGTGCGGCAGCCGGCACGGTCCTTTGCCGGGAGGCGGGCGGTCGCGTGTCGGCGGAAGAATGACCCCATGGGGATTCGAACCCCAGTCTTCACCGTGAAAGGGTGACGTCCTGGACCGGGCTAGACGATGGGGCCGACTGCGGCGGGATGATAGCGTCGCGCGGAGGGCGGGGCCGGGGGCGGGGGCGGGGGTCAGGGGCGGGGACGAGGGACTTGAGCGGGCGGGTGGAGGGTGGGGGATGAAATCGCGGGTGAATGCGCGGATCGGACCTCAGCGGGGTGCGGGGGCGGCCGATATCTGCGGCGATGCACTCCCTGCTGGCCAGCCTGAGCTTCGGTCGCGGGCCCGTCTCGAAGGCGGTGGCGGCGGCTGGTGGTCTGGTGGTGCTGTTCGTGGCGGCGAGCCTGGTCGGTCCCGGCGGATCGTCGGCGACGCCGCTGGCGTTTCCGGCGTCTTCGGGCGATGAGCGCGTCGAGCGTCTGCGGAGCGTGGCGATGCCGGCGTACATGGGGTCTCTGACGAGCGGGCGGTACACGCTGGATGTGTACATGGATCGCGGCGGGCCACGGTACACGGTGCGTGATGCGTCGGGGGCGGTGCTGGGCGAGCGTCTGACGGCGGAGGCCCTGTACGAGCGGTTTCCCGAGCTCGATCCGAGCGGGATGCACGCGGCGCCGGGGACGCCCCTGGGCGAGGCGGCCGTCGGCTCGGATGAATAAGAGTGCATGTCTGGTGCTAGGCTCGTGAGGGTGACGCCGCGTCGTCCGGTGATCCTGTGTCCTTTGGAGATCGAGCGCCGGTCGATCGGTCGCTTGCTGCGCGAGCGCGCGGAGATCGTGCGCACGGGTCCTGGCGCGGGGGCGGTGCGGCGCGGGGTGGAAGAGGCGCTGCGTGCGGGAGCTCCCCCACTGCTGGTTCTGTTCGGGCTTGCGGGCGGCCTGCGGAGCGGGCTGACGGCGCCGCGGATCGGCCGGGTGATGGACAAGGACGCGCGGAGCTGGGATGCGCCGCTGGTGGCGCCGGGGTCCGGGCCGGCGGCGTGCGTGATCGGGGTTGATGAGCCCGTGACGGATCGTGACCGGAAGAAGCGGATGGCGGAGGCGTACGGGGCGGACCTCGTGGACTGCGAGTCGCACGCGTTCGCGGAGGCGTGCGCGGCGGCGGGCGTGCGGTGGGCGGTGGTGCGTGGTGTGAGCGACGGGCCTGAGGTGACGCTGCCGGCGCATGCGCAGGAATGGGTGGACGCGGAGGGGCGGACGCGGGTTGGGCGTGTGTTCCTGGCGTGTCTGCTTTCGCCGGGGGTGCTGCCGGCGGTGGTGCAGCTGGGGCTGCGGTCGAAGCCGGCGCTGCGGGAGGCGCGGGCGCGGCTGCTGGAGGTGCTGAACCACGCGGCGTCCACCATCGAGGAAGAGAAGATCGGCGGGGTGCGTCGTGCTGGTGCGGGGGGCGAGGGGCGCGCGGTGTCGGCGGCGGCTGAGCGTGCGGCGGCGAACGTGATCGAGGCGCAGCTTGGTCGGCGTGGGTCGAGGGACGCCGCTCCGCCGGCGCCGGGCGCGCGATGAGCGTCGAGGGAGCGGGCGGGTCGGGTGTGCTGGTGGGGCGGGCGCCGGTGCCTGCGGGTGTGCGGATGCTGCTGGTGTTCGGCGGAACGTTCGATCCGCCGCACCGGGCGCACTTGGAGCTGCCGATGGCGGCGCTGGCGGCGTGCGGCGGGGACTGGGTGCTGTATGTGCCGGCGGGTCGATCGCCTCACAAGGCGGACGGGCCGCGGGCGGGTGATGCGGACCGGGTGGAGATGCTGCGGGCCGGGCTGGAGGAGATCGGAGCGGCGGGGCGGGCGTCGATCGGGACGCTGGAGCTGGATCGTCCGGGGCCGAGTTACACGGTGGAGACGCTGGAGGCGCTGCGGGGGGAGATTCCGGCGGGGTGCGTGATGCGTCTGCTCATCGGGGCGGATCAGGCGCGGGTGTTTCACTCTTGGCGGGAGGCGCGGCGGATCATTGGATTGGCGGAGCCGCTGGTGATGCCGCGGGAGCCGCTGGTGAGCGCGGGGGAGGTCGCGGGGGCGCTGGCGGCGTCTGGGGCGTGGTCGGAGGGGGAGGTTCGAGCGTGGGAGTCGCGGGTTTTGGCGACGGTGGTGATGCCGGCGCAGGCGACGGACGTGCGGGCGGGGCTGGCGAACGAGGGGCTCGACGGGGCGGCGGCGCGGGGGCTATTGAGCGAGGGGGTGCGGCGTGTGATCCGGGAGCGGGGGCTGTACGGGCTGGGGAGGCCGGGGGGCGGGGGACGTCCCTAGACTGGTCTCCTTATGTCGCGTGCGCCGGAGTCGAATGTGCGTGAAGAGCTGATGGACGGGCCTGCTGACGGGCGGGTGCGGACGGTGTCGTTCGTGTCGCTGGGGTGTCCGAAGAACCTGGTTGACTCGGAGAAGATGCTGGGTCTGCTCGCGCAGGACGGGCTGTCGCCCGTGGCGTACGACGCGGAGGGGCGTGCCGGGGCGGACGCGGTGGTGATCAACACGTGCGGCTTCCTCGAAGCGTCGAAGGAGGAGTCGCTGGAGGTGATCCGCGAGGCGATCCGTCGCAAGGAAGCGGGCGAGGTGAAGCGGGTGGTGGTGGCGGGGTGCCTTGTGCAGCGGCACCGGGCGAAGATGCTGGAGTGGGCGCCCGGGATCGACGCGATGATCGGCGTGTTCGACCGCGATCGCGTGGTGGAAGCGGTGCGTGGGCCGGCGGGTGCGGGTCGTGAGGGTCTGCCGACGGGCGAGGGGCCCCGGTACTGGATCGCGGGGAACGCGCTGCAGGCGGCGCGGGAGCGCGGGCGCGAGGTCACCGGGCTGACGGTGAACGGGAAGGACGGCAAGGGGATCGGGTATTTCGAGGATGATTCGGCGCGGCTGCGGCTGACGCCGCGGCATTACGCGTATCTGCGCGTGTCCGAGGGGTGCAATCAGAACTGCGCGTTCTGCACGATCCCGTCGATCCGGGGGAAGATGCGGAGCAAGCCACTGGAGCGCATCGCGGCGGAGGCGGCGGAGCTGATCCGTGACGGTGCGTTCGAGCTGAACCTGATCGGGCAGGACACGACGAGCTATGGCGACGACGTGGGCCGCGGTTTCAACTTCGACGGCCGGGGCGGAGGCGGGCTGCCCGAGCTCCTGCGGGCGCTGGACGGGGTCGTGCGGGCGGAGGGGGGCGGGCACGGGTGGATCCGCCTGATGTACGCGTATCCCACGACGTTCAACGACGCGATGATCGACGCGATCGGCGGGCTGGAGCGCGTGGTCAAGTACATCGACATGCCGCTGCAGCACGCGAGCGACCGGATGCTGGGGCTGATGCGGCGGAACGTGACGGCGGCGCAGCAGCGCGAGCTTGTGCTGCGGCTGCGGGACCGCGTGCCGGGGCTGGCGCTGCGGACGACGTTCATCACGGGGTTCCCGGGCGAGACGGAGGAGGATCACGAGCAGCTGATGGAGCTGGTGAACGAGATCGGATTCGACGCGATGGGGGTGTTCGAGTATTCGCGGGAGGAGCACACGCCCGCGGGGACGATGGACGCGGATCCTGCGCTGCACGTTCCGGCGGAGGTCAAGTCGCGGCGTCGTGCGGAGCTGATGGAGCTGCAGCAGTCGATCGCGTTCGAGCAGGCGAAGTTCGTCGCGGCGCAGTTCGACGAGGCGCGGCCGCTGGAGACGGGTCTGCAGTTCGACGTGCTGATCGACCGGGTGCTGCGGAGCGAGGGACGCGCGACGGCGGGTGTGGGCGCGGGGGGCCGGCTGTTCCAGGGGCGGTGCTACTTCCAGGCGCCGGACGTGGACAGCGTGACGTTCGTGCAGTCGCGGGAGCCGCTGTCGCCCGGCGAGCTGGTGCGGTGCACGGTGGTCGGGTCGGACGGGTACGACCTGGTTGCCAAGCCCGTTTCGGAGCTGGAGAAGCGGGTATCGCTGAGCGTGGTGCGCTGAACGTCTTGGGCTGAGAGTGGTGCGCTCAGGGTGTGCGCGAGCGGCTCGCGCGGCGCGGTGGCGGCGCGCGCTGATTCAGCGCGGTGCGCGGCTCAAGCGCGGTGCGCGGCGGGCGCGTGGGGGGATTTCAGGCGTGAACAGGAGCGGCGGCGGGGGCGGGCGTGGGGGCCGGGGTGTCGGTGCGGACGGCGGGCTTGGGCGGGCCGAAGACTTTCTCGGTGATGGTCTGGATGACGACGTAGAGGACGGGTGTGAAGATGAGACCGAGGAAGGTGTTGCCGAGCATGCCGAAGAAGACGGCGGTGCCGATGGCCTGTCGGCTGGCGGCGCCGGCGCCCGTGGCGATCATGAGCGGGAGGACGCCCAGGATGAAGGCGAAGGCGGTCATGAGGATGGGCCGGAGTCGCTGGCGGGCGGCTTCGACCGCGGACTCGACGATGGGCCTGCCCTGCTCGCGGTTTGCCTTGGCGAACTCGACGATGAGGATGGCGTTTTTGGCGCCGAGGCCGACGAGGAGGACGAGGCCGACCTGCGTGTAGATGTTGTTGTCCATGCCGCGGTACATGAGGCCGGCCATGGCGCCGAGGACGGCGAGGGGGATCGAGAGGATGACGGAGAGGGGGATGAACCAGCTCTCGTAGAGGGCGGCGAGGATGAGGTAGACGACGAGGAGGGCCATCGAAAAGACGATGATGGCCTGGTTGCCGACGAGTTTTTCCTGGTAGGAGAGGGCGGTCCACTCGTAGGAGGCGCCGGGCGGGAGCTTGGCCTCTGCCATGCTCTCGACGACGGCGAGGCTCTCGCCCGATGAGACTCCCGGGGCCGACTGTCCCTGGAGGACGGCGGCGGGGAAGATGTTGTACCGGATGACGCGGTCGGCCCCCATGGTTTCGCGGACCGACAGGAGCGAGCCCAGCGGGACCATCTCTCCGTCGGGCTTGCGGACTTCGAGCCGGCGGATGTCTTCGGCGGAGGCGCGGAACTGGCTGTCGGCGGAGACGTTGACCTGCCATGTTCGGCCGAAGAGGTTGAAGTCGTTGACGTACGCGGAGGCGAGGTAGCCCGACATTGTGGAGAAGACGTCCTGGAGCGGGATGCCGAGCTTCTTGATTTTCTCGCGGTCGATGTCCGCGAAGAGCTGGGGGACGGCGGCGCGGTAGGCGCTGTTGACGCTGCGGAGCTTTGACTGGGCGTTTCCGTCGGCGGCCATTGACTGGACGATCTCGCCGAGCGCGGGGCGGCCCAGGCCTGCGCGGTCCTGGATGCGGAGGTCGAAGCCCGAGGCGCTTCCCAGGCCGTCGACGGCGGGGAGGGAGAAGACGATGCAGATGGCGTCGGGGATCTGCGCGGTCTTGGCGCGGAGGTCCGCCATGATGGTGGCGAGGTCCCGTCCCTTGGGGAGTCTGACGTCCCAGTCTTCGAGGCCTATGTAGAAGCAGGCGTAGTTCGAGCCGTTGCTGTTGATGATGGAGAAGCCGGGGAGGGCGGAGAAGTTCCGGACGCCGTCGGTCTCGCTGAGGATCTTCTCGACCTTGGCGACGGCGGCGAGTGTGCGTTCCTGCGACGCGGCGTCGGGCATCCAGACGTCGACGAGGACCATCCCGCGGTCTTCGAGCGGGACGAAGCCCGTTGGGACCTTGGTGAAGGTCCAGCCGATGGCGAAGACGCAGGCGGCGAAGGCTCCGAGGGTGAAGAGGATGAGGGCGGGATGCACGAGGAACCTGATGAGTCGGGCGTAGGCGCTCGCGAGTGCGTCGAAGCCCCGGTTGAACCATCGGACGAGGATGAAGGGCTTGTGGCCCGGCTTGTGGGGCTTGAGGATGACGCCGCAGAGGGCGGGCGTGAGCGTGACGGCGCAGAGGCCGCTGAGGAAGGTGCTGGCGGCGATGGTGAGTGCGAACTGGCGGAAGAGCTGTCCGCTGATGCCGGGGAGGAAGGCGGTGGGGATGAAGACCGCCATGAGTACGACTGTGATGCTGATGACGGGGGCGAGGACCTCCTTCATGGCCTTGATGGTGGCCTCCTTGGGGGGGAGGTGGTCCTCGGTCATGACGCGTTCGACGTTCTCGACGACGACGATGGCGTCGTCGACGACGATGCCGATGGCGACGACGAGCCCGAAGAGGACGGGGAGGTTGACGGAGAAGCCCAGGAGCTTGGCGAAGAAGAAGGTCCCGATGATTGAGACCGGGATCGCGAGCATCGGGATGACGGAGAGGCGGAGGCTGCCCAGGAAGACGATGACGACGGCGAGGACGAGGGCGAGGGCCTCGTAGAAGGTGTGGAAGACGGCATCGATGGCGGAGAGAACGAAGGCGGAGGTGTCGTAGACGATCTCGAAGGAGAGTCCCTCGGGGAGCTCGGCGGTCTTTGCCTCGAGGAGTTTCTCGACGTCGCGGGCGACCTGGACGGCGTTGCCGCCCGGCGCCTGGTAAACGACCATGGCGGCGGCGGGGATGCCCTTGTAGCGGGCGAGGAGGTCGTAGGACTTTCCGCCCAGTTCGACGCGTGCGACGTCCTTGACGCGGATGATGCGGTTGCCGTCGGCGCGGACGATGACGTTCTCGAACTGCTCGACGGAGTTGAGCCGGCCGAGGGTCGAGACGTTGTACTGGTAGGCCTGGCCCGAGGGGGCGGGCGGCTGGCCGATGGATCCTGCGGCGACCTGGACGTTCTGCTCGGTGAGAGCGTTGATGACGTCCATTGTGGTGAGGTCGCGGGCGCGGAGCTGATCGGGGTTGAGCCAGAGCCTGATGCCGTAGTCCTTGGCGGGGAAGATCCTGGCGTCGCCGACGCCCTTGATGCGTTTGAGCTCGTCGAGGAGGTTGATGGTGAGGTAGTTGGCGGTGAAGAGGTCGCCGTAGCGGGCGGCGGCCTGCTCGTCCTTCGGTGCGAGGGCGAAGACGGTGATGACGTTCGAGGAGACGCGGTCGGTGGTGACGCCCTGGCGCCTGACTTCCTCGGGGAGTTTGGGCAGGGCGATGTTGACGCGGTTCTGGACGAGGACGGAGGCGATGTCGATGTTGGTGCCCAGCTCGAAGGTGACTTTGAGGGTGTAGGCGCCGTCGCTGGTGGAGGTGCTCTCCATGTAGAGCATGCCGGGAACGCCGTTGACCTGCTGCTCGATGGGCGAGGCGACCGTGTCGGCGACGACCTGTGCGCTGGCTCCGGGGAAGACGGTCGTGACCTGGACGACGGGGGGCGTGATGTCGGGGTACTGGGCGATGGGGAGCGTGGGGTAGGCGATGACGCCCATGATCACGATGAGGATCGAGATCACCATCGAGACGATGGGTCGCCTGACGGGGAATTCTGCGAGCATTTCGGTTCCTCAGCGGCCGGGGGCCGCGTCCTGGAGCTTGGGTGTGACCTTGGAGCCGGGCCTTGCCTTGAGGACGCCCAGCACGATGACGCGGTCCTGAGGAGTGAGCCCCTCTTCGACGACGCGCAGGGAACCGTCGAGGATGCCGGTCGTGACGCGGCGGACTTCGACCTCGTCCTTGTCGTTGACGATGAGGGCGTACCTGCCCAACTGATCGCTGAGGAGGGCGGCGTCGGGGACCAGGGTCGCTTTCTTCGAGGACATCGGGAAGCGGACGCGGGAGAAGAATCCGGGGAGGAGTACCTCGTCGGTGTTCTCGAAGCGCGTGCGGACACGGAGGGTGCCTGTGGAGGGGTTCATCTGCGGGTCGACGTAGTCGATGCGGCCAGGGATGACATAGTCCGGCTGGTCGGCGAGGGCGAGCTCGCAGGGGCGCCATTCTCCCGGGGCGACCTGGCCGGGCTCGGTGGTCTGGGCCTGTCCGGTGGCCTGCCTATCTCGCCGAACGGAGAGGACGTCCGACTCGCTGATGTCGATCGAGACGAAGGACGGTGTGGCCTGGACAATCTCGGCGAGGAGGGTGGATTCCCCGCGTCCAACGAGGTTGCCGACGTCGACGAGATTGCGGCCGATGCGGCCCTCGATGGGCGCGCGGACCTCGCAATACTCGAGATCGAGCTTGGCCTGCTGGAGCCTTGCCTGCGCGAGGTCGAGGGCGGCCTGGGCCTCGTCGCGGGCAGCCTTCTTCTCGCGGACTTCGAGGTCGCTGGTGCCGCCTCTGGAGAAGGCGTCCTGGGCGCGCTCGAGGGTCGTGACAGCGAGGTCGAACTGCGCCTTGGCGCTGGCGGCGGTGGCCTCGATCTGCGCGACCTGTGCCTGATACTCGCGGGGGTCGATCTCGAAGAGCAGGTCGTCCTTCTTGACGCGCTGGCCGGGTTGGAAGTGGATCGCGCGGAGGAAGCCCTGGATGCGGGCGCGGAGCTCCACTTTCTCCGAGGCTTCAACGGTGCCGGTGTAGAAGAGGTATGAGGTGACGTCGCGTTCGAGCGGGGCGGCGACGATGACTTCCGGCGGGGGCGGCGGGGCGTAGACGTTTGCGTCGTCGGCCTCCTTGCATGCGGATTGGGTGAGAATCGCCGCGGCGATGAGGACGCACAGGCGGCGGATCGATGTGCCGCGTTGGGACCGGGGCGTCCGCGGCGCGGCCGCGTCGAGGGCCCCTACTTCCATCCCGATGACGTTCATGGTTCCCTCAGCTTTCACGAGGCGGCTCCGCGTCTGCACCCGCGCGGGCGGGTCGCGGCACGGGTGAAGGAGGTTTTACCATGGTGCACGCGGGGACGCGCCGTGATCGGCGCTGGATCGCTCGCGGGCGAGGAAGATTGCGCTCCTCTGCGGCCGGGGATCGGTGCCCGCGCGCCGAGGCGATTTGCGTCGCGGCGGACGGCGCGTGTTGATGAGCGAGGCGGCGCGTGTCCGCGATGCGCAGGATGCGCTGACGCAACACGCGAGCGCGGACGTGTGTGCGCAGCTCGCGCCGACGCGGCCGGTCACATATGTCGTCGTGGGGAAACTGTGCCGCTGGGCAGGGTTCCTCCCGAGCGAAGCTGTTTCGTCGAAGCGGGGGAAGCCGCGTGCGCGAGTACGGCGGGGCGGCGCTTTTGAACGTCCGCACACGGGGGCTCAGGGCGCCTCATCGGCGGAAGGGGTGTCGGTGTTGCCGAAGATCAACCGCTGGATGGCCCAGTCGGGGAGCTGGCTTTGCGGCACGATGCGACCAGACCAGTCGGGAAGCTCCCTCTGCGGCACCTCGCGACCCACAATCTCGCCGGCCTCGTTTCGTTCGATGATGACCAGGCCCCTCTCAGGCGTGTGCCAGGGACAGATGCACAGCGTGCGTCCCGTCGCATTCCAGTCCGCCTCGCTGGTATTGAAGAGATACGGCAGGTTGAAG
>JANRJV010000015.1:0-40499 GCA_033763795.1 Planctomycetota bacterium
CGGCGGGCGACGCGTCGCTGGCGCCGACGGCGGGCGCGGGGTCCGGGTCCGCGGAGGGGCGCGTTACTGATTCGGCGTGAAGCCGTCGGCGGTGAGGCCGTCGAGGGTCGTGTCGCGTGCGGCGTATTCGGCGAGGCGGCCGAGGTGTGCGCGTGCGGCGGCGGGGACCTCGACGAACTGAAGGCCGGCCTCGGCGCGTCCCCAGTTCTGCTTGCGCGACCAGACGACTCGCGCGGCGACCTTGAAGGCACCTTCGGGGCCGAAGACGGTGAGTACGCCGACCTGTCCGGGCGGCGGCAGGGCTTTGCGGCGTGCGCTGATGCGCATGCCCGTGCGCGAGGCGTTGATCACCTCGCCCCATGAGGTCTTGACGCCCGCGCAGGCGACGCGGCCGGCGCGGCGCTTGTTGGCCTCTGGGTCGACGCGCGGGGCGGGCTTACCCATCTGGAGGATGCTGCGGAACATGCTTCTGGGGAATCGGCCCAACCGGAGCATCGCTTCAGCGCGTGGCGCCGAGGCCGGGGCGACAGGGCCGATGGCGGGGCTTATCGGTCTGGGGCGGGCTCAGGACTGGCCGAGAAGCTTGAGGAGGGCTTCGCGGACGGCGGCGGCGTCGGCCTTGCCTCCGGAGCGCTTCATGACGTCGCCGATGATGCGGCCCAGGGCCTGGAGCTTTCCGGCGCGGACGTCGTCGGCGGCTTTGCCCGCGGCGGCGATGGCGTCGTTGCACCAGGCGACGAGGGCGGTCTGATCGCGGACCTGAAGAAGGTTGAGGCGTGCCGCGGCGTCGGGGGCGGCCTGGTCGCTGGTGCAGAGCTCGCCGAAGAGCTCGTCTGCGCCGGCTGCGCTGATCTCGCCGCGCTCGCGGAGGGCGACGATCCCGCCGAGCTGCGCGGGGGTGATGCCGAGCTGGCTGGCGAGGACGCCGCGTTCGTTGGCGCGTTTGAAGCCTGACTGGAGGATGAGGTTGGCGGCGAGGCGGCCGGCTTTGCTCCGGGTGACGGGGTCGGCGGCGCCGAGGGTGCGGCAGGCCTGGTCGGTCGACTCCTCGAAGAGTGTGCAGATGGCGCGTTCCTCGACGAGTGCGGCGGCCTCTTTGGGCCCGAGCGAGAACTCCTCGCGGTAGCGGGCCGCGCGGGCGGCGGGGAGCTCGGGGAGCTCGTCGCGCAGGCGGGCGATCCATGAGTCGTCGATCGTGAGCGTGGGGAGGTCGGGGTCGGGGAAGTAGCGGTAGTCGTGGGCGTCTTCTTTCTCGCGCTGGAGGAAGGTGGTCTGGGTGGTATCGTCCCAGCCGCGGGTGGCCTTGGCGCCGCGGCCCATGATGCGGCCGTCTTCGAGGAAGCGGCGGGGCTGCTCGCGGAGCTCGTATTCGATGGCGCCGCGGAGGCTCTTGAAGGAGTTGAGGTTCTTGACCTCGACGATGGGCGTGGTGATTTCCCGGCCGTCGGAGAGGGTGAGGGCGCAGTTGATGTTGGGCTCGAAGCGCATGTGGCCGCGCTGCATGACGCCCTCGGTGACGCCCAGGAAGCGGCAGACGCCGCGGAGCCACTGTGCGAAGGCGACGACCTGGTCGGCGGAGGTGAAGTCGGGGGCGGTGACGATCTCGAGGAGTGGTGTGCCGGCGCGGTTGTAGTCGGCGATGGAGAAGTCGATGCGGGCGCCGCCCGGGGCTTCGTGGAGGAGCTTCCCGGCGTCTTCCTCGAGGTGGGCGCGGATGATCGCGACGCGGGCGGTCCGTTCGGCGCCCGAGGCGTCGGCGACGGGGAAGTCGGCGGCGCCGTCGAAACAGATGGGCAGGTCGTACTGGCTGAGCTGGTAGTTCTTGGGGAGGTCGGGGTAGAAGTAGCTCTTGCGGTCCCAGCGTGTGAGGGGGGCGATGCGGCAGCCCAGGGCCAGGCCCACGAGCATGGACATCTCGACGGCCCGGCGGTTCATGACGGGGAGGGCGCCGGGGAGTCCCAGGACGACGGGATCGATGAGGGTGTTGGGGTCGGCTTCGTAGTGCTGGGGATGGGCGGGGCTGGGAGCGCGCGTGAACATCTTCGAGCGGGTGGCGAGCTCGACGTGGATCTCGAGGCCGACGATGAGGCGGGTGTCGGTGACCGTGAGCACGGGGGCATGGTATTGCAGCGGCGTGGGAGCGTCGGCGCGGCGTGCGGGGGGCGTGCGCGGGCGCGGCTCCTAGAATGGGGTCATGCAACGCCGAGTCGTCGTTTCAGGATGCGGAGCGGTCACGGGTTTCGGCTACGGCGTGCAGCCGCTGTGGGAGGGCCTGTACGCGGGGAGGTCGGTCCTGCGGCGGGTGCGGGCGTTTGACCCGACGGGCCACCCCTGCCAGGCGTCGGGTGAGGCGGCGGATTTCTCCGCGAAGGATCACGTGCCCAAGCACTACCGCAAGGCGGTGAAGGTGATGGCGCGTGACATCGAGCTGGCGGTGGGGGCGGCGAAGGCGGCGGTCGAGGACGCGGGAGTGCGGACGAGGGGGAACTCGGAGGAGGGGCAGGCGACGACGTATGAGCCCCGACGGATCGGGTGCCAGATCGGGGCGGGGCTCATCGCGGCGGAGATTCCCGAGCTGACGCTGGCGCTGGCGGCGTCGCAGGACGAGCGCGGGGCGTTCAGCTACGAGAAGTTCGGTCGCGGGGGGATGGACAATCTGAACCCGCTGTGGCTGCTCAAGTATCTGCCCAACATGCTGGCGTGCCACGTGACGATCATCCACGAGGCGTGCGGTCCTTCGAACACGATCACGTGCGGCGAGGCGTCGGGCGTGCTGTCGATCGGCGAGTCGATGCGGGTGATCGAGCGCGGCGACGCGGACCTGTGCTTCGCGGGCGGGGCGGAGAGCAAGGTGAACCCCATGGGGTTCCTGCGGATGCACCTGGCGGGGCGGACGGCGCCGATCGAGGCGGCGGAGGGTGATGAGGAAGTGTGGCGGCACGTCCGGCCGTTCGATCCTCAGGGACGGGGGACGGTGCTGGGCGAGGGCGGGGGGATCCTGTTGCTGGAGGCGTTCGACACGGCGGCGGCGCGCGGAGCGAAGATGTCGTGCGAGCTTCTGGGTTTCGGGGCGGGTCATTCGCCGATGCTGGGCGGGCCCGGGGAGAAGGCCGAGGGACTGCAGGCGGCGATCGAGAACGCGCTGGCGGACGCGGGCATGGACCCGGACGCGATCGATGCGATCGTGCCGCGGGGTCTGGGGGCGCGCGCGTGCGATGAGGAGGAGGCCGAGGCTCTGCGGCGCGTGTTCGGCGGGCGGCTGGGGCGGATCCCGCTGGTGACGACGGCGCCCAACATCGGCGACGCGACGGCGGGGGGCGGGGGCATCGCGGCGTGCGTGGGTGCGATGTGCATCCGGCATCAGATGCTGCCAGCGCGGCTGCACGCCGGTGCGCCGGCGGCGGGGCTGGAGGCGGGGGCGGCGGCGGCGCGGGACGCCCGCCTGAGGCGCGTGCTGGTGTGCACGGGCTCGCTGGGCGGTCAGAACGGGGCGCTGGTGATGGGGCGGGTGGACGGCTAAGGGCTGCCCCGGTGCTCCCCCGAGCGGGATTGGTGTGATACGCTTTATCCCCCCCGGGACGCCGCTGGTGGCGCCCGGAACGCGAACCGCTGAACCTACGGAGATCTACATGCGTCCCCGGTACGACAACGATCATGAGCGCCGCCCCGCCATCCGCAACGAGGACCTTGATCCGGCGCTGACCGAGGTCAGCCGGAAGGTGATCGGCTGCGCGATCGAGATCCACACGGCGCTGGGCCCTGGCTTCGACCACGAGACGTACGTGCAGGCCATCTCGCGTGACCTGACGGAGCTCGGGGTGAAGCACTCTGTGAACCACGTCTTCCCGGTGTATTACCGCGGGAAGGAAGTGGGCAAGCACAAGGCTTCGCTGTTCGTGGACAGCCGCTTCCTGGTGCAGGTAGTGTGCGATCCCGAGGAAGTGGGCGGGTTCGAGCGCACGGCGCTGCGAGCGCAGCTGCGCTCGGCGGACCTTGAGCTTGGGCTGATCATCAACTTCCACCGCCGGCGTCTGAAGGACGGCGGGCTGGTGCGCGTACTGAACCCCGACAAGCTCGAGGCGCTGCGGGGCCACCCCGACGCGACCGACGGCGAAGACGATCATGGCTGAAGCCCGCGCGGCGGAACGCGTGGTCATCTCGGGCTCGGGGTGGATCACTCCGCTGGGCGACGATATCGACGCCGTGTGGACGAGCCTGCTGGAGGGTCGGAGCGCGGTCGGTGCGGTGAAACGGTTCCCGGCGTCGACGTTCGCGACGAACTTCGCGGCGGAGGTGCCGGGCTTCGAGCTGGGGAGGTACCTGGAGCGGACCGAGCCGCACGAGCACGCGCACGTGAACAGCCTCTATGCGCTGGGGGCGGCGGCGCGGGCGTGGCGTCAGGCGGGGCTTGGCCCGCCCGGCGCGCCCGGAGCGTCTGGGCCCCGGGGCGGGGGCCGGCGGCTGGGCGTCTACCTCGGTGCGGGCGAGGGGATTCTCGACTTTGATAACTACGTGGCGGCGAACCTGGCGGGCTGGGACGCCTCGGCGCGGACGGTGAACGACGAGCGGTGGGCGCGCGAGGCGTACGAGCGGCTGTCGGCGCGGCGCGAGGTGGAGCAGGAGCCGCAGATGGCGGTGGCGCACGTGGCGCACGCGTTCGGGGCGCGCGGGCCCGCGTTCAACTGCATGACGGCGTGCGCGGCGAGCACGCAGGCGATCGGCGAGGCGTTCGAGATCATCCGCCGGGGCGACGCGGACGTGATGCTGGCCGGGGGGACGCACTCCATGATCCACCCGCTGGGGATGATGGGGTTCATCCGTCTGACGGCGATGAGCAAGCGCGTGGACGATCCGTCCGGGGCGGCGCGGCCGTTCGACGCGACGCGCGACGGGTTCGTGATGGGCGAGGGGGCGGGGATCGTGGTGCTGGAACGTCTGGATCATGCGCTGGAGCGCGGGGCGACGCCTCTTGCGGAGGTGGTGGGGTACGGCTCGTCGGCGGACGCGTACCGGATCACGGACATCCAGCCCGAGGGGCTGGGGGCGATCGCGGCGATGTCGGAGGCGCTGACGCAGGCGGGGATCGATCCGCGTGCGACGGGGCCCGGGGGCCGGCCGCTGGTGCACTACATCTCGGCGCACGGGACGGGCACGAAGGAGAACGACTCCATCGAGACTCGGGCCGTGAAGGGGCTCTTCGGGGAGCTGGCGCCGAAGGTGCCTTTCTCATCGATCAAGTCGATGATGGGGCATCTGATCCAGGCGGCGGGGGCGGTGGAGCTGATCACGTGCGTGCAGGCGATCCGGACGGGGTTCGTGCCTCCGACGATCAATCTGCGGACCCCGGACCCGGCGTGCGACCTTGATTATGTTCCCAACCGGGCGCGGGACCTGAGGCCGGTGGGCGGCGTCGATGTCGCGATGAGCAACTCGTTCGGTTTCGGGGGGCAGAACGACACGATCGTGCTGCGGCGTTTCGCGCGGGCTTCGTGAGGCGCGGGGCGTGGCCGGCGCGGCCCGGTGGGTTTGAGGGCGAAGCGCAAGAGAACAGCCGCGAAAGGCGCGAGCCCATCGCGGCCGAGCTTCCGGCTCGCTCGCGCCCGCACAAGCGCGCGGCTTCAGCCGGCACAATGGTCCGTTGACGGGGCGGGGCCCCGGCGGGTCAGGGGGTGGTCATCTCGTTCAGGGCGGCGAGCCTCTGCCGCATGACGGCGCGGATCTGGGCCCGCATGACGACGGCGTCGATGTTCAGCCTCTGGAGGTCCTCGGCGGTGGCGCCGGAGCGCTGCGCGCGGCGCTGGGCCGTGGCCAGGGCGCTGTCGAGCGAGCGGATGGCGCGGTCGGCCTCGCGGCGGATGCGCTGCTCGGCGGTGCTGAGCTCTTCGGTCGCCGAGTCTTCGGAGCCCTGCTCGCGGAGCGAGGCGACGCGGCGCTCGGTGCCGGAGACGAGTGTGTCGAGCCGATCGCGGAAGCGTTCGAAGACGCGCGTGAGGCGCGGCCGCTCGTTCTCGACGATCGAGGGGGCGGCGTTCTGCGGCGGGGCCTCGCCGGCGCCCGCGAGCGAAGCGAGCGTCAGAACGAATCCGGCCGCCGCGATTTTCAGAGTTGTCCCGCGCATGTCGCCCTCCGTTTCGGCGCCCGAGCTCAACCGGCTCGCGTGGCGCCCGGTGTGTGGATCGGAGGAGCGGGGGATCAGCTTGACGGTTGCGGGGCGTATCGCGCGGAATCTGCGCGGGTTCACCCGAAGGGAGAGACCTTGCCACGCGTGCGGCGGCGTGCGGCGGTGAACTCTCGGACGTGCGCGCAGATGCGGCGGGGACGAGGTCCGGAGAACGCGCTCGAGGGCGCGCGACGAATGTCACGGCGCGGCGTGGCGCGCGGGCGCTCAGAGGACGGTGACGTCCAGTTTCTCGGGGGGTCGCTTGGTCAGGCGCCAGGCGTAGGCGAGGGCGGCGAGCTGCCGGGCGTCTTCCTCGGTGAAGGAGGCGAGGTCGAAGCTGTCGGCGTCGATCACGCCCCAGCATGCGGCGAGCTCATCGAAGAGCGGTACGACCGCCTCGGAGCGATCCTTGGGGTCGCAGGCGACGTAGTCCGGCCCGAGCACGGCGACATCGCGGACGACGACGGAGCGGCGCTCGCGCCAGCCCCGGCCGCAGACGCCGTGGAGGCCGATGGGTGAGCAGGCGGGCTTGTTGCGGCACGGGCCGAGCAGCATCTCATCTTCGGCGGCGGTTCGGCCGTCGTCGGTGCGTTCGCGCGGGCCGACGTAGACGCCGATCCAGGAGACTCCGGTGGGCGCGAGGGCGTTCCAGAGCGCGTCGATGAGGGCGGCGGCGCGCGGGCCCCGGTCGTGCGGCGGGTTCGCCGGCGGCGCCAGCGCGGCGTAGTTGCGGCGCGGCGTGTTGGTGAGGGTGGGCATGGCCGAGCGGGTTGCCCGAAGTCGCGCTTAGAGCGTGGCGCTGGTGTAGGGGAGGAGGCCCATGAAGCGGGCGCGCTTGACGGCCTGGGCGAGCATGCGCTGCTCGCGGGCGGTGGTGGAGAGGCGCTTGCGGCCGTAGACCTTCCCGTTGGGGCTCATGGCTCGGCGGAGGGACTCGACGTCCTTGTAGTCGACGTACTCGATGCCCTTGGCGGACTTCTTGGTGACTTTGGTCTTGGTGGGGCCGAAGCGGTTGAACTGGCTCATGAAACCTCGATCCTCGTCATGGACTGGCGGCCCGGATGGGCGCCGCGTACATCGCGGCGGGCCGGGCGACGGGGGGTGAAGAGTATATCGCGATGGCGGGGCCGCGAGGGGGCTCGGCGCGCGAGAAGGGATCTGTCAGGGATTCGCAGGGCCGCGCGGGGGTCAGAAGGCGCGGGAGATGACGGCGTCGGCGATGGAATCGAGCGCGTGGCGGGCCGGCGAATCGGGGAAGGCGGCCAGGTCGCGCTTGGCCTCGGCGATGAGGTCGTGGGCGGCGGCGCGGGCGTAGGCGATCGAGCCGGTGCGTTCCATTGCCTGGGCGAGGGCGAGTCGCTGGCCGTTGATGATGGCTCCGTCGCGGATGCGGCGGGCAAGCGAGTCGCGCGCGGCCGAGTCGAGGGCGGCGAGGTGATGGATGAGCGGGAGCGTGAGCTTGCTCTTCTCGAGGTCCTTGCCGAGCGACTTGCCGACGACGGCCTCGTCGCCCACGAGGTCGAGGAGGTCGTCCTGGATCTGGAAGGCGATGCCGATCCGCTCGCCGTAGGAGCGTGCGGCGTCGATGATGTGCTCGTCGCCGTGGGCGAGGCGGGCGCCGAGCTCGCAGGCGAGGGCGATGAGGCAGGCGGTCTTGCGGCGGATGATCTCGAAGTAGAGGGGCTCGCCCAGCGTGAGGTCGCCGCGGCGTGAGAGCTGGAGCATCTCGCCTTCGCAGACCTGGCTGGTGACCTCGCCCACGCGGAGGGCGACGGTCTGATCGTCGAGGGTGCTGCAGAGGTGGAAGGACTTGGAGATGAGATAGTCGCCCAGGACGACGGCGGCCTCGTTGCCGCGTTGCTTGTTGACGGTGTCGCCGCCGCGGCGGATCTCGGCCTCGTCGAGCACGTCGTCGTGGACGAGCGTGGCCATGTGGATCATCTCGACGACGGCGGCGGCAGTGACCTGTTCGTCGGTGGGGTCTTCGAG
This sequence comes from Planctomycetota bacterium, assembly GCA_033763795.1. Classification (GTDB taxonomy): domain Bacteria; phylum Planctomycetota; class Phycisphaerae; order Phycisphaerales; family UBA1924; genus JAEUIV01. The sequence continues at coordinate 8,150 of JANRJV010000015.1, forward strand.
GGCGGGGTCCGCGGCGCGGCTGGTCAGGAGCAGCAGCGTGGGGCGGAGCATCTTTCCGCGGTAGCGCTCGACGTGGGCGACGAGCTCGGCGACGGGCCTGATGGGAGTCTCGAGCTGGGCGCGGAAGCGTTCGTCAACCCGCGCCAGGTCGCTGGCGATGAGCTCAGCGGTCGAGGCAAGGGCCGGCACGAAGGCTGAAAGACCATTCATGGCGAGAAAGGCTAGTCGTGGCGGAGGGGGAAAGCAAATCTTTCAGAAAACTCTGAAAGTAGAATGTGACTGTCCGGCGTAGTGAACAAAGCGCTTACGGCTCGGCGACAATGTACACGATCCAACCGAGGTCGGGCTCGCCGCGTTCGACGGGGCGGAAATCCCCGTCTCCTTCCCAGGTTTTCTCGTTCCAGCCTTCCCAATAGACGGTGGAGCGGGCGAAGCCGGCTTCGCCGAGGACCTCGCGGATCTCTGGCAGGGTCCAGAGTCGCCACTCGTATTCGAAGGCGTTGCGGAGCTTCGAGCCGTCCTTGAACTGGAAATGGATGCGGCAGGTCTGCATGCCGGAGACGGGGTCGTAGGCGGCCTGGTCCCATATGTATGTGACGCCGCGGCCGATGGGTCGTTTCTCGGTCATGACGCGGAAGGCGTCGGAGCCGCCGTAGGCGTCGAGGAAGAACAGGCCGTCTTTCGTGAGCGCGTCGCGGACGCACGAGAAGTAGCGGCGGAGGGTGGCGCGCTCGTGGAAGAGGTAGTAGCTGAAGTTCATCGCGAGGACGGCGTCGACAGGCGGCGTGCGCACGGTGAGGACGTTGTCGCGGATGAGCTCGACGCGGGATCTGGCGGCGCCCTTGAGCTTGCCGAGGTTGTGGACGATGCCCCACTCGAGCGTGGACTCGTCGAGGTCGACGCCGAAGGCGCGGTTGCCGGGGCGGCGCCGGACGAACTCGCAGGAGGTGTTGGCGGTGCCGCAGAAGTCCTCGCGGAGGAGGCGCGGGAAGCGGCCGCGGAGGATCTTGAAGGTGTCGTCGACGAAGTCGATCTCAGCGTCGACGGTCTGGACGGCGCGCTGGTAGAGCTCGTGGCGGTCGGCGCGGGTTGCCATCGAGGCCTTGGCGGTGCGTCGTGGGGTTTTCTTGGGCAAGGCTGGGATCCCGTGTGGTCGGCGGTGGGGTGTCGGGGCGGGAGTCTAATGGAAGCTCGCGCGGGGAGGCCCGGGCGTGTGGATTTACACTCGCGCCCGCATGGAGCCCGGCGCGAGCCCAACGAGCGTGGCGTGGACGGAGCCCGGGCCCGGCGTGCGGCTGTGTCATGCGGACTGGCTCGACGCGGCGCGGACGATCGAGCGCGGGACGGTGCACATGGTGTACGCGGACCCGCCATTCAACACGGGGACGACGCGGCGTGGCGCGGGCGGGGCGTTCGATGATGACTTCGGGTCGACCGGCGCGTTCATCGCGTGGCTCCGGGAGCGGCTCGCTGCGACGGTGCCCCTGCTGAGCCCGGCGGCGGCGGTGCTGATGCACGTCGATTGGCGGACGTCGCATCACGTCCGGCTGCTGCTGGACGAGCTGTTCGGCGCGGCGGGTTTCGTGAACCACGTGGTGTGGAGCTACGGGCTGGGGGGCTCGTCGCCGCGGCGGTTTGCGCGCAAGCACGATGACATCCTGCTGTACTCGTCGGACCCGGAGCGGATGTACTTCGACCCGCCGCGCGTGCCCGCGACGAGCCGGCGCATGGCGGGCAGGACGAAGAAGGCGACGGACGTGATCGATCTGGCGGCGTCGTCGGGGCGTGCGGACGAGGCGGACGGGCCGGTGAGCGATCAGACGGCGGGTGATGTGGTGCGTGTGCCTTCGATCAACAACATGGCGCGGGAGCGTGTCGGGTGGCCCACGCAGAAGCCGCTAGCGCTGCTGGAGCTGCTGGTTCGCGCGTGCTGCCCGCCGGGGGGGACGGTTCTCGACCCCTGTTGCGGGAGCGGCACGACGCTCGTGGCGGCGAGTCGGCTGGGGCGGCGGGCGATCGGGGTGGATGTGTCGGCGGAGGCGATCGCGGCATCGCGGGGCAGACTGCAGCACGGCTCATGAGGGCTGAGACGCGCCGGGGGTCAGCGGCTGAGTGTTCGGCGTAGGGCCCCCGCACAGAAGGCCCGCGGCCGCGAGATCAGTGCCCGCCGCAGTGGGCGCCGAAGTTCTGGAGGACCATCGTGATGTCGGCGAAGGTGTAGGGGTTGTTCCAGCCCTGGAGGATGGCGGTGATGTCGGTGAAGTCGACGTGGAGGTCGCCCGACATGTCGCCCGGGCAGGCTGGGGGGGCGATGGCGAACTGGAGGGTGATGACGGGGCTGTCGGCGAAGGCGCCGGTGGTGTCGCGGTAGACGCCGGTCATGATGTAGTCGTGGCGGTGGTGCGTGTCTTCGATGGTCCAGACGGGGTGCCAGTGGAAGTAGGGGCTGCCGAGGGCGAGCGACTCTCCCGGGAGGATGGGGTCGAAGTTGTCGCCCCACATGGTGAGGCCTTCGGTCGTGCTGATGACGACGAACTCGATGGTTGAGGAAGCGGGGAGGGCGAGGGTCGGGCCGTCGTCGGCGAAGAGGCTGACGAGGCCCAGGGGCGTGCCGCCGACGCCCGGGAAGCCGGGGAGCTTCTCGGAGAGCATGAGCGGCTGATGGAAGTCGTTGATGAGGACCATGTTGCCCGCGCCGTCGTGGGCGACGATGCACTCATCGTGCGCGAGGGCGGCGGTGGTCGAGGCGAGGAAGACGCTCAGTGCGAACATCGGCCGAACGATGCGGTTGAGTTGCATGGGGCTGGTCTCTCTTTCCTTCTGTGTGTCCGAGCGTCTGGGCGAGGTGGACGGCCGGCGGTCTCGGAAGGCCCCGGCCTCTGGCGGGATGTTGGAGAATACCGGGTTATTGCGGAGATCCCGGGCCGATGCGGCGGATTGACGGAAGCTTGAAGGAGGGCGGCCGACTTTCAAGGTGCGGGGCGTCGATCCCCCAGTAGGATCGCCCCCGATGAGACACGATCCTCTGCAGTCGCTGGGCGTTGTGGAAGACCCGAGATTCGTCGCTCCGTCCAAGCTGGTGGCTGGGGACGCGACGGTGGCCGCGAGCGTGAACCCTGCGACGGGCAAGGCGCTCGGCGGGGTCCGGCTGCAGACACGGGCCGAGTACGACCGGGCGATCGAGCGGACGCGGGCGTGCTTCCTGCACTGGCGGACGGTCCCGGCGCCCGTGCGGGGCGAGATCGTGCGGCGGATCGGTGAGGCGTTCCGGGCGCACAAGGATGACCTTGGCGCGCTAGTCACGCTGGAGATGGGGAAGATCTTCGCCGAGGGACGGGGCGAGGTTCAGGAGTGCATCGACATCGCGGACTTCGCGGTGGGTCTGTCGCGGCAGCTGTACGGGCTGACGATCGCGTCTGAGCGGCGCGAGCACCGCATGATGGAGCAGTGGCACCCGCTGGGGCCGGTCGGAGTGATCACGGCGTTCAACTTCCCGATCGCGGTGTGGGCGTGGAACGCGATGCTGGCGGCGGTGTGCGGCGACACGGTGGTGTGGAAGCCCAGCCTGATCACGCCGCTGGTCGCGGTGGCGGGGACGCGGATCGTGCACCGGGTGATGCGTGAGCAGGACCTGTTCCGTGCGCCGGCGGGGGCGGAGTGGGACCCGACGGACGTGTTCCCGCTGGTCGTGGGGACCGACGCGGAGGTGGGCGAGGCGATGATCGCGGACGGCAGGCTGCCCCTGATCAGCGCGACGGGCTCGTGCCGGATGGGCAAGCGGGTGGGTCAGGTGGTGGCGGGGAGGCTGGGGCGCGCACTGCTGGAGCTGGGGGGGAACAACGCGATCATCGTGATGCCCGACGCGGACATGGAGCTGACGCGGCGGGCGGTGGTCTTCGGCGCGGTGGGTAGTGCGGGGCAGCGGTGCACGACGACGCGGCGGCTGATCTGCGTGGGCGACGCGCGGCGGCGGCTGCTGCCGCTGCTGGAGAGCGCGTACCGCAATGTGAAGATCGGCGACCCGATGGCGGAGGGGACGCTGATGGGCCCGCTGATCGACGAGCGCGCGGTGCGGGGGATGGCGGGCGCGATCGAGCGGGCGACGGCGGAGGGCTGCCGCGTGGTGTGCGGCGGTCTTCCGGGGATCGAGCGGTTCAAGGGGGGCGGCGGCTGGTTCGTGGAGCCGACGATCCTGGAGGTGCCGCGGGGCGTGGTGCCCGCGGTGACGCGGGAGGAGACGTTCGCGCCGGTGCTGTACGTGTTCGAGGCGGGGTCGCTGGAGGAGGCGATCGCGCTGCAGAACGACGTGCCGCAGGGGCTGTCGAGCGCGATCTTCACGGACTCGGCGCGTGCGGCGGAGCGGTTCCTCTCTCCCGCGGGCTCCGATTGCGGCATCGCGAACGTGAACCTGGGGACGAGCGGGGCGGAGATCGGCGGGGCGTTCGGCGGCGAGAAGGAGACGGGCGGGGGTCGCGAGTCGGGCTCCGACTCGTGGAAGGCGTACATGCGGCGACAGACGAACACGGTCAACTACGGCGCGGACCTGCCGCTGGCGCAGGGGATCCGGTTCGAGTGAGCGCGCCGAGTGCTGTTGCGAGGCGGGGGGCCTGGGTTCAGGAGCAGACGCGGGTCCAGTTCTGGAGGATCGAGGTGATATCCGGGAAGCTGACGACGCCGTCGTTGTTGGCGTCGCCGGCGGGGCCTGGTCCGGTCCAGTTCTGGAGGACGGCGGTGATGTCCGGGAAGTTGACGACGCCGTCGTTGTTGGCGTCGCCCGGGCACGGGGCGGGGGGCTGGAACTCGTAGGCACCCACGTCGACGACGGGGGCGACGCCGTTGCCGGCGTCGGGGACGGAGGGGTCGTCACGGAAGCGGGGAGCGCGCGCGAGATCGAGCGTGGTCATGGCGGGGACGCCCGCGTTGCTGCCGCGGTCGATGCAGACGGAGGCGGGGGCGAGGCGGAAGTCGTTGGCGGCGGGGTCGACGAAGCCCGGGTCGGCGTTGAAGTTGCCGGCGCCGGTGATGCCCGCCAGGACGTTGCTCCACGTGACGGTGGCGGTGGAGGGGCCCCGGAGCTGAAACTGAGTCGGGTTGCGGACGATGGAGTTGACGACGGTCATGGGGCCGCCGTGGTACAGGGACTCGATGCCGCCATTGTTCTCGACGACGGTGCAGTTGTAGAAGTTGGAGGTGGCGTTTGTGCCGGCGAGGACGGCGGAGCCGAGCACGCCGACAGCGTTGCGGGCCATGAGGCAGTTGATGAAGTTGCTGGTTCCGGCGGTGAGGTTGGCGGCGCCGCCCGAGCCGACGCAGGCGTTCTGGACGAAGGCGCAGCGGATGAAGTCGTGGCCGCTGCCGCCGGCGTCGACGCCGCCGCCGACGGAGGTGCGGTTGCCGGTGAATGTGGAATCGGTGACGGTGCAGCGTGCGCTGGCGACGATGTAGAGGCCGCCGCCACGGGTGCTGGTGCGCTGGGCGAGGTTGTTCTGGAACGTGCAGCGGGTGATGGTGGAGGAAGTTGAGCCGGCGATGTAGATGCCGCCGCCGGCGCTGGCGTCGTTGGCTGTGAAGGTGCAGTCGGTGAAGTGGGAGTTTCCGGCGAAGGTGGCGGCGCCGCCGCCCGAGAGGTTCGAGCGGTTGGAGTCGTATGTGCAGCGGATGTAATTGACGGGGCCGAATTCCTCGTCGCAAGTGGCGCCGCCGACGTCGCCCATGTTGCGGAGGAAGGTCGTGTCGGTGATGGTGGCGACGGAGCGCTGGTTGAGGAGGGCGCCGCCGTTGCCGCTCGCGGTGTTGTCGGCGAAGAAGGAGTCGGAGATGGTCAGGCCGCAGTCGTAGGTGTAGAGGGCGCCGCCGCGGGTGAGGTCGGCGTCGTTGCGTTCGAAGGTGCAGCGTGCGTAGCTGGCGACGGAGGAGAAGGCGGTGACGGCCCCGCCCAGGGTGCGGGCGTAGTTGTCCTCGAAGCGGGAGTCGCTGACGGTGAGGATCGAGGAGAGCGAGAGGTAGACGGCGCCGCCGCTGCCGTTCTGCCCCGAGGCGCGGTTCGCGCGGAGGACGCAGCGGCTGAGCGTGACGTCGGAGCTGTACCAGTTGAGCATGCCGCCGCCGGAGAAGGCCTCGTTGCCGGCGATGAGGCAGTCTTCGAGGGTGACGATGTTGCCCTCGTTAATCATGCCGGCGCCCGAACCCGCGATGTCGTAGCCCGCGACGATGCTGAGCCGGTCGAGGGTGATGCGGGTGCTGGTGTACGGGTCGGTGCGGACGACGACGCGCGAATTGTCGGCGGCGCCCTGCGCGCCGATCTCACCGGAGAGGACGGTGTCGACGAGCGGATCGGCGGTCCTGGGATCGGGATCGGCGGGGCGATCCTTGGGGGAGTCCTCATCGCCCGCGAAGCCGCCGCGGACGGTGACCCCGGCGGGGATGATGAAGCTGATGTTGCGGTTGGCGTCGCTGGTCGGGGTGTAGACGCCCCGGGCGACCCAGAGCTCGTCTCCCGCGCCGGCGGAAGCGAGGGCCGTCTGCAGCGAGTTGTACGCGGTGGCCCACGAGGAGCCGTCGCCCCCGGGGGCGGCGGCAGCGTTGACGAAGCGCGTCGCGGCGGAGGCGCTGGTGGCGACTACGAGCCCGGCCGCGGCCAAGACGATCATTCGAGCGTGCATGAGTTCTCTCTCCCACTGTCCGTCCGGGCGGAAGCGCCGGGACCGCGCTGAGTTTACGGGCAGGGCGCCCCGAAGTTCTCGAGGACGCTGGTGATGTCCGAGAAGTTGACGGCGCCGTCGCCGCTGGCATCTCCCGGCCGGAACGGGGAACCGGTGGCGAGCCAGTTGCCCAGGACGGCGGTGATGTCGGTGAAGTCGCGGTCGCGGTCGCCGTCGGCGTCTCCGGTGCAGGGGTGCGGGGCGAAGGTGGCGGTGGCGATGAAGAGGCCCGTGCCCCATTCGATCTGGTTGTTGTCGGGGGGCGTGAGTGTGGCGTTGAAGGCGATGTCGCCCAGGTTGTTGATGGAGGGGCCGCCGCCGAAGACGGGGCTGTTGTCGTTCTGGTCGATGCGCGCCTCGCCGAGGTCGGTGGGAATGATCTGCTCTTCGGTGGCGACGCGGACGAGTCCCGTTCCGTCGCCGACCCAGACGGCGCGCTTGGCGGGGACGGCGGTGTCGAAGGCGCGGAAGGCGACGAGCTCGCTGTTGTTGATGGAGGGCGGGAAGAACTCGATGTTGGAGACGACGCCGCCGGTGGTGGTGGCGATGGTGATGGTCTGAGCGCCGTTGGAGATGAAGACGCCGCGGGCGCCGCTGGGGGATTCGAGGGTGGCGGTGAAGGCGACCCAGCCGTCGTCGTTGAGGTCGACGGAGTTGTCGAAGGAGCGGAAGTTGGAGGCGGCGTTGGCGTTGCGGTCCTGGGCGATGAGGACGGATGTTCCGTCGGCGTTGAAGATGCGGATCTCGTCGGGCTGAGCGGAGCCGGTCTGTCCCGGGCCGCCGCGGCGGACGAAGGCGGCGATCTGGCGGTTGTTGTTGAAGGCGGGGGTGAAGATGAAGGAGTAGGGGCTTGCGGGGTCGACTCCCACTTCCGCGGCGTGGATGGGCGGCGTGAGCTCTCCGGCGAAGGAGACGTACGCGGTGCCCGAGCCGGCGAAGTTGGCGCGGTAGCCGACCTGTCCTGCGTTGTTGATCTGGGGCGAGCTCCAGCCGGTGGAGCCGAGCGGGCGGTTGGTGAGGAAGGCTGTGAGTCCCGAGGCGCGGGTGTACTTGTAGACGCCGTTCTGCGCGGTGAGCGACTGCTCGTAGACGACGTCGCCCGCGGCGTTGATGCTGACACCCGAGAAGAAGGAGCCTTCGGGGCCCTGGTGGACGACGGATCCCGCGCCGCTTGCACCGGTCCAGAGGGCGTGGAAGTCGCCGCTGGTGACGGTGACGCGGACGGCGACGCGGCCCGAGTCGTTGAGGGCCGGGGGGTCGTTGGAGCCGTAGAACCACGAGCCGGGCAGGTTGAAGGCGCCGCCGGGGTTTGACGCGAAGTTGGAGCGGGCCTGGAGCTGATAGGAGTAAGAGAGCGGCAGGTCGGCGCGGGCGGCGGAACCTGCGGAGACGGCGAGCGTGGCCGCGAGGCCGGCACAAATACGCATGTTCATCGGGATGTGCTCCGTGGCCGGGACGCGCCTCTCGGGGCAGCGGGGTGCGTGGCGGGACCGGTCCTCCAAACTCTACTCGTGGCTCATGGGGTGGCCAGCGAATTGAGCGAGCGGCCGGTCAAAGGACGGAAATGTGCGCAGGCGCGGCCGGCGTTCGGGGCGGAGCCCCGGCGGAGTCGGGGGAGATTCGGGGTGATCCGGGGTGTCCCGGGTGATCCGGGGTGATCCGGGGTGATCCGGGTGTACCCGGGTGTCAGGGAGTCGTCTGCGGCGCGAGGTCGCTGGCGGGGCGGAGGATGTCGACGACTGTGGGCGTGACGATCTGGACCATCGAGGAGGGCTCGAGCTTGCCCTCGCCCAGGACGCCGACGACGGCGTTGACCTTCTGCTCGAGCTGGAGCGCGGGGTCGGGGATGATGTAGGCGAGCGTGCCGTTGACGGCGGGGTCGATGGAGACGAGGCGGTACATGAGGGGGAGGCGCTCGCCGTCGTAGACGGTGCTGGGGACGAGGCGGCCCACGACCATGTACTCGCGGTTCTGGATGAGGCGGTCGATGGTGAGGGCGTAGTTCTGCGAGGCGTTGCGGGCGGCGTCCTCGAGGGCCTGGATCTCGGGGAGGAGCGAGCGTGCGCGTTCGCGTAGGCGGAGGACTTCGAGGCGGTTGTTGACGTGCTTGACGAGCCGGTCGCCGCCGGGACGGGTCTCGGCTTCGTCGGCGAAGGCGATGTAGCGCTCGATGAGCTCGGCGGGGTCGCCCTCGGCGAGCGGCTTGGTGAGCATGTTCTCGAGGGCGCGGTCGAGCTGACGGAGCGTGGGGCCCTTGGGCTGGGCCGGGGCCTGTTGCGCCGGGGCCGGAGGGGGCACGATCTCGGTCGCGGGCTGGGACGCGGGGGCCGCGGCAGGGTCGACGGCGGCGGGATCGGTGGCCGGAGTCGTGGTAGCGGGGGCGGTCGCCGGGTCGGCCGGTGTCGTGGAGGCGGGGGTCGCGGAGGTCGGCGTAGAGGTGGTGGGGGACGAGGTGGATGGCGTGGAAGCGGGGGCAGGGGTGCCGGTCTGAGCCGGGGCGGAAGTCGCGGGGGTGGACGCGGGGGTTGAAGCCGGCGCGGCGGCGGGAGGCGTGGAGGTCTGCGCGGGCTTGGGGGGGTTGACCTCTTCGGGGCGGGCGTCGCGGATTTCGCGCGGCGAGATGAAGGCCTTGGCGCCCGGGGGTGCGGCGACGATGTAGCCGGCGGTCTCGCCGGCGCGATTCTTGATGGGCCCGATATAGCGCATCTCGGTGCCGGGGGCGAGGAACTCCTCGAAGACAGCGCGGAAGCTCTCGTCGAAGACCGGGTCGGCGGACGAGAGGGCGCGGAGGCGCGAGCGACGGGTCAGGACGACCTTCTGCTCGCTCTCGCGGAGCTCGGCCTCGTCGGCCTTCACGACGGCGGGCCAACCCGGCAGATACTCGATGCGGAGCCAGCCTTCGACCTCGGCGTCGGCCTTGAGGGGCGTCTTGGGCCCGACGGTGGCGATGGGGTACCAGGCGACGCCCGGGCCGCAGCGGACAGCGACGCTGTCGCTGGTGGGGACGACCATGCGGGGCCACGATTGCTGGGCCTGCCTGGCGTCGGCCGGGAGAGCGGGGATTCCCGCGCCCATGAGAGCGATCACGGCGGCGAGCAGTCGAACGCGCGACCGGGTCAGTCGAGCCGGCACGAGCTTGAGCATGGCAACCTTTCCTTCCCTGGCTTCGATCCTAAAGCTCCGACACGGGTGGGGATTCGGCGGCTGGCGCCGGGCCGGCCTCGGAATGGCGCGGCCGATTCCCTCCTCTGATGATCGTACCAGTCTCCCCTTTGACCTGAGGGGCTCGCGGCTCGATACTCAGCGACTCATGAATTTCCTCAAGACTGCTCATCGGGGGGTGTGGACGGTGGCGGCGCTGGTTGCGGCGGCGGGGTGCTCGTCGCCGCTGCAGGAGGCCGGGACGCGGAGCCTGCGCGAGTCGGTCGTCGAGAGCGCGCGGCGTGAGCTGCGCGACGCCGAGCGGCTGCCCGAGGCGCGTGAGGTGACGCGGACGCCCAGCGAGCTGAACATCCCGGCGGAGCGTCTGGACGAGCTGGAGCGGATGGCGGGTCCCCGTGCGTACAGCGGCGGGGCGCCCCCGATGGGTCCGGGACTGCTGGGCGAGAGCGCGCCGGTATTCCAGATCGATCTGCAGCAGGCGGTGCTGCGTTCGGCGCGGCAGAGCCTGGACGCGGAGCGTGCGCGGTTTGACCCTGCGATCTCGGAGGCCGAGGCCGTGGCCGCGCGGGCGGCGTTCGACTGGGTGTTCTTCACGAACTTCGAGTGGAACGCGGTGGACCAGCCCTCGACGGTTCCGACGATCTCGGGGAACCGCCTGGGGTCGGGCGTGACGCAGGCGCAGAGCGTCGGGTACGAGACGGGCATCCGCAAGCCTCTGACGACGGGCGGCACGGTCAGCCTGTCGCAGGGTCAGACGTACCTGGACGACCGGTCTCCGGGGACGACGTTCGTTCCGGATCCGTCGCAGTCGACGTTCATGGACATCGGGGTGTCGCAGCCTCTGCTGCGGGGCTTCGGGTCGGGGGTGGCGCTGGCGGAGGTCCGGCTGTCTGAGAATCTGGAGCGTCGCGCGATCCACGAGTACAAGTCGCGGCTGATCCGGACGGTGACCGACACGGAGTCGGCGTACTGGCGTCTTGCGGAGGCGCGGCGCGTGCTGCAGATCCGCCAGCGGCTGCTGGAGCGCGGGCTGGAGACGCGGGACGTGCTCTCGAGCCGGCTGGAGTTCGACGTCAAGCCCGCCGAGTATTCCGACGCGGTGGCGACGGTCGAGCGGCGGCGGGGCAACATCATCCGTGCGGAGAACACGCTGCGTCAGGCGTCGGACCAACTGAAGGCGCTGATCAACGACGATCAGCTCACGGTGGGGAACGAGACGCTGCTCTTGCCGGTCGAGGACCCGATCGAGCAGCCCGTGCGATTCAGCCTGCTGGACTCGGTGACGACGGCGCTGGAGAGCCGGCCCGAGGTGCAGCAGGCGATCCTGAGCATCGACGACGCGGCGATCCGTCAGACGGTGGCGGACAACGCCCGTCTGCCGGCGCTGGACGTGGCGTTCCGCTCGCGGTTCCAGGGGCTGGACCGCGACACGGGCGAGGCGTACGGCGACATCTCGGACGGTCGCTTCGTCGACTTCATCCTTTCGGCGGTGTTCGAGCAGCCCATCGGCAACCGCGAGGCCGAGGCGGGATACCGCGCGGCGCAGCTGCGCCGGATGCAGTCGACGGTGGAGTACCGGGCGGTGGTGCAGCGCGTGGTGCTGGAGGTGAAGACGGCGCTGCGGAACGTGACGACGAACTACCAGCTCATCGAGCAGACGCGCACGGCGCGGCTGGCGGCGGCGGAGAACCTGCGTACGCTGCTCGTGCAGGAGCAGACGATCCAGTCGCTGACGCCCGACTTCCTGGACCTGAAGTTCCGCCGGCAGGAGGCGCTGGCGGACGCGGAGGCGTCGGAGGTGGCGGCGCTGACGGACTACGCGATCTCGCTGGCCGAGCTCGCTGCGGCGACGGGGACGGCGCTGGAGCGGAGCCGGATCGACTTTGTCGTGCCGGACGCTCCGGCGGAGCCGCCCGCGCGTGAGCGGACCGATGGCCCGCCGCCTCAGCCCGCGCCATGAGCGCGGGGCCGGGTGATGCGACGATCGCCGAGGCGGCCCTGAGGCTGCGCGAGGGCGGGCTCGTCGCGTTTCCGACCGAGACGGTGTACGGCCTGGGGGCGAACGCGCTGGATGAGCGGGCGGTGGCTCGCGTGTTCGCGCTCAAGAAGCGGCCCGCGACGAACCCGCTGATCGTGCACGTGCCGGGTGCGGAGCAGGCGCGTGGACTGACGGCGGGCTGGAGCGCTGGCGCTGAGGCGCTGGCGGGGGCGTTCTGGCCCGGTCCGCTGACGATCGTGCTGCCGCGGGCGGCGGACGTGCCGTCGATCGTGGCGGCGGGTGGCGACACGGTCGCGCTGCGGGCGCCGGATCATCCGGTGGCGCAGGCGCTGCTGGCGGCGGCGGGGCTGCCGCTGGTCGGGCCCAGCGCCAATCCGTCGGGCTTGGTGAGCCCGACGGCGGCGGGTCATGTGCGCGGCGCGTTCGCGGAGGCTGTGGCGAGCGGGGAGCTGCTGGTTCTGGACGGCGGGCCCTGCCGGGCGGGGATCGAGTCGACGGTCGTGACGCTGGCGGAGCGCCGGCCGCGGATTCTCAGGCGCGGAGTCGTATCGGCGGAGCAGATCTCGGCGGTGCTGCGGGCGCCCGTGGTTGATCGGGACGCGGGCGCGGCCGAGGAGTCGGGCGGCCCGCTGGCGGGGCCCGGGATGCTGGCGGCGCACTACGCGCCGCGGACTCCGCTGTCGCTGTTTGAGGCGGAGCGGTGGCCCGAAGTGCTGGACGAGCTGCCGGCGCCGCTGATCGTGCTGACGCACGAGCGTGCGCGGAGCGTCGAGCCACCGTCGGCGATCTTCCGGCTGCCTCGTGATGCGTCGGCGTACGCGGCGGCGCTGTACGCAGCGCTGCATGAAGCCGACGCCGGAGGCTTTGCGCACATCGCGGCTGAGGAACCTTCATCTCCCGGGCCGGTATGGGACGCGGTGCGGGATCGACTGCGCCGGGCGGCGGCCCGGCGATAGAGTCTCGCCAGACCGAGCAGAGGAACGACGATGACGAAGATGCCCGCGGCGCTGTGGCTTGCCTTGCTGGTCGGATCGCTCGGGGCCCGCGCCCACGCTGACGGCGCCGGGACGATCGAGATGACGCTGGAGGTGGACGTCACGGATCTGCCCCGGAATCTGGCGCGGAGCTCGCTGACGCTCGAGGTGCCGGGGGGCAAGGCCGGCCCGCTGGACCTGTTCTTCGTCGTGTGGACGCCCGGGAATCACACGCCTTCTGGTCCGATCGAGAACCTGGTGGAGCTGCGGATCAGCGACTGCCGCGGCCGTCCCCTGCGCTGGGACCGCGATCCGACGCAGGTCGAGCGGATCACGATCGATGTCCCGGAGGGCTGCGCGACGATCAGCGCGTCGCTGGCGTACATCGCGGGTCAGCCCAACAACAACTCGCGTTCGACGGACACGTACGGGCGGCCCAACATGGGCGTCCTGAACTGGAACACGGTGCTGCTGTACCCGGGCGGAGTATCGAATCAAGAGGTGCGCGTCAGCCCTTCGCTGGCGCTGCCTGCCGAGTGGACGTACGCGACGTCGCTGCAGGCGCGCACGGACGCGCCCGAGCGGTTCGGCGCGCTGCGCGAGCTGACGCCCGGCGCGGCGACGAACTTCGTCAGCTTCGAGACGGTGCCGCTGGCGGAGCTGGTCGATTCGCCGGTGATCATGGGTCGTCACGTCCGGCATCATCGGCTGAACGTGTCGTCGGATCCGTCGTTCCCTCCCCACACGTTCCACCTTGCGGCGGCCGATCCTTCGCTGACGGTGCTGCCGGGCTGGATGACGGCGAAGATCGAGGAGATGTGCCGGCAGACGTGCCTGCTGTTCGCGCCGGCGGGCGGGCCGCCGCGGTTCCCGCGCGAGCGGTTCGAGTTCCTGATCACGCTGGACGACGGGATCAGCGCGGGGGTGGAGCACGCGGAGTCGACGTTCATCGCCGACCCCGCGCGGACGTACGCGGACCTTGCGCAGAGCGAGTTCAAGGGCGGCGGGCGTCACATTACGGTGGTGCCGCACGAATATTTCCACGTGTGGTGCGGCAAGCTGCGTGCGCCCGACGGGCTTGTGCGCGCGGACTTCCATACGCCCGTGCGGACGGAGCTGCTGTGGGTGTACGAGGGTCTGACGAGCTATTACGACTCGATCCTGGCGGCGCGGTCGGGGATGATGACGTTCGAGGAGTACAAGCAGGAAGTGCTGGACGCGGCGGTGACGCTCGAGCAGCGGACGGGCCGGCTGTGGCGCAGCGTGGAGGACACGGCGCGGGCGGCGCGGTTCCTCCGGCAGCGCGGGCTGTACTGGTACGACAAGCGCCGCGGGCAGGAGTATTACGGCGAGGGGGCGAAGTTCTGGATGGAGGCGGACGCGATCATCCGCCGCGCGAGCGGCGGGGCGCGGAGCCTGGACGACTTCTGCCGCGTGTTCTTCGACGTGCCGGCGCGGCCCGTGGGCGATCAGGCGACGTTCACGCGCGGCGACGTGGTCGAGGCGCTGCGCGGGCTCGAGCCCGGGACGGATTGGGACGGGCTGATCCGCGACAGGATCGAGTCTCCCGCCGACTCGCTGGACATGGGCCCGCTGCTGGAGCGGGTGGGCTACCGCATCGAGTACCACGCCGAGCCCACGGCGGCGCAGCGGGCGCTCGACGAAGGCGAGTCGGGGGGCGAGGTCCGGCTGCGGACGTCGCTGGGGATGCGCGTGTCGAAGGACGCCGAGGTGATCGACATCGTTCCCGGCGGGCCGGCGGACACGGCGCGGCTTGCGTACGGCATGAAGGTGCTGGCGGTGAACGGGTGGGCGTATTCCGCGGCGCGACTGCGCGAGGCCGTGCGGTCCTCGACCGAGACGAAGTCGGTCGAACTGCTCGTCTCGTTCGGCGACAGGGTCGAGCCGCGGGTGATCGCGTACGACGGCGGGCCCAGGATCCCGAGGCTTGTGAGGACCGAGGGCGCGCCGGACCTGCTGGCGGAGGTGGTCAGGCCCCGCTGAGAGAGGTCGAGGGAGAGCGGACGCCTAGCCACAGGTCGCGCATCTCCATGCGCGAGCGCACGCCCCAGGCGTGATAGATGGCTTTGGCGTGCTCGTGAACGGTGTGGATGCTGCGGCCGGTCTGTTCCGCGGCTTCGCGCTCTGTGAGCCCTTCGGCCAGCAGCGGGGCGAGCTCGCGCTGGGCGGGGCTCAGCAGCCTGAGCAGCCCTTCGCGGCGGAGCATGGGCTCGACAAAGCCCGTGTGATACGCCGAGGCGAGCACGCCCGCGACCTCGAGCAGAACGCGGCTCATGCCCTCGCTGGGCGCCCACGCGGGGTTTGTGCTGTCGACCTGCACGACCAGCAGCCTGGGCCCCTCGGGCTCCGAGAGAGGGACGACGACGCGGCAGAAGTCGTGCAGACCGTTGGCGTGTCGGTAGCGCGCGAGGCTGGAATCGTTCCAGCGCGAGGCGTCGAGGTCGTGGCGGCCTCGGACGATGACGGGGGCGCGCTGCCAGCGGAAGTGGCCGTGCGGACCCGAGAGATCGTCCTCGGCGAGTCCCTTGCTGAGGTGTGCCGCGCTGGCCGCGAGGGCGGGCTTGGGGCCCGGGCCGCCGACTCCCCAGAAGAGGACGAGGGGCAGCGCGTCGGGCGCGGCCGCGGGCGACATCAGGGCGGTCCACGCGAGGTCAGCGCCGGGCTCGAGCAGCGCGAAGTGGTGAGACGACGCGGCGAGCCACGGGCCGAGTTTGCCCGGGTGCTGGGCGGTGATGGCGCTGGCGGCGGCGACGGCGGCACGGGCGCGCGAGGCCCAGAGTGCTTCGCGAGAATCGGACAACGCGTCAGAGCCGGATTGCGAAGTGTGCATGCAGGCGAAAGACCCTGTCATGCGGGTCGCGAGCGTGCCGGCGCGTCATGGCATCGGCACGCTCGCAGTTCCCCCGCCAACGCAAACATCATCGGGAATTCCCCCGCGGCGTGCGTTGCATGCAAAGGCTTACACAAAAGTTTTTTTGCTTCGACGAGCTTGCTCGGATCGCATGTGTGTTTTCGCGATTCCGTGACGCACAGATATGTGCGGCGCACATCAGACTCTCCTGCGTTGCGCAGGGAGATTGTGCGTTCCACCTGAGGTGGGGAGGGTTTTTCCCTCGGTTGTTGAGGGCTGCGGAGTCGCCGCCGTCAGATCGCGGTGTCGTCGAGCGACGGCGCGGTCTGCGGATTGGCGGCGGTGGCGAGCTTGGCGCGGACCAGATCGAGGCGCTGGTAGACCTCGTCCATGTCGGCGGGGCGGGCGTCGGGATCGACCTGGACGCAGGCCATGATCATGTCCGAGAGCAGGTCGGGGCAGCGGGAGTTGAGCTCGCGGACGGGCCTCGGCTTCTCGATGAAGGCGTCATCGAGGCTGGAGACAAGCGAGTTGTCCTTGGGCATGGCGGTGGGGATGTTCTTGCCTGTGAACACCCAGTACATGGTGGCGCCGAGGTTGTAGATGTCGGTCTTGGCGGTGATGGCGCGGCGGTGGACCTGCTCGGGGGCGATGTAGTCGGGGGTGCCCTGGATGCGCTCCTTGACGGTGCAGGTGGGGCAGCCCTGTCCGAGGTCGATGATCTTGACCTGACCGGCCTCGTTGACGACGACGTTGTTGGGCTTCATGTCGGCGTGGACCCAGCCCGCCTTGTGCATAGCGGCGAGCCCGTCGGCGACCTGCAGGAAGATGTCGACGGCGCGTTCGAAGGTGCGCGGCGGGGCCTTCTCGATGCTGACGCCGTCGACGTACTCCATGAGCAGGAAGACTTCCTTGACGCTGACGATGCGCTCGCGCGTCTTCATGATCTTCATGATGGAGCGGACGGCGGGGTGCTTGACCTTTGAGCCGATCTCGTACTCGCGCTCGGCCTGCTCGATGAAGCGGATGTCCTTGGGGTCGTTCTTCTCGACGTGCTTGAGGGCGTAGATCTGCTTGGTCTTTGGGTCCTGCACGACGTAGATCTGCGAGGCGGCCCCCTGGCCGACCCACGCGAGGACGTTGAACCCCGCGAGCACGGTTCCCGGCTTGGCTGGTTCGAAGGGTTTCACGGCGGCGAGTTCACGCACACAAACGACTCGATCGGTCGACCCCTCGGACAACCCGGTGGGACGCTCGCCTCGCTCCACCCCGGGGCGGGTGTGGAACGGGGAAGGCCTAGTATGGCCCGGCGCACAGAACCCGGCAACGCGCCCGAGGGTCCGGCGAGGGCCTGAAAGCTGAAAGAGTGGAATCGGGCGGCGGGCGGGACGACTCAAGCCCGGTCCGCCGGTCGGGCCCTC
The DNA here is from genome assembly GCA_033763795.1 of Planctomycetota bacterium. Lineage (GTDB taxonomy): Bacteria > Planctomycetota > Phycisphaerae > Phycisphaerales > UBA1924 > JAEUIV01. The sequence continues at coordinate 25,279 of JANRJV010000015.1, forward strand.
CCGAGGGGGGCGCGGCGGGTTTCGGGACATGCGTCCCCGGGTGCGTCGGCGACCGGCGCGTCAGGGCGTGTCGGACAGGATCTGGCGGAAGGCCAGTTCCGGGAACAGGCGCCCGGGGCTGGAGGTCGGCCCGACATCGCGATGAAGGACGACGCTGCGGTCGGGGATGCCCAGCTTTTTCTGGAGCGCGGTGACGAGCTCGACGAGCCGGGCCACCTGGGCCTCGGTGAATTCGCGGCGCTCGCCGTCGCCCACGAGGCAGATGCCGATGGTCTGGCGGTTGTACTGCTCGGCCCTGGGGCCCGAGACGTGGGCGCCGGGGAGCTGGGCCTGCCAGCGCGAGCCGACGACGATCTGGCCGTCGGGCGCGCCCTGGCCGTTGGAGATGACGAAGTGGTAGCCGAGGCCTTTGAGGCCGCGGGCGGTGTGCTGGTCGGCGATGGAGGCGGCGGAGCCGACGGGGGAGGCCGAGTGGTGGATGACGATGCCCGACCAGCGGCCCTGCTCGAGGGGGGCGGCGGTGGCGAAAAGGGCCTCGAAGTTGGCGTCGGCGTCGGCGGGCCGGTTGAGGCTGGCGAGAGCGACGGCCGAGCTTCCGGTGGCGGTTCGGCCGTCGAGCAGGAGCAGGGCCCCGCCGACCGCGGTCATGGCGGAAATAAGCGAAACCCACACCACATGGGGGCGGGCCATCTTGGGCATCGGGAACGCGTTCTTGCTTCGCTTCGTGCTCATGGTTGGCCCTGGCGCATGAAAGTGTCCACCATCCATCGGAGGTCTGGTGGCGGGAACTCCCCAAATTCCTGCAAACCAGTGAAGTTCTCTTGAGTCATCGTCCGGCGCGTCCGACTGTCACGGCCCGCGAAAGGTGGCGATTGTGGCTGTGAATCATACGAATTGCGGTTGAGCGGGGAGACCCACAAGATCTCGTAGTGGAGTCCGGGACGGGGAACTCGGCGGCGGGATCACACTCCGGACGCTCCAGAGCACGAGAGCCGGCCTCAATTGTGCGATTGATTGGGGGCGGCGGCTAATTCTTTGGGCGGAGCCGCTGTTGAAGGTTGGGCCGGCGCACGCCGTAGGCGTCTTCGAGCGTCTGGGTGGCGTACTCGTTGCGGACGCGGTCGTAGCGGTCGTACTGCGATCGGACGTCCGTTGGGGAGAGGAGCGCTTTCCCGCAGCCGAGCGGAACGGCGGCCAGGACCAGGGCGGCGAGGGCGGCCATGACCGGGGTTCGCAAGTGGTGGCACACGCCTGTGGATCGTCTCACGGGTCAAAAGTGTACCGACCCGACGTCTGTGGACGCCGGGTCGGATGCACGGAGGAACGAGATGAAGAACCGTCGCTGCAGAGGGGGATACGCGGGAGGCCCGGCAGGAGTTCGCGCGCCGGGGCGGAATGTGGGCGACGGAAATCAGTCGGTGGTCCGGGGGATCCCGATGACCTTGGCGTCGGTGAAGGTCTGGCCCGATATCGCGTCGAGGAACTCGGCGCTGACGGTGATGAGGCCGCCCGGTGGGAGGGCGTTGGCGGGGGCGGGCATGCGGACGGCGTAGTGCGTTCCCATGGGGCTGGAGCGGTAGGCCTCGCGCAGGTCGGCGGGCTGGAGCTCGGCGGACGCGACGGTGGCGGGCGAGCCCGCCTGGCCGGCGGCGGGGACGAGATCCGCACGGACGCGGAGGACTCCCACGATCTGGACGAAGCGCTGGCGCCCGTCGAAGGGCCTGAGGTAGACCTCGATGGCGGCGCCCTGGTCTCCTGGCGGGGCGATCCCGGTGAAGCGGTCGATCTCGACACCCGCGCAGCGCGGGAGGGCGGCGGCGACGTCTGAGGAGAGCTCGCCTCCGGTTGCGAGGCGGACGCGCTCGGTCTCGGCGAGCTTGGCGAGGGCCTCGTTGCGTTCTGCGGTGAGCGTTGCGATCTGCTTCTCGGCGCTGACGAGCTTCTCGCGGAGGTCGTCGGCCTCGGTCCAGGCGCCCTTGGTGGAGCACCCGGCCGCGAGGAGGGCGGCGGCGAGCGGGCAAGCGGCGGTCGCGAGGGATTGCCGGATCACTTCTCGTCGTCTGGCTGCGGGTTTCGGACGGTGCGGGGGAGGCTGGTGAGAACGCGGTCGATGAGGCCGTACTCGAGCATCTCCTTCTCGTCGAACCACTTGTTGCGGTCGCAGTCGCGTTCGATCTGGTCGAAGGGCTTGCCCGTAGCGTCCATGTAGATGTTGTAGAGGCGGTCGCGGAGGCGGAGCATCTCGCGTGCTTCGATCTCGAGGTCGGTGGCCTGTCCCTCGAGGACGCCGCCGATGAGCGGCTGGTGCATGAGGTTGCGGGCGTTGGGGAGTGCGTAGCGCTTGCCCTTGGTGCCCGAGCACGCGATGACGGACCCCATGGAGGCGGCCTGCCCGACGATGTAGGTGCAGATCTGCGGCTGGATGAAGCGCATGGTGTCGACGATGGCGAGGCCCGCGCTGACGGATCCGCCGGGCGAGTTGACGTAGATGTGGATGTCGGAATCGGCCTCTTCGTTGGCGAGGAAGAGGAGCTGGGCGACGACGAGGTTGGCGATATCGTCGTCGATTCCGCCGCCGATGAAGATGATGCGGTCGCGGAGCAGCCGCGAGTAGATGTCGTAGGCGCGCTCGCCGCGGCCGGTCTTTTCGATGACGATGGGGACGAGCTGGGACATGTTCGCTGGGGTTCCCTGTGTGGCTGGTGTGGCGGCGGTTCTTACTTCTTGGATTCGGTGGCGGCGAGGATCTCGTCGACGAGGCCGTATTCCTTGGCCTCGCCGGCGTTGAAGTACTTGTCACGCTCGGAGTCGTTCTGGACCTGCTCCATCTTCTGGCCGGTGTGGCGGGAGAAGATCTCGATGAGCGTTCGCTTGCTCTTGATGATCTGCTCGGCCTGGATCTTGATGTCGGCGGCCTGGCCGTAGACCCCGCCGTAGGGCTGGTGGATCATGACCTTGGAGTGGGGGAGCATGTAGCGTTTTCCCTTCTCGCCGGCGGCGAGGAGGAGCGCGGCGCCGGAGTAGGCGCGGCCGATGCAGAAGGTCGCGACCTTCGAGGAGAGGAAGCGCATGGTGTCGTAGATGCAGAGGGTGTCGTCGACGGCCCCCCCGGGCGAGTTGATGTAGAAGTTGATCTCCTGGCCCTTCTTCTGGTTCTCGAGGTACAGCATCTGCATGGTGACGCGTGCGGCGGTGGCCTGGTTGATCTCGCCGAAGAGGAAGACGACGCGGTTTTCGAGCAGGAGCTCGTCGATCGTCATCTCGCGTGTCCGCTGGTAAGTGATGCTCATGGGGGCGTGGGTTCCAATGGTGGTCCTGGGAGGCGTCGGGGTCGGGAGGGGAGGGGGTAGAGGGAGGTGCCCTGTGTGCCCGGGCCCGGCCGGCGTCGAGCCCCTCGGGCGTCGCGCGGCGTGGTGGAATGGGGGATCATAGACCCGCGGCGCGGGCTCTCAAGAGCATCGGGCGTCGCTCCGCCCGACTGGAGCTGCGAGTGGGGTGAAGGCCCGGGCGGGCGTGCGGTCGTTGACGGTGTGCGCGGGGGGCCGATAGCATCGTCGGCCCGCCGGGGTGGCGTCAGGTCCCAACGGGGCGTGTCAGGAGCACGGATTGTCGACGGCCGTCATCAGCGACATTCACGGGAACGCGGCGGCGCTCCGCGCGGTTCTTGCGGACATCGACGCCCGAAAGGTCGACCGGATCATCTGCCTGGGCGACATCGTGGGGTACGGGCCGGCGCCGCTTGAGTGCGTGGACCTGGTGGCGGAGCGGTGCGAATGGTCGCTCATGGGGAACCACGACTTCGGGGTGCTCTACGAGCCAACGAACTTCAACCCCGGTGCGGAGGCTGCGGCGTACTGGACGCGGCAGGCGTTCGACTCCGAGCCCGACGACGGGCAGCGGGCGCGGCGCTACCAGTTCCTGGGGCGGCTGCGGGTGCGCGTGGTGGAGAACACCAAGCGGCAGATCCTGGCGGTACACGGCTCGCCGCGGCGGCCGATCAACGAATACATCTTCCCCGACGACGTCCTGAACGCGACGGACAAGCTCAGGCAGGTGTTCGCGCAGGTGGAGGATCTGTGCATCGTCGGGCACACGCACGTACCCGGCGTGTTCACGAGCGAGCCCGATTTCTATCCCCCGGAGGAGATCGGGCCGGGCTGCGTGTACAAGTTCATGGCGGGGGAGAAGGCGATCATCAACGTCGGGTCGGTGGGCCAGCCGCGGGATCATGATCCGCGCGCCAGCTACGCGATTCTGCACGAGGACCGCGTGGAGTTCTTCCGCGTCGAGTACGACGTGGAGGAGACGGCGCGGGCGATCCGCGCGATTCCCGAGCTGTCGGACTGGCTGGCGGACCGCCTGTTCGAAGGGCGGTAAGGGCGGGCCTGCTGCGGCGTCGTGCCTGTAGCATGGGCCCCACGCATGCCCGCTGAAAAGAACACCACGCTCCGCGTTCTGGTCCCGATCATCGTCGTCATCATCGGCGTCGGGATCGTCGTGGCGGGGTACCGCAACACGACGACCCAGGGCAAGTCCGGCGCGGCGTCGCCCGCTGCACTGCCCCCGGCGTCGCCCGCAAGCGGCGCGGCGGGCGCGGGGTCGGCGTCGGCGGACCGGCCGGCAGGCGATGCGGTTGACGTGCAGCCGGCGGCGGAGGTCGCGAGCGGGGGCGTTGAAGGATCCCAGGGCACGGCCGCGACGCCCGATGCCGCGGCGCAGTCGACGCCGGCGACGGCGGGGCTGTCCGATGCGGCGGGGAGTGCGAACGCTGGTGTAGCGCCGCAGACGCCTGTGGGAGAAGGGCCCGCGGCGTCGCCCGCGAGGATGATGCTGATGGCGCGGCCTCAGCCCGAGCCGGCGGAAGCGCCGGCGATGATCGGCGGGCTGGCCGAGGGGGGCGCGGACCGGCTGCAGATCTCGTTCACGCTGCTGGGGGCGGGGATCGAGACGATCTCCACTGCGGAGCATTTCGAGACCATCGCCAGGAACGAGCACTACCGGGTGCAAATGCGGATGACGCTGCCGGCGCCCGGCGGCGGGAACGAGGTGCTGTCGTCGCTGGCGGCCCGCGCAGTGCTGATCGATGGGCAGCTCGTCGACCTGTTCGGCGCGCCCGGCGCGCCGGTGTGGCGGGAGCGCGGGCCGGGCGACTTCGAGGCGGAGATCGTGGATCAGGACGGGGCGGCGGTGCTGCGGCTGCGCAAGACGTACACGCTGCGTCCGGGCGGGTACGTGTTCGATATCGAGCAGCGGGCCGAGAACCTGACGGACCGGGCGATGCGGCTGGAGTGGGTGCAGTACGGGCCGGTCGAGCTGCACGAGGACGTGGGCGGGTACGGGCTGGACATGCGGCGCGTGCGCATGGGGTTCCTGCTGGAGCCGGGGCGGGATCCGTCGCGTCAGTTCGTGCAGCCCGACTCGAAGCTGGTCGGGCGGGGGACGGTGATCGACCGCGTGGTCGATTCGGGGGACGGCGTCGTGTGGCCCCGGCCCAGGGATTTCAAGGACGCGTCGAGCCTGGTGTGGCTGGCGCAGACGAGCCGGTATTTCGCGTTCGCGGTGTTCCCGCGGGTGGCGCCCGACGACGCGGCGGCGAACGCGGCCGACCCGGCGGCCCGGCCCCTGGACAAGTCGTTCCACCTGGCGGACGAGGTGTTCGCGATCGTGCGCGGGGCCGGCGACAACGCCAGCCGGCGCCTGCTGATGCAGATGACGAGCGAGCCGATCGAGGTGAGCGGCGGTGGGACGGCGGACCTGTCGTTCTCGGCGTACGCGGGCCCCCTGGGCCGGCGGCAGCTCTCGGAGAAGGCCGACCCGCTCTTCGTGGCGCTCGCGATGGACCGGATGGTCATCTACAACCTGGGCGGGCCCTGCGCGTTCTGCACGTTCCAGTGGCTGGCGCACGGGCTGCTGGCGTTCCTCACCGTGCTGCACGACTACGTCGTCTTCGACTGGGCGCTGGCGATCATGGTGCTGGTGGTGTGCGTGCGGACGGTGCTGCACCCGGTGACGCGGCGGTCGCAGATCGGCCTGCAGCGCTTTTCGAAGCAGATGCAGTCGCTGGCCCCCAAGCAGCAGAAGCTCAGGGAGCGCTACAAGGACGATCCCAAGCGTCTCCAGGAGGAGATGATCAAGCTGATGCGCGAGGAGAAGGTGAACTACGCGGGGGCGCTGGGCTGCCTGCCCATGTTCCTGCAGTCGCCCATCTGGTTCGCGCTGTACGCGATGCTCTACTTCTCGTTCGATCTGCGGCACGAGCCGGCGTTCTTCGGCGTGTTCCAGACGGTCACGGGCGGCGCGTGGAGCTTCCTGGGCGACCTCTCCGTCGCGGATCACTTCATCGACTTCGGCGGGCCGGTCTTCTCGATCCCGCTGTTCGGCAAGATCTCGGGGATCAACGTGCTGCCCATCGTGCTGGGGGTGGTGTTCTACATCCAGCAGAAGTACCTGACGCCGCCCACGACGGCATCGATGAGCCCCGAGCAGGAGCTCAACATGAAGATCACGCGGGTGATGATCGTGTACCTGTTCCCGCTGCTGATGTACAACGCGCCCAGCGGCCTGGCGCTCTACTTCATCACGAACTCGACGCTGGGCATCCTGGAGAGCCGGTGGATCCGGGCGCATATCGACACGCTGGACAAGCGGGCCGCGGTCGGGCTGGCCGAGCCCCTGGGGCGGCGCAAGGTGGAGAACACGGCCAAGCACCCGGGCAAGAAGTAAGAGGGAAGCACGGTGCGGGCACTGTGGGGTTGAGGGCAGATGCGCTCCGACGACACCATCGTGGCGCTGGCATCGGGGAGCGGGGCCGGGCCCCGGGCCCTTGTGCGCGTCAGCGGGCCGGCGACGGACGAGGTGCTGAAGCGGCTGCTGGGGGAGGCGCCGGAGGGGCGCGGCGTGCGGCGTTGCCGGTTTGCCGACGCCGTGGCCGGGCTGCCCTGCCTTGTCGTGCGTTTCGAGGGGCCGCGGTCGTACACGGGGCAGCACGCGGCGGAGCTGACGTTCTGCGGCGGGGCGCCGATCGTGGACGCGGTGCTGCACGCGGCGCTGGCGATCGAGGGGGTGCGCGCGGCGGGGCCCGGGGAGTTCACGGCGCGGGCTTTTCTGGCGGGGCTGATCCCGCTCGACGAGGCCGAGGCCGTGCAGGGGCTGATCGCGGCGCGGTCGCGGGCGGAGCTGGCGGCGGCGCGGCGGATGAGCGACGGGACGCTGGGCCGGATGGTGCGGGAGGTGTCGGAGTGGCTGTTGGATGTGCTGGCGCGGGTCGAGGCGGGGATCGACTTCACCGATCAGGAGGACGTGGTCGCGGTCACTCCGGCGCAGGTCGCGCATTCGATTAACAACTGCGCGTTCGGCCTGGGCTGCTTCCACGAGGGCCGCTCGCGTGAGGCGGCGGAGCGCACGCCGCGGGTCGTGTTCGCGGGCGCGCCGTCGGCGGGGAAGTCGACGCTCTTCAACGCGCTGCTGGGCGCGCGGCGCTCGCTGGTGAGCGCTGCGCCGGGCACGACGCGCGACCCGATCGCGCAGACGGTCGAGATGCGTGAGCTGGCAGGCGGCTGGGGCGGGAGCGTGACGCTGATCGACCCGGCGGGCCTGGACGAGGCGCTGGCGGGGCGGGGCGAGGTCGACGCGCTGGCCCAGCGGGCGGCGCGGCGTGAGATCGAAGCGGCGGATGTGGTCGTGCTGTGCGACCCGGGCGGGCGCTTCCGGTTGCCGGGCGTGTCACTGGACGGCAAGCCGGTGGTGCGCGTGCGGACGAAGGCGGATCTGCCGGGGGGCGGCGACGCGGTGGGGGCGCTGGCGGTGTGCGCGATCGACGGCTGGGGTATCGGCACGCTGCGGCGGGCGATCGCGGACGCGGCGGGCGCGGGGCTGGGATCGGGGACGAGCTCCTGGCGGGCGGGTCCGCGGCAGGCGCGGGCGGTGGCGGCGGCGTGCGCGGCCCTGGAGCGTGCGAGGGCGCTGCTGTCGGATCAGCTCGAGTCGCCCCGGCTGGAGCGTGCGGAGCTGATCGCGGGCGAGCTGCGCGCGGGGCTGGACGCGCTGGGCGAGCTGACGGGCCGGGTGCACCCCGATGATGTGCTGGGGCGCGTCTTCTCGTCGTTCTGTATCGGGAAGTGACGGGAGGCGGCGAGGTCAGGGGCCGGGGGGCCAGGGCGGGGCGGAGCGGAGAGCCGCGCGGCGTCAGCCCCCGGCCAGGCGGTCGAGAGCCGCGTTCAGGAACACGTCCATGTGGCGGCGCGTGAAGATGTCGACGGCGTCGCGGGTCGCGTCGCGCGATCGGCCCCAGCAGGCGGCGACGAGCTCGTACCCCTCGACATCCATCTGGACGACGAAGGACTCATCCACCGAGAAGACCGTCGGCAGGCGGTCGGCGAGATACGCCGTCAGCGCGTTGACTTCGGGCGGTCCGACGCTGATGGTGGGGCAGCGGCGCAGCGGAGCCGAGTTGAGGTACCAGATGTCCGAGCAGACGAGGAGGCCCGCGGCGTTCGCGGAGCCGCGCGATTCCAGCTCCGAGGCCAGCCGGTCGACGAGCGCATACGCGAGCGGGCGGTCGTCCGCCTCGGCGCGGAGGTGGGCGCCGGTGACGATGAGGATGAGCCCTGCCTGCTGGTCGGGCTCGGAGGCGGGTTGCTGGTGTGCGGCGGGAATCGGGATGCTCCGTCAGGGCGCGTGGGCGCTCGGACGGGCAGTGATAGCAGATGCGCAGCGGGGAGCGGTGGGGCGCGGGGCGCTCCGGGTCAGGAGCAGTTGTTCAGCCAGTTCTGGAGGACGTTGGTCACGTCGGCGAAGTTGACCGAGCCGTCGCAGTTGGCGTCTCCCGCGCCGGTGCTGCTGGGGCCGTAGGAGACGTTGAAGTTCTGGAGGATGCTGGTGATGTCGGCGAAGGTGACGGAGCCCGGGAGCTTGTCGGCGTTGCCGAGGCAGCAGGGGGGGACGAGGGCGACGAAGGCGTTGGGGTCGTCTAGGTTGATCCAGCCGATGTTCTCGCCCCAGGCGTAGCCGCGGAAGCGTCCGGCGACGCTGTCGAAGCGAGCGCCCTGCGGGCCTACGGTGGGCTGCGTGCCGAAGTTGATCCAGCCGACGTTCTCGCCCCAGGCGAGTCCGGAGAGGAAGCCGCTGGCGAGGATGTTGACGCCGAAGTTTGAGCCGTCCGTGTTGGCGTACGGGCCGGACCCGTTGCCGGTGTTGATCCAGCCGATGTTCTCGCCGTAGATGAAGCCCTTGAGGAAGATGGGGCCGACGTCCACGCCCTGGGCGCCGCCGAGGGCGTCGCGCCAGTTGGTCCAGCCGCAGTTTTCGCTCCAGGCGAACTTCCGGCTGGGGTCGATGTTCGACTGGGCAAAGGCGGGGGCGGCGGCGGCGGCGAGGGCTGCGATCGCGAGGAAGGGGCGGTTCATGGGGGATCTCCAACGAGGCGGGTGCGTCGAAGAGGCGGCAGGCGGATGACTGGTTCCGGCCTCAGATCCGTGCGTCAAAGGGTCGGAGAATCCACGGCGGTTCTTGGCGGAGGGCCAAATCTGGTCAGAAGCCGAGGTTGGCGTTCGGATTTGTGTTGGTGGCGAGGTCGGCGGGGGAGAGGACGGGGGCGAGGTGATCATTTGGCCTGACGACGAACGGGGCGGGGCTGATAGCGCGGCAACGGATGATCAGGTTTCTTCCCGCGTCGGAGACGATGGAGAAGCCCGTGGGGGCGTTCGTCGCGACGCAGTCCTCAAACGTGTTGAAGCCGGTGCCTGTAATGAGAGGTACCTCGAATCCCGATTGCGAGGCCTCGGTCGAGGTGCAGCCACGCAGGACGCAGCGGTCGATGACGCGGAATCCGGTCGTGCCGCCGAAAGCCGAGCAGTTGGTCAGGGTGGACGAGCGTTCCATCGTGAAGCCGAGGAACGACGCTGAAGCCGTGCAGTTCGTGAGGGTGGCGCCGGAGCCGAAGGCCTCGAAGCCGATGCCGGAGGCGCTTGCCTTGCACGATTCGAAGTGGGCCGCCCCGAAGCTGTTGAACCCCGTGCCGCACGACTCGGCGGCGCAGCGAATGACGGTGGAGGCGCGGCAGACGAATCCGAACGAGCAGTCGCGGGCGGTGGAGTCAGAGATAAGTCCGTTCTCGAAGAACCGGAAGCCGACCGACAAGCCCACGGCGTGACACCGCTCGATGACGACGGCGGAACCCTGGATTCCTTCGCCGCCGTTGCTGACGGTGAGATCGCGGATGACGCAGTTCGTCGACCCCGCGGCCTGCACACCGACGACCCATCCGTCGATTCGACCGTTCCGGACGGTGCAGCCGGGCGTGCCCGCCAGAGACACGGCGGCGGCGCCCTGGCCCTGGGGCCCGGCGCCCTGGAGCGTGAACCCGTTGAGATCGATGGTCACGTTGGGGGCGAAGACCGCGATTCCCGTGATTCCGCCGGCGCTCGCGACGAGGTCACTCGTGAGGTAATACGATCCGGGCTCGCTGATGACGTGCTGGAAGGTGCCGCCGCCGGGGAGTGACTGGATGGGGATGCGTGGTTCGACCTCGGTGAGCGTCTTCATGGTGGGCCCGACGGGGCCCGGGGGCGGCGTGAGGTCGCCGGCGAGGACGGGGCTGACGGTCAGCGCGGCGCATGCCGCGATCAGGGTCGACAGTTTCATCGGGTGCTCCTCTCCACGCGGCTGGCACTGGTACATAGGAAATGTGACGCGCGCTCGCGCCGGCGTCCATAGAGGGCCGGCTTTTTCACGACCATTTTTCCGGGAGACTGCCTTGGCGGATTCTGAGAACCTTTCTTATGCGGTCTGGGGGAGCGAGATCGAGCCCGACGCGCACGCGCAGATGCGTGCGGCGTGCGGGCTGCCTGTGTCGGTCCGGGCGGCGCTGATGGCCGACGCGCACGTCGGGTACGGCCTTCCCATCGGCGGCGTGCTGGCGACCCGGGGCGCGGTCATCCCGTACGCGGTGGGGGTCGACATCGCGTGCCGGGTGAGGCTGACGGTGTTCGACCTCGATCCGCGTGAGCTGCGCGAACGCGAGGAACATTACAAGGGGATCATCGCGCGGAACACCGCGTTCGGCGTCGGCGCTGCGTTCGAAGGAAAGTCGCGCGCCCAGCATCCGGTGATGGACGAAGACTGGAGCGTGAGCCACGTGACGGCGGGGCTGCGCGACAAGGCGTGGTCGCAGCTGGGCACCAGCGGATCGGGCAACCACTTCGTCGAGTTCGGCTCCTTCGAGGCGGCCGACGGGGCGGCGGGCGTGCCGGCGGGGCGGAAGCTGGCGCTGGTCTCGCACTCGGGCTCGCGCGGCGCGGGCGCGGCGGTGTGCGCGCATTACAGCAGGGTGGCCGCGGAGCTTCATCCTGACCTGGCCGGCGAGCGGGGACGCCTGGCGTGGCTGCCGCTGGACCCGGGTGAGCGCGGGTCGGACGCGGGGCTCGAGTACTGGAACGCGATGGAGTTGATGGGCCGGTACGCCAGCGCGAATCACCAGGTGATCCACGAGCGGATCGCGCGCAGCGTGGGCGCGCCGGTGCTCCTGCAGGTGGAGAACCATCACAACTTCGCGTGGAAGGAGCGGCACGAGACCGCGCCGGGTGTGGCGGAAGAGCTGATCGTCCACCGCAAGGGCGCGACCCCCGCGGGCAAGGGCGTGCTGGGGTACATCCCGGGGACGATGGTGGCGCCGGGGTTCCTGGTCGAGGGGCTGGGGCAGAGCGCATCGCTGGACTCGGCGTCGCACGGCGCGGGGCGGGCGATGTCGCGGACCAGGGCGCGGAAGGTGGAGAGGTGGGAGACGCTGCGCGCCCGCCTGGATGAACAGAACGTGAGGCTGATCTCAGCGGGTCTCGACGAGTCGCCGATCGCGTACAAGGACATCCACGCGGTGATGCGGGCGCAGGCCGACCTGGTGCGCACGCTGGCGACGTTCCAGCCCATGCTCGTGAAGATGGCGCCCGACGGCGAACGGCCCGAGGATTGACGCACGATCCGGCGGCGGGTGATTCCCGAAGGGACTTCCGCGGGCGTTTGCGCGCGCAGCCGGGGCGTTTCCGGGGCGTTTCCGGGGCGTGAGCGGGGCGGCTCGCTTACGATCCACGCTCATCGCGAGGAACGCTGCCCATGCTCTGGGTCTGGATCATCTTTGTCGTGTTCGTGCTGGGGATGCTCGCCCTTGACCTGGGCGTGCTGAACCGCCGGGCGCACGCGTCGTCGGCGCGCGAGGCGCTGATGATGACCGGCGTGTTTGTGGCGCTGGCGCTGGCGTTCAGCGTCGTCGTCTACTTCATGTACGAGAACAGGTGGATGGGCGTGGGGACGGCGGTGCACGACGGGGACGCGCCGCTCACGGGGGTGCAGGCGACCACGAAGTATCTGACGGGCTGGCTCGTCGAGTACGCGCTGTCGATGGACAACATCTTCGTGATCTCGGTGATCTTCGGGTACTTCGGCGTGCCCCGTCAGTACCAGCACCGCGTGCTGTTCTGGGGAATTCTGGGGGCGCTGGTCTTCCGGGGGATCATGATCGGCGTGGGCTCGGCGCTCATCACGCGCTTCCACTGGATGATCTACGTCTTCGGCGGGCTGCTCATCCTGACGGCGGTGAAGATGCTGCTCAAGAAGGAGGAGGAGGTCGACCTCGAGAAGAACGCGGCGGTCCGGCTGGCGACGCGGTTTCTGCCCTTCACGCGCGAGTATCACGGCTCGCGGTTCGTGATCCGTGACGCCGCCGGCAAGCTGCTGTGCACGCCCATGCTGCTGGTGCTGGTCGTGGTGGAGACGACGGACGTCATCTTCGCGGTGGACTCGATCCCGGCGATCTTCGCGATCACGCGCGACCCCTTCCTCATCTTCACGTCCAACGTCTTCGCGATCCTGGGGCTGCGGTCGCTCTACTTTGCGCTCAGCGCGATCATCGACAAGTTCCGGTATCTCGAGCTGAGCCTGGTGTTCGTGCTGTTCTACGTGGGCGTGAAGATGCTCATCTCCGAGTTCGTGCACATCCCGCCCTTGCTGTCGCTGGGGGTGATCGGGTCGCTGCTGGGGCTGGGGGTGCTGGCGTCGCTGTGGAAGGACCGGCAAGAGCAGAAGCAGCAGCGCCCGGCGCCCATCGAGGACCTGGCGTACGCGGCCGAATTGACGTGGAAGCGGACGAAGAAGATCGTGATCTTCGTGATCGGCATGACGATCCTTCTGCTGGCGATCCCGATCGCGTTCCTGCCGGGGCCGCTGGGCCTGCCCGTGGCGATCGGGGGGCTGGCGCTGCTGGCGACGGAGTTCGTCTGGGCCCGGGTCATGCTGAAGAAGCTGCGCGAGCGGGCGATGGCGCTGCGGCGTCAGGCGGAGGAGCTGCTGGGCCTGGGCGGGAGCGCCGGGTCGTTCGCCCCGCCGGGCGACGTGGCGGGCGGTGTGCCCGGGCCGAGCGCGGGCCGACCGGTCAGTGGTGTGGGGCTTGACGGTGTTGACCGAACCCCGGGGCCGCCCGGGGGCATCTGAGGGAGCCAGTGGCCATGTCCCGCAAGCGACCGGGCAAGCAGAACCGCCGTTCGCCTTTCAAGCGGCGCTCCAAACCCGGCGCGGCGCCCGGGACGATGATCGTGGACCCGCAGGCGCCCAAGCCGCGGGTCAGGCTGATCGCCTTCGGCCCCGACGAGTTCCTGGAAACCGAGGTCGAGGACCTCGAGAAGATCGCGCAGATCCGCGGCCGATTCCCGGTGATCTGGGTGAACGTCGACGGCCTGGGCGACGCGTCGGTCCTGTCGCGCCTTCAGAAGATCTTCGGGCTGCACCCCTTGGCGATGGAGGACGTCGTCAACTCCCACCAGCGGCCCAAGGTCGAGAGCTACGACGGCCAGCTGTTCATCATCGCGCGGGAGCTGACCGTGCGCGAGACTTGCCTCGAGAACGACCAGCTGGCGATCTTCGTGGGGCAGGGGTTCGTCATCAGCTTCCAGGAGATCCGCGGCGACTGCTTCGACCCCGTCCGGGCGCGGATCCGCGATCGGTCGGGCCAGTTCCGCAGCAGAGGGCCTGACTACCTGTGCTATACGCTGATCGACGCGGTGGTCGACTCTTATTTCCCCACGGTGGAATCGCTCGGCGAGAAGCTGGAGGCGGCGGAGGAATCGATCCTGCGGCGTCCCTGCGAGAAGGACCTGGTGAGGCTCCACGATCTCAAGAGGGACCTGCTGCTGGTCAGGCGGGCGGCGTGGCCCCTGCGCGAGGCGATCGGGTCGCTGATCCGCGACCGGCACCCGCTGATCACCGAGAGCACGCTGGCGTACCTCCGCGACGCCGCCGACCACACGGTGCAGATCATTGACCTGGTCGAGACCGACCGCGAGCTCTGCTCTGACCTGCGGGACATCTATCTCTCGTCCGTCAGCATGCGGATGAACCAGATCGTGAAGGTGCTGACGATCATCTCGACGATCTTCATTCCCCTGACGTTCCTGGCGGGGGTGTACGGGATGAACTTCGACCCCGCGGCCGGGCCGCTGAGCATGCCCGAGCTGCGGCAGCCTCTGGGCTACGCGGGGTTCTGGGGCGTGTGCCTGCTGATCGCCGTGTCCCTGCTGGGGCTCTTTGCGTGGCTGGGGTGGCTGGGGGAGCGCTCGGAGCCTTAGCGGACGGACCAATAACGGGGAAGTTCGCCGGGGGCTCGACGCGCGGCCTGCGCGCCGTATTCTCCACTGAACGGCTGGAGACTTCATGATGCGAGCGGTGATTGCGGCGGCGGGTCTGGCGGTTTCGTGCTGGTCGGGCTCGGCGCTGGGACAGGCGGAGACGCCGCCCTCGCTGCTGGAACGGATCACGGCGGAGGTCCCCGTCGAGTGCGCCGACTGCACGCACGAGTGCGCGCACGGCAAGACGCTCCGGGCGCGGTTCCTGCGGGGGCTCAACCCCGACGGGTCGAGCACGCGGGCCCAGTACCCCGCCGACAACGCCGACACCGACCTCCTGCACAACGACCTGCGCCTGACGATCGACCCCGCGACGAGCTCCATCGCCGGGTCGAACACGATGCGCTTTCGCTCGATGCGCGACGGCCTCACGCAGGTACGCATCCGCCTGCAGAACATCTATTCGATCTCCAGCATCACCGTGAACAACGTGCCCATCAACGCGTCGCAGCCCGACGCGGCGAACCTGATCTGCACGCTCGACCGCGCGTACGCCAGCGGCGAGGAGTTCCTGCTGCGGGTCGAGTACTCCGGCTTCCCGCAGAACAACGGCTT
>JANRJV010000016.1:0-68808 GCA_033763795.1 Planctomycetota bacterium
GCGCCGCCTGCGGCTGAGAGTGATTTGTTGCGCGCGGATTCACTTCGTGACAGTCGCCCGCGCCATCGCCACTATGCCCGCGCGAATCGCCGGGGGCAGGTTCGGCCATGCGGCGACGACGGCCGCCAAGTCGGGGTCGGCCATGGCGTCCGGGCCGGGGCTGTCGTCCCAACTGCTGGCACTACTGCTGGGGGCAGGATTCGGCTTCTCGTAAGTGTCTGCAATTGCAGGAACTTGCGAATCGGGGCCGTAGCTTTGCAAGCTAGGGGTTGAGGGTTCGAGTCCCTTCCGCTCCATTCATGTGCGTCGAAGCGGCACGCTGAGCGTTCCCCTCACGCCTTGAGCTCGGGCCGACCCTTTTCAGGCCAGTCGAGGTGGAAGAACACGCCCCGCTGCTCGTCCACGCGCTCGTACGTGTGGGCGCCGAAGTAGTCGCGCTGGGCCTGCAGAAGGTTGGCCGGCAGACGCTCGGAGCGGTACGAGTCGTAGTAGGACAGAGCGCTCGCGAACGCCGGCACGGGCACGCCGCGGAGCGCCGCGCGGGCGACCACGCTGCGCCAGTTCGTCTGCAGACGGTTGACGGTGCCCGCGAAGTACTCGTCCAGCAGCAGGTTGGGCAGGTCGGGCCGGCGCGTGTACGCCTCGGTGATCTTCTGCAGGAAGCGCGCGCGGATGATGCACCCGCCACGGAAGATCGACGCGATCTCGCCCAGCTTGAGGTTCCACCCGCTGGCGCGGCTCGCGGCCGACATCAGCGCGAATCCCTGCGCGTACGAACAGATCTTGGAGCAATACAGGGCGTCGCGCACGCACGCAACCCAATCCGCCGCCTCGATAGGGGACCCGCCGCCCTGCGGACCCTGCAGCACCTTCGAGGCCGACACGCGCTCGGCCTTGAGCGCGCTCATGTTGCGGGCGAACACGGCTTCCGCCATCGTCGCCGCGGGGACTCCCAGGTCCAGCGCGCTGCCGATGGTCCACTTGCCGGTGCCCTTCTGACCCGCGGCGTCCAGCACGATGTCCACGAAGGGCTTGCCCGTCCGCGCGTCCTTCTGCTGGAGGATGTCCGCGGTGATCTCGATGAGGAACGAATCGAGGTCGCCCGTATTCCACTGCGCGAAGGTCCGGCTCATCTGCTCGACCGACATTCCCAGGACGTCCCGCATGAAGTGGTACGCCTCGCAGATGAGCTGCATGTCGCCGTACTCGATGCCGTTGTGAACCATCTTGACGTAGTGGCCCGCGCCCCCCGGGCCGATGTACGTCGTGCACGGGACGCCGCCGGAGACGGGCTTGCCCGGCGCAGCGCCCTCGATGGGTCGACCCGTCGCGGCGTCCACTTTCGCGGCGATCGCCGTCCACACGGGCTTGAGCATCTCCCACGCTTCGGGCCTCCCGCCGGGCATCAGCGACGGGCCGAAGCGGGCCCCGGTCTCGCCGCCCGAAACGCCCGAGCCGCAGAAGAGCAGGCCGGGCTCGGCGAGCGCCTTCTCGCGTCGCACGGTGTCGTTCCACTCGGCGTTGCCCCCGTCGATGATCAGGTCGCCAGGCTCGAGCAGCGGGACGAGCTTGCTGATGGTCGAGTCGGTCGGTTCGCCCGCCTTAACGAGCAGGATGATGCGGCGTGGCCGCTTGATCGCTTGTACAAACAGCCGCAGGCGTTCGGCCTCGTCTTCCGGCTGCCAGAAGCCGATCAACTCGCCGCCCGGCCCCAGCACGCTGGGGGGGTTCTCATCGAGGAAAGGCTTCACCTTGCCGACCGAGCGGTTGTGCACCGCGACCTTGAACCCGTGGTCCGCCATGTTCAGGATCAGGTTCCGGCCCATCACTTCCAGGCCGATCAGTCCGACATCCGCGCGAGCCGTCGACATGCGTCGCTCCTTCTTCATCTTCGGGGCCAGCCGCGACCGGTCCCTCACGCGCCGCCGATTGTCCGGCCTACGCACACGCGCGGCAACCCGAGCCGGTCCGACGCCCGGCCGCCCGCGGTGCCGGGCCGTTTCCGGGCGTTTGCAGTAATTGTTGAGCCGATGATCGTTGCGCCCTATCGTTGGTCGCGATGGCCCCGCTCCAGCACGAACTCCGCAAGCGAAAGCCCTTCGACCTCGCCGAGCAGGAGGCGTACCTCAATCTGCTCCGATCGTGCGCCGTCCTATCCGCGGACTTTGACGCGCTCTTCAAACGTCACGGCCTGACCCAGGCGCAGTACAACGTCCTGAGGATCCTGCGCGGCGAGGCGGCGAAGATGCCCTCGCTCGCCGTCGCGGAGCGGCTCGTGACGCGAGTTCCCGACATCACGCGGCTCGTCGATCGGCTGGAGCAGGCGGGGCTCGTCCGCCGCGAACGCTGCACCGATGACCGGCGCGTCGTCTACGTCGCCATCACCCCCAAGGGACTGTCGCTGCTGGGCGAACTCGACGAGCCCGTCCGGGCCCTGCACCGCTCCCAGCTCTCGCACATGTCCCGGGCCGACCTGAAGGCCCTGAGCATCCTCTTGGAGAAGGCTCGCAAGGCCGACGAGGCCACCCAGCCCTCCAAGACCCTCCCAAAAACCTGACAGATAGGCGGCCGAAACGGCTCCCCGCCCACGCGACCGACCCGACGTGAATTTCAGGCGGCACGCGGAAGAACCGGATCCGCTAAAAGGTTGTTTACACAAGCATTGGAGAACCAACCATGATCACCCCCCGCAGATCCGACGAACGAGGCGCCTTCGACTTCGGCTGGCTCGACACAAAGCACACCTTCTCCTTCGGCCAGTACCAGGATCCGCGACACATGGGCTTCGGCCCGCTCCGCGTCATCAACGAGGACCGCGTCGCGCCCGCTCAGGGCTTCGGCATGCACCCGCACCGAGACATGGAGATCGTCTCCGTCGTCGTCAGCGGCACGCTCGAACATCAGGACTCGCTGGGCCACCGCGGCCAGCTGGGCCCCGGGGAGGTGCAGCGCATCACCGCCGGCCGGGGCGTCCGCCACTCCGAATACAACCCGTCCGGCAGCGAGCCCGTGCATTTCCTGCAGATCTGGATCGAGCCCCGCGAGAAGGGCCTCGAACCCGGATACGCCCAGCAGCGCTTCGACCCCGTCGCTTCGCGCAACTCCCTCACCCTCCTCGCCTCGCCCGACGGCGCCGAAGGCTCCATCAGCATCAACCAGGACGTCCGCCTCTTCCGAACCGGGCTCGAGCCCGGCAAGAAGCTCCGCCACGACTTCGCGCCGGGCCGGCGCGGCTGGGTCCAGATCATCAGCGGCTCCGTCTCGCTGGGCGGAGTGACGCTGAACGCCGGCGACGGAGCCTCCATCGCACAGGAGTCCGCGGTCGAGCTGACGGGCCTCTCGTCGGCCACCGACGTGCTTCTGTTCGACCTGCCGTGACCGAGCGCCCCTCGGGTGGGCCGCGGTGGCCCGCCCGAGGGAGCCGCTCTCTTCGGGCGCGGGCCGCCCCGTCCCATCGAGTCTTCCCCTCGTCATCAACCGTGTCCCAAGCGGACACGCCCTTCGCATCATCACCACGACCGCGATGCACGCCCGTCGAGAACCGCTCGGCGGGCGTCGTCGCTTTCGGGGAACGCCGCAACGCCGGCGGTGGGGGGGGGACGGCGGGCGATCCGGCGAACAGCGGGCGCGTCAGGCATTCGGATATCCGGGCTTCCCGGACGTGATGGCGCGTCGGTTGCCGGCAGTGCGCCGGCCCGAGGCGCTCGGCGGCGGGCACCGCAACCGGAAACACGCCCATTTGCTGTTTGTTCGGACCGATCGGGTCGACTTGAACCCCGCCGGTTCTCGGCTATCTTTCCTGTCCCCCGACGCCGGGCCCATCCGCCCGCGCCGGGCACATCCCGGTCCCCGATAGCTCAATGGTAGAGCGAGCGGCTGTTAACCGCTAGGTTCTAGGTTCGAGTCCTAGTCGGGGAGCTTCCGACCGGCCCGTGAAAGCGGGCCGGTTTTGCTTTCCCGCATCGCTCTCCCATCAGAACGAGAACGTCACCTCGACTCGGACGAAGTGGATGTCCTCCGACGGCCCGGTGTCGTCGATGAACGACCCGGGAGAGAGGTACCCGTACTGGGCAAGCAGATGCCATCGGCGGTCGGGCCGGTAGGAAAGCGTGGCCGTGGGCTGCACGCCGATGAAACGACCGGCCGCCTCGGTCCCCGCGCGGAGCAAGCCGCCGCCCGCCGTGTAGATGCCGTCGTCCTCGCTCGCACGCCAGAAGAAATAGCACTCTGCGGTGAATGTCAGCCCCTCCGCGAGCCGGAGGTCGAGCTGGGGGTTCAGATGAACGAGGTTCTGATTTCCGAGGATGCCCAGCTCGCCGTAGTAGCCGGCCCTGGCGAACAGCAGGTTGTACGTCCCCACGTCTCCCGAACCGTCGTCGCCGCTTGAAACGCCAGCCTCTACCGCCAGCCGCGGTGAAAGCAGGGCAGACGCGAACGTGTAGCCCGAGTTGACGGCCGCCAGATATCCGAAGGCATCCTCGTCGCCGGTTTCGCCGAACTGCACCGCGCCCTCGACGTCGGCGTCGAACCCACCCGTGTTCGCGAACCAGCGCGTGCCGATCGTGTGACGCTCGTCGGGGCCGGACGCTCGCTGGTACCGCTTGGCTTCGAAGTCATTGCCCAGGTAGTACGCGTCGAAGCCCAGCTTGTGCGCGGAGTTGAGCATCGCGGTCGCGTACACGCCCCAGAGCGTGCGGTCCTCGTCGAACCAGTTGTCGTCGAACTCGCCCCTGTCGGTCTCCACGGCGCGGGCATACAGCACGTCCGTGCGCACGCTGCGCCCCGAGCCCATGTCAAGGTCGAGGATCACCCGCCCGGCGTCGAAGGTCTGCCGGTCGTTCGGACCGTTGCGCACGGCGACGACCCGCGCGCTCCCGTAGTTCAGCTCCTGGCGACCGGGCCGCAGCGTCAGCGAACTCGCGCCGCCGAGCGGCAGCTTGAAGTCGACGAACGCCTGATGAAGATCGGCGCGGTTCTCGTCGGTGGGCCGCGGGCCGCCCTCTCGGAAGTTCTCGAGAGACGACTTGAGCGTGCCGTACGCGCGGAAGTGCTCGCCGACGCGGAGGTCCGCGTGCAGGAAGTACCGCTGCAGCAGGTAACCGTCGTTGTCCTGCGGGCCGACGCCCCAGAGCGTGCTGTCGAAACGCTCATAGATGAGCCGGGCGTCTCCGGCCAGCGACAAAAACGCGCCGCCGTCGTCCGACAAAGGGATGTACTTCAACTGATCGATGAGGTCGAGCCGCCGCGACGGGTCCGCGTAGAAACGCGGATCCTCTTCGTAGCGCAGCAGCTTGAAGCGCGGCGGAGCGTTCCCGCTCGCGCTCTGCTGCGCCGCGGCGTCCGCCGCCAGCGCCGAGAGGGCGACAAGTGCAACCGGGGTCAGCCGGCCCGAGGACCGCCGCGCCCGACCTTCTGCGTGCCGAAAGAGCAACATCACGTGAGACGCTCGCGTCCCCGCCACGATGTGTAGTGGTGCACCGGCGACCACGCGGGGTCGAGGGCCGGCAGGCTCGGGTCGAGCGCCGCGTGCTCCGCAGCCGCGTACACAACCTTGCCTCCCACCACCGTAAGAACGCTTTCAAGATCGGCGATCCGCTCCTCGTCGACCGAAAAGTAATCCTCGCTCAGCAGGGCGAAGTCCGCGAGGAGTCCGGGCGCCAGGCGGCCTTTCCGGCTCTCCTCCCGGCTGAACCACGCGTTGTCGCACCAGATCCGCAGCGCGGTCTCGCGGTCGAGCCGGGTCCGCTCCGAGAGCAGCACCGAGCCCCCCTCGCCCCGTCCCGTCACGAGCCAGCGCAGACAGGGCCAGGGGTTGTAGCTCGAGACGCGGGACATGTCCGTCCCCGCGCCGACGGGCACGCCCGCCTGCATGATCCGCTTCACCGGCGGAGCTTCGTCCGCGGCCTGCGGGCCGTAGCGCTCGAGGAACGGCAGCTCCTGGAACGCGATGCGGTTCTGGACCGCGACGCCGCCCCCCAGAGCCGCGATCCGCTCGATGTTCCGGTCGCTGAGAGACTCCGCGTGATCGCAGATCCAGTGCAGGTCGTCGATCGGGACGTCCCGGTGCACGCGCTCGAGCACATCGAGGTGACGGGAGACCGTCTCGTCGTACGTGGCGTGGAAGCGGAAGGGCCAGCGCTTCTCCGCGAGCAGGCGCACGACCCGCTCGAGCTCCGCCTCCGCGTTCGGCGGGGGCACGACCCGCGGCATGTTGAAGACCTCAAAGTCGTAGGCCGAGCGCACCAGCATCTCGCCGCCACCGAGCAGATAGAACATGTCGTCGCCCTCGCCGCGGCCGTTGAACCGCGGCGTGTAGCGCTCCGTCCAGTCGCGGAAGTCCTCCAGCTCCTTGCCGGGCCGCTGGATGAAGGTCGAGACCCCGATGCGCATGGTGAGCTGGCCCCGCGCGTTGAGTTCCTTGATGACCTTGTAGTCATCGGGCCAGTTCTGGAAGCCGCCGCCGCAATCCAGAGAACCGGTCACCCCCAGCCGGTTGAGCTCTTTCATGAAGTGGCGGCTGGAGAGCATCTGCTGCTCCATGTCGAGCTTCGGGCCGTCGTTGAGCGTGCTGTAGAGGATGAGCGCCGACGGATCGGCGAGCAGCAGGCCGGTGGGCTCGCCGGCCGCATCGCGCACGATGGTGCCGCCCGGGTACTTGTTCCCCGGAAAGCTCCCGTCGATGCCCAGATAGCGGAGACAGGCCCTGTTCAGCAGCGCCGAGGTGTACACATAAAGAATGAAGACCGGCGTCTCCGGAGCGATCGCGTTCAGCTCGTCGAGCGTGGGCAGCCGCTTCTCTTCGAACTGCGCGTACGACCACCCGCCGACCACGCGGACCCACTGCCCGGGCGGCGTGCGGCGGACCTGCTCGCGCAGCATCTCCAGCCCCTGCTGGAGGCTGGTGACGCCGTCCCAGCGCAGCTCGAGCGCATAGTTCAGGCCGCCGCGGACCGTGTGCGTGTGCGTGTCGTTGAGCCCGGGGATCAGCCGCCGACCGCCCGCGTCGATGACGCGAGTGTCGGGCCCGCGACTCCGCAGGACCGCGTCATCATCACCGACCGCGGTGATGGTTCCGCCCCGCGACGCCAGCGCCCGCGCGCCGGGCCGCGAGCGATCGAGCGTGGTGACCCTGGCGTTGTGCACGATCAGGTCCGGCGCCCCGCCCGCCGCCGACCGACCCCGCGTCGAAGACGAAGGGCCCGCGCACCCGGGGAGCAGAAGCGCCGCACCCGCGGAGGCGCCGAGCAGGATGGCATCGCGACGGGAAATCTCGCCTGTGCTGCTCATGTGATCCTCCTGCATGCGAACAGACTTCTGCCCCCCGCGCCCCAGCGCCCGCGAACACCGCGAGCGTGTCCGGACCTACAGCCCTTGTCACTTCAACGAGTGCCGATGCGCGATCCCGCTGCGATCAGTTCTTGGTCGCCGCTTCCTGGGCCCGCTTGTAGCTCTCGGCCACGGCCTTGTAGTGCGGCACCAGCTGCCCGTAGATCTCGCCCCACTGGGCGGCGTCGGGGCGGTTCCACGTCCGCTGGAACTCGCACAGCACCGCGTTGGTGCTCACGGGCACGATCCCCGCCGCCGTGAGCCGCGCGATCGTCGTCTGCGAGGCCATCACGCTCGGATCGCCCGAAGCGTCGGTGACGAAGTACACCCTGTACCCGTCGGCCTGCGCCTGCAGCGCGGGGAAGGCCACGCACACGCTCGTCCACACGCCGGCGATCACCAGCGTCTTGCGGCCGGTCGCTTCGACCGCCTTCACGAAGTCGGCGTTGTCCCACGCGCTGATCTCGCCCTTGCGGGGCACATACGTCGCGTAGCTCTTGAACGCGTCCAACTCGTCCATCAGCGGACCGTTCGGACCGTTGGGCTCGGAAGCCGTGTAGATGATCGGCGCCTTGCCGAGCCGCGCGATGTTCGCCAGCGCGACGGTGTTGCTCCGCAGCTCGGCCACGGGCACGTCCTTCACGGTCTGGAACAGCCCCGTCTGATGGTCCAGCAGGAGAATCGCCGTGTCGTTCGGATCGAACAGCACCTTCGAGGCGGCGGCGCTGGGCTGACGCGACAGCCCCGGGATCTCGCGGGCCGCACCCCGGTCGCCCCCCGAGCCGGTGCTGTTCTGAGCCGCGGCGTTCGCGCCGCCCAGCGTCGTCACGGCCAGCACGCCCGACAGAGCGCCCAGTGCGAGCAACGGGAAGATCGCCGACTTGTTCATCGCGGACATGCTCAACTCCTATACGTTCACGCCGATCACCCCGCAGCCGCCGTCCGACACACGTCGAAAGATGCGGCGTTGGAGGCTTTCAAATTCAAATGCATGGTGCGGCTTCAGCGGACACGGCTCCGGGGATTCAACCCGCGTCAGAACCGGGGTTCGCGGCTCCGTCGCGGCATAGTACTTCGTTTGGTCATCCGTGACTTGCAGCCAACGCTCAACGCACTGCTCGAGCCGCAAGCACAGGATGGTGATGCAAAGACACGGGCGCGCCGGGTCGCTGAAGTCATAGGCCTCGCGCGTGCTTTGTCTTCTCCCCTATAGGCGATGTGGCACGGACGCGCATCATCGCGCCCTGCGCTCATCGGCTCGCCGACTCGCTAGCTCACCGGCGCTCCCAGCAGCAACCCGATCCGCGGCTCGTCGCCGGGTCGGCAGAACACGTACACGTGGTCGCCCGGCTCCAGCACCGTGTACCCGCGGGCCGCCATGACCTCTTCCCCGCGCACCACCATGATCGCCGCCGCCTCATCCGGGAACCGGATCTGCGACAGCGGCACGCCGCACGCCGCAACGTCCGCCTGCACGTGATACACGTGGATCTCGCCGTTCAGAGGCCTCAGGCTGTGCAGCTCCAGCGCCGCCGCCGGCCGCGCCGGCTCCGGGTCGTCAAGACCCAGCCGCCGCGTCAGCGGAACGATGCTCATCCCGGGTATCAGCGCGCTCACAACCACGATGAAGAACACGATGTGGAACGTGCGCTCCGCGCCGGGAATCTGCGCCAGAACCGGGAACGTCGCCAGAATGATCGGCACCGCCCCGCGGATGCCGACCCACGACACGTACCCGATCTCGCGGCGCGCCCACCCGAAAGGCAGCAGGCACGCCACGGCCGCAACCGGCCGCGCCACCAGCGCCAGCGCCAGCCCCAGCCCCAGACCGATCCCCGCCACCGGCCACAGCTGACTCGGGAACACCAGCAGGCCCAGCATCAGGAACATCGTCACCTGGCTCATCCACGCGACCGCGTCGTGCACACGCGTCAGGCCGGCCCGGAACGGCAGCTGCCCGTTGCCCAGCACCGCCCCCGCCGCGAACACCGCCAAAAACCCGCTCCCCAGCGCCAGCGTCGCTAGCCCGAACGCCGCGAACGCTGACGCAAGAGTCACCACCGGGTACAGCCCCACGGTCGTCAGCCGCACCGACTGCAGCACACGCCGCGTCACAAGCCCCACGGCGATACCCACCCCCGTCCCGATCGCCAGCTGCAGCGGCACGTCGACCAGCAGCGAAAGCCAGAAACTCCCGCCCGCCGATCCGCCGCTCAGCGCGTCCACAACCCCGACCGTCAGAATGACCGCCATGGGGTCGTTCACGCACGACTCAACCTCCAGCGTCGATCGCACCTTCTCCCGGACACGCAGGCTCCCGCCCCGCAGCACCGCGAACACCGCCGCCGCATCCGTCGACGACACGATCGCGCCGATCAGCACCGCCTCGCTCCACCGCAGCCCCATCGCCCGGCCCAGCACCGCCAACACCCCCGCCGTCACGAGCACCCCCAGCGTCGCGAGAAGCCCGGCCGGCGCGGCGCTCTTGCGGATCGAGCGCGCCGTCGTGTTCAGCCCGCCGTCGAACAGGATCAGGACCAGCGCCACCGTCCCGAGCCGGAACGCCACCTCGTAGTTGTCGAACGCAACGCCCCCCAGCCCCTCCGAGCCGCCCAGCATCCCAAGCCCGAGGAACAGCAGCACCGTCGGGATGCCCACGCGGTCGAGCGTGCGCGTGAACAGCACGCTGAACGCCATCAGCAGGCCGAACACGGTCAGGAAGACAGCCGTGGCGTGAGGTTCGGTAAGGGCGAGCGGCATGCGTCACGGATTATTGCCGCGCCGAAGGCGCCTCTCACCGCACAATCCCTCGCGGCTCCGCGTCCGTCCGCCGAGTCACCTCTTGACCGGCGGCAGCACCTCGGTGAAGAGCAGCTCGATGAGCTTCGCCCCGTGGGGAGTGCTCCAGTCCTGCGCCAGCTCGGCAATGAGCGTGTTCGTCGCCGTCAGCACCACCCCTCCCCGCTCCATCCGCCGCCGCGACATGTCCTCACTCAGCTCGAACGGAGAGCCCGACGCGTCCATCACCGCCTGCACGTTGAACCCCTCAGCGACCGCGCTCAGCGACGGATACACCAGGCACACGTCCGTCGTCACGCCCGCCATCACAAGATTGCGCCGTCCCGTCGACAGGACCGCCTCCCGGAACCGCGCGTCCGCCCACGCGTTGACGATGCCCGCCCGCTTGACCCGCCGCTCAAACTCCTTGGGAAGAATGGCCGCCAGCTCCGGCAGCAGCGGGCCCTGCACCCGCTCCTCCTGCGAGCTCGTCAGCACCACCGGCATCCCCAGGATCACCGCCGCCTTCGCCAGCGCGAGCGCGTTCCGGCGTGCCACATCCATCGGGATGTTCTTGATGAGCTGCATCGTGCCCACCTGGTGATCGATGAGCAGCAGAGCCGAATCGGAAGCCGTGAACGCGCTGACCATGCGAGAGAACTCCTTCATGAAGGTCGTCCTGCCGCCCGGCGACGCACACACTCCGCCGGGGCGATGGACCGGCACAATAGCCGCCGCAATCCCGGGCCCGATGTGGGGAGACCGCTCGCCGCTCGATCAAGATCGGCCCGCCCCGCGGCCCTCATCCGTCCGCAGCGCCGACCGCAGCCTCAGGCTGTTCATCACCACGCTCACGCTGCTCAGCGCCATCGCCGCGCTCGCCACCATCGGCGAGAGCAGCCATCCCGTCAGCGGATACAGCGCGCCCGCCGCCAGCGGGACGCTCGCCGTGTTGTACGCGAACGCCCAGAAGAGATTCTGGCGGATCGTGCGCATCGTCGCCCGCGACAGCTCGATCGCCTCAGCCACGGCCCGCAGATCGCCCCGCATCAGCGTCATGTCCGCGGACTCGACCGCCACGTCCGTCCCGCCGCCCACCGCCATGCCCACGTCCGCCAGCACCAGCGCCGGCGCATCGTTGATCCCGTCGCCCACCATCGCCACGACATGCCCCTCGCTCTGCAGCCCGGCCACCGTCTCCACCTTCCCCGCGGGCATCACCTCCGCCTCGACCTCGTAGATCCCCACCTGCGCCGCGATCGACCGCGCCGTCCTGCTGTTGTCGCCGGTCAGCATGATCACCCGCAGCCCCAGCCCGCGCAGCCGCTCGACCGCTTCCCGCGACGTGGGCTTCACCGGGTCCCGCACGCCCACGAGCCCCACAACCCGCCCGTCGACCGCCGTCAGCATCGCGGTGCATCCCTGCTCTTCCAGCCGCCGGACGTCCGCCCCGAGCGCTACCGCGACCCCGCGCTCCATCATCAGGCCGGCCGAGCCCACCAGCACCGCACGCCCCTCGACTCGCGCCTCGACTCCGCGCCCCACCACCGCGCGGAATCCCTCCGCCTCCGCCGGCATCAGCCCGCGAGCCGCCGCCGCACGCACGATCGCCGCCCCCAGCGGATGCTCGCTGTGCCGCTCGGCCCCGGCCGCCACACGCAGCACCTCCGCCTCCGAAACGCCCGCCTCCGCGATCACATCCGTGACCTCGGGCCGCCCCTGCGTGATCGTGCCCGTCTTGTCCAGCACCACAGCCGTCACCTTATGAGCGCCCTCCAGCGAAGCCCCGCTGCGGATCAGGATCCCCCGCTCGGCGCCCCGCCCCGTGCCCACCATGATCGCCGTCGGCGTGGCCAGGCCCAGCGCACAAGGGCACGCGATGATCAGCACCGACACCGACGTCGCCAGCGCCATGCTCAGCCGCTCGTCCCCGGGCGCGAGCGTCCACCACACCCCGAACGTCAGCGCCGCCAGCGCCAGAACCACCGGAACGAACACCCCGCTCACGCGGTCCGCGAGCCGCGCGATCGGCGCCTTGCTCCCCTGCGCCTCGCGCACCAGTCGGACGATCTGCTGCAGCGTCGTGCTCGCACCGACCCGCGTCGCCACGATCCGCAGCGACCCGTTCGTGTTGATCGTGCCCGCGAAGACCTCGGCGTCCGCCGCCTTGTGGACCGGCACGCTCTCGCCCGTCAGCATCGATTCGTCCACGGCGGACCCGCCGCCCTCTACGCGGCCGTCGATCGGAACGCGCTCGCCGGGCCTCACGATCACGACATCGCCCACGCCCACCCGCTCGACGGGCACATCGCGCTCGCCCCCCGCCCCGACCACGCGCGCCATGCGCGGCTGCAGCTCCACCAGCCTCCCGATCGCAGCCGTCGCCCGGCCCGTCGCCCGCGCTTCCAGCAGCCGCCCCAGCAGGATCAGCACGATGATCACCGCCGCCGCCTCGAAATACACCGGCGCGCCCGCTCCCGCGTGATGCGCTCCGGACGCCGCGTGCGCCACCCCGCCCGCGAAGTACCCGGGCCAGATCGTCGCCGCCGCCGAGTACCCCCACGCCGCTCCCGCGCCCAGCGCAACGAGCGAATCCATCGTCGCCGACCCGTGCCGCAGCGCGGCCAGCGACGACCGGAAGAACCCGCTCCCGCACCAGAACACCACGGGCGTCGCCAGCAGCATCTGGACCCAGTTGCTCCACCGGCCCTCCGGCGCGTCGATCGTTCCGTGCGACATCGCCATCACGAACACCGGCAGCGTCAGCACCGCCCCCACGAAAAGCTTGACCCGCAGCCGCCGCGCACGCGCCGACTCCAGAGCAGTGGGGGAGCCATCACCAGCGCCCGTCGCCCCCGCACCGGGCGCGGCAACCTCGTACCCCGCCTCCGCGACCGCCCGTGCCAGCCCCGCACGGCCGATCGCGTCCGGATCGAACACCACCGTCGCGATCTTCGTCGCGAAGTTCACGCTCGCCGACGTCACGCCGGCCTGACGGCGCAGCCGCGACTCCACCCGCCCGGCGCACGCAGCGCACGTCATCCCCTCGATCGGCAGGTCGACCCGCCGAGCCCGGCCGTCCGCACTCGCCTGTTCATCCGCCGTCACGTGGCATCGCGTCCATCCCCCGCCGTCGCCGGCCCCGGGACGCAATGCTACGCACGCTGAGCGCGACGGCCCGTAACGCCCTTCAGCGCACCCGGCGGTACACCGCGCTCATGAACTGCTGCCAGCCCCCCGCCCCGTCGGGCGCAAATGAGGTCAGCGTGCGATGGTCGGCGTCGTGCACCGTGATCACGTCGCGATACGTCGTCATCTTCGTCGGATCGGTGAAACTCGGGCCGGTCGCTTCCAGCGGCAGCGTCTTGCCGTCGCGATCCATCGACCCTTCGTACACGAACATGAACGCCATGGGCGAGCCGATCCACGTCCCCACAAACTTCTTCTTCAGGGGGTCGTACCCCAGCGTCATGATGCTGGTCATCGGGCCGCCGCCCGGCATCTCGCCCTGGCCTTCCGCGACGATCCACAGATCGCCGACCGCCCGCACCTTTTCAGTGCCGCGTGACGTCAACGGCTCCGCGCCCGGACCCATCACGCATGAACTCTCCATCGTCCACTCGCCGACCAGACGCCTCAGCCAGTGATGTTCCTGCGTTGGTTCGCTCTGCACGCTTCCCTACTCCTTAGAGAGACGCGCAGCCGCACGCCTCAACGGAAAAAGATACCCAGCAGGAAGTAGGCAAGCACGAAAATCAAGATCGTGCCCAGGATCCCGCCGCCCCATTTCCAAGCCGCCGCCCCCGCCAGTGCGCCTCGAATCAGTCCCATGTGCTCGCTCCTTGCGCGTCCGTTGGACGCGCGAGAACAGCATGGACCAGCCAGCCCCGGCCCGCGGTGAACCTCTCGTGAATCCCTCTTTATCCGCTCGGTGCGGCCCGCCTCAGCCCATGTGCCGCACGACCTCCCCCGCGAACTCCGAGCACTTGACCTTCCGCACCTGCGTGTCGCCCTCGGCCTTCATCAGCCGCTCGAAGTCGTACGTCACGGTCTTGGCCCCGATCGCCCCGTCCATCCCCTTGATGATCAGGTCCGCGGCCTCGATCCACCCCATGTAGCGCAGCATCATCTCGCCCGACAGGATGACCGATCCGGGGTTCACCTGGTCGAGGTTCGCGTACTTGGGGGCCGTGCCGTGCGTCGCCTCGAAGATCGCGTGCCCGCTGACATAGTTGATGTTGGCCCCCGGCGCGATGCCGATGCCCCCGACCTGCGCCGCCAGCGCGTCGCTCAGGTAGTCCCCGTTGAGGTTCAGCGTCGCGATGACATCGAACTCCCTGGGCCGCGTCAGCACCTGCTGCAGCGTGATGTCCGCGATCGAATCCTTGACGAGCAGCTTGCTCTTCCACTTGCCCCCTCCGTGCGTGCTCCCGATCTTCGCGAGCACCTGCTCGACTTCCTTGACGATCTTGCCGCGCTGCTCGGGGGTCATCATGTCGAAGCCCGGATCGATCATCCGCGCGTTGGCCTCCGCGCTCAGCCCCGCGTTGGCCTCGACGTTGCCCAGGATCCAGCTCTCGCGCTCCGTGACCACGTGCTCACGGAAGTTCTCGCGGGCCAGCGCGTACCCCCAGTCCTTGAACGCCCCCTCCGTGTACTTCATGATGTTGCCCTTGTGCACGAGCGTGAGCGAGCGCCGCTTCTCGCGCAGCGCATACTCAAGGGCCGCCCAGACCAGCCGCTCCGACCCCGCCCGGCTCACGGGCTTGATGCCCACGCCCACCTCGGGCGTCGCGTACATCTCGGGATGCCCGATCGCCGCGCCCCACTCCCGCCCGCGCGCCCCGCTCCCGAAACGGATCTTCGAGAACTCCTTGGGAAGCTTCTCCGCCAGCGCCTCCAGGATCAACTTCGCCTCTGCCGAGCCCGCGGCGAAATCGATCCCCGCGTAGATGTCCTCCGTGTTCTCCCGGAAGATCACCATGTCGCAGTCGCCGGGACGCTTCACGGGGCTGGGAACCCCCTTGAACCACCGCACCGGCCGCAGGCACACGTACAGGTCCAGCCGCTGCCGGAGCTCGACGTTCAGAGAACGGATGCCCCCGCCCGTCGGCGTGGTCAGCGGCCCCTTGATCCCCACCAGGTGCGTCCGGAACGCGTCCAGCGTCGCATCGGGCAGCCAGCTCCCCGTCGCGTTGAACGACTTCTCCCCCGCGAGCACCTCGTGCCAGTGGATCCGCCTCTTCCCGCCGTACGCCTTCGCGACCGCCGCGTCCATCACACGCACCGACGCGCGCCAGATGTCAGGCCCCGTGCCGTCCCCCTCGATGAACGGGATCACGGGCTCATCGGGGACGTTCAGCCGGCCACCGGCCATCGAGATCAAGCCAGGCATGAGAGATGCTCCGTTGCGGATCGGTGCGGGACTGTCGCGCTCGTCGCTGACGTCGCGAATCGGGGGGACAAGCATACTTCCAACCCCCGTTTCAGGCTGGTACCCTCCCCCACACTGTGCCAATGTCTGCGACACCGACCACGGTCGGGCCGTACATCATTGAACGAGAGCTCGGACGCGGGGGGATGGGGGTTGTCTACCTCGGCCGCGACCCACGGCTCGATCGTGCCGTCGCGGTGAAGTCGCTGGCGCTCGACCTGGCCGCCAACCCCGAGTTCCTCGCTCGCTTCGAGCGCGAGGCCCGCCTGCTCGCTTCGCTCAGCCATCCGAACATCGCCACCGTCTACGGCCTCGAAGAGCACCAGGGCGTCCGCTACCTCGTGATGGAGTACCTCGCCGGAGAGTCGCTGGCGGCCCGCCTGCAGCGGGGCCGCATGCCCATCGACGAAGCGCTCGCCGTCGTTTCGTGCGTCGCCGCCGCTCTCGAAGCCGCCCACGAAGCCAACGTCATCCACCGCGACCTCAAGCCCGGCAACGTCATCCTCCTCCCCTCGGGCTCCGCCAAGATCCTCGACTTTGGCCTCGCGAAGCTGAACGCGCCCAACCCCGGCAGCGCGTCCAGGGACAACGGTCCTGACTCGCCCACGATCTCGTTCCTCTCCCAGAGCCCCGCCGCCGCGACGATGCCCGGACGCATCCTCGGGACCATCGGCTACATGTCCCCGGAGCAGGCCCGCGGGCGCCCCGTCGACCGGCGCACCGATCTCTGGGCGATGGGCTACATCCTCTTCGAATGTCTCACCGGTCGCGGCCCGTTCGACGCGCCCTCAGCTTCCGACGCCATCGCCGCGATCCTTGAGCGCGAGCCCCAGTGGTCCCTGCTCCCAGACAACACCCCGCCGCGCATCCGTGAACTGTTGTCCCGCTGCCTCGAAAAGGACGCCGGCCGCCGCCTCCGCGACGCCGGCGACGCCCGACATCACATCGAGCGCGCCATCGCCGGGCGCGAATGGACCGCCAGCTTCATCGCCGCCCAGTCCGGGTCGGCGCTCGCCGCCCCCCGCAAGCCGCGACGCGTGTTCGGCGTCGCGGCGCTCCTGTTCGCTTGCCTCGTCGGCGCCGCCGCAACCGTGGCCGTCCTCCAGATCCTGCCGGAATCGCACCCACCTCGCGCGTACTCCGACCTCGTCTTTCCCGGGCTCGACTCGAACGCCGGCTCGGTGAGAATCACGCCGGATGGGTCCGGCGTCCTCACGACCCGGATCCTGCCCGAGGGCAGCGCCGTCTACCTGCGCCGGGACACGCAAGCGGTGCCAACCCCCGTCGCCGACCTGCGATCAGGGGGAGATGGCGTCGGCGCGCTCGCGATCTCCCCCGACGGCACGCGTTTCGTCACGCAGAACGCGACCGGAGAGCTGATCTCCGCGCCTGTCGTGGGCGGCTCTCCGCTCGTCCTGTGCGTCGTCAGAAGCTCCGTGCGCGGCATCAACTGGGCGGACGACGGACACATCTACTTCGACGATGTCGGTGTAGTCCCCGAGATCATCTGGCGCGTCGACGAAAACGGCGGAACACCGGAAGCCGTGACCTCCCCCGACCCGGCCCGCCCTGCCATCAAGCACCGCTGGCCCTGGGCCCTCCCCGGAGGCCGTGGCGTTCTCTTCGTCGAGTTCGACGGCGGCGTCTACGAGAACGCCGACATCATGGTCTGGGACGCACAAAGTCGGCAGGCCCGTCCGCTCCTCCAGGACGCCTACAACCCACGCTGGTATCAGGGCTGCCTCTTCTTCTCCAGGGCCACGCAGGTCTACTACACCCGCTTCGACCTCCAGACGCTTTCCATCGCCGGCAAGCCCGAGCTGTTCCTCGATGGACTCAGTGCCGACCCCTTCATCTTCGGGCACACCGCCTACGACATCTCTCGCCAAGGTGACGTCGTCTACCTGCCCGCCCTCGGCGAACGCAACCAATACGACGTCGTCTGGGTCGATGCCCAAGGCAACACGAGCGACGTCGGAGTCAGGCTCCGCTCGCCGGAACTCGGCATGATGTCGGCGGACCGGACTCTCGTCGGAGTCACCGCTAACATCCCGGTCAGACAGGCCGCCATCATCGACCTCGCGCGAAAGACGGTCACCCGAATCCCCCACCCCGGTCGGAACTGGTTCGTGGGCTTCGGCGCCACCAGCGAGGTCGCGTACGTCTCGACCAACTCGTCGCCCCGGGGCGGCGACGGGATCATCGAGTTTTCCATGGCGAGCAGCCGCGTCACCCGGGAGATCGGCCCGATCGCCGCCGTCACGCTGTGGCGCATGAGCGAGAACGGCCGCATCGCCGTGAGCGGGGGCCGCCCCGGCGAGCCGGGAGTACAGGTCGTCGACTTCACGAAAGAGAGCCCGAAGGTCGAGCGCGCCCTGCGCGAAGTCCCGGGCCTTGTCGCGGAAGTCAGCCCGTCTCCGGACGGGTCCTGGATCGCGTTTCAGACGACCGCCGACCACGGCGTGCCGACGTGCTTTCTCGTTTCCACCGTCACGTGGGGCGTGCCGATCCCTCTGGGCCCCGCCGGCCTCCGATCCCCCCAGTGGGCACCCGACGGCAAAGCCCTGTACTGCTGGAATGAGAGCGGCGCGTTCTGCCGCATCTCCGTCCAGCTTCCGAGCGACGCGGGCCCGCCGATCCTGGGTCGCCCCGAACAGTTGTTCGCCGCGGACGCGGTGAACAAACTCGATCCCCGCACCACGTACGTCGTCGTGGACAACGAGCGATTCCTCATGCTCCGATTCGTGCCGCCCGGCAGCAACGCTGAGCACGTGGTCCGGATCAAAGCGGGCTTCTTCCCGCCTTCCCACCGGGCATCCGCGCAGCCCTGAAGCCCCCGGCCCCGCGCGATGACCTTTATGCGTCCGCGCCCGCGGTGTCCTCCGCTGCGCCAGCGCCGTCACGCGGCGATAATCTCCAAGCGCGGAGCCCCTCAGTCCCCGTGCTTCTGCCGCAGCCGGGGCGACAGCCGCAGCATCAGGTGCACCCGCTCGAACTCGCGCATCCAGTCCGCCGTCTCCGCCTCGATCTGGTCCTGAGCCACCGGCGCGCCCGGCAGAGGACACGACGCCCCAAGCTGCCGTGCCGCCAGCGCCCGGTACCGCGCCAGCGTGCGGTCACCCGCGAGCCCCGCGAACTCGAAATCCTCCGCCATGAACACCGCCACCGGAACCCGCGACCCGCCGCAGATCCGCAATTGCTCCGCGAACCGGTGCTGCTCATCGCGATCGACGAACCGCAGGTCAACCGCCGGGCCCGCCTCCGCGATCCGCTGCAGAATCGGGCATTGCTGGGCGCAGTCGCCGCACCACACGCCCGACACCACCAGCACGGGCATCGCTCTCGTGAACGACGCCGCCAGCGACCGCTGCTCCGCCGTCAACCGCACCTGCTCATGAATCCGCCCCCATGAAGCCTGCTGCGCAGCCGTCCCCGTCGCGACGTACGCGGCATAGTCCCTGCCCTTCTCGAACGTCGTCCGGAGCGTTTCCGCGGTCATCATGGCCAGAGCGTACGCCGCGGGTCAGCGCCACGCCCGCCCCGCGCAATCGCCCCGCTTCAGAGTTTCCATCGCCCCGCCGCGCCCTCACCGGTTAGAATCCCGGACCCGTCGTGGAGGTTGGCGACCGGGCCCGGTGCACGGGTGGCCCGTGAACCTGGTCAGGGCTTGACGGCAGCAGCCATAAGCGGCAGTCATCCGGTGCCGCCGGTGTCCTGGTCGCCTACCACCCCGACGGGCCGCGCTCCATCCCGCATGCCCCGCGCCCCGGCCCCCCGGCCCCGCCCCCTCCAGCGCCGTAGACTCGCCGGAGCCATGGCCTACACCGTCCTCGCCCGCCGCTACCGATCCCAGGACTTCGACGAGGTCGTCGGCCAGGAAGCCGTCGCACAGACCCTCAAAAACGCCATCGCACAGGGACGCGTCGCCCACGCCTACCTCTTCGTCGGCACACGCGGCGTGGGCAAGACCTCAATGGCCCGCATCTTCGCCAAGAGCCTCGCCGGCGGTTCGCCCGAGGTCGACCGCGCCATCATGACCGGCCAGGACACCGACGTCATCGAGATCGACGCCGCCTCCAACCGCGGCGTCGACGAGGCCCGCGAGCTCATCGCAAACTGCATCTACAGGCCCCTCCGAGGCAAGTTCAAGGTCTACATCGTGGACGAGGTCCACATGCTCACGACCGAGGCCTTCAACGCGCTCCTCAAAACCCTCGAAGAGCCGCCGGAGCACGTCAAGTTCGTCCTCTGCACCACAGAGGCGCACAAGGTCCCCGCCACCATCCAGAGCCGCTGCCAGCGCTTCGACTTCCGCAACCTCACCTCCTCCGAAATCGCCGGCCACCTCCGCGCCGTCTGCCAGAAGGAAAACGTCCCCGCCGATCCCGACCTGCTCTTCGCCATCGGACGCCTCGCCGCCGGCTCCATGCGCGACGGCCTCTCGCTCCTCGACCGCGTCATGGCCGCCGCGGGCAACGGCCAGCGCCTCACCCGCGAGCTCCTCGAGAAACTCCTCGGATTGCCCCAGCAGGAGCTCGTCGCCGCCCTCGTCGACGCCCTCTCTTCCTCAGACCCCGGCGCCGCCCTCCAGAAAGCCGACGCCCTCCTCGCCCGAGGCGTCGCCATGGACCAGCTCCTCGACACGCTCATCGATCGCCTCCGCTCGCTCATGCTCATCGCCGCCTGCGGCGAGTCCACGCCCCTCGTTGAAGCCTCGGACGAGCTCCGCCGCGAACTCGCCCAGCAGGCCCGCGCCTTCGACGCCGCAAGCCTCGTCCACATGATCGCACTCTGCGAGAGCGTGCAGCGCGGCTCCAAGTCAAGCTTCGCCCCCCGCGCGCTCCTCGACGCCCTCGTCGTCAGGCTCGCGATGACCGAAAAGATCGCGGACCTCGCCGCACTCGTCGCACTCCCCAAGCCCGCGGACACCGGCCCGCAAAAAAAAGCCTGACGGCGGCCCCGGGAACGCCGGCTCCGCCCGGCCCCCAGGCGCCGCCGCCGCCCACGCCCCCCAGGTCGACCACGCCGCCCCCGGCGCCGCCCCCTGCGCCTCCGCCCAGGCCCGCCGCTCCATCACCCGCTCCGGGCCCACAGCTCCCTTCCCTCTCCGCCGCCCCCGCGTCAGCGCCGCCGCCGACTCCGTCGAACCAGGGTGCCCACGACGTCTGGACCAGGTTCCTCGAGCTCGCCTCCGCCAAGGCATGGCTCGCCGCCGCGATCGAAGGCCTCGCGCTCCACAGCATCGACTCAACCACCGCCGTCCTCACCTCGAGCGACGCCTCCGCACTCACTGCCGCGCGCGGCGCGCTCCGCTCGCTCGAAGAACTCTTCGCCAAGGCCGCCGGCCGACCCCTGAGGCTCGAACTCCGCTCCGCCGAGAACGCGGACGCCGCCGCCGCGCCGCCCCAGGGCGACCCCGCCGCCCGCGCCAGCGCCATGAACAGCCCGCTCGTCCGCCGAACCATCGAGCTCTTCAACGCACGCCTCGTCGACGTCGTCGAAGAGCGGCCCGCCCCGCCCCAGGAGTAGCACCCGCCCCATGTTCGATCAGATCAAGCAGCTCGGCGCCCTCGCGGGCCTCATGCAGAACAAGGACAAGCTCCGCGACGCCGCCGCACGCTTCCGCGAAAAGATGGAACGCATCTCCGTCACAGGCTCCGCCGGCGGCGGCGCCGTCCGCGTCACCGTCTCCGGAAAACTCCGCGTCACCGACGTCGCCCTCGACCCCGCGCTCATCGCCGGACTCCAGACCGGCGAAGGCGGCCGCATCATGGCCCAGTCCCTCATCATGGACGCCGTCAACGACGCCATCACCCGCGCCCAGGCCATCGTCCACGAGGAGGCCGACCGTCAGGCCCGCGAGCTGGGCCTCCCGGGGCTCCCCGGAATCGAAGGCCTCATGGGCTGAGCACAACGCCCGGCCGCTCCCCGGCTCCGTACGCCCGCCCCTTCGCGCCGGCCCGCCTCACAACAGCGCCACCGGATCGACGTCCACCGCCGTGTGCGCATCCGAGCGCACAAGCCCGGCCGAGCGCAGCCCGCTCAGAACCCGCTGCAGCGGCCCCGCCGTCGCGCTCAGCATCTCCACCGCGAAGCGGTAGTGATCGCCCACGCGCTTGATCGCGCACTCCATGGGCCCGCGGACCCGCACGTCCAGCCCCGGCCCCGCCGCCTCCTCCCGCGCCGCCAGCGCCACCTCGTGCGCACGCCGCTCCGCCTTCGCACCATCCACATCCCGGCACACGATCCGCGCCATCCGGCTCGTCGGCGGAAGCCCCGCCTCTTCCCGCGAAACCAGCTCGTCCGCCGCGAACCCCTCGAAGTCATGCGCCGCAGCCCGGCGGATCGACGCCACCCCCGGGTTGAACGTCTGCACGATCACCCGCGCCGTTACCCCCGTCGCCGCGCTCCGCCCCGCGCGCCCCGCCACCTGCGCCAGCAGCTGGAATGTCCGCTCCTCCGCCCGGAAGTCAGGCAGCGCCAGCGCCGTGTCCGCGTTGATCACGCCGATCAGATCCACCCCCGGGAAGTCCAGCCCCTTGGCGATCATCTGCGTCCCCAGCAGCAGCCGCACGCTCCCCTCTCGGAACCGCTCCAGCGATCGGAAATAGTCCGCCGCCCGCCGCATCGAGTCCGAATCCAGCCGCAGCATCGTCCGGTCGATCCGCAGCTCGGGGAACTTCTCCGCCAGCTCGTCCTCCACGCGCTGCGTCCCGAAACCGAACGTGTTGACCGTCTTTCCGCACGCCGGGCACAGCGTGGGCAGCCTCTGCTCCGCTCCGCAGTGATGGCACTTGACGATGTGCAGCGCCGCCGCCCCTGCGGCGCCACGCTCGCGGTGATACACCGCCGTCACGTCGCAGTGTCGGCACGTCAGGAACCAGCCGCACGTCGCGTCCGCGCAGCACACGTAGCTGGCGTACCCCCGCCGGTTCAGCAGCAGCATGATCTGCCCGCCCCGGTCGAGCGCCCCCCGCACCTCCCGCTCCAGCCTGGGCCCGAGCGCGTGCAGCCGCCGGCTCCCCGCCTCACGGTGCGCCCGCTGCTCGTCCACCATGTTCACGACGTGCACCGGTGGCATCGCCCCGCCCCCGACACGCTCCGGCAGCCGCAGCAGACCGAACCTCCCGCTCCGCGCGTTGTGCCAGCTCTCTAGCGAAGGCGTCGCCGACCCCAGCACGACGGGGCACCTCTCAAGCTGCCCCCGCCGCAGCGCCACGTCCCGCGCGTGATATCGCGGCAGCTGGTCCTGCTTGTATGAGGAGTCGTGCTCCTCGTCCACGATGATCAGCCCCAGCGAGCCCGCCCCGCCCGCCTCCGCCGGGAACGGCGCGAACACCGCCGACCGCGCACCGATCACGATCCGCGCACGCCCGCTCGCCGCCCGGCTCCACGCCTCGTGACGCTGCGCCTCGGTCAGCCCCGAGTGCAGCACCGCGATCGACCCCGAAGGCAGATCCGCGAACCGCGCCACAAACCGCCCCGCGGTCTGCGGCGTCAGGCTGATCTCAGGCACCAGCACGATCGCCGACCGCCCCGCGTCGATCACACCCCGCAGCACCCGCAGGTACACCTCGGTCTTCCCCGACCCCGTAACCCCGAACAGCAAAAACGGCGCAAAGCTCCCCCCGCTCGCCGCGACCGTCCGCACAGCTTGTTCCTGCGCCTCGGTCGGCGGCGGCCCGCTCGTCCCGCCATGCAGCCCGGGCTCATCCCACGACAGGCTCGACCCGACGCGCACGTCCGCCCGCACCACCCGCCGCAGAATCCCCGCATCCACCAGCCGGTTCACCGGCCCGACCGTCCGCTCCGACAACAGGTCCGCCAGCGCCCGCGCCTCGACCGGGAACGACACCCCCGTCAGCCCCGCCAGCTTCTCCCACGCCCGCCTTCCCGACGGGCCCAGCGCCTTGAGCACCGCTTCCCGCGCCTCGCCCTGGGGGTCCGTTCCCAGAGCCAGCAGCGGCCGGTCCACGCTCCCCGTCTGACGCTTCACTCCCGCCGGGATCATCGTCGCCAGCACCATGCCGATCGGGCAGCAGTAATACCCCGCCATCCACTGCGCAAGCTGGATGAGCGTCGGCGGGAACCGCGGCGCCCCGGACGACGCCGACCGCGCCGCCCGGCCCAGCAGCGGTTTCACCCGTGCCGCCATCCCCTCCTCGGCCACTTCCCTAAGCGCTCCGAGCGCAATGACGTACCCCTCCGTCGGGGTGTCGCCCCGCCCAAGGGGCGCACGCACACGCTCGCCCAGCATCAGGTCCGCCAGCGACGCCGGCACCGCGTACGTCAGACCCTCAGGCTGATCGATCCCCCGCTCCAACACCACCCGTGCATACAGCCCGGACAGTTCGACCGGCTTCGAGAACAGGTCCGCCGTCACACTCCCAGCCTATCCCGATCGCCGGCTTTCTCTTCCCGCTCCCCGGGAACTTTCCTTGGTTTGCGTCGCCCAACCGGGGTCGGGTATGTTCCGCCCCGCTGGTTGACCGGGCAGACAGCTCAAGCTTGGAGTTTGGACCGCAGATTTGGATCGATGGGGTCGCAGCGGGCGGGAATCGCCCGGACGTGGTTCGTGTCTAGCGGGCGCCGCGGAGCATCGCCCGACGGACGACATTCGATGTACCGACTGACGGCCTGGAGGTTGGCGTGATGCGCATTCTTGGTCTGAGACCCTCCCGTGTGGCGTTGCTGGTTGCGACCGCGGGCCTGTGTGCGGGTCTGGCTTCCGCGGACGCCCCTGTCTCAAACTCTGTGGAGTCCGCTCAGGCGCTCCTGGAGCAAGGCCGCATCGTCGAAGCCAAGTCGATGCTCCTCGACCTCCGCAAGGCCAGCGGCACCAGCCCCGACGCCCGCCTGATCGAGCTCCTCGCCGCCGCCGACCGCCGACTGGTCCACCTGGGCGAAGCCGAACTGAGCCTTCAGAAGGCCGAACTCGCCCTCTCCAAGGGGGAGCTCCGCGTCGCCGAGACCCACGCCGCCGCCGCCAAGCGTTCCGCTAAGGCCACCGATCAGCAAACCGCCCGGGCCGACAAGGTCATCTCCGAGGCCAAGGCCCAGCGCGAGCAGCTCACCCCCCTGGCCCCCTCCATGCTCGCTCAGGCCGCCAGCGACATGGCCGCCGGCCGCTTCCCCGAAGCCAAGGCCGGCCTCTCCGCCCTCGTCCGCACGGGCGTCCCCCTCAGCCAGGAGCAGATGGCCGAGGTCAATCGCCACCAGGACCGCATCTACCAGCTGGAGCGCCAGCAGGGCAACTCCTTCGAGTCCGCCCCGCTCCAGATGAGCGTGATGGCCGCCCCCGCCGCCGCAGCGGTCGCCGCCTCCGCCGTCGCCGCCCCGCAGACCGACGCCCCCGCCTCCTCGCCTCCCCCGGCTCCCGCCGGCGACGCCCTCCTCGATGAAACGATGCGCATCGACGCCGAGCGCCTCGTCCTCGAAGCCGAGGCCGCCTTCCAGGCAGGGCGCTACAACGAAGCCATCGAGAAGTTCACCCGCGCCATCAACATCTACGGCTCCCGCCTCTCCGCCGACCAGCGCACCCTCGCCGAAGACCGCCTCGCCGACGCCCGCGCCCTCATCGGCGCCCCCCAGGCCGGCCTCGTCGAGAACGTCGCCGAGCAGAAGCGGCTCATGCGAGAGGAAGCCGAAGCCACCTTCAACAATCTCGTCGCCCAGGCCGAGGCCGCCCTCGCCCGGGGCGACGTCCCCGCCGCCCGCAACCTCGGCGCCCAGGCACGCCTCACCTGGAACAACGCGCAGGCCAGCGGCGTCTTCAGCGAGCAGCAGTACCGCGCGGGCATCGAACGCGCCGACGCACTCCTCCGCGCCGCCGACGAACGCGCCGAAGCCATCACCCGCGCCGAGATCGAACAGCGTGGCAACGAGCTCCGCCAGGAAGAGGCCCGCACTCGCTCCGAGCAGGAGCAGGAGCGCCGCCGCCGCATCAACGAGAACCTCGACCGTCTCCGCGCCCTCCAGGTCGAGCACAAGTACGAGGAAGCCCTCCAGGTCGCCGAGCAGGTCCTCTTCCTCGACCCCACGAACTCCGCCGCCCTCCTCCTGAAGGACGTCCTCCGCGACGTCATCCTCTACCGCGAGTTCGAGGAGGTCCGCCGCGAGAGGGCCGTCTCGGTCGTCGAAGAAGCCCTCGAGAACCAGCGCTCGCTCATCATCCCCCGCGGCGTGATGAACTACCCCGCCGACTGGCCCGAGATCAGCTTCCGCCGCGGCG
Organism: Planctomycetota bacterium; assembly: GCA_033763795.1. Taxonomy (GTDB): domain Bacteria; phylum Planctomycetota; class Phycisphaerae; order Phycisphaerales; family UBA1924; genus JAEUIV01. The sequence continues at coordinate 25,770 of JANRJV010000016.1, forward strand.
AGCAGCAGGCGTTCATGGAGAGCGAGGCCGACCGCCGAGTCCTCGCCACGCTCGATTCGCGCCGCGTCCCCGCCAGCTTCCGCGACAACACCCTCGAGGACGTCGTCACCTTCCTCGCCACCGTCACGAACCTCAACGTCGACGTTGATTGGGACTCGCTCGCCCAGATCGGCATCGAGCGCGACCGCCCCATCTCCCTCGAACTCCGCGAGGTCCCCGCCCGCGTCGTCCTCGAACGCGTCCTCGAGAAGGCCCAGCCCGACGCCTTCAGCAAGGCCGGCTGGGCCGTGCAGGACGGCGTCCTCGTCATCGCCGCCGACGAAGCCCTCCGCCGCAACACCTTCATCGTCATCTACGACATCCGCGACCTGCTCTTCCAGGTCCCCGACTTCACCGACATCCCCGAGCTCGACCTCGACCAGGTCCTCCAGCAGGCCCGGGCCGGCGGCGGCGGCGGCGGCGGCTCCGTCTTCAGCGAGGAAGACGACTCCGAGCCCGAAGGACCCACGGAAGAAGAGCTCCGCAACCGCATCCTCGACATCATCCAGACCAACGTCGACTTCGGGAACTGGGTCGATCAGGGCGGCAGCACCGGCGTCGTCCAGGAGCTCAACGGCAACCTCATCATCACCAACACCGCCCGCAATCACCGCCAGATCCAGGGCCTCCTCAACCAGCTCCGCGAGATCCGCTCCGTCCAGATCAGCGTCGAAGGACGCTTCCTCTCCGTCAACACGCAGTTCTTCGAACGCCTCGCCTTCGACCTCGACATCTACTTCAACGCTCAGAACGAGCAGTTCGAGAGCGTCGACCGCCAGCTCACCGACATCCAGAACATCGGCGTCGGCGCCCCCAACGAAGGCCGCAACCTCTACCCCGTCGACCTCGTGGGCAGACGCCAGGTCGTGGGCTCGGGCTACCAGCGCAACATCGACCCCGCCACCGGCGCCGTGACCTACACCCCCGTCGGGGCCACCGGCACGGCCGGCGTCCCGCTCTTCGTCCCGCGCCCGAGCCCCCTCAGCGTCATCCCCTTCCAGCAGCAGGGTTCCGAAGCCGGCGACCGGCTCATGGGCTCCTCCCCCGCAGCCAGCGGCCTCGTCGACACCTTCTTCGGCGCCACGCCCCTCCGCGGCCTCGGCATCGCCGGCACCTTCCTCGACGACGTTCAGGTCGACTTCCTGATCGAAGCCACCCAGGCCGACCAAAGAACCGTCTCGCTCTCGGCCCCCCGCCTCACCTTCAGCAACGGCCGCTCCGCCAACATCGTCGTCGCCCGCACCGAGTCCTTCATCGGCCAGCTCACCCCCGTCGTCGGCGCCGGCGCCGTCGCCTTCAACCCCACGCCAACCCCCCTCACCATCGGCGTCACCCTCGGCGTCCGGGGCGTCGTCTCCGCCGATCGCCGCTACGTCACCCTCACCATCCAGACCGGCCTCTCCTCAGAGCCCGACATCCGCTCCGTCCCCGTCAGCGCCACCGCCGGCGGCACGGGCACCGGCCCCGGCGCAGGCATCGCAACGGGCTTCATCGAGCTCCCCTCGCTCAGCGTCTCCCGCGTCAACACCGCCGTCACCATCCCCGACCGCGGAACCGTCCTCCTGGGCGGCAGCCGCGCTATCCAGGAATTCGAGTTCGAGGTCGGCGTCCCCGTCCTCAGCCAGATCCCCATCATCAACCGCTTCTTCACCAACCGCGGCGAGGCCCGAGAGGACACCACGCTCATGATCCTCCTCAAGCCCACCGTCATCATCCAGAGCGAAGAGGAAGAGAAGAACTTCCCGGGACTCCTCGACAAGCTGAGCGACCCGCTCCGCTGATCCCGCCCCCGACCGCACCCCTCGCGCCGCGCCCCCCGCTCCCCGCGCCCGCGGCGACGGAAGTCCCCGCCCCCTCGGCTATACTCATCCCGCGGCGGAACGTCGCATCAGGAGTCCGGAATGGCCCAGTCCGACGCGCGGCTGAGAGTCAAAAAGGAGGCTGGGGTCACGCACGTCGAGTTCGTCGACCGCAACATCCTCGACGAGGCCAACATCCAGCAGATCGGCGAGGAAATCTCGGGTCTCATCGACGCCGAGCCCGCGCCCAAGCTCGTCATCAGCTTCTCCAACGTCGACCACCTCTCCAGCGCCGCCCTCGGCGCCCTCATCACCATCCACAACAAGATGAAGGCCCGGCAAGGGCAGCTCCGCCTCGCCAACATCGATCCCCAGATCTACGAGGTCTTCGTCATCACCAAGCTCAACCGCCTCTTCGAGATCCACGAGACCACCGACCGCGCCGTGCAGAGTTTCCGCTGAAGTCGTGGGGGCGGCCGGCCTCTCGTGGCCGGGCGCCGGAGGCCCGAGCAGAGAGCCATGAGCGCCGGCGACCGACAGCCCGCCACTGAGGCAGACGTGCTCATCAGGCACGACCCCGAAGACATCCGCTGCGCAGAACGCGAGCTCCTCGACGCCGTCAACAAGGCCCACTACTCCGAGGCCTCCAGCTTCGCCATCAGGCTCGCACTCGAGGAAGCCCTCTACAACGCCTTCCGCCACGGCCACCGAAACCTCCCCGAAGAGCCCGTCCGCCTCAACTGGCGCGTCCGACCAGACGAGGTCCGCATCACCGTCGAAGACCGCGGCCCGGGCTTCAACCCCGACGCCGTACCCGACCCCACCGACGCCGAACGCCTCGAACTCCCCCACGGCCGGGGCGTCATGCTCATGCGCGCCTACATGGCCGAGGTCCACTACAACGACCGCGGAAACCGCGTCACCCTCGTCTACCGCAAGCCGGACGCCGCCGAGCAATGAACCCGCGGTTCTTCGCCGCGAACGACGCCGGCGCCGTCGTCCCCGCAAGCCCCCCCGGCCCGGACGCGCCGCCGCTCGCCACCTTCCGCGACATCAACCTCTTCCAGCAGGGCGCTCCCGCCCTCGCTGCCGCCGCGCCGCCCGCCGCCCCCGCCATCATCGTCTGGTCCGGCACGCCCGCCGACAGCCTCTTCGAGCGCTCGCCCCTCGCATGGACGAGCGACGCCTGGCAGCGCCTCGCGAGCCTCAGCGCCGAGGCCGCCGCCGCGTGCGCCGCCGCCGGCCGCACCCTCGTCCTCAGGCCTCACACGGCCCACGTCCTCTCCGACGTCCAGCGCTGCGTCCGCTGGCTGAACGAGTCGGCACGCCCCGCCGGCGCGGGCCTCGTCCTCGATCCCCTCAGCCTCCTCACGCCCGACATGCTCCCCGCCGCCGAAGATCACCTGCGCCGCATATTCGAAACGCTCGCCGGGGAAGCCCGGGCTCTCTGGCTCGCCGAGATCCCGCAGTCCCCCGCCCTCCGCGATCTCCTCACCGCCGCCGCGGCACGCTGGACGCCCCCCGAATTGCCCGTCATCGCCCCCCTCGCCGACATTCCCCATTGGCAGCGGGCCCTCGCCGCGCCGGCGTCCCGCTGACCTCCGCCCCGCGCCCGCCCGCACTACACTCAGCCCCAACCCCTCCGACCGGAGCACGCATGCCCACCCTCGACCACCCGATCCTGAAGATCGTCAAAGAGCGCTTCGCCGGCCGCAAGCTCCGCGCCACGGAATACCGGGGACAGACCACCCTCATCCTCGAGCCTTCCGACCTCCACGAGGTCATGCTCTTCCTCCGCCACGACCCGCGCTGCCTCTTCGATTTCCTCTCGGACGTCGCCGGCATCGACTACCTCAACTACCCCGGCCAGACCCTCGGCCGCTTCGCCGTCCTCTACAACCTCTGCTCCTACAGCCGCAACGACCGCATCTTCGTCAAGACCTTCCTCAACCCCTCCATCCCCACCGACGGCATCGTCGAAGACCCCGCCCTCTACCTCGACTCCGTCACCGACATCTGGCCCGGCGCCGAATGGAACGAACGCGAAGTCTTCGACATGTTCGGCATCCGCTTCCGAAATCACCCCGACCTCCGCCGAATCCTCACCTGGGAGAGCTTTCCCGCCCACCCGCTCCGCAAGGACTACCCCCTCCGAGGCCGGGGCGAGCGCGAAAACTTCCGCGTCGTCAGCCGCACGGACGCCTGATTTCCCCCCCGCGCCCCACCCGCCGGCGCATCCCCCGCACCCGATCGGCAACGCCACCGCCCCCGCCCCCGCCCCGCAACCCGGCGCGGGGCCGGGACTATCGTTGGCGACGCGCCCGCGCCGATCCTCTCCAGGCCGGGCCCTCGAACTCTCTGGAGGTAGCCGATGAAGGCCTCTCGCGTGCTCCTGCTCCTCTCCCTCGCGCTCGCCGCCTGCCAGACAGTCGCGGCCCAGGAGCCCATCGAACCCCCCTCCGACGCCCCGCAGGGACAGCAGTCCTTCCCCACGCCCCCGGGCTCGCCCCCGCTCCCCTTCCGCCCATACGCCCTCATGGTGGGCGACCCCGCGCCCAAGATCGAGTTCCGCGACTGGATCCTGGGCGACCCCATCACGTCGTTCGAGAAGGGAAAGGTCTACGTCGTCGCTCTCTGGGAGACGCAGGTCGACTCCGCCGGCCCCCACCTCGAGCAGCTCACCCGCCTCCAGAACCAGTACGCCGACCAGGGGCTCGTCTGCATAGGCGTCTCCGTCAACGGCCCCAAGAACACCAGCGAACGCATCCACCGCTTCGTCTTCAATGAGGGCCGCAAGATCGGCGTCCACATCGCCATCGACCCCCTCCGCGTCAGCCACGACTTCTGGCTTTACCCCACGGGCCGCACCACCATCCCCGTCACGTTCATCATCAACCGTGAAGGCCGCGTCGCCTTCATAGGCCAGATGCCCGAGTTCGACGCCCCCTTCCGCGAAATCATCGACGACGTCCAGGACCTCCGCGCCGCCGCCATCCACTACTACGAGTCCATCCTCTCGGGATGGGGCTACGCCAACTTCCTCGATCAGCTCAACAGGAAGCTCTACGTCGAGGCCTACAACAAGGCCCGCTCCATCTCCGACGGCATCGGCTTCAACCACTGGGCCGTCCAGTCAAACATCGCCTGGACCATCGTCGACCCCCGCGCCACACCCGAGAAGCAGGACCTCGAGCTCGCCCTCCGCGCCGCCACGCGCGCCAGCGAACTCACGGGCGACAAGGAACCCGAAACCCTCGACACCCTCGCCCGCGTCCACTTCGTCCGCGGCGAGATCGACCGCGCCATCGAAGTGCAGACCCGCGCCGTCGCTGTCGCATACTCCGCCCCGCAGCGCGCCCGCCTCCAGCGCACCCTCGACGAGTATCAGAAGGCAATCGCCGCGCCCGCCGCCCCCCAGGCCCCGGTGACCGATCCCGCCCGCCAGGCCCCCGCCCCCAACTGAACCCCGAGCCCACCGCGGGTGCGCGGTATCGTCCGCCCCATGCTGTCTCCGTGGGCAACGTTCTTCCTCGCCGCGCTCGCCGGCCTGCTCGCTCTCGCCGCATTTCTCCACCTGCTGGGCCGCCTGGGCCCTCCGGGCCGCGCCCTCAGCGCCGCCCTCTGTCGCGCCCCGGGTCTCGACCTCGTCGTCACGATCTTCACCATCGCCCCGCTCGTCGCAGGACCGATCGTCGCCGGCTGGGCCGGCCTCGCCGCCGCACTCGCGGCTCAGGTCGCCACCGTCATGGTCTGGACCGTGCTCCACGAGCTCGCACACCCCGCCGCCCGCCGCGGCCCCCGCATCGTCCACTCCCTCAACCGCAGCGTCGGCCGCCTCCGCAACCACACCGCCGTCTGGTGGACCGCATGGGCAGTCCCCATCTTCTTCTTCATCCGCGTCGCTCAATACCTCGTCTACCCGCCCCTCACATGGCTCATCGGCCTGCCCCGCTACCGCGCCGCCGACTGGATCAACGTCTCACGCCACAAGTTCACCGGTCTCGTGGGCCACGATCTCATCTGGTGCCTCTACTGCGACTGGATGACCGGCGTCTGGAGCCTCGGCGGCGAGATGCTCCGCAACGTCGAGAGCTTCTGGTGCCCCATCCGCTTCGACAGCGCCAAGAAGTGCGAGAACTGCCGCACCGACTTCCCCGACATCGCCGGCGGCTGGGTCCCCGCCACCGCCGACATCGCCGACGCCGCCGCCCTCGTCGAACAGAAATACCCGCCCGGCGGGTTCGACGGCTCGGGCACCCACCCATGGTTCGGCCACCCCGCCCGCCTCACCGTCCAGGGTCGCGACATCTCCCGCAAACCCTGAGCGCCCCCGCGCCGTCCGCGCGCGATCACACCGGGGCGACCTCTCCGCCCTCACCGCGATCCTCCGGCGCTTCGCCGCTGCTCTAGCCCCCGATCAGCCGCCCGCACCGGCGAACGACTCCATGGGCGGGCACGTGCACACCAGGTTCCGGTCGCCGTACGGATTGTCGACGCGCCCGACCGCCGGCCAGAACTTGAACCCGTTCGGGCCCCGCAGCCACTTCGCCCGCGACGGGAACGCCGCCTCCTCGCGGGAATACGCATGTCCCCACTCCGCCGCCGTCACCACGCCGTGCGTGTGCGGCGCATTCTTCAGCGGATTATCGTCCCGCGGCAGGCGCCCTTCCTCGATCGCCCGGATCTCCTCGCGGATCCCGATCAGCGAGTCGCACAGCCGGTCCAGCTCTTCCTTGGGCTCGCTCTCCGTGGGCTCGATCATCAGCGTCCCCGCCACGGGCCACGACATCGTCGGGCCATGGAACCCGTAGTCCTGCAGACGCTTGGCGACGTCCTCGACCCTGATATCCGCCGACTCCTCGAACGCACGGAAGTCCAGGATGAACTCGTGCGCCACGCGCCCGTTCTTGCCCGTGTACAGAACGTCGTAGTGCCCGCGCAGCCGCGCTGCCATGTAGTTCGCGTTGAGGATCGCCACCTGCGTCGCCCGCCGCAGACCCTGCGATCCCATCAGCCCGATGTACACGTACGAGATGGGCAGGATCGACGCGCTCCCGTACGGCGCCGCCGACACGTTCCCGATCGCCTGCGCCCCCGCGCCCCCCGCGAACTGCACGCGCGACACCGGGTGCCCGGGAAGGAACGGCGCCAGGTGCGCCGCCACACAGATCGGACCCATGCCCGGCCCGCCCCCGCCGTGCGGGATGCAGAACGTCTTGTGCAGGTTCAGGTGGCACACGTCAGCGCCGATGTCGCCCGGTCGGCACAGACCGACCTGCGCGTTCATGTTCGCCCCGTCCATGTACACCTGCCCGCCGTGCTCGTGCACGATCCGGCAGATCTCGCGGATCCCCTCCTCGAACACCCCGTGCGTCGAGGGATACGTCACCATCAGCGCCGAAAGCTTCGCCGCGTGCTCGCCCGCCTTGGCCTTCAGATCAGTGATGTCCACGTTCCCCTGATCGTCGCACCGCACCGGCACGACCCGCAGCCCCGCGATGACCGCCGACGCCGGGTTCGTCCCGTGCGCGCTCGTCGGGATCAGGCACACGTCCCGGTGCCCCTCGCCCCGCGCGTCATGGAACGCCCGGATCGCAAGCAGCCCCGTGTACTCCCCCTGCGCCCCCGCGTTGGGCTGCAGGCTCACCGCCGCGAACCCCGTGATCTCCGCCAGCCACTTCTCCAGCCGCGTGAACATCTGCTGGTAGCCCCGCCACTGGTCCGCCGGCGCGAAGGGATGGATCCGCCCGAACTCGGGCCACGTCACCGGGATCATCTCGCTCGTCGCGTTCAGCTTCATCGTGCACGACCCCAGCGGGATCATGCTGTGCGCCAGCGAGAGGTCGCGCGACTGCAGCCGGAAGATGTACCGCAGCATCTCCGTCTCGGAGTGGTGCGCGTTGAACACCGGGTGCGTCAGGTACCCGCTCTGCCGGCTGAACGCCGCGGGGAGCGAAAGATCCGCCTCCGCCAGCATCGCGTCCACGTCCGAGGGCTTCTCCGCCGTGCCGCCGAACGCCGCCAGCACCAGCAGCACGTCCTCGCGCGACGTCGTCTCATCGCAGGAGATCCCGACCGTCCCGTCCCCGAAGTCGCGCAGGTTCACGCGCCGCTGCCGCGCGGCCTCTAAGACCGCCGCCGCGGACCCCCTCACCGGCCTCACCCGGATCGTGTCGAAGAACGCCTCGGTCAGAACCTCGTGGCCCTGACGCCGCAGCGCCCCCGCGATCACGCACGTGTACGCCCGCACACGCTGCGCGATCCGCCGCAGGCCCTCCGGCCCGTGGTAGCAACCATACAGCCCCGCCATGATCGCCAGCAGCGCCTGCGCCGTGCAGATGTTCGACGTCGCCTTCTCCCGGCGGATGTGCTGCTCGCGCGTCTGGATCGCCATCCGCAGCGCCGGATTGCCCTGCATGTCCCGCGACACGCCGATCAGCCGCCCCGGCAGCTTCCGCGTGAACTCAAGCTGCGTCGCGATGAACGCCGCGTGCGGCCCGCCCAGACCCATCGGAACCCCGAAACGCTGCGCCGACCCGATCGCGATGTCCGCGCCCATCTCCCCAGGCGGCGTCAGCAGCGTCAGCGCCAACAGATCCGTCGCGAACACCACCAGCGCCCGATGATCGTGCGCCCGCTCCACCAGCGCCCGGTGATCCACCAGCCGCCCGTCCGTCGCCGGATACTGGACCAGCACCCCGCAGTACGACTTCGCCCCGAAGTCGATCCTCGAAACGTCCCCCACAACAAGATCCAGCCCCAGGAACCGCGCCCGCGTCCGCAGCAGCTCGATCGTCTGCGGGTGGCAGTCGCTCGACACGAAGAACGCACGCTCCGGCCCGAAACCGCCGCCCGCCGCCCCGTAGCACATCCCCATCGCCTCGGCCGCCGCTGTCGACTCATCCAGCAGCGACGCCCCCGCAAGAGGCAGCCCCGTCAGGTCGCTCACCATCGTCTGGAAGTTCAGCAGCGCCTCGAGCCGCCCCTGCGCGATCTCCGCCTGATAAGGCGTGTATTGCGTGTACCACCCAGGATTCTCCAGGACGTTCCGCAGGATCACCGGCGGCGTGATGCAGTCGTGATACCCCATCCCCAGCATCGAGCGGAACACCTGGTTCTGCCCCGCCATCTGACGAAGCTCCGCCAGCAGCTCGTGCTCGCCACGAGTGTGCGACGCCCCGGGCAGATCCATCTCCGCACGCAGACGGATCGACTCCGGCACCACCCCGTCCGTGAACGTCTCCAGCGAACGCTCGCCCAGCGTCTCCAGCATCTCCTGCACGTCCGCGTCCGAAGGCCCGATATGCCGGCGCACAAACGTGTCCGACGGATCAAGGATCGACGCCGCCGTCCGCCCGGACGTGGACGACGACGTCAGACCGGACGGAGACTCACTCGCGGGACGGGCGGCAGCGGTGGGGGACATGCACTCTCCGGGATGAAAAGGGCGCCGGGCCTGGCCCGAGCCTCGATGTTCACTTCGCACATGCGTTCGACAGGGCCCTCCAGACCGATGTTGCTACGGGCCGAAGAACCGGGATCGCAGTGTATGCGGGCCCGACCGCCCGGGCACCCGCTCCAACCCCCGCGAACACCCCCGCGCCACCGACTACACTCCCCGTTTTCCCGTCCCAAATCGGCAAAGGAGTACCGATGCCACAGGCCGCCTTCTCCCGGCTCGGTCCGGTCCGCGTCGTCCTGCTCGCCGCCCTCGCCGCCGCCCCATATGCCCGGGCCGCCGAGACCCCCCGCACCGACCAGCCCGCCTCCGCGGACGTCGCCGCCGCCCTCGCCGCCGCCTCCCCCGAGGAACGCGAGTTCCACCAGCACGTCATGACCCTCGCCAACCCCTTCTTCGAAGGACGCTCGGCCGACACCCGCGGCAACCGACTCGCCGCCGAATACATCGAGTGGCACTTCCGAAACCTCGGCCTCGAGCCCGCCTTCGCCCAGCCCCCCGCCGACCCCGGCGCCGCCCTCGTCGCCGAAACCCCCTATCTCCAGCCCTTCAAAGTCCCGGGCGAACTCGAGATCCGCACCGCCCAGGCCTCCTACTCGATGGGCGACCAGACCTTCGCCCTTGAGCTGGGCTCGGAGTTCAACCCCCTGGGCTTCTCCGGCAAAGGACAGATCGACGCCCCGCTCGTCTTCGTGGGCTACTCCATCGACGACGGGCCCGACGGCTTCGCCAGCTACAAGCCCGGCGACGACCTCACCGGCAAGATCGCCGTCATGCTCCGCTACGAGCCCGCCGACGACAAAGGCGAAAGCCGCTGGTCCAACTTCAGCGGATGGAGCCGCCACGCCGGACTCATGGAGAAGATGGGCGCCGCCGTCACACGCAACGCCGCCGGAGTCATTCTCATCAATCCCCCCGCCGTCAAGGACCCCCGCGCCCGCGAGCTCGAGGCCCCCAAGGCAACCCGCTTCGGCAAGCCCATCGGCGTCCCCGCAATCATGCTCTCCAACGATCAGGCACGCTCCCTCCTCAAGCGCGCCGGCAGCGATGACTCCCTCCTCCAGCTCCGCAAGCTCGCCGACGAAGGCCGCCACGGCGTCGTCCCCCTCGGACAGAACCCCATCTCCTTCCGCATGAACATCGACGTCGAACGCGCCTCGATGGCCACCAACAACGTCGGCGCTATCCTCCCGGGCGCAGGCCCCATCGCCAGCGAACTCGTCGTCGTCGGAGCCCACTTTGACCACGTCGGCTACGGCTACGTCGGCGGCGCCAACCCCTCCAACCAGGGGAAGCTCCACCCCGGCGCCGACGACAACGCCAGCGGCACCGCCGGCCTCATCCTCCTCGCGAAGCTCCTCAAGGAACGCGCCGCCGCCGCCCCCGACGCCCCGCGCCGCGGCGTGCTCTTCCTCGCCTTCAGCGCAGAAGAAATGGGCCTTCTCGGCGCTGAACACTTCGTCCGCGCATCCTCCATCGACCCCACCCGCATCGTCGCCATGCTCAACATGGACATGATCGGCCGCGTCCGCAACAACCGCGTCGAGGTCTCAGGACTCGGTACAGCCGAAGAATTCCCCGACATCCTCCAGCCCATCTTCGACCGCAGCGGCCTCGACGTGAACAGGATCCAGACCGGCATGGGACCCTCCGACCACGCCGCCTTCCACCGCGCGGGCGAGCCCGTCCTCGCCTTCTTTTCAGGCCTCCACCCCGACTACCACACCCCAACCGACGAAGCCTTCAAGGTCAACAGCGCGGGCGCCGTCTCCATCGTCCGCCTCGTCGCCGACATCACCGCCGCCCTCGCCGAACGCCCCGCCGCCGGCGCCGGGCTCACACCCAAGGTCACCCGCGGCATGACCCCGGGACCCGCCATGGGCAGAGGACGCGCCCGCGTCCGCCTGGGCATCACCCCCGGCGACTACTCCGCCGACCAGCCGGGCGTCCTCGTGGGCGATGTCTCCCAAGGCGGAAGCGCCGACACCGCCGGCATCCGCAAGGGCGACCGCATCGTCCGCTGGGGAGGCGAAGAGCTCGCCGACGCCGGCGCCATGATGCAGCGCCTCGTCGACCACAAGCCCGGCGACATCGTCGAAATCGAGGTCGTCCGCGAGGGCCAGCCCCTCACCCTCCGCGTCACCCTGCAGGGCCGCTCCGGCGCCGAGTAGCCCACTCGCCCTCTCTCCGCCCCACCAGCCCCGCCCAAGTCCGTACCCTGTCAAGCATGATCCGACCCGCCTTCAGCACAGTCGCGTGCCCCACGTGGACGCTCGAACGCGTCACCGAGTCCGCCGCCCTCTGGGGCTACATGGGCGTCGAGCTCCGCAGCTTCGGCGCCGGCGCCGCCTCCTTCGCCTGCGACCCCGCGCTCACCGCGGGACAGAAGGTCCGCCGGCTCTTCGACGACGCCGGGCTCGAGGTCGCGGGCGTCGCCTCGGGCCTGCGCTTTGATCAGCCCGTCTTCCCCCCCGTGCTGGGCCATCTGCTCCCCGCCGCTCAGGCCGCCGTCAACGAAGGCCGCCACATGGTCGAGGTCGCCTCCGCCATCGAAGCGGGATATCTCCGCGTCTTCGCATTCGACAAGCCCAGGAGCTCCAGGCGCGCCCTCTACGGCCGCATCCGCGACCGCCTCGCCAAAGTCTGCGATCACGCCCGCAACCGCGACGTCATGGTCCTCCTCGAGAACGGGGGGGGCTTCGCGTCCGCACACGACCTGCTCGACCTCGCCGCCGCCATCAACTCTCCGCAGCTCGGCTTCTCCTACGACGTCGCCACCGGCGCCGCCGCGGGGGACACGCCAGCCGAAGCCATCGAGCAGCTCGGCCCGCGCCTCGCCGCCGTCCGCCTCCGCGACCAGCGCAGCGGAACCCCATGCATCTTGGGCGAGGGCGACGTGCCCTGCATGCAGGCAGTCCGCGCCCTCCGCGCCAGCGACGAAACCTGGGGCACCGACCCGTGGGTCGTCGTCACATGGGACCGCGCCTGGCTCCCCGAGCTCGCCCCCGCAGACGACGTCCTCCCCGCCTCCGCCGACATCATCGTCAAGTGGGCCGGCGGCCTGGGCTCGCGCCACCGCTACGAAGCCTTCCAGTCCGCCGCTCCCGCAATGATGATGGGCTGAGCGCCCGCGCCGCCGTCGCCACCTACCCGCGCCCGCCCCATACCATCACCCCGTGTCGGCATCGCCAACCGAGCTGGCCCGCTCCATCCTCGCGCACTGCCGCGAGCTGGGCTTCGCTCTCGCCGGCGTCACGCGCGCCGCACCTAGCGCCCGCCTCGACGAGCTCCGCCAGTGGCTCGCCGCAGGAAAGCACGGCTCCATGGAGTGGCTCGCCCGCGACCCAGAGATGCGCGCCGACCCCGCCCGCGTCCTTGAGGGCGTCAGGTCCATCATCATGGTCGCAGACGTCTACGCCCTGGGCCCGCCGGACCCCGACCACACTCCCGCCCCCGCCGGCCGCATCGCCCGCTACGCCCGCGGCCGCGACTATCACGACGTCATCAAACGCCGCCTCCACGCCCTCAGCGACGCCCTCCGCGCCCACCACCCCGCCGACAGCTTCCGCGCCTTCGTCGACACCGCCCCCGTCGCCGAACGCGAACACGCCCTCCGCGCCGGCCTGGGCTGGATCGGCAAGCACACGCTCCTCATCAACCCCACCCTCGGCAGCTGGACCCTCCTGGGCGGCGTCCTCACAACCCTCGACCTCCACCCGCCTCCCGAGCAGGCCGCTCACGCCGATCACTGCGGCACATGCACACGCTGCATCGACGCCTGCCCCACCAGCGCCATCACTCCCTACTCCGTCGACGCCCGCGCCTGCATCAGCTACCTCACCATCGAGCACCGCGGCCACATCCCCGACGACCTCCATCAGCCCATCGGCGACAACGTCTTCGGCTGCGACATCTGCCAGGACGTCTGCCCACACAACCGCCCGCGCAGCTTCCCCCTCGCCCCGCTGAACGACTACGCGCCGACCCGCGCCGCCCTCCCCCTGCTCGACATCCTCAACTGGACCGACGAATCGCGCCGCGCCGCCCTCGCCGGCAGCGCCGCCCGCCGCGCCAATCTCCAGATGTGGCGCCGCAACGCCCTCATCGCCGCCGGCAACGCCCTCGCCACCGCGCCGGACGCCGCCCTCCTCGAACGCGTGCGCGCCGCCGCCGTCGACCCGAGCGAAACGGACCTCATCCGTGGCACCGCTCAGGCCGTCCTCGCCCGCCTCTCCGAGGGGCCGCTCAGCCCGTCGGCGCCGCCGCCATCTCGAAGAAGCGACCAACCACAGGCCAGTTGACCACGTTCATCCAGGCCTTCACGTAGTCCGCCCGCCGGTTCTGATACCGCAGGTAGTACGCGTGCTCCCACACGTCGACCCCCAGCACGGGAACCACCCCCGTCACAAGCAGGTTCTGCTGCTTCTCCATCTGCTGCACCATAAGCCGCCGCGCCACGCGGTCGTACACCAGCCACGCCCAACCCGACCCCTCCACCTGCACCGCCGCCGCCTGGAAATGCTTGGCGAACGCCGCGAAGCTCCCGAAGTCCCGCGTGATCGCCTCCGCCAGCGTGCCCGTCGGCTCGCCGCCACCGCCCTTCCCCGGGGGCGCCATCATCATCCAGAACAGCGAGTGGTTCACGTGCCCGCCGCCGTGAAACGCCAGCTCCCGCGACCAGTGCTTCACAAGCCCGGCGCTCGCCGCGTCGTCCGTCTCCCGGATCCGCTTCAGCTCCGACAGCGCCTTGTTCAGCCCCGCCACGTACGACGCGTGATGCTTCGAGTGATGGATCTCCATCGTCTGCGCATCAACGTGAGGCTCCAGCGCCGCATACTCGTACGCCAGCCTGGGCAGCGCATACTCGCCCTTCGCCGCGTCCCACCCCAGCGCCGCCGTCCACACGTCGCTCCCCGCCCCCGCCCCCGCCGCGGGCGCCGCATCCCGCCGCGATTGCCCCAGGGCGCTCGACCCCGCCGCCCCCAGGCCCGCAAGCCCGAGAAGCGCCAGCGCCCCCCGACGGTCCACCCCGCCGGACGCGACGCACGAATCCTCCGAACGCTCGGACACCGACACACTGCGGGCTTCGGTCATGATCAATGGCTCCTCTGGCTTCCCGATCGATTCTAGAACACCCCCGGACCGCCGGTTGCCACGCATCCCCGCGTCATTGGTAGAAGAACCCGCCCCGGGACGCCGGCCCAGCCCCGATCCCACCGGATCCAGAAGGAAAACCGTCTCATGACCACCGACGTCCAAGCCATCGCCCGCGTCGTCCAGGAACGCAGCCGGACCATCCAGACGCTCATCGCCGCCGTCGAACGCGTCATCGTCGGCCAGCGCCACATGATCGACCGGCTCATGATCGGCCTGCTCTGCAACGGCCACGTCCTCCTCGAAGGCGTACCGGGACTCGCAAAGACCCTCACCGTCAGCACGCTCTCCCGCGCCATCCACGCAAGGTTCGCACGCGTCCAGTTCACACCCGACCTCCTCCCCGCCGACCTCGTCGGCACCCTCATCTACAACCCCCGCGAGGGCGTCTTCACCCCCCGCAAGGGACCCATCTTCGCCAACATCGTCCTCGCCGACGAGATCAACCGCGCCCCCGCCAAGGTCCAGAGCGCCCTCCTCGAAGCCATGCAGGAACGCCAGGTCACCATCGGCGACGAGACCTACCCCCTCCCCCAGCCCTTCCTCGTCCTCGCCACCCAGAACCCCATCGAGCAGGAAGGCACATACCCCCTCCCCGAAGCCCAGGTCGACCGCTTCATGCTCAAGCTCAAGATCAGCTACCCCAGCAAGCAGGAGGAGCGCCGCGTCCTCGACCGCATGACCGCCTCCACCCCCGTCGAAGTCGAGCCCGTCATAGAGCTCCGCGACATCGCCGAAGCCCGCGCCGTCGTCCAGCAGATCTACCTCGACGACAAGGTCAAGGACTACGTCGTCGACGTCGTCCACGCCACCCGCCGCCCCGACGAGTACCGCATCGACGCCAAAAAGCTCATCGAGTTCGGCGCCTCGCCCCGCGCCACCATCTCGCTCTCCGTCGCCGCACGCGCCCACGCCTTCCTTGACGGCCGGGGCTACGTCACCCCCCAGGACGTCAAGAGCATCGCACCTGACGTCCTCCGCCACCGCATCATCCCCACCTACGAGGCCGAAGCCGAAGGACTCACCAGCGACGACATCGTCCGCCGCGTCCTCGAAGGCGTCCCCGTCCCCTGATCCAAACGCGCCGCCACCCCCGCCACGCCCCAGCGATCCAGCCATGATCACCGAAGAACTGATGAAGAAGGTCAGGCAGCTGGAGATCGCCACACGGCGCTCCGTCAGCGAGGTCTTCGCGGGCGAATACTCCAGCGCCTTCCGGGGCCGGGGCATGGAGTTCAGCGAAGTCCGCGAGTACCAGCCCGGCGACGACATCCGCACCATCGACTGGAACGTCACCGCTCGCCAGAACACCCCCTTCGTCAAGCGCTACGTCGAAGAACGCGAGCTCACAGTCATGCTCGCCGTCGACCTCTCCGCCTCCGGCGCCTTCGGCAGCAGCGACCGCACCAAGCGCGAGGCCGCCGCCGAGCTCTCCGGCGTCGTCGCCTTCGCCGCCACGCGCAACAACGACAAGGTCGGCCTCGTCGCCTTCACCGACCGCGTCGAGCTCCACGTCCCCCCGGCCAAGGGAACGCGCCACGTCCTCCGCATCATGCGCGAGCTCCTCGAGTTCACACCGCGCCCCCGCGCCGGCACCGACCCCGAATCCGCCCTCGACTTCCTCGGACGCGTCCTCCGCCGGCACGCCATCATCTTCCTCGTCTCGGACTTCCTCCTCCCCGACGCCGCGTGGGACCGCGCCCCGGGCCGCGCGGGACTCGAGACCGCCCTCCGAGTCATGAGCCGCCGCCACGACGTCATCGCCGCCTGCATGCACGACCGCCGCGAGACAGCGCTCCCCCCCGCAGGATCGGGGCTCATCGAGCTCCAGGACGCAGAGACCGGCCGGCGCCTCCTCGTCGACACCTCCAGCCGCTCCGTGCGCCGCCACTTCGAAGAAGCCGCCCGCGCCCGCCGCCAGCGTCTCGCAGCGCGCCTCCGCAGGCTGGGCGTCGATCAGCTCGACGTCACCGTCCAGGAGCACTACGTCCACGCCCTCATCGAGCTCTTCCGAAAGCGGGAGAAGCGCCGATGAACTCGCGCCTCTCATCCCTCGCTCTCGCCGCCGCGCTCGTCCCGGCCCTCCTCGCGCCCCCCGCCTGCGCGCCGCGCAATGATGCCTCCGTCCCCGCCGTCGCCCGCGCCGATCAATCCCACGGCCAGGGCGGCCCGCTCGCCGTCACTCTCACCGTCCAGCCCACCGAGCTCACCACCGCCCAGCGCATCACTCTCAGCATCGAGCTCACCGCCGCCCCGGGCCTCACCCCCAGGCCCATCGACCTCGCCGCAGCGCTCCCCGAAGAAATGACCATCTCCGAGCCCGGCCCTGCCGAAACCCGCGCAAACGCCGACGGCTCAACCACCCTCATCCGCCAGTTTCTCATCGAACCCTTCCTCCCCGGCTCGTTCCAGCTCGGCCCCATCGAGTTCGCCGCCGACCCCGCGGCCCTTCCGGGCGCGGCCCCCGCCGAGCCCGTCATCCTGCGCACGCAGCCCGTCGCGCTCACCGTCCGCAGCGTCCTCGAAGAAGGGTCGGCCGAATTCGCCCCCGAGAAGGACGTCGTCGACCCGCCGCCCGTCCCCATCTATCTCCAGTGGTGGGCCTGGCTCGGAACCGGCGCCATCGGCGCCGCCCTTCTCGCCGCCGCCATGATCATCCGGCGCCGCCGCGAGGCCCTCCGCCGCCCGCTCCTCATCCCCGCGCACAGGATCGCCCTCTGGCGCCTCGCCTCCATCGGCGCCGCCTCCGCCCCGCCGTTTCACCCCGGCGCCCTCCACGAAGCCGCCTCGCTCATCCTCCGCCGCTACATCGAAGACCGTTTCGGCATCCACGCCCCCGAACGCACCACCGAGGAGTTCCTCGCCGAAGCCGCCGCCAGCCCCGCGCTCGCCGCCGAAGAGCTCACCCTCCTCGCCTACTTCCTCCGCGCCTGCGACCTGGTCAAGTTCGCCGGCGTCATCCCCGACGCCGCCGACGCTGGCCAGCTCGTCTCCACCCTCCGCGCCTTCATCGAACGCACCGCCAGCGACACCGCCCTCGTCAAGGTCGCCCGTCGCGCCCCCGAAGCGGAGGCCGCATGAGCTTCCAGGCCCCCTGGCTCCTCGCTCTCCTCGCGCTCGTGCCCCTCGCCTGGTGGTGGGCCGGCCGTCCCGCCGCGCGACCCGCCGTCACCTTCTCCAGCATCGACCTCTTCATCCCCGCGGGCCAGGGATGGCGCGCCCGCCTCGCCTGGCTCCCCCGCGCCTCCGTCATGCTCGGCCTCGCCGCCCTCATCGTCGCCCTCGCCAGGCCCCAGCTCGGCGTCGGACAGGCACGAACCACCGCCAGCGGCGTCGCACTCATGGCCGTCGTCGATCGCTCCTCCAGCATGCAGCTGCCCATGCCCTTCGAAGGCGGAACCCCCTCGCGCATGGACGTCGTCAAGCGCGTATTCACGGAGTTCGTCCTGGGCAACGGCGCCGAACTCAAGGGACGACCACAGGACCTCATAGGCCTCGTCACCTTCGCACGCTTCCCCGCCACCGCCTGCCCGCTCACACAGGTACACGACACCATCGCCAAGCTCGTCGACAACATCTCCCCCTCCAAAGAGCAGTGGGAGGGCGGCACCGCCGTCGGCGACGGGATCGCCCTCGCCGCCGCCCGCCTCAGACGCGCCGAAGAAGAACTCAAGGCACGGAACAAGGGCCTCATCGATCCAGACTTCACCCTCCGCAGCAAGGCCATCATCCTCCTCACCGACGGCGACGAGAACGTCGGCGAAATGTTCTCCGAAGAAGCCGCCCAGCTCTGCAAGCAGTGGGGCATCAAGATCTACGCCATAGGCGTCGGCAGCGAAGGACAGTTCATCCGCACCGACAAGGGGCTCATGCGCCTCTCCCCCAGCGGATCCTTCGACGAGCAGCGCATGCGCCGACTCGCCGAAACCACCGGCGGCGCCTATTGGCGCGCCACCGACGGCGAAGCCCTCCGACAGGCCTACGCCGCCATCGACGCTCTCGAGAAGACCGAGATCAGATCCGTCGAGTACACCTCCTACGAAGAGCGCTACCAGCTCCCCGCCGCCCTCGGCGCCGCCCTCCTGGGCTCGGGACTCCTCCTGGGATCCACACTCCTGAGGAGGGCGCCATGACCTTCGAATCACCCGAATGGCTCGCCTGGCTCTGGACCACTCCTTTCCTCTTCGCCGCCGCCATCCTCCACTTCGCCCGCTGCCGCTCCGCCCTCCGCCGCTTCATCGAACACCCGCTCACCGCCCAGATGGCCCCGAACGCCAGCCCCGCCGCCCGCCTCGCCCGCACCCTCCTCCTCCTCGCCGCCTTCGCGCTCGCGCTCGTCGCCCTCGCACGCCCCCAGTGGGGCGAAAGCCAGCAGCAGCTCCAGCGCAAGGGCCGCGACGTCTGCTTCCTCATCGACGTCTCCCGCAGCATGCTCGCCGAAGACCTCGTCCCCAATCGCCTCGAGCGCGCCAAGCTCTGGGTGGGCGACGTCCTCGCCGCCGCCCAGGGAGACCGCGTCGCCATCGTCGCCTTCGCCGGCACCGCCGTCGTCAAGTGCCCCCTCACCCTCGACTACGGCTTCGCCCGCCTCGCACTCGACGACACCACCCCCGAGAGCGTCCCCCGCGGCGGGACCCTCATAGGCGACGCCATCCGCCTCGTCCTCGACGAGGTCTTCGCAGACGACGCCGCACGCTACAAGGACCTCATCCTCATCACCGACGGCGAAGACCACGAGAGCTTCCCCGTCAAGGCCGCCGAAGCCGCCCGCGAAAAAGGCGTCCGCATCATCGCCATAGGCCTGGGAGACGAGAACCAGGGAAAGCCCATCGTCATCCGCGACCCCCGCACCGGAAGACCCGAACCCATCCGCTACAAGGGCGAAATCGTCATGTCGCGCCTCGACGCCGACACCCTCCGCCAGCTCGCCGCCGCCTCCGAAGGCGGCGTCTACTTCAACGTCGCCACCGGAACCATCGAGCTCGACGGCGTGTACAAGCGCCTCATCAGACAGTCCGAGCAGCGCGAGCTCGAAGGCGTCGAGCGCCGCCGGCTCCAGGACCGCTTCCAGATCTTCCTCGCCCTCTCCCTCGCCCTCGCCGGCCTCGCGGGCCTCGTTCCCGTCCGGAGACGCGCATGAACCCCACGATCAGCCGCACCCCGCTCGCCGCCCTCGCGCTCCTCGCCGCCGCCTTCATCGGGGCCTCACCCTCCGCCCGCGCCGCCGCCGACGTGGGCCATCTCATCCGCCAGGGAAACCAGCACGTCCGCGCAGGCGATCTCGCCGACGCCATCCGCATCTACGAGCGCGCCCAGGACGCCGCCCCCGACGCGCTCGAACCCCTCTTCAACGAAGGCGTCGCCCGCTTCCGCGCCGGCGAGCCCGACAAAGCCACACGCCTCTTCCAAGACGTCGTCGCCCGAGGTGGCAACCCGCGCCTCGCCGCCGCCGCGCGCTACAACCTGGGCGTCCTCTCCCGCCAGCAGCTCCTCGCCAATCCTCCGCAGGATCCCTCCCAGGCCCTCGCCGCGCTCGCCGCCACCGCCGGCAACTTCCGCGCCGCCCTCGATCTCGACCCGCACGACCCCGACGCCGCACGCAACCTCGAGCTCACCCGCCTCGAGATGCAGCGCATGCGCGACATCATCCGCCAGCAGGAAGAGCTCCAGCGCCAGCTCGAAGAACTCAAGAAACAGCTCTCAGAGAACGCGGAAGACCAGCAGCAGGCCGCCGGCCAGCCCCAACCACAGGACCAGAATCAGGACCAGCAACAGCAACAGCAACAGCAACAACCACAGCAACAGCAGTCCCAGGACCAGCCCGGCCAGCAGCCTCAGCAATCGGGCCAGTCGCCGCAGCAGCCCCAGCAGAGCCCCCAGCAGAACCAGAGCTCGCCCGCTCCCCAGGACGCCCGCCAGCAGCTCCGCGAGCAGGAACAAATCAGCCGCCAGACCCAGCAGATCAAGGACAAGCTCGAAGAACTCCGCCAGAAGTCCGCCCCCCAACAGCAACCACAGCAACCACAACAACAGCAGCAGCAGTCCGAAGAAAACGCCGACCCGCTCAAGGACGCCGCCCAGGCCCTCGAAGAGGCCCGCCGCGAGCAGGAAGAAGCCCAGCAGAACCTCGAGCGTCAAAATCAGTCCGCCGCCCGGCAGGATCAGCAGGAAGCCGCCGAGCAGCTCAAGCAGGCCCTCGAAAAGCTCGCGACCCCCTCTGATCAGGAGCCTTCGCCCGAGGAAGAGCCCCAGCAGCAGCCCGAGCCGCAGCAGCAGCAGCCCGGCGACCAGCAGCAGCAAGAGCAGTCCGAGCCCCAGCAGCAGCAGCAGGAATCGCCCCAGGAAGGCGAGCCCATGTCAGATCAGGGCTCCGACACGCCCGAAGACCAGCGCCTCGGCCGCATCCTCGAGAAAGAGCACCGCGACCGCGAGATCCGCAAGCGCGCCATGGAAGCCCAGCGCAGCCGAACCCGCCCCGTGGAGAGAGACTGGTGAGCCGCACCCTCCACACGCCGCGCTCCCCCCGCACCGCGGCCGCCGCGCGCGCCATCCTCCTACTCGCCTCCCTCGTCTTCTTCACCACGCTCGCCGCCCCCGCCGCCGCACGCCAGGACGCCGCACAGAAGATCACCGCCGTCGCCGTCACCGACGTCACGCAGGTCTACGTGGGCGAGAGCTTCCAGCTCCGCATCGCCGTCGAAGGCACGCTGAACGTCGAGCCCCCCGCCCTCCCCCCCGTCGAAGGCCTCGTCATCGTCCCCACGGGCAGCGGCCCCGTCTCATACTCCTCGCACTCCATCGTGGGCGGCAGGACCCAGAGCACCGAGTACCAGGCCTTCGTCTTCCACTACGCCGTCACGCCCTCCCGCCCCGGTGATCACGTCATCCCGCCCGTCTCCGTCCGCGCCGCCGGCCGCCAGTTCACAACACAGGAAGTCCGCTTCCGCGCCCTCCCCGGAGAGACCGACGGCGACGTCAAAGTCCGCCTCGAATCCTCCAGTCTCTCCCCATACGTCGGCGAACCGATCACGCTCAAGGTCACGCTGGGCCTGCGCCGCAGCGCCACCCGCGCAGAGTTCTTCTTCCCCGGAGTCGAGGAAAAATTCAGCCTCGTGGACGCACCGCCCAATCCCAACGTCGCACTCAGCGACTCCGTCTTCGAGCTCCTCGGCGCCAAGGTCCCCGCCTACAGCGGCGCCACGCAGTTCGACGGCCAGGACTACCAGTCCTTCACCGCCGAACGAATCGTCATCCCAAGAGAGCCCGGACCCATCACCCTGGGCCCCGTCACCGTCACCTGCGACGTCATCATTCAGCGCGCCGCATCCATCTTCGACCGCGACCGCGTCCGCCGCGTCTCCGTCTCCTCAGACCCCGTGCAGCTCGACGTCCGGCCTCTCCCCGCCGAAGGCAGGCCCGATCATTTCAACGGCCTCGTCGGCGCCTATCGCATCGACGCCTCAGCCTCGCCCACCGAAGTCAACGTGGGCGACCCCATCACCCTCGAGATGCGCATCGAAGGCCCGCTCCCCGGCAGCGTCCCCGCACCCGCCATCGAGAGACAGCCGCAGCTCGCCGACGCCTTCCGCATCGCCGCCTCCGACGCGCCGGGAGTCCTCGACGGCCGCGCCATCGTCTTCCGCCGCACGCTCCGCGCCCTCCGCGCCGGAGTCTCCGCAATCCCCCCCATCGAGCTCCCATACTTCGACACACGCTCCGGCGCCTACAAAATCGCCCGCACCGACCCCATCCCCCTCTCCGTCCGCGAAACCCGCGTCGTCACCGCAGCCGACGCCGAAGGCGCCGCCGACACACAGCCCACAGCCCTGGAAGTCCGCGACAACAGCATCGGCCTCCGCGCCAACTACGAAGGCCCCGCCCTCCTCGCCGACCAATCCTTCGATCTCGCCGCCCGGCTCGCTCGCCCCGGCAACATCGCCGCCGTCGCCCTCCCGCCCGCCGTCTTCGGCGTAGCCGCACTCGCCCTCGTCGCACGCCGCCGCGCAGGCTCCTCCTCCGCAACCATGCGCCGCCGCGCCGCCGCCCTCGCCAACACCGCCCTCGACAGCGTCACCACCTCCGACGCCGGCGCCGCCGCCTCACAGGTCGGCGCCGCCCTCCGCCGATACATCGCCCACAAGGCAGGCCTCGACGCCGCACACCTCGCCAGCCGCGAAGCCGCCGACGCCGCCCGCGCCAGCGCGCCCGCCGCCGCCGACCCCGTCGCCGAGCTCCTCCGCCGCTGCGACGACGCGGCCTACGGCGGGCTCAACTCCGTCCAGGCCCAGAAGCTCGTCGAGGACGCCCGCGCCGTCATCGACCGCCTCGAGGCCTCGTGGAACGCGCGCCCATGAAGCCCGCACTCGCACCCATCCTCGCCCTCCTCTTCTCCCTCGCCGCCCTCGCGCCCGCCACGCACGCGCGCTCCGCCGATCAGAACCCGGAGCTGCTCGCCCGCGCCACCGAAGAGTTCCGCGCCGCAACCGCCGCCATGGAGTCCGATCGCCCCGCCGCCCTCAGGCGACTCGATACCGCCATCGCCCTCTTCGAGCAGCTCGAGCAGAACGGCGTCCGCAACGGCGGCCTCCTCTACAACCTCGCCAACGCTCACCTCCTCAAGGGAGACGTCGGCCGCGCCATCCTCAACTACCGCCGCGCCCAGCTCCTCACCCCCTCGGACCCCAATCTCGCCGCAAACCTCGCCGAGGCACGCCGCCGCGTCCAGACACTCGTCCAGCCATCGGGCACATCGCGCGCCCGCGCCGTCCTCCTCTTCTGGCACGACGAACTCGCCCCCTCCGCCCGACTCTCCATCATGCTCGTCGCCTGGACCCTCGCATGGAGCTGCGCCCTCGCCCGGCTCACGGGCGCCTGGCGCTCCGGCTCTCTCGCCATCGCCGCGCTCGGCGCCCTCCTCGCCTGCACCATGCTGGGCTCGCTCGTCGTCTCCGCCCGTCAAACCGAATCGACCGCCGCCGCCGTCGTCATCGCCCCCCAGGCCGTGGGCCGCAAGGGCCCCGACCTCACCGTCTACCAGCCCACCTTCAGCGAGCCCCTCCACGCCGGCGTCGAACTCCGCGTCATCGAGCAGCGCCCGGGCTGGATCCTCGCGCGGCTCGCCGACGGCCGCGAAACCTGGCTCGAAGCCTCAGCCGTGGGCCTCGTGACCCCGAACTAGAATCCTCCCTCCGCCATCCCGGCAACCAAAGGACGCACCCATGCGCCGCACACTCCCCACGCGCCTCATCACGCTCGCCCTCGCCGCCGCGGCCTTCCTCCCCGCGCTGAACCTCACCGCCTCCGCCCGCCAGACGGGCGCCGCCGACGCCGACAAGCCCCGCGCCGAGTTCAAGCGCGAATGGACCTGGGCAACCGACTCGCAGGCAAAGTGGGACAGCCTCCGCCGCACCGTCGACAAACCCGCACCGCCCCTCCAGGTCGGCCCGTGGCACAACGCCCAGTCCGTCTCGCTCGCCGACCTCAAGGGAAAGATCGTCGTCATCGACTTCTGGGCAACCTGGTGCAGGCCCTGCCGCGAGGCCATCCCCGATCTCAACAACCTGATGGACGAATACAAGGACCGCGGCGTCGCCGTCATCGGCGTCTGCAACACCAATGAACGCAACGGCGGCTCAATGATCGAGGTCGCCAGCCGCTCCGAGATCGCCATGAAGTACCCCACCGCTCAGGACCTCCGCAACCGCACCGCCGCGGCCTACGGCGTCCAATGGTGGCCCTTCATCGTCCTCGTCGACCGCAAAGGCGATGTCCGCATGACCGGCCTCCAGCCCGCCAAGCTCCGCGAAGCCCTCGACGCTCTCCTCGCCGAACAGCCCCTCTGAGCCCCGCCCCCCGCGCTCCGCCTCCCCCAAAAAACGAAAAAGGGCCCGCGCACACGCGCGAGCCCCTTGGTTCACGCACGCTCGCGCTCAGCGCCGCCGCCGCGCGCCCATCCCGCCCGCCATCAGCAGCACCAGCGCCCCAGCAGGCGCCGGCACAACCGTGATCCGGAACGCCGCCTCCACGTCGTCCGCCGCCGTACCCGGCGTGTTGTTCACGTCAACGTCCGCCGTGAAGTACACGTCGATCAGCCCGTTCCGCCGGTCGGCGATCCGCATCGACGCGATCCCCGTGAAGTCCGCCAGTCTCCCGTTCGCGTCAGGAACGCCGTCCCCCGTGATGTCGACCAGGTCGTTCACACCGAGGATCTTGTTCCCGTTCAGCAGCAGCGATTCCAGCGAGCTCACATTCGCCACCGCCGCCCAGTCGCCGTCCTCGTTCATCGACGCGTACGTGATGTTCCCGTTGAGCGTCCCACCCCCGCCCACCGCCTGCCCCTCGCGCAGCACGATCACGCCGTCGATCATCACGAACGCGTCCGCAGTCGCGATCGCGTTCGTATCCCCCGTGATCATCCATCGGCCGGACTCGGTGATCCCCACCTGACCGAAGTTCTGATACGCCTCCACGCCGTTCCCGCCCGCGACCGCGGGAACCATGTTCCCCTCGCGGACCAGCGTCCCGCCCACCACAAGCCCCGAGCCGCTCTTGACCATCGCCGCGTCCGCGGACGTCGCCCCCGTCAGCTGCACCTCGGCCAGGTAGTTCGAACCGCTCTTGGAGAACCGGTAATCAAACGCCACCGTCGAGCCGCCCGAGTTCAGAGGCAGCGGCAGCCCCGGCACGTTCTGACCACCCAGCAGCAGAGGCGTCCCGTTAACCCCGTAAAACAGCCCGCGGTTGGACGTCGTTCCGCCCGGCGTCGTGCGCGTCCCGCCCGCCCAGTAAGGAACACCCTCCGCCGTCACGCCCGGCCGGCTCGCAAAGCTCCAGAACAGCCCGGGAAGGCTCGCCACCGGGTCGCCCTCGACCGCCAGCGGTGTGTCCTCATAGAACACCGAGTCAAACCCGCCGACCGGCCCGCCCGTACCGCTCGCCGAATACGACGACTTCCCCGAGTTGTCGATCCCGAAGAAACTCTCGAACGACGTCTGCGCCAGCGACCCGATCGTCGCCTCGGACCGCAGCACGCTCCCCGCGCCGAACCCCGCGTTCCCGAAAACATGGCTGATCGACACACCCGCATTGTTCGTGATCAGCGTCGCCGCCCATCCACCCGCGTGGTTCACCGTCGTCGTGTCGATGCCCGTCACGAGCCCGCCCCCGACCGTGTCGCCCTCGCGCACCAGCGCCGTCGCGACCTGACCCATCGCCGCCGAGCAAATGCCCAGACCCAGCGCCCCCGCCAGCAGGCGCGCACCGACACCAAAGTTCTCGTGTGACATGGTTCCTCCCTCCCGCAGGGATCAACCCGGCCTGACACGAAGTCGCCCGACGTCCGGGCGCCCTCGGCGTGCGCAGCACCAGCCCGCGGGATTCATTCCTACCTACGTATGTACAACGACCCCGGCCCCCGGGCCAATAAATCTCGGCTGATCCCCGCAAACCGCGGCGGCCTCCCTCCGCATGAATCCGCCGCGATCCCGCCCATCAAGGGCTCTCAGGCCGCGGCCCCACCGCCGCCGCCCGCTCGTTCCGCTTCTCCAGCAGCCACGCGATCGCCTCGGGCAGCGCCCGCGCCACCACCAGCGTGTGCCCGTAATCCTTGATCACGCGCGTCTCCACAGGCCCGCCAGCCTCCGCAACCTTCTCCGCATCCGCCAGCCGCGCAGGCGGGAAGATCCGGTCCAGCTCCCCCGCGATCACCAGCGTCGCCGCCGGCGCCGGGTCCGCCGGCGTGTCGCGATACCCCGCGATGCACACCGCGCCCGCCACGACCTCGCGCGCCCCCCACGCCAGACCCGACGCCGCGATACCCCCCAGCGAGTGACCCACCAGGTACACCCGAGAACGATCGATGTCGTAATCGACCGCCATGTCGTCCACCAGACGGCTCAGATACTTCGCCTCGGACCCCAGCAGCAGCGTCGACACCGACACCGCGATGAACCCGCGCTGCTCCGCCAGCGTGCGGATCAGCCCCGCACCGTACCCACGCATGAACATGCTCTCGTCGCCGCCCGCACCATGCAGGCACACCACCAGCGGCGCCGGCCGACGCTTCATCACCACAGAACCCGGCGCATACACCACCATCGGCACGCCCCGGTTCGACCCGATGTCCAGCACACGCCAGTACTCGCCCCCCTTGTATCGGAAGGGACTGCGCGCATCGTCCATCGTCTGGTACTCGTGCCGAACCTCCCCCGCCAGCAGCATCGGGTCCGCCAGGAACTGCGCCGACCGATCCTCCGAAGGCGTCGACGTCAGCAGCGACGCACGCTTCTTCGAGATCTGAACCTCGCGGTCCAGCCGGTCGTTCGCCATGTCCACCACTTCCAGCAGATCCTCGAGCTCCGCCCCCAGCGCGTCCGTCATCGCGGGCATCACCCAGAACGGACAAAGCACCCGCGGCTCAACCCCCTCCATCCGCGCCACCACCTCGTACCGCCCGGTCCGAAGCACCAGATCGCCCGGCAGCGCCAGCGTCGCGTCCACCGCGTCGCCAGGTCCGAACTCCGCCGCCAGATCGATCCCCACGATCGACCGCGTCGCGTTCTGCTCGCGCAGCTCGATCCGCACCGTCCGCACACCCGCCCCGGACTCCGGCACGTCGTACATCGTCTGAACACGGATCACCGGCGCCGGCAGGTCAGGCAGCGGGCAGTACGACTCCGGATCGATCCGCCCACGCAGCGAATGCACCGCCAGCTCATCACCCGTCATCGGACCGTCGTCCGTCAGGCTGTGCGTCAGCTCGTGCAGCCGACGCACCGCCTCCCCCGTCCGCTGCATGAAGAAGTCCTCGGTCAGCCCGTCGAACGCCCGGTTCACCTCCGCGACGCGCTCCGCCGCCGGCGGGTTCAGCGCCAGCACCTCTTCAAACCTCATGTACGCCATCGCCATGTCACGCCGCGTCGGCTGCACGTGCTTCGCCGCACGGAACGACCCCGTCGCAGGCCACGCCGGCGCGTCCGACCCTCCCGCCGGACTCGCTCCCTCCTGCGCCAGCGCCCCAGCCCCCCACACCGACGCGGCCAGCGCCGCCGCCCACGCCGCTCCCCGAACAACGCCAAAGCTCTTTGCAGGTGCATTCGTCATAGCGCGGCGATTCTAGAACCACGCCCCGCCCCCATGACCCGAACGTCGCGCGCAGCCTGCGCAAATCCAGGGCCGCCCCACGCGCCACTACCTGCCCCGCCCCGCCGCCCCCTCCACCGCAATCTCCCCAAGCGCCGGGTCGCTCGTCAGTAGCACCACCAGGTCCCGACCCCGCCGCACAGGGTCCGCCGCCCGCACCAGCACCCGCGGCTCAGCCGTCATCCCCGCAGCCCGCGCCGCCTCCATCACCGCCTCCGCCGACCGCGTCGCCACCACCACAGGCCCCGACGCCAGCCGCCGCCCCGCCTCCTGAGCGTCCACACGCCGCACATGCGTCCCCAGAAGCGCCTGAAACGCCATGTCCGTGTCCACATCCACCAGCCGCGCCCGCATCTCCCCGCTCGTCCCCGAAGCCACTTCCATCAGCAGCGCCGTCCGCCGCGCCTCATCTCCCCTCGGCGCCATCACCAGCCCATGCCCAAGCGCCGCCGCTCCCCCCAGCACCGCGATCGCCCACGCCCCGCCCCACGACCGACCCCCCAGCATCCGCTCCAGCTCACGCGCCGCCAGCAACGCCCCCGCCGGCACGATCGGCAGCAGCAGATCCGCCCGCTGATGCGGCGCAATGGAAAAGATCGCCAGCCCCGTCAGGAACCACCCCGCCGCGAACCGCTCCGCTCGCGCGCGACCCGCATCATCATCAGGCCGCCTCACCACCCGCACCAGCGCCAGGACCGTCAGCACGCTCCACGGCGCAAACCGACCCAGGTAGTACAGCGCCGGCTTATAGAAACCCGACAGCGGCAGCGCGCCCCCGTCGCTCCGCACCGCGTGCCCCACGAGCTCGCGACCGATCACCTTGTCAATGAACGGCTGCCCCGCGCTCCGCCACGCCAGATAAAACCACGCCCCCGTCACTACAAGAAAGATCAACACCCCAAGCGCATGCTGCCCCGCCCGCCCCGCGCGCAGCCGCTCCGTCGCGCCCCGCCCCAGCAACGCGTCCCCCAGCAGTCCGCCCGCCGCCAGCACCACCCCGATCGGCCCCTTCGTCAGTGTCACCGCCGCGCACACCGCCCAGAACGCCGCCCACCGCCCCGCACCGGGCCGCTCCGCCGCACGCCACGCCAGCACCGCCGCCGCCGTCACCAGGCACGCGAACACCGCGTCCGTCCGCGCCAGCGCCACGTGCTTGTACCCGTAGCTCGACGCCAAAAACATCACCCCCGCCAGAACACCGCACGTCGCGCCCCACCGCCGCGCCCCCGCCCACGCCGCCAGCAGCGCCGTCCCCAGCACCGCCGCCGCCGTCGGGCCATACAACGCCAGCCGCGAAAAGCCCCCCGCCAGCAGCGACGCCGCCGCCACCAGCCACGTATACACCGGCGGCTTCGACGCGATCGCCCCGTTCGTGTCCACCTGAACCAGCCACGAACCGTGCACCAGCACGTCCAGCGCATACAGCGCCGGCCGCGCCTGATCGTTGTCCGTCAGATCCCAGGGACCGACCGCCCGCGCGCCCGCCAGCACCGCCCACAGCAGCACCAGCACCGCCGCCCCGCGCGCCGGCAGCCGACCCCCCACGCTCCTTGTCGCCTCAGGCAGTGCCACGCGCCCGAGACTACCCGCTCACGGACACTCCCCGCCCCAAGCGCCCAGCACGTCCGCGATGTCGTCGAACGTCACAACGTCGTCCGCCGTCGAGTCGCCGGGCCCGCTCCGCCCCGCCTCGTACACCGCCCCCCACGAACGCAGCACCGCCAGCAGATCATCAAAGTCCACAACCCCGTCGCCGCTCGCGTCCCCCGCGCACCGCGGCGTGCGGAAGCTCGACGCCGCAGGGTCCGACGCCCGCGAGCCCGAAGTGTTGTACGCCGTCACACCCCAGTGATACATCGTCCGGTACCGCAGAACCCCCGCCGGCACCACCGCCGACGTCCCGCTCACCGTGCGGAAATACACGGGCGACCCCAGCGAAGCATCATCATCAATCAGCACAACGTACGACGTCGCCTCGCTCGACGACGTCCATTCCAGCGTGGGCGTCATCGTCTCCAGCGCGCTCCCGCCCGCGATCGACACCAGCCCGAAGCCGCCCGGCGCAGGCACCGCGTTCCGCACCAGCAGCACGCCCGCGCTCGTCCCCGAGCCCTGCGGCGTGTTCACCGTCACGTCCCGAGGCCCGAACGCCGCGTTCGCCGCCACACGCACGCTCAGACCGCTCACCCGGCTCCCCGTCGAGTCCGGCACCGGAATCCCCACGAACTCCACGTCCCCGCCCGACACCGAGAACTGCCCCGCGCTCGTCACGCCCCGCAGGTTCGACCCGAAAATCTCGACCGGCGCCGTCCGACCCATCACCGCATAGCTCGGCTCCAGCCGCGCGATCGTCGTGAGCGCCCCGTGCACCGTCACCCGGATCGTGTCCGTCGCCACCCGACCCCCCGAGTCCGTCACGCGCAGCGTCACAGGGATCACCCCGTTGAACGGATACCGCACGCTCGGCTGGGGAGTGTCCAACGTCTCGAACACCCCGTCGCCGTCCAGGTCCCAGTCGTACGACGCCGCCGTCAGAACGCCCCCGTCCTGCGCAAACGAGTTCACGTCACCCATGAACCAGCACACGTCCATCGCCCGGCAACGCTTGTCCACGCCCGCCACCGCCACCGGCGGCAGCCCCGCTCCACCCACGCGCACCGACAGGTCATACAGCTGGACCACCTGCGAGCCCGACGCGTTCGGCCCGATGTCCACCACGCGGACCGTGTACGCCCCCGCCGCCAGCGTCCCCGCGTTGATCGTCTCCGTCTGACCCGCCGAAAACCCCGGCCCCGTCCGCAGCACCGTCGCCCCCGTCGCGTCCCGCAGCTCCACGCTCAGGTTCCCCGCCCGCGCCGCGTCCACCAGCGTCTGACCCGTCCCCGTGCACCCCGAATACTGCTGCGCATTCTGGTACGAGCCGCCCGTGGGCGTCACCGAGATCACCACGCCCTGCGCGCTCGCCAGCGAGAACCGGAACCAGTCCTCACCCGTGCCGCCCGGCCCGCCCGCACCGTTCGTCGACAGGTTCGCCTCCAGCACCGACCGCGCCGCCGGCGCCGCCAGCTCGCCCAGGTCCCGCGCCGTCGACGCCGAGTGATTCCCCGAAAAACGGTCACCGTGGCTCCGCCCCGCCCCGCGACGCTCGTCCACCGTCGTCATGTCGAACGCCGTCGAGAGGAAAGGCTCCATCAGCTTCGTCTGCGTGCAGGGCACGGAGTGGATCATCCCCAGACCGTGACCGTGCTCGTGCGCCGCCGTGTTCCTCAGGTACCTGTAGTTGTTCTCGGGCCGGTTGAAATAGTTCGCCACAAAGAACGACGTGTTGAAGCACATGTCCCCGCCGCCGACCCCCGCCAGCCCAAGCTGGTTCGGGAACGCGTTGTACGCAAGAAACGTCGACGTCCCGAAGGGACGACCGCCGATGCGGATGTCCCCGCGCGTCGCCACCCGCACCACCGACTGATCCATCGCCGCGCCGTCGTCCGCCACCTCCACGTACTCCAGCCCGCCCGCCCGCCGCCACGACGCCAGCGCCTGCCGGAACAGCTCACGCCCCCGGTCAAGCTGCTCCGCCCCGAACAGCGCCCGCAGCCGCGCATCCAGGTCGCTGGGCCCCGTCGAACTGATCGCGCTCAGACCCCACGTCGTTCCATCGGGCACGAAGCTGTACGTCAGCCGCGCCCGCGCCGCCAGGCCGCTCCCGCCCTGCTGGCCGTCCCCGCTCCACACCCGCGTATCCGTATAGAAACGCTCGTCGGGCTCGCCCTGCGAGGGAGGCAGCGCCCCCGTCTCTTCCAGGATGCGCGCCAGCTCCTCCTCGCTCGTCGACTCCGGAAAACACAGAGGCGACCGCACCAGCCGCTCCAGCAGCCGCATCCGCTCCGCCCCCGCCCCCGCCCCCGCCCCCTCGCCGCTTGTGCCCGTCCACACGGGACCGCCCCCGGCCCCGAGCAACGCCAGCGCCGCCGACACCGTCATCGAATTCATCATCAGTCTCCACGAACAGCCGCAAGGCCGAGCGCCGCGCCGGCAGGCGCACGCCCCGCACGACCGCTCACAGCAGTACGCACCGTCCGGGCCCAAGGGTGCAGCCGTCCGCCCGCCTCGCCTTCACGCCATCAGGGCGCCACCGCGCCCCACGCCGCGATCGACAGCGCCGCCATCCCGCCCGCGTTCGTGAACGTCCCGCCCACCGTCAGCCGCCGCGCCGCGTCCGCACCCGGAATCAGCGCCAAGACGTTCCCGCCCGTCACGCCGGGCCCGACCGGCAGCCACCGCCCCGTCGCCGTGAACTGCGCGATCCGCGACGCCGGAAGCCCCCCCGCGTTCGAGAACGTGCCGCCCACGAACAGCGACGCCGGCTGACCCACCTCGTTCCCGTCCAGGTCCAGCCTCGCCAGCGCACGCACCGTCCCGTCAACCCCGTCCGTGTCCGTTCCCAGACGAGTAAAGAACGAACCGTCCCACATCATGATGTTGTTCACCGGCGTCGGACCCCCCAGAGTGATGTCGCCGCCCAGCACGATCACCGGCTGACGTTCCCCGCCCCCATCGGGATCGAACTCGACCATGGCTCGAACCGCGTCCCCTGCCTGCGGTAAACCGGCCACAAGTCCGGCCGCCCCGAACGAAGGCGTCAGCTGCGGCGACCACTCCGACCCGTCCCAGCGCGCAAACCGGTTCACCTGCTTGCCCGCCGCCGTCACGAAGCTCCCCCCCACGTACAAACCGGGCTCCAGCGCCCCGAACCGCTGACCGAGAACCAGCATCGAGAAAACATCCCCCCCGTCGACACCCACCCCCTGCGTGCCCGCGTCGCGCACCGCCTGCCACCGCCCCGCCTGCCACCGCGCAATCCTGCCCAGCGGCACCGTGTTCGTCCCGTCGCTCGAGAACGAACCGCCCGCGTACAGCTGACCATCGAACACCGCCAGCGCATGGACCTCCCCGTTCACCCCCGCACCCATGGGCTCCCAGCTGCTCCCGGTCCAACGCGCCACGTTCCGCGCGCTCACAACCGTCCCGGTCGTGTTCGCCCCGTCAAACACGCCGCCCGCCACCAGCCGGTCCGCGTTCCCGTCGCGGAACACCGTCAGAGCGTTGATCCGCCGCCCCGCACCGCTCACGCCCCCGCCGCGCAGACGCTCCCACGCCGGGATCGCCTCCATCTGGTTCGCCCGAACGCGACGCCGCACGATCGCGTCCGCCGTCAGCGCCGCGCCGTTCGCCGCCGTCAGGTCGCCCGCCGCGTAGATGTACGGCTGGTCCCCGTCACCCGCGATGTTCACCCGCCGCGTCTCCAGCAGCGCGTTCACGTTCCCGGTGATCCCACCCGAAACCGTCGTCCAGTTGTACACGTTCCCCGAGAGCGCCACGCGGAAAACCTTCGTCTCGTCCGCCGCAGGCACCGTCGCGCAGGGCTTCCGCTTCACCGTGATCACAACCTGGCTCTGCACCGTCCCCGTCCCCACGCCCGTCATCCGCAGCGCGAACTCGAACGACGAAGGCGGCGCGTCGGGCTCAGGCGCCGGGACCACCAGCGGGAACGTCGGCCTCTGCCGGAACTCGAACGCCGTCGTCGCCGCCGCGAACTCGACCGACTGAACCTCGAACTCGTCGTTCCCGACGTTCACAACCTTGAACACGCGGTCCTCGCCCGGCGCACCCGCCGTCACCGCCCCCAGAAACGCCGGCCGGTCCTCGGACACCGAACCCGGCTCCTCGTCCAGCGTCACACGCGCGTTGATCACCGCCTGCGAATACGTCGTCAGCAGCCCCGCTTGGAACCGCCGGCTCGACCCGCACACACCAGATGGCCCCGTCACGTTCGTCGCGTTCGTGCAGAACGACAGCGTCGCCCGCGCAATGCCCCCCGTCGTCCGCCGCACCCGAACCTGCAGCTGCACCGACTGCCCCTCAGGAATCAGCGAGTTCACCGGCGGCGTGACGAACGTGTACTCCGACCCCGTCGTCTCCAGCGTGATCGCACTCACGTCCAGCGGCGGCGGCGCAGGGTCCGACATGCTCAGCCGGTTCAGATGCCGGATCGTGATCGTCCGCTGCTCGCACTCGCCGCTCTGAGGCGAACCGAAGTTCAGCGTCCCGCCCGACGAGATCACCGTCGCACCCTCCGCCACCTCGATCAGCACGCGCGGCGGCGCCGCCGTGAACGAACCCTTCAGGTTCACCGTGAACAGACCCTCGTCCTCGTCCCCGCTCACGATCGTCAGCACGCCCCCGACCTCGCCCGTCGGCAACGTCGACGTCGCACGCACCCGCACCGACAGCCGGCCCAGAGGGTCGATGAACGTCGGCGCAGGATTCGTGTCCAGCGCATACCCCGTGCCCGTCAGCCGGATCTCGGGAATGTCCAGCACGTCGCCTCCCTGGTTCCGCATCGTCACCGTCAGCAGCGTCCCCGCGGAAGCCCCCGCCGTCGCCGTGAACTCGACCGTGTCCCCCGACACCAGCTCCCGCGACCCGCTGAACACCGCCAGCTCGGGCAGCGGCGAGAGCACCTGCCCGCTCAAGCCCACCTCGACGCCCCGCAGCTGCTCGCCCGCCTCAGGGAACCGCAGCGTCCCGCTCGGAGCCAGCGTCGCACCCGCGTCGCCCACCATCTCCACCCGGAAGCTCGTCGTGCCGTTCCGACCCAGACGGCTCCGCGGCTGCCGCGTCACCTCGAACCCCTCGCCCGAAACCTCGACCTCGCCGATCGACACAGTCCCGCGCGAACGGTTCGTGATCGTGAACAAGCGCTCGACCCCGAACCCGTCAAACGTGACCCCGTAATCGATCATCGCGCCGTCCCGCAGCAGCTGACCCTCGCTGAACAGGCTCACCCCCGTCGCCGCCGCGCTGACCGTCCCCGCCAGCGGCACAGTGAAGTCGGGCGTGTCACGATCGTTCGACAGCAGCCGCAGCTCGCCCGTCTGCTCCCCGGCCGACTCGCCCGTCATCGAAACCGAGATCGTCAGCCGGCGCCCGGGCCTCAGCGTCGCCGCCGCGCCGGAACGAACGCGGAATCCGCTCCCCGAAACCTCCGCCCCCCGGAACGAAAGGCTCGCGTTCCCCGTGTTACGCACCGTCAGCGTCCGGCTCGCCGTCCGGCCCTGCGCGATCGTCCCGAACGACACCGCCTCGTCCTGACCGCTCGAAAGCTCCTCCGTCCCCAGCAGCACCGAGATGTTCGGCGCCACGGGCGTCACCGTCGCCGTCAGCGTCAGATCGAACTGCGTCTCATCAGGGTCCGCCGAGCGGATCGAGATCACGCTCGTCGCGGTCCCCGTCGCCGTGCCGCTGGGAAGCTCCACACGCACCGCCGTCCGCTCCCCCGGCCCCAGCACGCCCCCCGGATCGCCGATCACGCGGAAAGGACCCGTGATCAGCACCCGGAACACATCAAGATCATCCGACCCCTCGTTCACCACCGTCAGCGTCCGGACCAGCGGCCGGTCCTCACGCACCGACCCGAAGCTCACCTGCTGACCCCCCAGCAGCGACGTGCGACCGATCCGCACGCCGATGTCCGGCACCGCAAACGCCGTCGACGTCAGCAGCGCCACCAGCAGCCCCGGCAACACCCCAGGACGCCCAATCCTGAGCACGCCCGCCCGCAGCCAGTCCAGCACAAACGAACAAACAGCCTTGCACGAAGTGGGGGCAGGGGCCATCAAGCGTCTCCGGCGCGTGGAAGATCAATCAGAGACAGGGGTTACGGTGAAAAAACTACCACATCCCGGTCCCAGAACCAATCCTCCCGTCCAAACATCCCGCTCCGCCCCAACCGGACCCGACCCGCCCCCCCGCATCAACCCCCAAAACGACAACCGCCCCCGGCAAACGCCAAGGGCGGCTACTGAATTGGGGATCTAGGATTCGAACCTAGACTAAGTGAGTCAGAGTCACTCGTGCTACCGTTACACCAATCCCCAGCGGGCCCGCGATTGTATCGGCCCGGGCCAACGGGGCAAGCAGGGGCGACTCCCTCCCATTCCGGCCGCCGCCACCCCGCGGCAGGCCCTCGCCGGGATCACTCCACACCCCAAACGCGCTCAGGAACCCGTCGGACGGGGCTGCATGGGCCGCGCCAGAGGCCGCGCACGCAGCGGAGCCGGAACAGGCACACCCCCAGCTTTCGCCACAGGGCCCCCGATCGTCGCGCTCTGGGACGTCGCCGGAACCGGCGCCGGCGCCGCGGGCGGCTGCAGACGACGGTTCCGCGCCGCATCGATCGACTGGTCCATCTTCCGCAGAATCGTGCGGACCTTCGACAGAGATTCCGGTGAGTTCGCCACGGCTCATCCTCCAGGTGCGGACAGGGCTATCGGCCCCGCCCCGCGCGCAGTGGAGCCCCACACAACTTCAAACACTCGAACACCCCGCGACGTGCGCGGTCATGCCACAAACTCGTTCCGCGACGACTGGTCGGATTCTGCGGCCTGGTGAAGCGTTGGCGTCCGCGCGGGCAACGACTACACTCGCGCCGCGGGATACAGCCGACACCACCAGCCATCACCCGCACCCACGGAGGCCTCAGTGCGCGCGTTGATCGCCGGGCTCATCGGTGTCTGGGCAATCCTCACCGCCTTCGCCTACACCGTCGTCCTCCCCGACGAACGAGGCGACGAGGCCCTCGCACTCGCCTATCTGGACCTCGGTCCCGCAGAAGGACCCGCCGGCACAATCGTCGCCGACTACCTCGCCCACTACAGATCGCAGAACCCGCAGGAACACCCCACCCCCGAGCAGTTCCGCACCCTCCCCGACGCCGAACGCTCCGCCTTCGCCGCGCTCTTCCGCGATTGGTACGACCGAACGCAGCCAAAGCCCCTCGCTGACGCGCCCACCCTCGTCTGGTCCACCGACGATAACCCCGCAAGACGTGTCCAGTGCCACCTCTTCCGCGTCTGGCATCTCCGGACCTTCGGCGAGCCGCTCGATATCGCCACCGACCCCAGCAACCGCGACACAACCAAGACCGTCGTCCAGTGCGTCGCAGGCGCCGGGCCCGACCTCATCGAGAGCTACGGCCCCTCACAGCTCGCCCAGTTCGTCGACGCCGGCGTCGCACTCGACGTCACAGACCTCGCGCTCCAGCGCGGCTTCGGCCCCGAGACCGTCTTCTCCGCCGCGCTCACCTCCATGAGCCGCGACGGCCGCCAGTACGCCTTCCCCTGCAACGTGGGCTACACCATCCTCTTCTATCACCGCGACCTCTTCGCACAGGCAGGAATCCCCGAGCCCCCGCCCCAGGGATGGACCATCGAGCAGATGCTGGGCGCCGCCCGAAAGCTCACCGCACTCGAAGCCTCCGGCGGCCGCCGCCGCGTCGGAATCATGGGAATGAGCGCCTGGGCCATGGCCCTCGCCGACGGCGGCGTCTTCTTCAACGACAAGGCCACCGCCAGCATCTTCAACAGCCCCGAAACCGTCGCCGCTTTCCGGACCTTCCAGGAGCTCATGTATCTCCACCAGGTCATGCCCACCCCCGCCGAGCTCGCCAGCATGGCCGCCTCCGGCGGCGCCAACATGAACATGGGCGCCGAGGCCGCCTCCGCCTCCGCCCTCTTCTCCGCCAAGATCTGCGCCATGGTCGTCGACGGCCGCTGGAGCTACGTCACCTTCGCCCGCCGCCAGCTCGACCGCGTCATCTTCCCCGCCCTCCAGCGCCGCATCGCCGCCCTCGAATCCGACTCCGCCCGCGAAGAGGCCCGCCTCCTCAAGGACGCCGTCGCTTCCCTCACGCGCGACGTCCTCGTCCCCATCTCCGACCGCCAGCACGAGCTCATCGAAGCCGCCCTCACCCCCCAGGACCGCGCCGAACTCCTGAACCTGGGCGTCGCCCACATCCCCACGACCACCGGCACACCCTTCTACGAAGCCGCCGCACGCGTCGCCATCGTCAACCGCGCCAGCCCCCGCGCCCCCCTCGCCGCACGCTTCCTCGAGTTCCTCGCCAGCGAGGAGTACAACAACCAGATCAACTTCACCTTCGACTCCATCAGCGGCACCCCCGGCATCATCGCCCGCAACGGCATATCCGGACCTCCCCGCGCCCTCCCAGGCCTCGAAGCCTTCGACTCACCCGTCTTCGTCGACGCCATGGACTCCTACGCACACCCCAAGCAGCTCTCCCCCTTCGTGGGCGACGCCCGCGTCGGACAGCTCGCTGGCCCCGTCATCGAGCAGCTCACCAACAACCTCATAGGCCCCGCCGAAGCCGCACGCCTCATCGAGAACCGCATCAACGCCCAGATCCGCGCCAACCTCCTCCGCGACGCCGCCCTCCGCGCCCTCTGGGAATCGCTCGAAGGCAAACCCTTCGACCCCGACGTCCCACTCCGCGATCAGGCCTCCTCCGCCCCGCCCCAGGCTCCCCCGGCCCGTCCCGCCCCCCGCGCCCACCAGCCACGCCATCACGCCGCGCCCGCGCTCCCCGCCCCCGGCGCTCACCTCAGACCTCTCCCTCTCGCCGCGGTGAACGCATGATCGGCTCCGCCCGCAAGCGCCTGCTCATCGCCCTCGCCTTCCTCCTGCCCAACCTCCTGGGCTTCATCGTCTTCACCGCCGGGCCCGTCGCCTTCTCACTCGTCATGTCCTTCACCGACTGGGCACTCACCAGGCACAACCGCTACAGCGACACCGCCGTCCAGTGGGTCGGCATCGAAAACTACCAGCGAGTCCTCGTAGGCGACGAAGCCCATCTCTTCTGGGACTACTTCGGCAACACCGCATTCCTCATGCTGGGCATCCCCCTCGGCATCGCCGGTTCCCTCGCCCTCGCCCTCATGCTCACCGCCCTCCCCGCACCAGCATCCACCCCCCGCAGAGCCCGCTACGCGCTCCTCGGCATCATCCTCACCCTCCTCGCCGTCGCCGGCACGTGGCTGCTCACCACCCCCGGACCACCCCCCGACCCCGCCTCGGGCTCAGAACTCCTCCTCCGCTCCACCGAAACCGGACTCACAGACCTCACCCGCTACGACGTCGCCAGACTGCGCTCCAACGCCGCCGTCCTCGCGGCCGCCGCCGCCGGACTCGTCGCCACCAGCGGGCTCGCCTTCGGCCCCATGTTCTTCCGCGGCCTCTTCTATCTCCCAAGCCTCCTCTCGGGCGTCGCCATGTTCCTCCTCTGGAAGACCCTCTATCGCCCCGAGGGCGGACTCATCAACGCCGGCCTCGCGCCCATCCTCGGCTGGATAGATCTCGCCGCACGCAGCTCCCCGCCGCTCCTCTGGCACATCGCCGGCATCGCCCTCGCCGCCGCAACCGTCCTCGCCGCCCTCTTCCTCGTCATCGTGGGCCTGAGCCGTCTCATCCACCGCGACAGCGGCCCCGCCTCCTTCGTGGGCAGGCTCGCCATCGTCGCCACCATGCTCGCCGTGGGACTGGGCAGCGCCTATGTCCTCGTCCAGCTCCCGCAGCGCTCGCTCCTCCCCTCGGGCCGCGCCCCGCTCTCGCAATCCTCACTCTCCACAGTCATCGATCGCCTCGCCACCGACCTCCCCTCCGCCCCGCCCGACGCCCTCCGCCGCGCTGCCGCCGGCCTGGGCGACACCCCCCGAACCACCGACGCCATCAGCGCCCTCACCGCCGCCGCGGGAGACTCCGCCGCCGACCGCGCCGCCGTCACGCGCGCCGTCCTCGACGCCGCGCCCCTCGTCTACGAAGGACTCACCAGCGGCGACGGCCTCCAGCCGCCACTCTGGCTCGTCGACGCACGATGGGCCAAGACCGCCCTCATCATCATGGGCATCTGGGCAGGACTGGGAGGCGGAACCATGCTCCTCTTCCTCGCCGGACTCTCCAACATCCCCCCCGAGCTCTACGAAGCCGCATCCATCGACGGCGCCACAGGCTGGAGCCGCTTCATACACGTCACCTGGCCCCAGCTCGCGCCAACCACATTCTTCATCGTCATCATGTCGACCATCGGCGGCCTCCAGGGAGGCTTCGAACAGGC
Source organism: Planctomycetota bacterium (assembly GCA_033763795.1). Lineage (GTDB taxonomy): Bacteria > Planctomycetota > Phycisphaerae > Phycisphaerales > UBA1924 > JAEUIV01. The sequence continues at coordinate 65,329 of JANRJV010000016.1, forward strand.
AATGGTCATGACCCAGGGCAAGGCAGACACCATCGTCCTCGCCTACTACATCTACAACATCGCCTTCACGGACCAGTTCCAGCTCGGACTCGCCTCCGCCATCGCCTGGGTCATGTTCATCCTCATCTTCGCCATGACCGCGCTCAACTTCCGCCTCGGTTCGCAGATGACCGGCGACTGATCCGCCTCACACACGCACCATCATGCCCGCCCCCGCCACATCTCCCCGCAGGCTCACGCTCGCCACGAGCGCCATCTTCCTCGCGCTCGTCGTCCTGGGGCTCACCTTCGTCATCCCCTTCCTCTGGCAGATCCTCATCTCACTCAGCAGCCTCACCGACGTCGACCTCCTCTCCCAGACCGGCTTCCCGCCCGTCCTCAAGCCCGGGAACTACCCCCTCGTCTTCGAAAAGGTCGACTTCGCCAAGTACTTCTTCAACAGCTTCTTCGTCGCCGGCTGGGTCACCCTCCTCCAGGTCCTCACAAGCTCCATGGCCGCCTATGCCTTCAGCCGCATCGCCTGGCCAGGCCGCGACAAGGTCTTCCTCCTCTACCTCGGCACGCTCATGATCCCCGGCGTCGTACTCATGGTCCCCAACTTCGCCGTCGTGCTCGCCCTCGGAATGTTCAACTCCTACTGGGGACTCATCATCCCCGGAGCCTTCACCGCCTACGGCACCTTCCTCCTCAGGCAGTTCATGCTCACCATCCCCCCAAGCCTCGACGAAGCCGCATCCATCGACGGCGCGGGTCACTGGCGCATCTTCACACAGGTCATCCTCCCCCTCGCCCGACCCGGACTCATCGTCCTCGCCATCTTCTCCTTCCTAGGCAACTACAACAGCTTCTTCTGGCCCCTCATCCTCACCAAGGACGACAACCTCAGAACCCTCCCCATAGGCCTCCTCGCCTTCGACTCCACCTACGGCCGGGAGACTCCCCTCATCATGGCCGGCAGCCTCATGGCCATGATCCCACCCATCCTCGTCTTCCTCTTCCTCCAGAAGTATCTTGTACGAGGCATCCAGCTCGGGGCGGTGAAAGGTTGAAGGCGCCCGCTCCACGGGCCCGATCCACGATGAGCCAGGTCACACTCACAAACGTCAAAAAGGTCTACGACGGCAAGGTCACCGCCGTACACGATTTCAACCTCGCCATAGAACCGGGCGAGTTCGTCGTCTTCGTCGGCCCATCGGGCTGCGGAAAGTCCACCACACTCCGCATGATCGCCGGACTCGAGGAAATCACCAGCGGAACCATCGAGATCGCCGGCCGCGTCGTCAACGACGTACACCCCAAAGACCGCGACATCGCCATGGTCTTCCAGAACTACGCCCTCTACCCCCACATGAGCGTCTACAAGAACATGGCCTTCGGCCTCATGCTCCGCAAAATGCCCCGACCCGAGATCAGACGCCGCGTCGACGAGGCCGCACGCATGCTGGGCCTCGACCAGCTCCTCGACCGAAAGCCCAAGGCCCTCTCGGGCGGCCAGCGACAGCGCGTCGCCCTCGGCCGCGCCATCGTCCGCGAGCCCAAGGTCTTCCTCTTCGACGAGCCCCTCTCAAACCTCGACGCCAAGCTCCGCGTCACCACACGCACCGAGATCAAGAACCTCCACCAGCGCCTCCGCACAACAACCATCTACGTCACCCACGACCAGGAAGAGGCCATGACCCTGGGCGACCGCATCGTCGTCATGAGCGCCGGCTACGTCCAGCAGGTTGATTCGCCCCTGGGCGTCTACCGCCGCCCCGTCAACCGCTTCGTCGCCGCATTCCTGGGCTCGCCCCCCATGAACTTCCTCGAGGGAACCCTCCGCCGAGATTCGGGCATCGTCTTCCAGGGCGCCGGCGTACGCCTCAGGCTCCCCGACGCGCCCGGACTCGCCGCCGCACTCGACAAACCCGTCGTCCTGGGCTTCAGGCCCAGCGCCATGAGCGAACGCCAAGAGGGCAAGTTCCAGCCGCCCCCGGGCTTCGCCCGCGGCGACAACGCCCTCCGCCTCCGACCGAAGGTCATCGAGCCCCTCGGCGAGATGATCGACGCCTCCTGCGAGACCGACACGGGCCACCGCGTCATCGCCCGCATCGACGCCCGCGAAGACTTCCCCCTCAACCAGCCCGTCGACCTCTACCTCGACATGCAGCACGTGCACGTCTTCGAGCCCGGAGAATTCGGCCGCAACCTCATCCTCGCAGGCTGACCCGCCCCCTCACAGCGCCGGCCCCGGCAGGTCGCACTCGCCCAGCAGCTTGAACTCCTTCTTCCGCAGGATCTGCCCCGCCAGCGTCAGATCGTCCACCGCCAGCGCGATCGTCGGCGCCCCGTTCCGCTTCAGCATCAGCGGGTACGCGAACTGAATGCTGATCTCCGCCCCCAGCAGGTACAGGCACAGCCGCGTCAGGTTGTGACCCCCCGGTATCTCCACCACCAGCAGTTGCTTCTCCGAAAACGTCAGATTCTGACGCTTCAGAATGTCCCGAGCCACCGACGACATGTTCGTCAGCAGCCGGATCACCGCATAGTCGCTCGCCTCCTGCACGCTGAACGCACACACCTGGCACTGCGTGTCGTCGTCGAACAGCTTCAGCAGCTCCAGCAGCTTCCCCACCCGGTTGTCCAGAAACACGCTGAACTGCGTCACGCTCGGCGGGCTGTATCCCTGGGCGATGCCGGGCGAAGTTGCTTGACTCATACGGAATCCTTCCGTTACCGGCGCCGGGTCCCCCCACGGGACCCTCCCTCGGAAGCTTTCGCCTCCCGGCGGGAATCGCCGTCAGACACCACAGAGTAGGAAACCACACGCCCCAAACTCAAGACCCTAGCGCCCCCTTTCACTCACCACGCCCCGCACCCTCCGTCTTTCCCCCTCAATCATCACCGCCAACCATGTCGATCACCCCCGGATCCGGACCCAGCCCCGCCTCATACCCGCGTCGCAGCAGCGCCTCGATCGACGCGCGGCCCGCCCTCCCCGCCGAAACCGTCAGACCGCTCACGTACATGTCCAGGTAACGCTCCAGCGTCGCACGCTCAATCCCGACAGTCATCGGCGCGATCCGCCGCAGCCCCTCCTCGCGATGTCCCACCGCGTGCCGCACCGACCGCGACAGCAGCTCACCAACCTCCTCCACGCTCCCGGTCCCGAAACGCTCGTCAAGATCGCGACGCACCGCGTTCCCCCCCAAAGGCAGCGGCAGACCCGTCTCCTCTAGCCACCACCCGCCCAGGTCCAGCATCTCCCGCAGCCCGTACGTCCCGTACGTCAGCTGCGCATCGTGAATCAGCAGCCCCGCGTCCGCCTCGCCCCGCGCCACCATCCCCGGCACGTCATGAAACACCGTCGGCACGACCCGCCCCGCCGGCGCCGCGCCCACCGCCAGCCGCAGCACCAGGTACGCCGTCGTATCCAGCCCCGGAACCGCCAGACTCCGCCCCGACAGCCACCGCCCGATCTCCTCCGCACCCGCCCCCGCC
>JANRJV010000017.1:0-14972 GCA_033763795.1 Planctomycetota bacterium
TTGTTATCTCCTTTCAGCTCCATGCTGATGCCCGCGCCACAATCTGAACAACACCGGGGCGAGCGAAAACACAATTCCAGCGCCGCCGATAGCCGCCCACATTCCCCACGAAGGCTCAGCAGCTGCGAGCGCAACTTCCGCCGGAACAAACTTGATCTGGTGGGGATTGTCGCGGAAATCATGCACCGTGTCAGGAAACACCTTTCCGCGTATGAGGTCACCGGATTCCGCACTGGGAAGCGAAGTGACCTTCCGAAACTCTCGACGGTCCAAGGCCGACACGTTATGAAGGCTGGCAACGAAAGCGACCTGTCCGTCTGGACGCAAAAACGACGCGGTGGTCGAGATGCGGCGACCCACAACCTCGGATGGTTCCCATGGTCCTGTAATGATTGATGCACGCTCGTAAGCAGCACTTGGTAATTCCAGTACTCCAGCCTCCAGAACATATCCACGCCTCTCTGGCGCGCTCCATTGCACACTCACGCGCCACGCCGCCCCCGCTCCAGAGGCGGGCCGCACCACCATCTCGAAGCCCTGCGGCGTCTGGCGGAATGACGACGGGTCGGGCTCGCCCGGCGCGTACTGCCCGATTCCGCCGAAGAGCATGCTGCGGGCATGATCGAAGAGAAGGCCCCGAAGCGCCGGCACCGCGCGATCAGAGGGGAACCCTCGGCCGGGATCGAAGAGCGCCAATTCTCCCCGCGACATCAGCATCGAAAGACCGTCGACCAATACCGCGTCGTTGAAGAATCCGCTCGGATCATCGATGAAATCCGAGTTGATCCGCCAGTTGTCGCGGTCCCGGATCCAGCCCCGGCGTCGCTCGCGCTCGGGCCCCCTGGCCCACCGCTCCATGTTGGCCAGCTGCGCCGCCAGCGGATGGCGCTCCGGGCCGAACTCATACTTCGACACGATCTCGCGCGTCCTGGCCAGTTCCGCCGGGTCGACGCGGATGTGCTTCTCGACCTCGATATCGAAGTACAGGTTCGTGCCCGGGCCGGGCCAAGCCCGCGCCGCCTCGTGCTCGGCCTTCAGCCAGTCCCGCGCCTCCTCGAAGCTCACGGCCAGTGCCGCGCCCCCCGGCCCCGCGGGCACCAGCAGCGCCAGCACGCCCATGAGAACAGCGAAACGCACGCACCCGGGTTGTCGCAGCGCTCGAGCCACAATGCGGCCCTCCAGAAGCATGTAGCCTGCCGCGCCCGGGGCCTGCATGCAAGAGGAAGCCCGCGAAAAAAAAAAAAATCGGAAAACGAGCTTAGACGTGCGCCAGCTTGTTCACGCCGTTGAGGGCCGCGACCTTGTAGCACTCGGCCAGCGTCGGGTAGTTGAAGACCGTCTCGACGAAGTAATCGACGGTGCCCTTGAGGGACATGACCGCCTGACCTATGTGCACGATCTCGGTGGCGCCGTTGCCGATGCAGTGGACCCCCAGGATGGCGCGCGTCTCCTGGTGGATCAGCAGCTTGAGCATGCCGGCGGTGTCGCCCAGGAGCTGGCCGCGGGCGATCTCGCGGTAGTTGGCGACGCCCGTCTCGAAGGGGATTCCTTCGGCGGTGAGCTTGTCTTCCGTCCAGCCGACCATGGAGATCTCGGGGATCGCGTAGATCCCGTAGGGGAAGAGCTCGGGGACGGACTTGGTCTTCTTGCCGAACATGTGGCACGCGGCGAGGCGCCCCTGCTCCATCGATGTCGACGCGAGGGCGGGGAAGCCTATGACGTCGCCCGCGGCGTAGATGGTGGGGACGTTCGTCTGGTACGTGGGCGTGACCTTGATCCGGCCGCGATCGTCGTAGATGACGCCGACCTTCTCGAGCTCGAGGTCCTCGGTGTTGCCCTGGCGTCCCACGCAGTAGAGCAGGCACTCTGCCCGCAGCGTCTTGCCGGATTCGAGCGTGGCCTGCACGAGCTTGCCGTCGCGCGAGGCGGCGCCCTCGGGCGCGTCGATCAGCTCGACCTTGACGACCTTCTCGCCCATGCGGAGCGTCATGCCGTTCTGGCGGAGCTGGTATTGCAGCGCCTCGCCGATCTCGGCATCGAGGAACTCCATCAGGCGGTTGCGGCCCTCGACCAGCGTGACCTTGACCCCGAGCGCCTGCATCATCGAGGCGTACTCGGTGCCGATCACGCCGCCGCCCACGACCATGAGCGTGCGCGGCAGGAAGGGGAGCTTGAGGATGCCGTCGGCGTCGACAATGTGATGCTGGTCGAAGGGGATGTCCGACGGGCGGGCCGGGCGCGTGCCCGTCGAGATAAGGACGTGCTCGGCGTTGATGGCCTTGACGTCGGCGCCGTTGACGGCGAGGACCCAGTCGGCGCTCTGGAAGACCCCGAGGCCCGAGACGATCTCTACACCGTTGCGCTGGAGCTGGGCGCGGACGATCTCGATCTCCGCCTTAATAACCTGCTGGCACCAGAAAATAAGATCCTCGATGGTGATCTTCTGTTTGACCTGGTAGCTCTCGCCCATGAGGCCGCGGTGCTTGAAGCCCGTGAGGTGCAGGATGGCCTCGCGGAGGCTCTTGCTGGGGATGGTGCCGGTGTTAATGGCGGCCCCGCCCAGCACCTGCTGCTTCTCGATGATGCAGACGCGCTTGCCCAGCTTGGCGGCCTGGACGGCGGCCTTCTGTCCCGCGGGGCCGCTGCCGATCACGCAGAGGTCGTAGTGTTCCATGGCTGGGTGCTCGGCGGTTGGGGGAAAATCGGTCGGGGAGATTCGGTCAGCGGGAGGCGGTGGGCCGGGGCCGAGGTCCCCGGGGGGGTCGACGGCCGACGCGACCGGGTCTTCCGACCGCGCCACCGGCAAGTTTATCGGTTGTTCGGGTCGGGAACTCCACGTGTGGAACGGGCGGCGGGCGGGAGTCTTCCTACAATCGCCGGACTGCGCGCCGCGCACGCGGACCCGCCCGAGAACGGGTTCATGCTGCGCGGCGCCCGCCGGAGATCGACCTTCGATGACCGCTGGTCCTCACCCTGTGTCGCCCGCCCTGAACGGCTGGAATGCTGAATATCTGGATGCTGAGCAGGCGCGGTGGCGGGCCGATCCGTCGTCGGTGTCGCCCGAGCTGCGTGCCTTCTTCGAAGGCTTCGACCTCGGGGCCGGGCGCGGGGCGGCCGTCGCGGGTGGTCCGGCGGGGCAGGGGGCGCCGGGCGGGCCGGGGCGGAGCGCGGGAGTCGACGGCGGCGAGATGCGGCTGCGCTACGCCATGCGCGACTTCATCGAAGCACACCGGCGGCTGGGGCATCTGGCGGCGCGCATCGATCCCTTCGGCCGCCCGCGCGAGGGGCACCCCACGCTCGAGCCCGCCGCCAGCGGCATCACCGAGGCGGACATGGAGACGCTGGTCGACGCCGGTCGCTTCTCGCCCGACGGCTCGCCCATGACGGTGCGGGCGCTGATCGAGGCGGTGCGCGCGACCTACTGCGGGAGCATCGGCGTCGAGATGGCGCACATCACCGCCGACGCCGAGCGCCAGTGGCTGATGGAGCGTCTGGAGCGCACGCACGCCCGGCCCCAGCTCACGCGGAACCAGCGGGCCCGCGTGCTCACGCAGCTGCACAAGGCCGAGATGTTCGAGAAGTTCTGCGGCAAGCGGTTCCCGGGCGTCAAGCGCTTCAGCCTCGAGGGCGGCGAGTCGACGATCCCGTTCCTGGAGCGCGTGATCGAGCGCTCCGCTGAGCGCGACATCGGCGAGATCGTCATGGGCATGGCCCACCGCGGGCGGCTCAACGTCCTGACGAACATCGTGGGCAAGACCTACGAGGAGATCTTCACCGAGTTCGAGGACGCGTGGTCGGTCGACGCGGCCAACGGCGGGGGCGACGTCAAGTATCACCGCGGCTACTCCAGCAACCGCGTGGTCGCCGACGGGAAGACGATCCACCTTGTGATGGCGTCGAACCCCAGCCACCTGGAGTCGGTGAACCCCGTGGTGCTGGGCCGCGTGCGCGCCAAGCAGCGGCAGATGCGCGACTACGAGCGCTCGCGCGTCATGGCGGTGCTGCTGCACGGCGACGCGGCGATGATCGGGCAGGGGGTCGTGCCCGAGACGTTCAACCTGGGCCAGCTCGAGGGCTACTGGGTGGGCGGGACGGTGCACCTGGTCATCAACAACCTGATCGGGTTCACGACGGGCGAGGAGGACGCGCGCTCCACGCGCTACTGCACCGACAGCGCCAAGATCGTCGAGGTCCCGATCCTGCACGTCAACGGCGAGGACCCCGAGGCGTGCGTGCTGGCGGCGGAGCTGGCGGTCGACTACCGCATGACGTTCCGCAAGGACGTGGTCGTCGACCTGACGTGCTACCGGTGGCACGGGCACAACGAGACCGACGAGGCGATGTTCACGCAGCCGCTGCTCTACAAGAACATCCGGGCGCGCGACAGCGTGCTGACGAGCTATGCGCGGCGGCTGCACGACGAGCGCGTGATCACCGACGAGGAGGTCGAGGCGATCCGCTCGAGCCTGAGCGAGACGCTCGACCGGGCGTATATGAACGCCAAGCAGACGCCGGTCGATCCGACGCCCGACCCGGGGACGCAGCGCTGGGAGGGGATCCACGGGCGGTTCTCCTTCGACGCGGTCGAGACGGGCGTTTCGCGCGAGACGCTGGCGCGGGTCGCGGCGGCGCTGGGCCGCTGGCCCGAGGGGTTCACGCCCCATCCCAAGCTGGTGACGACGCTGCGGAACCGGGCCGAGTGCGTGGAGAAGGACCTGCCGATCGACTGGGGGACGGCGGAGAACCTGGCGGTGGGGTCGCTGCTGGCGGAGGGGCGGGTGGTGCGTCTGACGGGGCAGGACTGCCGACGGGGCACGTTCAGCCACCGTCACGCGGGTCTGCGCGACGCGGTGACGGGCGACCTGTTCGTGCCGCTGTCGCACCTGGACGAGCCGCTGGGGCCGCAGACGATCAAGCGTGCCGGCGCGCGCGACGCGGCGGCGCGGAACCTCGAGGGCCGGTACTGGGTGTACGACTCGCCGCTGAGCGAGTTCGCGGTGATGGGGTTCGAGTACGGGTACTCGCTGACGGCGCCGGACATGCTGGTGATGTGGGAGGCGCAGTTCGGCGACTTCTGCAACGGCGCGCAGACGATCATCGATCAGTACATCGCATCGGGCGAGGTGAAGTGGCAGCGGTGGTCGGGGCTGGTGCTGCTGCTGCCTCACGGGTACGAGGGGCAGGGTCCCGAGCACTCGTCGGCGCGGCTGGAGCGGTTCCTGCAGCTGTGCGGGGACGAGAACATGCAGGTGTGCATGCCGACGACGCCCGCGCAGTATTTCCACATGCTGCGGCGGCAGGTGCACCCCGAGCGGCGGTTCCGCAAGCCGCTGATCGTGATGACGCCCAAGAGCCTGCTGCGTCTGCCGGCGGCGGCGAGCCGCGTGGCGGAGCTCGCCTCCGGGAGCTTCCGCGAGATCCTGGACGACCCGATGTTCGAGGCGGCGGCGCCGGGGAGCGCGCTGCGGCGGGGCGTGCGGCGGGTGGTGCTGTGCTCGGGCAAGGTGTACTACGACCTGGTGGAGCGGCGGCGGCAGCTTGGGCTGAGCGACCGGGCGTTCGTGCGGGTCGAGCAGCTGTATCCGCTGCACTCGGAGATGCTGCGCGAGGTGCTGGCGGGGTACCCGTCGGACGCGGAGGTCGTGTGGGTGCAGGAGGAGCCTGAGAACATGGGGGCGTACGTCCACATGCGGACGTGCTTCCTGGAGCTGTTCGCGCGGGACCTGGGGTATATCGGGCGGCCGGCGAGCGCGACGCCCGCGACGGGTTCGCCCAGCAAGAGCGCCGAGCAGCTTGAGGAGTTTCTGACCGACGCCGTGGGCGAGGCGGCGGTCCACGTGGCGGCGGCGCACGGCCCGAGCACGGAGCCCGGCAGGCTGGGTCCCACCGTAGACTAAGCACATGGCGACAACGATCCAGATCCCCCCGCTCGGCGAGTCGATCACCGAGGCGACGATTGCTCAGTGGCTGAAGCCCGATGGTTCGTTCGTGAAGCGCGACGAGGAGATCGTCGAGCTTGAGACGGACAAGGTGACGATGCCGCTGCCGGCGCCGGCGGAGGGCGTGCTGCGTCACGGTGCGGCCAAGGGCGACACGGTGCGTGTGGGCGCGGCGGTGGGCAGCATCGAGGAAGGCGCGGCGCCCCCGGCCGCGGCTGCGCCGGCCGCACCTGCGGGGGCGGCGGCGGCGGCTCCCGCGGCCCCCACTGCTGCGGCTGCGGCGGCGGCGGCGCCGACGGAGAAGGGCGGCGCGGCGGCGGGGGGCGGGCGGGATGATGTGCGGGCGACGCCGCTGGCGCGGAAGATCGCCGAGGAACGGGGCGTCGACCTGAACGGGATCACGGGGACGGGGCCGGGCGGCCGGATCAGCGAGAAGGATGTCGAGGCGGCGCTGGCGGGCCGGGTCGCGAAGGCGGCGGCGCACGCGGCTCCGGCGGCGGCTGCTGCTCCGGCCGGCGGCGGGGCGAGCGGCGGGCGCGGCGTGCGGCGGGAGAAGATGTCGCAGCTGCGGCGGCGGATCGCGCAGCGGCTGGTCGAGGCGCAGCACACGGCGGCGATGCTGACGACCTTCAACGAGTGCGATATGACGCGGGTCATGGAGCTGCGCGGGCGGCACAAGGACGCGTTCGAGAAGTCCCACGGCGTGAAGCTGGGGTTCATGTCGTTCTTCGTGCGGGCGTGCGTGGCGGCGCTGCGGAAGGTTCCCAGCGTGAACGCGTTCATCGTGGAGGAGGGGGGCGAGCCGGCGGTTGAGTATCACGACTACTGCGACATCGCCGTCGCGGTGGGGACGGAGAAGGGGCTGGTGGTGCCGGTGCTGCGGGGGTGCGAGGGTCTGTCGTTCGCGGAGATCGAGAAGGGGATCAACACGCTGGCGGCCAAGGCCCGGGACGGCAAGCTGACGCTGGACGACATGCAGGGGGGCACGTTCACGATCAGCAACGGCGGCGTGTACGGGTCGATGATGAGCACGCCGATCCTGAACCCGCCGCAGTCGGGGATCCTGGGGATGCACAACATCGTGCGGCGTCCGGTCGAGAACCCGGAGAAGCCGGGGTCGGGCGAGGTGGTGGTGCGGCCCATGATGTACCTGGCGCTGAGCTACGACCACAGGATCGTGGACGGTCAGGGCGCGGTGACGTTCCTCAAGCACGTCAAGGAGTGCATCGAGGATCCGGAGCGTCTGCTGCTGGGCGTGTGAGTCTTTTTCGTTGCTGCGGCGGGCGGGCTGCTGGATGCGTGGGGAGCGATTGAACCCATGCATGGGCGGTTGGTGCGACCGTTGCGGGACTTCCGCTTGCACGGGCCGCGCGTGCCGGGAGGTTCGGGGCTGGTCCGCTGCAGTCGGACGCGCCCGTGTGACGGCCGCTCCCGGCGGCTAGTCCGTCACTCATGAGCGGGCGGACCGCGGCGCGCGCACGGGTGTGGGGGGAAGCGTGAGAAAGTGCTCTCGGGAATGGTGGCAAAGGGCCGATTCGGCGGGGTGAACGCCGCGGCGCGATGGACGGAGATTTTTTTGTGGTTGGTGGGCCGCGGGCGGGCCAGAGTGTGCGCACGTGAGGGCGCGCGAGTGGAAAGAGGTCAGAGGATGCGGCGGGCGCGGGGGTAGCTGCCCAGGACGGTGAGGCGACCGCAGTGTGAGCGGGCCTCGTTGATGGCGGCGGTGAGCGGCGGGTCGTCCTGGTGGCCTTGTGCGTCGATGAAGAAGGTGTATGACCAGTTGACGCGGCCGCTGGGTCGCTTGTCGATGTGCGTGAGGTTGATGCCCGCGGACTCGAAGACTCGGAGGACGCTGACGAGAGCGCCGGGCTTGTCGGCGGTCTCGAACATGATGGAGGTCTTGTCGTCGCCGCTGGGTCTGGCGGACTGCTTGGAGAGGACGGCGAAGCGTGTGACGTTGTTGGGGTCGTCCTCGATTTTGGCGAAGAGGGTGTCGAGGCCGTAGATCTTTCCGGCGAGTTCGGAGGCGATGGCGGCGGCGCCGCAGGCGGGATCGCGTTCGAACTCTTCGACGACGATCTGTACGGCGCGGCTGGTGCTGGGTGCGGCAACCTGCTCGGCCTTGGGGAACTGGACGGCGAGCCAGTTTCGGCACTGGCTGAAGACCTCGGGCTTGGAGTAGATGCGTCTGATCTCGCGGGGCTCGCAGGAGGAGAGGAGGGCGTGGTGGACCTCGAGGAGGACCTCGGCGTAGATCTTGAGCTCGGGGCCGTGGCGCGCGAAGGCGTCGAGGGTTTCGACGATGCCGCCGCCGATGGAGTTTTCGACGGGGACGAGGCCGTAGTGGCAGTGGCCGCGGAGGACCTCGGTGAAGACTCCGGCGATCTCGTGGAGGTCTTCGAAGCTGACGGAGGAGCCGAACTGGCGTGAGGCGGCCTGGTGGCTGTAGCTGCCGGCGGGGCCCAGGTAGCCGATGCGGAGGGGCTGCTCGAGGGCGAAGCTGCCGCTCATGAGCTCACGGTACACGGCCTCGATGGTCTTGGGCGGGAGGGGTCCCTGGCTGGCGGCGAGGACCTTCTGGAGGACGGCCTGCTCGCGGTGCGGGGCGTAGATGGGGACTCCGGTGTCGCGTTTGACTCTTCCCACGTCGACGATGAGGGCGGCGCGCTCGTTGAGGAGGCGGACGATCTGCTGGTCGACGCGGTCGATCTGGTCGCGGAGCTGGTCGAGGGTGAGGGGGAGAGGGCCGGGGCCGGCGGGGGGCTCAGAGCCGGGCGCGGGCGTCGGTGCGGGGGGGGAGGATGGAGGAGTTGAGTGGTCCACGCGGGGCTCTTGATCGGTCTGATCGGGGGGAGGGAACACGGGTGTTCCCGCGGGTCGAGGGTCGATGGGCGGCTCGGGCGGGTCCACCATACAGGCACCGGACGGCGACGGGGGGTGTTCGACCGTCGGCGACGAACGAGCCGATCGTATCTCCCGAAGGATGTGTGGATTGATGACGGCGCTGATTGTGCTGGCTTCTGAGGGTGACTGGACCGCTGCGCAGGGGATCGCGGCGCTGCCGTGGTACGCGCACGTGGCGGTGGGGCTGACCCTTGGTGCGGGGCTGCTGCTGTGGGTGAGCGGTCACCGGCTGATGCGTCCCATGCTGATGGCGCTGGGGGCGGTGGCGGGGTCGGTGACGGGTCACCTGGCGCCGGCGGTGCTCGATCCGACAGGGACGGGGCTGGCGCTGACGGCGGCCGGGGCGGTGTGCGGGGCGATCGCGGGGTGGGTGCTGTTCCGGCTGCTGGTGGCGCAGACGCTGGCGGGGGTTGTGGCGGTGGCGGCGGTGCTGGGGACGGCGGCGTTCGTGCGGACGGGGGGCGCGGGGACGGAGGCGGGCGAGCCGGTGCTGGTGCTGGCGGCGCCTGAGGCGGCGGGGGCGGAGGGGGCGGAGAGCGTGACGGGGGCGGAGGTGCTGGCGCTGCTGCGCGAGGAGCGGCTGACGCACGCGGAGGCGCTGCGTCTGGCGCGGGCGATGGCGGCGCACCGGATTGAGGAGATGATGACGTGGGCGCGGGGGGCGGCGGCGGAACAGATGGAGCGTGCGTCTGAGGAGGCGGAGAGCGGCGAGAGCGCGGGGGGAGCGGGTGCGGAGGTGGGCGGGGAGGCGCTGCCTGAGGTGTCGGCGCGGCGCGGGGGCGAGATCATCGGTGCGTTCGTGCGGCACGCGGCGTGGCAACTGTGGGCGTTCTGGAACGAGGATGTGACGCCCAGCGGGAGGATCGCGCTGATGATGTCGGCGGTGCTGGGGTACCTGGGGGGGTTGGCGCTGGGGCTGGCGCTGCCCAAGCGTGCGGCGGCGGTGACGACGGCGCTGCTGGGGGCGGCGGTGTGGCTGCCTTCGGCGGCGTACCTGGCGATCGCGCTGGGGCTGCCCATGTCGGAGTCGATGCCGGCGGATCCGGGTGTGTGGCTGCTGGCGTGGGCGGCGGTGGCGGGCGCGGGGCTGCTGTGGCAGCTGGCGCGCTCGGGCGGGAAGCGGGCCGCGAAGCCGACGGCGGCGTGAAGTCGGGGCGGGCGCGCGGGGTTTACGGCGCGGCGGGGGGAGCCGAGGCCGGGAGCGGCGCGATGAGCGCGGCGCGGGCGGGCTGGGCCGGGCGGAACTCGGCGGCGCGGTCGCTCTCTCTGATGAGCCACCATGTGAAGGGGACGAGCAGGACGACGCTGGCGGCGGAGAGGAGCGCGGCGAGGCGTCGCGTGGGGCTGGGTGTGTAGGTGAGGGCGGCGCCGCCCGAGGCTCGCTCCATGAAGGGCGTGGCGGCGAGGCGGAGGTAGTAGTAGAGGGCGATGGCGGAGTTGAGGCCCATGACGATGACGAGGAGGATCTCGCCTGCGGCGATGGCGGAGGTGAAGAGGTAGAGCTTGCCCCAGAAGCCCAGGAGGGGCGGGAGGCCGGCGAGGCTGAGGGCGCAGAGGATCATGGCCCAGCCCTGGAGCGGGTGGGTGGAGCAGAGGCCCTTGAGGTCGTCGAAGGTTTCGATCTCCTCGCCCGGGGCGCGGCGTGAGGAGCGCTCGAGGCTGGCGAGGACGGCGAAGGCGCCGAGGTTCATGAAGCCGTAGCAGAGGAGATAGAAGAGTGAGGCGGCGAGGCCGTTCTGGCTGACGGGGGCGTCCGCGGAGGCGGGGCCCGTGATGATGCCGACGAGGAGGTATCCCGAGTGGGCGATGGAGGAGTAGGCGAGGACGCGCTTGACGTTTGACTGGAGGAGCGCGAGGACGTTGCCGACGGTCATGGTCATGGCGGCGACGACCCAGAGGAAGACGCGGATGGGCTCGGGGAGTCCGCCGGCGGCGGAGGCGGTCCATCCGACGGTGGAGGCGAGGAGGATGAGGGTGATGATGCCGGCGGCCTTGGGTACGAAGGCGAGGTATCCCGAGACGCTGGAGGCGGCGCCTTCGTAGACGTCTGGTGTGTAGAAGTGCATGGGGACGGCGGCGATCTTGAAGCCGACGCCGACCATGGAGATGACGAGACCCGTGAGCGCGAGGGCGCCGAGCTGGCCGTTCTGGGCGAGCTGGGCGGCGAGGATCTGCGCGATTCCCGGGACGTCGGCGTTGCCGAAGAGGAGGGTGGTGCCCGTGGCGCCGTAGAGGAGGGTGAAGCCGTAGAGGAAGAAGGCGGCGCCGAGGGCGCCGAGGAAGAAGTACTTGATTCCGGCTTCCTGGCTGCGTGTGCGTGCGGTCGAGATGCTGACCATGACGTAGGTGGGGAGGCTTGTGAGCTCGAGCGCGAGGAAGAGCCAGATGAGGTCGTCGGCGGTGGCGCAGAGCATGAGGCCCGTGAGGCTGAAGAGGATGAAGGCGTAGAACTCGCCGCGGGTGGCGCGGATGGCGTCGAAGGGTGTGCCTCGGTCGATGGCGGACTCGAAGTCCCGGTCGACGGTGCCGGCGACGAGGAGGACGAGGAGGAGGCCGACGGCGGCGATGAGGACCTTTGAGAAGGGGATGAGGTTGGGGAGGAGGGCGGTCGGGGGAGTTGGAGTGTTCAGGGCGGCGAGGCCGGCCGCGATGAGCGCGAGGGCGGAGATGGCGGCGCTGAGGCGGCGGATGCTCGCGGAGGGGGAGAGGCCCGTGACGAGGACGGCGAAGGTGGCGGTGAAGAGGATGATCTCGGGGATGAGGTAGCGGAGCTTCTCGGCCATCGGCGATGCGGCGGCGAGGGCTGCGGGGAGGTCGGCGGCGAGGGCGGTGTGGAGGAGGTCGATCACTGGGCGCCTCCTTCGTGCGCGACGATGGTCGCGGCGGGGACTTCAGGGCCGCTCATTGAAGTGGCGCCGGGGGAGGCGGGGTTTTTGAGCAGTTCCACGGCGGGTGCGATGGCGACGCCCACGGAGGGCTCGAGCGAGCGGATGACAGGGGTGGGGTAGACGCCCAGGATGATGCAGGCGAGAGCGAGGGGGGCGAGGACGGCGATCTCACGTGTGGAGAGGTCTGTGGGGAGCGGGCCGTGGTGGGCGTGCTGATCGTTGGGGTGATGGGGGTCGTGTGAGGCGTGCCCGGCGGGCTCCTTGAGCGGGCCGAAGACGACGCGGCCGACCATGAAGAGGAGGTAGATGGCGGCGACGATCATGCCTACGCCTGCGACGGCGGCGTACCAGGGGCCGAGGGTTCCGTGGGTGGCGCCGGCGCCGATGCGGCCTGCGCCGCTCTGGAATGCGCCGAGGAGGCACATGAACTCGCTGACGAAGCCGTTGAGTCCGGGGAGTCCGACGCTTGCCATGGTGAAGAAGACCATGAAGAAGGCCCAGACGGGCATTCGTGCGGCGAGGCCGCCGAGTTCTTCGAGGGAGCGCGTGTGGTAGCGCTCGTAGATCATTCCGATGCAGAAGAAGAGGGCGCCGGTGGATAGGCCGTGGTTGATCATGTAGAGGACGCTGCCGACGCCGCCCACGATGTTGAGGGCGAACATTCCGAGCATGCAGAAGCCGAGGTGTGCGACGGAGGAGTAGGCGACGAGCTTCTTGACGTCGCGCTGGACCCAGCAGATGAGCCCGCCGTAGAGGATGCCGACGATGCAGATGATGGCGATGGTGTCGGCGTGCTCGACGACGGCGGCTGGGACAAAGGGGATGACGAAGCGGAAGATGGCGTAGGTGCCCAGCTTGAGGAGGACGCCGGCGAGGATGACGGAGCCGGCGGTGGGCGCCTCGGTGTGGGCGAGGGGGAGCCAGGTGTGGAGGGGGAAGAGCGGGACCTTGACGGCGAAGCCGGCGAGGAGGGCCAGGAGGACCCAGGTCTGCTCGCGGAGGGGGAGCGAGCGTGCGGTCTGCTGGAGCTGGTCGAGGGCGAAGGTCCACTGGCCTGACTGGGCGGCGGCGACGGAGGCGACGTAGACGAGCCCTGCGAGGGCGATGATGGAGCCCGTGAAGGTGTAGAGGAAGAACTTGGTGGCGGCGGCCTTGCGGTTGGTGGAGCCGTAGAGGCTGATGAGGACGTACATGGGGATGAGCGTGAACTCGAAGCAGACGTAGAAGAAGATGAGGTCGTGGGCCATGAAGACGCCCAGCATGGCGGACTGGAGGATGGTGAGCCAGGCGTAGTAGGTTCGGGTGCGTTCGGTGATGGCGGTGCGGCTGCCGACGACGCAGAGGGGCTGGAGGGCCTGGGTGAGGACGATGAGCCATGCGGCGACGGAGTCGACGCCCAGTCGGATGCTGATGCCGAAGTCCGGGAGGAGGGGGATGAAGGTGCCCAGCTGGGGGGTGGCGCCGGTGGTCCACTCGAACTGGAAGGCGAAGAGGACGCCCAGGATGACGCCCACGGCGGAGGAGATGCAGGCGATGGCGTAGGCGCGGGCGGGCGCGGCGAAGGCGATGGCGAAGGCGCCGGCGATGGGGACCAGGAGCATGAGCGTGAGGATGCTCATATTCAGCGTCCTCCCGCCACGAGTGCGACGATCAGCAGGATGAGCGCGAGGCCGCCGGCCATTCCGACGGCGTATCCCTGGAGGACGCCGCTCTGCGTGGGGCGGAGGAGCGTTCCCATTGCCTTGGGGAGCTTGCCCACGGCGTTGACGGCGCCGTCGACGACGAGCTTGTCGAAGACGTGGAAGATGTGCGAGAGGACCCAGAGGGGGAGTCGGAGGATGGCGTCGTAGAGCTCGTCGACGTACCACTTGTGCTGGGCCCAGCGCGGGAGCGGTCCGAGGACGGGGAGGAGTGCGTCGGCGCGGCTGGTGGCGGCGGCGGTGCGGCCGGCGAGGTGGAGGAACCAGGCGATGGCGATGCCGACGAAGCCGACGATGGCGGAGACGTAGTACATGACCTTGTGCGGGTCCATGCCGAGGAAGGTGCCGACGTCTTCGTGACGGTGGGCGAGGTCCGCGGAGGAGTGGGCGGGGTCGGCGTGCGCGGCCGGATCGGCGGCGGGGGCTGCGGAGTGATGCGAGCCGGGTGATTCGACGTGCGCGGTGGAGGCGTGGACCATGTGGCCCGCCCAGCCGTGGTGTTCCTTGTGGATGAAGTAGGCGGGGATGGCGAGGAATGAGCAGAGGGCGAGGATGACGAGGACGGAGTTGATGGCCCAGCCCGGGGGATGGGGGTGGAAGTCGTGGTCGTGGGCGTGGGCGTGGTCGTTGTCGTGAGCGTGCGCGTGATCGTGTGAATGTGCGTGATCGTGTGAGTGATCGTCGTCGTGGCCGTGGAGTTCATCGCCCGGCTCGTAGTGCTGGGGGCCGACGAAGACGCGGAAGTAGACGCGGAAGGTGTAGTAGGCGGTGAGGCCGGCGGTGATGAGGAGGATCCAGCCGATCCACTGTGCGCCGGGGATGATGGACTGGGGGGTGGTGAATGCCTGGGCGAGGATCATGTCCTTGGAGAAGTAGCCGCTGGTGATGAGGGGGAAGCCTGCGAGGTTGAGGCATCCGACGAGCATGGTGAGGCCGACGATGCGCCAGCCGGGCATTTTCTGGACGCCGCTGAGCTTGCCGAGGTCGAGCTGTCCGGCGAAGCCGTGCATGACGGCGCCGCAGGCGAGGAAGAGGAGCGCCTTGAAGAAGGCGTGTGTGAAGACGTGGAAGACGGCGCCGGCGCTGGTGAGGACGCCGAGGCCGGCGAACATGTAGCCGAGCTGGGAGACGGTGGAGTAGGCCATGATGCGCTTGATGTCGAACTGGGCCATGCCGATGGTCGCGGCGAGGAGGGCGGTGATGGTGCCGATCCACGCGACGACGGTGAGGGCGATGTGTGTTTCGTCGAGGAGGAAGAGGGGCATGGTTCGTGCGATGAGGTAGACGCCGGCGGTGACCATGGTGGCGGCGTGGATGAGCGCGCTGACGGGAGTCGGGCCCTCCATGGCGTCGGGGAGCCAGACGTAGAGGGGGAACTGGGCGCTCTTTCCGAAGGCGCCGATCATGAGGAGGCAAGGGATGGCCCAGGTCTGCCACTGGCCTGAGATGGGCTGGCCGGAGGCGTCGACGCCCTGGCGGACGAGGTCGAAGAGGGGCTGGTACTCGACGGTGCCGTAGGTGACGAAGGTGAGGAAGATGCC
>JANRJV010000018.1:0-77929 GCA_033763795.1 Planctomycetota bacterium
GGCTGATCGCTGCCGGACTGCGCACCGGGCTCTTCCGCCGCGGCGGGCCACGGCGGCGAAAGCAGAGCGGAGCAGCAGGCGGCGATCGAAGCTGTACGACGTGAGGTCTGCATCGCGGGGTCTCCGTGTGTGACGGGAACAATCGCCCGCTCGCGCGCGACTGTCGATCAGGACGACGTCGAAACACCCCGGCGGCGCATCAGGGCGGCATAAATCGCCTCGGATGACGCGTGCGCGACGCGATTCCTCGTTGAGGCCGCGGCGCGGTATGCTCATGGCCCGGTCGGCGGACGCCCACGTCTGCCAGGCGCCCGCCCCTCCGGGTCGGACGCGCCATATGAACGCTGATGCGTCGGTTGCCGAACTCTTCCCCGCCCCGCGATTCGAAGATTGGCGTCGGCTGGTCGATGCCGACCTGAAGGGCGCGCCCTTCGAGCGCAAGCTCGTGACGCGCACGTACGAGGGCTTCGACGTCCGGCCGCTGTACACCGCCGCCGATCGTGCGGCGACCGCCAACGCCGCCGAGTACAGCGGCCTGCCCACCTTCGCGCGCGGCGCTCTCCCGCTGGGCAACGCGCAGGGAGGCTGGGACATCCGCCAGGAGCGGGCGGAGCCATTGCTCGCCGAACTGAACGCGGCGATCCTCGAGGACCTCTCGGGCGGCGTCACGTCGATCCTCGTCCGGCTCGACGCGGCGACACGCGCGGGCCTCGACCCTGATGATCTGCGCGCGGTGCTGCTCTCGGGGGTCGACGGCGCGACGCTGATCTCGCCTTCGGATTGGTCGGCGGCGTTCCAGGGCGTGTACCTCAACATGATCGGCGTGACTCTCGAGGCGGGCGCGGCGTTCGTGCCCGCCGCCGCGCAGCTCGCCGCGCTGTGGGAGCTGATGGGGGTGGCGCCCGAGGCGGCCCGGGGCGGCTTCCACGCCGACCCTCTGGCCGTGCTCGCGCGCGAGGGTTCGCTGCCGCAGCCGCTCGACGCGGCGCTGCGCGACGCGGCCGACCTCGCGGCGTGGACCAGCGCCCGCTACCCCGCCCCGCAGGTAACGGCGCTCCGCGTCGGGACCGCCGCGTATCACCACGCCGGCGCGACGGCGACGCAGGACCTCGCCTTCGCCCTCGCTACGGGGCTCGAATATCTCCGCGCCATGACCGCCGCGGGCATGCACATCGACGCCGCCGCCCGGCAGATCCACTTTTCCTACGCGGTCGGGACGCAGTTCTTCCTCGCGATCGCGAAGCTGCGCGCGGCCCGCACGCTCTGGCGGCGCGTGGTCACGGCGGCCGGGGGCTCGCAGGACGCGGCCCGGGCGCCGATGCACGTCCGCCTCAGCCGGCGCGTCGTCACGACGCGCGATCCGTGGGTGAACATCCTGCGCAACAGCGCGGCGGTGTTCGCCGCCGGCATCGCCGGGGCCGACGCCGTCGGAAGCCTCCCGTACGACGCGGCGCTGGACGCCCCGTCCGCCGTCGCTCGTCGACTGGCCCGCAACACGCAGGCGATCATGCAGGAAGAGTGCCACCTGCACCGCATCAACGACCCGGCCGGCGGCTCGTACTACATCGACACGCTCACGGACGAGCTGGCAGCCGCTGCGTGGAAGATCTTCCAGGAGATCGAGCGTCGCGGCGGCATGGCCGCGTGCCTCACGAGCGGCTGGATCGCCGGGCAGATCGAGTCCGCCTTCGCCCCGCGGGCCCGCAGCTACGCCACGCGCAAGGACGCCGTCGTCGGCGTGAGCGAGTTCCCCGCGCCGGATCAGCCCGCTCCCGATCGGCGTGCCGCCTCGTCGGAAGACGTCCGCCGGCAGGCGCTGGCCCGCCTGTCCGCGGAAGTGGCGGCCGGGCGTGCGACCACACCCCCCGACGCGCCGACGAGCGGACCCGCGGGGACACGCGCCCGGCACGCGTTCGAGGCCGCCCTCGCCGGCGCGACCATCGGCCGCATCGCCCGATCGCTCGGGCTGCACCGCGGAGAGAGCGCGAGCATCACCGCCATCGCCCCCCACCCGTTCGCCGAGCCTTTCGAGCATCTCCGCGACGCAGCGGATGAGTACGCGGCCCAGTGCGGCGAGCGTCCCCGCGTCTTCCTCGCCAGCATGGGCACGCCCGCCGATCATCTGGCGCGCACGAACTACGCCAAGGGCCTCTTCGAGGCCGGCGGGTTCGAAGCGACCGGCGGGGCCGGATACGCCGACGTCGGGGCCGCGATCGCAGCGTTCATGCAGAGCCGGGCGCACATCGCCGTCATCTGTTCCTCCGACGCCGCGTACGCGGAGCTGATCCCGACGCTCGCGCCGTGGCTTCACCGCGCCGGCGCCCGCGTGGTGATCCTCGCGGGCAATCCGGGTGAGAGAGAGGCCCGCGATCGAGAGGCGGGCGTCGACCGGTTCATCTACGTCCGGTGCGACGTCGTCCGAACCCTCACCGAGCTTCTGCGCGAGGAAGGAGTGACGCTGTGACCAGCGAACGTGCCTCTTCGACGCCGCGGATCCCCAGCTTTGTGGACTTGCCGCTGATCGACCCCGACGACCCCCGTGAGCCGCGGCCCGACGCGCGGCAATGGGCGGAAGCTGTGCGCTCGCGCACGGGCAAGAGCCCGGACGAGCTCGTGTGGACGACGCCCGAGCAGATCGACGTCCAGCCCGAGTATCACGCGGAAGATCTCGCCGCGGTCGAGCACCTGGCGTCGCTGCCGGGCATCCCGCCCTTCGTCCGCGGGCCCTACGCGACGATGTACACGCTGCGGCCCTGGACCGTCAGGCAGTACGCCGGGTTCAGCACCGCCGAGGCGTCGAACGCGTTCTACCGGGCGAACCTCGCCGCGGGGCAGAAGGGGCTGTCGGTCGCGTTCGACCTGGCGACGCACCGCGGGTACGACAGCGATCATGCGCGCGTGGCGGGCGACGTCGGCATGGCGGGCGTGGCCATCGACAGCGTGCTGGACATGCGCACGCTCTTCTCGGGCATCCCGCTGGATCAGATCAGCGTCTCCATGACCATGAACGGGGCCGTGCTCCCGGTGATGGCGATGTTCATCGTCGCCGCCGAGGAACAGGGCGTGGCCCCGGAGCGCCTCTCGGGCACCATCCAGAACGACATCCTCAAGGAGTTCATGGTCCGCAACACGTACATCTACCCGCCCGGACCTTCGATGCGGATCATCGGCGACGTCTTCGAGTACTGCGCGCGCCGCATGCCCCGCTTCAACAGCATCTCGATCAGCGGGTACCACATGCAGGAGGCCGGCGCCACCGCCGACATCGAGCTCGCCTACACGCTCGCCGACGGCCTCGAGTACGTCCGCACGGGCGTGGCCCGCGGGCTCAGCGTCGACGAGTTCGCCCCGCGCCTGTCGTTCTTCTGGGGCATCGGGACGAACTTCCTGATGGAGGTCGCCAAGCTCCGCGCCGCACGCCTGCTCTGGGCCCGGCTCATGAAGCCCTTCGATCCCGCCGATCCGCGCAGCATGTCGCTGCGGGCCCACAGCCAGACCAGCGGCTGGAGCCTGACCGCGCAGGACGTCTTCAATAACGTCGTGCGCACGTGCGTCGAAGCGATGGCCGCCACGCAGGGCCACACGCAGTCGCTGCACACCAACGCGCTCGACGAGGCCCTGGCCCTGCCCACGGACTTCTCCGCGCGGATCGCCCGCAACACGCAGCTCTTCCTGCAGCTCGAGACTGACACGTGCCGCGTCGTGGACCCCTGGGGCGGCTCGTACGCCGTCGAGCGACTGACGCACGACCTGGCCGCCCGCGCCTGGTCGCTCATCAGAGAGGTCGAGGACCTGGGCGGCATGGCCAAGGCGATCGAGGCCGGCATCCCCAAGCTGCGCATCGAAGAGGCCGCGGCCCGGACGCAGGCCCGCATCGACTCGGGCCGCCAGAGCGTCGTAGGAGTCAACAAGCTCCGCCCCGAGCGCGACACGCCGCCCGACGTCCTGAAGATCGACAACACAAAGGTGCGTGAGGCGCAGATCGCCCGGCTCGCCGACCTCCGCGCGTCACGCGATCAGACGAAGACCTCGGCGGCGCTCCACGCCCTCGAAGCCGCCGCCCGCACCGGCGCGGGCAACCTGCTCGAGCTCGCCGTCGACGCGGCGCGGGCCCGCGCCACGGTCGGCGAGATCTCCGCCGCGCTCGAGAAGGTCTTCGGCCGGCACGAGGCCGTGACGCGCTCGCTCCGCGGGGTGTACGCCGGCGAATCGGGCGAGGCCGATCCGTCCATCGCCGAGGTGCGGCGCCGCACCGATGAATTCGAGCTGCGCGAGGGCCGCCGGCCCCGCATCCTCATCGCCAAGATGGGGCAGGACGGCCACGATCGCGGGCAGAAGGTCGTCGCCTCCGCATACGCCGACATGGGCTTCGATGTCGACATCGGTCCGCTCTTCCAGACGCCGCAGGAGGTCGCGCGCCAGGCGGTCGAGAACGACGTGCACGTCGTGGGCGTCTCTTCGCTCGCCGCCGGCCATCTCACGCTGGTCCCCGCGCTGCGCAAGGCGCTCGCCGCCGCCGGGCGCGCCGACATCGCGATCGTCGTGGGAGGCGTGATCCCCCCTCAGGACTACGAGGCGCTCTATCAGGAAGGCGTGGTCGCGGTCTTCGGCCCCGGCACCGTCGTCAGCCGCGCAGCGCTCCAGCTGCTCGATGTGCTCGAGATGGGCGCCGCGCCCCCCGCACCCCACGCGCCCGCCGCACACCCCGCTCGACCCCAGCCCGGGACGCGCGCATGAGCGATGTTTCGGCGACCGGCGCCGATGAGCCGGGTCCAGCGCAGCCCGGCCGCCGCACCCCCGGCCCGATGGACGTCGTTTCCGAAGCGCAGGCGCTCCGCTCGGCCCTCGGCGTCAGCGTCGCGCCGGGCGGACGCACCGCGCCAGCGGCGAACCAGCCCTCCACCGCTCGAGCGACCCCGGGCCCGCGGCGCCCCGAGCTCTCGCTGGACGATTACGAGCGCGGCGTGCGGTCGGGCGATCGCGCCGTGCTGGGCCGCGCCATCTCGCTGGTCGAGTCGCAGAGCCCCGCGCACGAGCCGCTCGCCCAGGCTCTGCTCACCCGGCTGCTGCCGCATTCCGGAAACTCCGTGCGCATCGGCATCACGGGCGTCCCCGGCGCCGGAAAGTCGACGCTCATCGAATCCCTCGGGATCCTTCTCACCGAAAGCGGCCGCCGTGTCGCGGCCCTCGCCGTGGATCCGTCCAGCGGCGTGACGGGCGGATCGATCCTGGGCGACCGCACGCGCATGCCCCGCCTGAGCGCCAGCCCCCACGCGTTCATCAGGCCCTCTCCCGCCGGACGGACGCTGGGCGGCGTGGCCCGGCGCACGCGCGAGACCATCATCGTCTGCGAAGCCGCGGGGTACGACATCGTGCTCGTCGAGACCGTGGGCGTCGGACAGTCGGAGACCTCGGTCGCCGGCATGACGGACTTCTTCATCGCCGTCATGATCGCCGGCGCGGGCGACGAGCTGCAGGGGATCAAGCGCGGCCTGCTGGAGCTCGTCGACATGATCGTGGTGAACAAGGCGGACGGCGACAACATCCGCCGCGCCGAGACCGCCGCGCGCGAGTACGCCGCCGCGCTGCGCATGCTCCGGGGCGATACCGCGGCCCGGCACGCGCCGCCCGTCGACGTCCTCACATGCAGCGCGCTGACCAGCGTCGGCGTCGCGGCTCTGTGGGACCGTGCCCGCGAGCGCCTCGCCGCGCTCCGCTCCGCGGGCGCCCTGGACGAGCGGCGCCGCGCCCAGAACACACACTGGATGCGCACGCTGCTGGACGACCGCTGGCGGCAGATGATCGCCTCTTCGCGCGCCGCCCGCGCGGCGCTCGTTGCGGCGGAGCAGGGCGTGCTCGCGGGAACGCTCACACCCGCCGCGGCGGCGCAGCTGGTCGTCGATTCCCTCCTCGAAGAGCTCCGCGCAGCCCCCGAATCAGCCGGCGATTCCCCGCGATAAACCGCGGGATTCTTCGCTGAACGCGCGTGCACGCACGCCGCGCTTTCGCTAAACTGTGGTCAAGCGACGGGCGCTGGTCGGGGCGCAAGAGCCCGACCCGCCGCCACGCGGGAACTCCGGACGCCCGCCGCGTGGAGCGGTGCCGTGATCCACGCCAAAGCCGTCAACCACATCGGAATCGCCGTCAGATCCCTCGAAGCGAACCGGACGTTTTATGAGTCCGTGCTCGGGGCCCGCTTCGCCGGCATCGAGACCGTCGCGGACCAACGTGTCCGCGTGGCGTTCTTCGAGCTGGGCCCGCCGGGACACGAGGTCCGCCTCGAACTGCTCGAACCGACGAGCCCCGACTCGCCCATCGCCGGCTTCATCGAGAAGCGCGGCGAGGGGCTGCACCACGTCGCGTACACCGTCGACGACATCCGACAGCGCCTCGCGGACCTCGCGGCCTCGTCGATCTCGCTGATCGACAAGACGCCGCGCCCCGGCGCGCACCACACGCAGATCGCGTTCCTCCATCCCAGGTCCTCCATGGGCGTGCTGACCGAGCTGTGCCAGCCGGCCCACGACAACCTTTCGGAACCCACCTCATGAGCCCCAACACGTCCGCATCCTCCGGCCAGACCGTCCCGATCATCCCCGAGTCCAAGCCCGCGGCGCCCGCGCCCGCGCAGCGCCCGACAATGACGCAGCTCGTCGAAGACCTCGTCCGCCGCCGGCAGAAGGTCGCGCTGGGCGGCGGGGCCGAGCGGATCGCCAAGCTCCACGCCGCCGGCAACCTCACCGCCCGCGAGCGCCTCGACCTGCTCTTCGACCCCGGCTCGCAGCAGGAGAAGTACGCCTTCGCCAAACACCGCTGCACGCACTTCGGCATGGCGGACAAGGACATGCCCGCCGACGGCGTCGTCACCGCCTCCGGCGCCATCGACCGCCGCCTCGTCTACGCCGCCAGCCAGGACTTCACCGTCGGCGGCGGCGCCGTGGGCGAGGTCCACGCCGACAAGATCGTCGAGATGATGCGCGCCAGCCTCCGCACCATGAGCCCCTTCGTCTTCATCAACGACTCGGGCGGCGCCCGCATCCAGGAGGGCATCGATTCCCTCGCCGGCTACGGCCGGATCTTCTATCACAACACCCTTCTCTCGGGCGTCGTGCCGCAGATCTCGCTCATCTGCGGCCCATGCGCGGGCGGCGCCGCCTACAGCCCCGCGCTCACCGACTTCGTCATCCAGACGCGCCGCGCCCAGATGTTCATCACGGGCCCCAACGTCATCAAGCAGGTCACGCGCGAGGACGTCACCGCCGAGGACCTGGGCGGCGCCGAGGCCCACATGCACTACTCGGGCAACATCCACTTCATCGCCGAAGACGACCGCGACGCCATCCGCATCTGCCGCAAGCTGCTCTCGTTCCTTCCCTCGAGCAACGAGCACGCCCCGCCGCGCCTGCCGCACAACGCCGATCTGACGCGCGACGAGGCCCTCAACGCCCTGATGCCACAGGACCCCAAGCGCGCCTACGACATGCACGGCGTGATCGCCCGCGTCGTCGACGCCGGCGATTTCCTCGAGGTCCAGTCCGCCTTCGCGCCGAACATCATCGTGGGCTTCGGACGCGTCGCGGGCCGGCCCGTCGGCCTCGTCGCCAACAACCCCATCGTCCGCGCGGGCTCGCTCGACATCGACTCCTCAGACAAGGCCTCACGCTTCATCCGCTTCTGCAACGCCTTCAACATCCCCATCGTCACGCTCGTCGACACGCCCGGATACTTCCCGGGCGTGCAGCAGGAGTACGGCGGGATCATCCGCCACGGCGCCAAGCTCCTCTTCTGCTACTCCGCCGCCACCGTTCCCAAGATCACCGTCATCCTCCGCAAGGCTTACGGCGGCGCGTACGTCGCGATGGCCAGCAAAGACCTCGGCGCCGACGCCGTCGCCGCCTGGCCCACCGCCGAGATTGCCGTCATGGGCGCCGAGGCCGCCGCCGACGTCATCTTCAAGCGCGAGATCGACGCCGCGGGCGACAAGGCCGCCAAACGCAACGAGCTCGTCGCCCTCTATCGCGATACCTTCTCGAACCCATATGTCGCCGCGGGCCGGCGCATGGTCGACAACGTCATCGAGCCCGCCGACACCCGCCGCTACATCGCCTACGCCCTCGAATCGCTCCAGAACAAGCGCGAGCTCCGCCCCGAGAAGAAGCACGGCCTCATGCCGCTCTGAACCACGCAGCGCTCATCCCATCCGGACACACACCATGAAACTGCGCATCACGCACGAGGGCCGCACCTTCGAGGTCGAAGCTGAACTGATCGAAGGGCCGGTGCCCGCCGCACTCGCCGGGCTCTTCTCCCCCGCCGCCGCCGCGACCACCGCCGACTCCGCGCGCGAGCGCGGCTTCGTCGATCTCATAGGCCCCGAGCCCCTGCCCACCCCGCCGGAGCTCGTCCCCAAGCCCGTCGAGCCCAAGGACCTGCCCAGCCCCATCGAGGGCAGCATCACCGCGGTGCACGTCAAGCCGGGCGACATCGTCCGCACGTCCACGCCCATCGCGACCATCGAGGTCTCGCACACCATCGCACCCGCGAAGATGCCCTTCGTGGGCCAGCTGCGCAGCGACACCGCGGGCACGATCCGTCAGGTGCACGTCAAGGTCGGCGACGCCGTGAAGATCGGCCAGCCGATCGTCCGCGTGGGCTGAGTTCGCATCGGCCGGCAGACGGGAGCCGACAGTTGAGCGTTGCCCCACCGGCCGCTGAGCGCACAAACCGCCGCCGCTCTAGGCCGCACGCAGCCGAATCTCCCATCACGAAGAAGGCCATACGCACAATTGCGCGCGGAAGCACGCACTTGCCGCGCCGCGCGTTGCCCCCGCCCGTTTCGTATGGCAGTATCCAAACCAAGTCGCCCAGGTCGACCGCAGGGGAGCAGTGGGGCGCAAGGGAGAAAGACAGAGATGATCGCAGCGCGAGTGCTGTTGGCAGCGGTGACGCTGGGAACCGTCACGTGCGCGTTCGAACCCGCCCGCGCGCAGGGGATCCAGTTCCCCGTCGGCGCGGGGATCGTGAACGTGCGCGACTTCGGCGCGGTCGGCAACGGCGTCGCCGACGACACCGCGGCGCTCAACGCCGCGTTCGCCAGCGCGCGGGCCCCGGGGTCGTCCGCGAAGTTCATCTACATGCCCGACGGCGTCTACCGCATCACGAGCACCGTGTTCTTCACCGAGAGCCGCACCACCCTGCAGGGCCAGTCGCGCGCGGGCACCATCATCCGCCTCGATCCGAACGCCGCGGGCTTCGCCTCCCCCGACGGCTCGGGCGGATTCATCGCCAGGAACGTGCTCTCGACGCGCGAAAACACCGGCTTCTCGGCCAACGAGTTCGTGACCTCCATCTTCGACCTGACAGTCGAAGTCGGGGCGGGAAACCCCGGCGCGGTGGGCGTCAAGTTCCACTGCAACAACCAAGGCACGCTGCGGAACGTCACCGTCCGCGCCCTCGACCCCGCCACGGGGCACATCGGCGTCTCCGTCGCGGGCAACGACAAGGGCCCCGGCATGATCCGCGGGCTCGTGGTCGAAGGTTTCAGGGTCGGCATCGACGCCGGCGGCACGGAATACTCCTGGGTCTTCGAGAACACGACGCTGCGCAACCAGCGCCAGTACGGCGTGTTCAACTTCTGGAACATCCTGACCTTCCGCGGCCTCGTCTCGGAAAACACCGTCCCCGTACTCTGGAACGATCTCCAGACGGTCAACAACTTCCCCTGGGGCATGGCCACCATCATCGACGGCTCCTTCACGACGCCCGGCGGAGCGCCGGCCCCCACCGCGGCCATCCTCTCCCGCACAACGGCGTACCTCCGCAACGTCACCTCCAGCGGATATCCCTCGCTCATCGAGCAGGGCGGCGTCAACCAGCCCTTCACCAGCGTGCCCGGCGAGTGGACCAGCGACCGCGCCTTCGCCGTCCACCGCACGCAGCCCGCCATGCTGAACCTGCCCGTCCAGGACACCCCCGAAGTCCCGTGGGACGCGCCGGCAACGTGGGCCAGCGTCACCAGCTTCGGCGCGATCCCCAACGACAACGCCGACGACGCCGCGGCCTTCCAGGCCGCGATCGACTCCGGCGCTGCCACCGTCTACGCCCCCATCGGGCGCTATCTCCTGGGCAACACCGTCGTGCTGCGCGGCAACGTCCGCCGACTCTTCCTCACGCAGTCGCAGCTCGCCTCGACCGGCGCGCTCCGCGCCTCGTCCGCGCCGATGCTGAGCATGGACGACGCCGGCCCCGCCGTCACCGTCGTCGAGCGCGCCAACTTCGATCCCGGGCCCTCGGCCGCGAGCGTCGAGAACACCTCGACGCGCACCCTCGTCCTCCGCAACGCCGGCGCGGACAACGTCCGCATGTCCGGCCCCGGAACGACCTTCGTCGAGGACGTCGTCGGCGGGCCCTGGACGATCTCAGCGGGGCACACAGGCTACTTCCGCCAGTGCAATCCCGAAAACGAGGGCGTCAAGATCACCAACGACGGCGCCACCCTCTGGATCCTCGGGCTCAAGACCGAGAAGCCCGGCACGCCGCTCGTCACCACCGGCGGCGGAACCACCGAGCTCATCGGCGGCAACATCTACCCCGTGAACACGCTGCCTCTCGACCAGCCCCTGCTCAAGACGGTGAGCGCACGCGTCAGCGCGATCATCGGCGGCTCGGCGTACGCAACGGACGCCTTCCACCGGATCTTCGCCGAGGAGACGCGCGGCGGTGTGCTCCGGCGGATCTTCGCGAGCGAGGTCCCCGGTCGCGTGGGCTTCTTCATCGGGCCCCGCGTCGCGTTCTACGCCGCCGACAGCGCGAACGTCCCGCCGCCCGGCAGCGGGCCCCTGTCGCACTACGCGCTGAACGAGGGCGCCGGCACAACCGTCTCCGACTCCGCGGGCGGACCGAGCGCCACCGCCAGCGGGCCCTCCTGGACCGCGGGACAGATCGGCGCCGCGCTCTCGTTCGACGGGGTCGACGACTTCGTCTCGCTGCCCAACAACCGCGGCGGCTCGTCCGCCGGAACGATCTCGCTCTGGGCCCGCACCACCCGGGACTTCTCCGACCTCGGCATGATGTTCTACGCGACCAGCAGCGGCAGCGGAACCGCCAACGGCGGGGGCACGGACGCCGAGATGCACCTGCACTTCAACCCGGACGACTCTGTGTCGCTGTTCATCGAAGGCGGCGCATCGGATCTCAACCTGAACTCGGGCCGTCCCCTCAACGACGGCGCGTGGCATCACCTCGTCGCGACCTGGGACCTCGCCGGCTACGCCGATCTGTACGTCGACGGGCAGCGCGTCGCTTCCGCCCGGCAATCGTGGCTGAACTTCCCGTGGTCCGCGTTCACGCGCCTCGGACGACCCGCCGCGGCAACCCGCTTCTACCAGGGCTCGCTCGACGACGTCCGCGTCTACGAGCGCGCCATCACGCACGCCGAGGTGAACGACCTCTTCGACGCAGGCCGCGGCTACGCCAACTATCCGCCCAACGTCACCGCGGGCATCGACCAGTCGGTCCAGGACTCGTCGTACACCGCGGCGCTCAACGGTCAGGCCGTCGACGACGGCCAGCCCTTCGGCCCGCCTGCCATCGCCTGGACGGTCCGCAGCGCGCCGGCCGGCGGCAACGTCACCTTCTCAAACGCGGCCGACCCCCGCGCCTCGGCGACCTTCAGCGCCGCCGGTACCTACGTCCTCCGGCTGACCATCTCCGACGGCGTGGAAACACGCTTCGACGAGATGAGCGTGAACGTCTACGACCCCCTCCCCGCCCCCTGGGACAACGCGGATCAGGGAGACACCGCCGCGTTCGGCTGGGCGAGCTACGCCGCGCCAAATCAGTTCACGCTCAACGGCTCGGGACGCTACATAGACGGATTCCCCGCCGCCGGGTGCGACGGCTTCCACTTCGCGTACGTGCCGCTCGGCGCCACCGTCAGCACGAACATCGTCGCGCGCGTCACCGGCGTTTCGAACACGAACCCCGGCGCCCGTGCGGGCGTTATGTTCCGACAGGATCTCTCGGGCGGATGCATCGCCAACGCGTTCGTCGGCGTCACCAGCACGGGAGACGTCGTCATGACCGCAAGGTCAGGATCCTTCGGCGGCACCAGCGTCGTCGGCTCCGCACCGGCCGTGGGCCTGCCCGTGTGGGTGCGCCTCGAGCGCCTCAGCGCCAACCAGGTGCGCGGCTCCTATTCGCTCGACGGCGTCGCCTGGACCGTGCTCGCCTCCCCAGTCGTGAACACCGGCACGCTCAGCACCTTCTTCGGCCTCGCAAACTCCGCCTACAACAACGGCGCGATCAACGTTGCGACCTTCGACCGCGTCCTCGTCGGCCCCCGCCTGGCCTGCGCCGGCAACGCGGACGGAGACGCCGCCGTCGCCTTCTCCGACGTCACGAGCGTGCTCGCCAACTTCGGCGCCGCGTACCCCCCCGCCACGCTCGGCCCGGGCGACGCCAACGCGGACCTGGTCGTCAACTTCTCCGATGTCACCGCCGTGCTGGCAAACTTCGGCTCGGCCTGCCCCTGAAGCCACGATCTCACGCCCCGCCAAGCAGCAGCGAACGAGCATGCCCCGGCAGCACCGCCGGCTCTTGATCCGCGCGCCCGACCACGCGCGCTGCGGACCCCCGTAGCGTTCAGGTCGACGTGCGGCGCATACATGTCAACGGAGTCCCGACGCCGTGCGCGCCCGCGCAGGGCGGCGGAACGGCCAGGCCGCTGAGCAGCACAGCCGGCAACTGCGAAGTTCGAACACAGCCTATTCCTGCCAACGGCTTCCAAGCCCGAAACGCAAAACCCCCACGCTGCGACTGAGCTCGTGGGGGTCGGCGAACCGTCCGACGCTGTGGAATCTGAACCAATGGGCAGAGCCGGACTTGAACCGGCAACCCCCGCATTTTCAGTGCGGTGCTCTACCGATTGAGCTACCTGCCCTGGGGGAGGGGCAACAATACCAGTCCGGCTCCCCGCGGGCAAACCACCGCAAGCCAGGCCGGCGAACGCCCCGCCGTCCCGTCCGGCAAGACCCCGATAACCGCCGAACCTCGCCCGCAATACGTCGCCTCCTCCCGGCGTTATGCGAGAGAATGAGGCCGATGCCCGACCCAGCGGCGAGCACCGTCCCGGCGGATCTCGCGGAGCCCGGCCCGCTGGCCGAGTTGCTCGCGCACGCCGCGCGGGGCGACGAACGTGCCTGGGAGGGCATCGTCAAGCTCTACGCCAGGCGCGTCTACGCCATGGCCCGCTCGCGCTGCCGCCGCGACGACCTCGCCGAGGAGATCACGCAGTCCGTGTTCGCCACCATCGCAACCAAACTCGGCTCGGGCGGCTACGCCGAGCAAGGACGCTTCGAGGCCTGGCTCTTCCGCATCACCATGAACCGCGTGCGTGACGAGGCCCGCAGGCTCAGCAGGCACGCGCTCCCCACCGACCCGGAAGTCCTGGGCTCCACCGCCGCCGCGCCCGACGAACCGCCCCACGCCGACGAGCAGGACGTCCAGACTCTCCGCCTCGCCCTCGGCTCTCTCAGCGAGCCGGACCGCGAGGTCGTCGAACTGCGACACCACGGCGGGCTCAGCTTCCGTCAGATCGCCGACGCGCTGGGAGAGCCCATGGGAACCGTGCTCGCCCGCCACCATCGCGCGCTGCGCAAGCTCAAGGAAATCCTCGAATCTCCGACGTCCAGGAAGGTCGCAACATGAACACC
The DNA here is from genome assembly GCA_033763795.1 of Planctomycetota bacterium. Lineage (GTDB taxonomy): Bacteria > Planctomycetota > Phycisphaerae > Phycisphaerales > UBA1924 > JAEUIV01. Next base: position 13,713 of record JANRJV010000018.1, read on the forward strand.
CCCACGCAGCCCCCCGGGCCGCCCCCCCCGCCTCACGACGCCGACGCCGCGGGCGCTCTGCCGGCCGATCTGGCCCACGTCGCCGCCCGGCTCGACTCTCTCGCCGAGAACGACCGCCGGGCGATACGCCCGCAGTTCGAGCGCACGCTCGCCGCGGCCACATTCCGCGCCGCGCGCGGAGGCGCGTCCGGCTCCGCTCCCAACGAACCGCCTGCCGGCCCCGCGGCTATCCGGTTCCCGCGGCCCGCACGAGCACCGCTCTGGCGCCTCGCCGCTTCGCTGGCCCTCGTCGCGGGCGCGGCCCTTGCCGGGTGGTTCTGGCTGAGCGCTCAGCCCGCCCACCGCAGCACGACAACGACGACCACGCCGCTCGCCGCCGCGCAAGGCCCGTCAACCTCGACCGTGGCCCGCACCATCGAGACCGATCTCGAGCTGCTCCTCGCATCGGTCGATTCGCTCGAGTCGCTGGCCGAAGCAACCAGCGACGCCTCGACCCTGACTTCCGACGACTGGTGGGGCGACGGCTCGTGGAACTCTCAGGAGGGATCGCTGTGATGCTTTTCCGTGCGGTCGATCCGAGGCCTCTCCCGCTGCTGATCGCGCTGTTGCTGGCTCCCTGGCCCGCGCACGGGCAGGATCAGCCCGCCGACCCCCCACCGCCCCAGCCCCCGTCTCACCCCATGGAGGAACCGATCCTTGAGGCGCTCGGCGGGCCGATCGGCTCTCCCGACACCCCCGAGAACCGCCGCCGCGCCCGCGCCATGCTCCAGCAGCGGCTCGAGAGCCTCACCAAGGAACAGCAGGCGATGCAGGAAGCGATCGCCATGCTCGACCGGGGCGAGCCGCTCGACGCCGTCCGCACCGAAGCGTGGCGCACCATCGGGAAGACGATGGGCGAGCGCCTGCGCCGCTTCCGGGAGCTTCGCCAGGCGCGAGGCGAGGGCAACGCCGAAGACCTCCCGCAGATGGGCGACGACGCCTTCGCCGAGGGCCCGCCTCCGCGCGGTCAGCCCGGCCAGCCCGAGCGACCCCGCCGCCCGGGACCGATGGGCCCCGAGGGCGGGATGCCGCCCGAAGCGCCCGTCGAGGGGCTGCTCGCCATGCTCCGAGAGATCCGCCCCGCGCTCGGCGAACGGCTGACGACCCTCCGCCAGGAAGACCCCGAAGAGTTCCGGCGCATCTTCCAGCAGTTCCGCGGCAGGCTCGCCAAGCTCTTCAGAGACCGCATGCACGACCCCGAGCGCTGGCCGCAGCGCGCCGAGATGTTCCGGCTCGAGATGGACGCAATCGAGAGCGCACGCCGCGCCGCCGCGCTCGCTCCCGCCGAAAGAGGCGGCCAGCTCGACCGGCTCCGCGAGGTCCTGGGCAAGCAGTTCGACCTGCGCCTCGAGCTCGCCGAGAGCGATCTCGCCCGGCTGGACTCCCGCTCCGCCGAGCTCAGATCCGACATCGAAGCCCGCAAGGCGCGCCGCGACACGCTCGTCCAGGAGCGCGTCCAGCAGATGGTCGAGCGCGCGGCAAACCGCCGCGAGGGACGCGACGCCGGCCCGGAATCCGCCCCGCCGCCCGAAGCCCCGTAATCCGCGCTCGTCAGCGCACGCGCGCCGGCGCGGCCCGGATATCCTCTGCGCATGCCCCGGACCACGACCGATGCAGCCGCGCGCCCGCGACCCGGACGCGCCGCCCGCTTCGCACGCTCGTGGACGGGCCTCATGGGCCTGGCCGTCCTCCTGACCTTCATCATCGCCTGCGTCGGCTCGCTCCCCTGGACGCTCGGGAGCGCCGGCCGCGACGCCACCGGGCTCCCCCTCCCCGCGCGGTACAAGCAGGGCGACCTGTCCGCCTCCCTGCTCCCGCCGAGCTGGGCGCCCCACGCACCGGACGAAGCCGCCCGCCGCGACGCCCGCGCCGCCGCACTCGCCCGAGAACGCCTGGGCCGCGAGCCCACCGCCGACGAGATCCGTGCCACCCGCCCAGTCCACCTGCTGGGCACGGACAAGCTGGGCCGAGACGTGCTCACCCGCTGCCTCGCCGGCGGGGGCGTCTCCATCGGCATAGGCCTCGCCGCCGCCATCATCAGCGTCTTCATAGGCACGGTCTACGGCTCCATCGCCGGGTACCTCGGCGGCCGGATCGACGGCGCCATGATGCGCGTCGTCGATGTTCTCTACGGCTTGCCCTACCTGCTCCTCATGGTGCTCCTGGCAGTCGCGGGCGACGCGCTGCTCGTCCGTTTCACGACGCAGGAACCCGCACGCCGCGCCTACGTCGAAGCCGCGCTCGCCTCAGCTCCCACGCCCCACGATGCCGCCCTGCTCCAGTCTCTCCGTGACGAGGCTCGCACCCGCTATCCCGGCCGCCCCATCTCTGAAGGCCAGCGCGCCGCCTACGAGGTGCTCGTCCTGCTCGTCGCCATCGGCGGGCTCAGCTGGCTCACCATGTCGCGCGTCATCCGAGGTCAGGTCCTCAGTCTCCGCGCCCAGCCCTTCATCGAAGCAGCACGAGCCATCGGCGTGCCGCTCCATCAACAGTTCCTCAGGCATCTCCTGCCGAATCTCATGGGCCCGATCCTCGTCTACGCGACCCTCACCGTTCCCCAGGCGATCCTGCAGGAGTCGTTCCTCAGCTTCCTGGGCATTGGCGTCCGCCCCCCGCTCCCCAGCTGGGGCAACCTCGCCGCCGAGGGCCTCACCGAGCTCAACCCCGTCCGCGTCCGCTGGTGGCTGATCGTCAGCCCCTGCGCGCTGCTCGGCGCCACGCTGCTGGCGCTGAACTTCATGGGCGAGGGGCTGCGCGAAGCCCTGGACCCGCGCCGCTCGCATCGCTGAAGGGCCCGACCCTGTATCCTGTGCACCGGCTCGGATGCCGCGAACCACGGAGCGCCCCATGCCGTCCCGGTTCGGACTGAAGGATCTGGTCATCATCGCGCTGGCCCTCGCCGCCGGCGCCGCGAGCATTCTCAACCTCGTCCAGCAGGATCGACTCTGGGCGCGCACGCGACAGCTCGCCGCCGACGCCGAAGCCCACGCCCGCACCCTGACCGAAGTCTCCGAGCGCCTCGCCGCCCTCGAAGCCCGGCCCGCCCCGCCCACCGCCGAAGACTTCGCCGCCCTGCGCCAGCAGGTCGAGCGCCTGCGCGCGCAGCCCGCGCCCGCCGGCGACGCCGCGCCCCCGCGCAGCGCCGGCACCCCGTCCGACACTTCCGCCGACGACGACGCCGCGGACTGGTTCGCGGGCGTCCCCGTGACGCGGCCCGCGCCCTGGACGCCCGCACACGATCCGCGCCAGCATCCCGCCTTCGCCCCGGGAGGCACGCTCACCGAAGCCCTCGAGGGCGCCGTCTCCAAGCTCACCCCCTACCTCGCGACCGACGCCTACTCCTTCCGCGTCATCAACGACGCCGTCTGCCAGTCGCTCGCGGCGTACGACATGGCGACGCTCGAGCCGCGCGCCCAGCTCGCCGACGCCTGGCAGGTCGACCCCGCCGGCCTCTGGCTGCGCGTCCGCATACGCCCCGGCGCCCGCTGGTCCGACGGCGCGCCCGTCACCGCCGACGACATCCGCTTCACCTTCAGGGACTTCGTCCAGAACCCGCGCATCAACGCCGCCGCCCACCGCGCCTCCTTCGCCGCCGTGCGCGAAGTGCGCGTCGTCTCGGAACGCGTCGCCGAGTTCCGCTTCGACACGCCGCTCTTCAGCTCCCTCTCCGTCGCGCTCTTCAACCCCATCATCCCGCGGCACTTCTACGAGCCCATCTCCCCCGAATCGCTCAACGCCTCGACCGGCCTGCTCATGGGCTCGGGACCCTGGAAGCTCGCCCCGCAGGAGGGCCAGTGGGCGCCGCCGGCCCCCATCCTGCTCGTCCGCAACGAGCACTTCGCGGGCCCCGTCCCGCCGCTCGAGCGGCTGCGCTTCACCGTCGTCCCCGACGCGGGCACGCGCCTCGCCGAGCTCGAGCAGAACCGCGCCGACCTGATCCGCGCCACCCCCGAGCAGATCGTCGCCGCACGCGCGGGCCAGGGCCCCGCCGCAACCCCGCTCGTCTGGACCAACATGCGCTCGGGCTACACCTTCATCGCCTGGAACACCGGCGAGCGACGCGGCCGCGCCTCCCCCTTCGCCGACGTGCGCGTCCGCCGCGCCATGACCCACCTGCTCGACCGCGAACGCATGAACCGCGACTTCTACCGGGGCCTCGCCTCCGTCAGCACGGGCCCTTTCCCCCCGACCCAGGCCGACCCCGACCTCAAGCCGATCCCCTTCGATCTCCAGCGCGCCGCCGCCCTCCTCGACGAATGCGGCTGGTCCGACCGCAACGCCGACGGCGTCCGCGAAGACGCCCAGGGCAGCCCCTTCGAGTTCGAGTTCGCCTACACGCCCGGCGGCGTCATGGGCGAGCCGCTGGCCCTCTACCTCAAAGACCAGGCCGCGAAGGTCGGCATCCGCGTCACCCCCCGCGCCGTCGATTTCACCACGCTCACGCAGATGCGCCGCAGCCGCGACTTCGACGCCTTCTATCTCCAGCTCTCCTGGTCGGGCCCCGAGTCCGATCCCTTCTCATACTTCCACCAGTCGCAGGCCGACGCCGGCGAGAACTGGACCGGCTGGCGCAGCCCCGAGACCAGCGCGCTCATCGACCGCGCCCGCAGCACCATCGACCCCGCAGCCCGGGCCCCGCTCTGGCGCGAGGTCCACCGCGCCATCGCCGAACAGCAGCCCTTCACGTTCCTCCTCGACGTCCCGTGGCTCAGGCTCGTCAGCCCCCGCGTGCACAACGTCCACTCCTACCCCGGCACGCTCGACCGCCGCGAGTTCTTCATCCCGCTCGCCCAACAATGACACCGGGCTTCCTGCTCCGCCGACTGCTGCTGGCCATCCCGGCTCTGCTGGGCGCTTCGCTCATCGTCTCGGCGCTCCTGGAGCTCAGCCCCGCCGCCACCTCGCTCACGCCGCAGGCGCTCGACGCGCCGGACGCGGCGATGACCGCCCACGCCGACCCGCTCGAGCCGCACCAGCCCTTCGCCACGCGCTACCTCCGCTGGATGCACCGCCTCAGCCCGCTCCGCGCGGGCACGCAGGACCGCCTCGACGACCGCGGCTCGCGCATCCAGCCGCCCCCGCCCGTCCCGCACGCGCGCGGCGCTCCCGCCGATTACGCCGGCCCAGCCCCGGACTCCTACGCGGACGCAGCGCTCGCCCACGCCCGCGACCGCGCCCGCTACGCCGCCGCCCTCGCCGCCGACGACGAATCCCCGGATCTTCGCACGCAGGCCGACCGCTCACGCCGCGCGGCTCATCGCGCCCTCCTCAGCGCACCGCTGCCCCGCGCCGGGCTCGCCATCATTCCCGACAGCCTCTGGCTCGACGTCCCGGACCTCGGCTGGTCCTCACTCCGCGGTCGGCCCGTCGCCCCCCTGCTTGCGTCGGCCCTGTCCGCCACGCTCCTCGTCAACTGCCTCGCGCTCTTCATCGCTGCCCTCGCGGGAATCCCCACCGGGCTCCTCGCCGCCGTGCGCCCGGGCCCCGTCGATGCCCTCCTCCGCGCCGTGCTCGTGGGCCTGTGGTCCATGCCCGTCGTCTGGTCCGCCGTGATGCTCCAGACGCTCCTCGCCCGCCAGGCCGGCGTGCCGCTCTTTCCCGCCTCGGGACTCATGAGCCCCGACGCGCCGGACATGGGCCTGCTCCCAGGCCGCGACCCGCGCGGCGTGCCCGAGCCCGGCCTCATCCTCGACATCGCCTGGCATCTCGTCCTGCCCGTCGCCTGCCTGAGTCTCGCCGCACTCGCCGTCATCAGTCGGCACACGCGCGCCGCCGCCCTCGAACAGCTCGCCGCCGATCACGTCCGCGCCGCCCGCGCCCGGGGACTCGCGGGCCCCGCGCTGCTGACGCGCCACGTCCTCCGCCCCGCGCTCGCCCCGCTCGCCGGGCTCGTCGCCGTGCTCTTCCCCGCGCTCGTCTCGGGCTCAGTCATAATCGAGAACGTCTTCAACATCCCGGGGATGGGCCGCCTGCTCCTCGACGCCGTCATCGCCCGCGACCGCGACCTGCTCCTCGGATGCGTCATGACCGCCGCGCTCGCCGCCGTCGCGGCCTCGCTCCTCGCCGATGCGCTCGCCGCCTGCGCGGATCCGCGCGTCCGCTTCACGGGGAGCAACGGATGAGAACGCCCGCCTCGCGCCTCGCGCTCGCATGGATCGTCCTCATCACGCTCGTCGCCGCCTTCGCCCCGCTCCTGGCGTCGAGTCGGCCGCTCAGCCTCGCCATCGATGCCGCCGGCCCGCGCCACTCACCGCTCCTCGAATCCCTCGACCCCCTCGATTGGACGCTCGCCCTCGCCGCCCCGCTGCTCATCGGCTGGTGCCTCCTGGGCGGCCCACGCCGCGTCGCCGGCCGCGCCGCGCTCGCATCGCTCCTCCTCGCGCTGGGAGTCGGCGCCGCCTCCATCGTGCAGGGACTCACCCCCCGCCCGCCCGAAGTCTTCGGCGACGAAACCCGCGCCGCGCACCTCGACCTCGCGCCCCGCTGGACGCTCGTCCCCTTCTCCCCCGCCGAGCGCTCCACCGACGCCCCCGACTCCTTCCTCCCCCCCGGCACGCGCACCGTGACGGCCACGCTCAGCGCCATCCTCCCCGCCGCGCCCGAGCTCTCTGACTCCGCGAGCCTCTCGCCCGAGCGCCTCGCCCAGCTCACGCAGTCTCTCCGCTCGCTGCCGCTCACTCCGTCCGAGCGCGACGCCCTGGAGCGCGACCTCGCCGCCCGCATCACCCCCGGCGCCGCGCTCACCCACAGCGACCTCCGCGCCATCGTCGAGCATCACACCGCCGCCCTGGGCCGCGTCCACATCCTGGGCACCGACGCCCGCGGCCACGACGTCGCCTCCCACCTCATCCACGGCTGCCGCGTCGCCGTCTCCGTCGGTATCATCGCCGCCGCCATCTCGACCATCATCGGCGTCTCGGTCGGCGCCGCCGCCGGCTTCATGGGCGGGGCCGCCGACGCCCTCCTCTCGCGCGTCATCGACGCCTTCGCCTCCATCCCCGTGCTCTTCGTGCTCGTCATCGCCGCCGGCGTGCTTCCCCGCCAGCCGCACGTCATCATGGCGGTCATCGGCTGCCTCACGTGGACCGGCTGCGCACGCCTGACCCGCGCCGCCGTCATCGCCGTGCGCTCCAGCGAGTACGTGCTCGCCGCCCGCGCCGCCGGCGCCGGGCCCTTCGCACGCGTGACCCGCCACGTCCTGCCCAACGCGCTCGCCCCGGTCATCATCGACGTCTCCTTCTCGCTCGCCGCCGCCATCGTCATCGAGAGCGGCCTCTCCTTCCTCGGACTGACCGACCCCGGCTCGCCCTCCTGGGGAAGCCTGCTCGCCTCCGCCGTGAAAGACACGGGCAGCCCCGTCTGGTGGCTCGCCTTCGCGCCGGGCCTCGTGCTCTTCCTCACCTGCCTCAGCTACAACACGCTGGGCGAAGCCCTCCGCGACACGCTCGACCCCCGCTCCCGACGCCACGCATGACCACCGCCGCCACCGCACCCGAGCCCCCCGCAACGACGCGCCCCGCCGCGCCGCTGCTGGAGATCCGCGACCTCGCCGTCTCCTTCCGCCGCGAGCAAGGCGGCTTCGAGCCCGCCGTCTCCCACGTCTCGCTCACGCTGCACGCCAATCAGACCCTCGCCGTCGTGGGCGAGTCGGGAAGCGGCAAGTCCGTCACCGCGCTCAGCGTCCTCCGACTGCTCCCCGAATCGCACAGCAGATACGACAAGGGCTCGATCATCCTGACGCCCGGCGACGCCCCGCAGGACGTGCTCACGCTGGGCCGGCGCGCCCTGGCGCGCGTCCGAGGCCGGCACGCGGCCATGATCTTCCAGGAGCCCATGACCAGCCTCAACCCGGTCTACTCGATCGGCGACCAGATCATCGAGGCAATCACCCTGCACACCGACCTCGACCACGCGCAGGCCCGCCGCCGCGCCGCCGACGCCCTCACCGAGGTCGGCATACGCGACGCCGCCTCCCGCCTCGACGACTACCCCCACCAGTTCTCGGGCGGCATGCGCCAGCGCGTCATGATCGCCATGGCCCTCGCCTGCCAGCCGCGCATCCTTCTCGCCGACGAGCCCACCACCGCGCTCGACGTCACCGTCCAGGCCCAGATCCTCGCCCTGCTCCGCCAGCTCCAGCGCTCCCGCGGCATGGGCGTGCTGCTCATCACCCACGCGCTGGGCGTCGTCGCCGAGCAGGCCGACGCCGTCTGCGTCATGTACGCCGGACGAGTCGTCGAATTCGGCCCCGTCCGCGACCTCTTCGAGAACCCGCTCCACCCCTACACGCGCGGCCTGCTCCGCTCCATCCCCCGCATCCGCGAGCGCCGCGAGCGCCTCGTCACCGTGCGCGACGTCGTCGACGACCCGTCGCAGTTCGCGCCCGTCGGCCCCGCCGACGCTCCGCTCGTCCCGTGGTGGCCCGCTCATCGCCCACCCGCGGGCCACACACCGGTCCCGGGCCCCGCGGGCGACTCCGCCCTCGTCGAGATCGCGCCGCGCCGCTGGCTCTGCGTCTGGCGCACCACCTCCGTCCGTCCCCGGATGCTCACCCAGCCCGCCGTCCCCCCCACGCAACGCTGATCCTCCCCGCGGAATACGCTTCGCATGCGCGTCCTGCTCCTCGCCGATCGCTCGCTGGCCTCGCGCGAACACGCGATGCTCCGTCGGCTGGAGATCGGCCTCGTCGACGAGGGACTTCGCGTCATCCGCTGCGTCCCCGAGCGCTCGATGCCCGAGGAATCAACCGGCCTCGAAGCGTGCGTCGAGTACACCGACTCGCGCTGGCGCCTCGACGCATGGCGGCCCGAGAAGCCCATCCTCCGGCGCCTCGCCGCCGTCGACTCGATCGCCGCCTCCGACAACGAGCCCGACATCGGCGTCATCCACGCCTGGGGCGAGGCCTGCTGGCCCCTCGCGCTCTCGCTGGCGCTCGAGCTGGGCGCCGATCTGGCCCTCGAGGTCTGGTCGCGCCAGTCGCTCGCCCGCGTCGCGTGGGCCGAGTCGCACGCCGGGCGCCTCGCCGCCCTCGGCGCCTCGGGCCTCTGGCTCGCCCCCGACGACGCCATGCGCACCGCGCTGGCGCGCTCCACCAGGCGCTGGCCCGTCCGTACCTCGGACTGGGGCGTGCACATGCCCGCCGATCCCGTCGTGCGCGCCGCCGACGCACCGATCGAGACCGTCTGCATCCTCGCCTCGGGCCGCGACCCCCTCGCCACCATCAACATGCTCTCGGGCCTCGCCCGCGCCTGCGCCGGCCGGCAGCCCCCGATGATCTTCCTCGACGACGCCGCCCCCGCCGCCGCCCCCGCCATCTACAGGCACGCCGACGCGCTGGGCCTGCTCCCCCGGCTCACGCTCACCGCCGCGCTCGAATCCCGCCGCCAGCTCGTCCTCCAGGCCGACGCCTTCGTCTACCCCGACTGTTTCGGCGAGCACCACAGCCTCGTCCTCGAGTTCATGGCCGCCGGCCTCGTCCCCATCCTGCGCGCCGACAGGCTCGTCTCCGTCGCCAGCGACGCCGACATCGCCGCCCTCGTGCAGGAGCCCAGCGAGCTGGGCTGGGAGTCGGCGTTCCGCTCCGTCTTCGAGGACCCCGCCCGCGCCCGCCGCCTCGCCGCCGCGGCCCAGGCGCACATCCGCACCTCCCGCCTCGCGCACAGGCAGATCGCCTCGACCGTCGCCGCCTACAACGCCGCCGTCGCGGGCCGGCCCATGCCGCTCGCCGCCGCACGCCGCTGAATCTCCGTCTGAGAACCCGCCCCGCGCGTCCGAGAACACGGCGCGATCTTGCCAATTCCACCAAACCCGCCCCCGGCCGCTGGATAGCGGCGAATTGCGCTACAGACTGTCACAGCAGCACTTACGTGCACGGACAACTCAAGAACCGCCCAGGGAGAGAAGAGTCATGCAGACCAAGGCCGGTCTCCTCGCAGTCGCGTCCATCCTCGCCCTCGCCACCTCGGCGCTCGCCGCCCAGCCCGTTCAGACCTACACGCGCAGCGCCGACCCCAGCCGCTCCGAAGGGCTCCGCACGCAGCGCCCCTACATCCCCGCCGCAGATCCCCGCGCGGGCCTGCTCATCTCGCCCGCGCCGCACCCGGGCAACCGCGTCGACAGCCCCGACCGCGCGCAGCTCGGCCGCGTCTGGAACGCCCGCACGCCCGTCGGCAGCCGCACCCCCACCGCAGACATCGTCTGGGGACTCCCCGGCCCCGGCGCCTACGGCGCCCCCGCCGACGCCGTGCACGACGTCATCTTCGTCCAGCCCCGGGAGATCGACACCGTCATCGCCATCAGCCCCTGGCAGGAAGTCGACGAGAACACCCTCCGCCAGATCCTCCGCCAGGAGAAGAACCTGGGCTCCACCATCGACAACCCCAGCTCCGAGCGCCTGCTCAACGAGCTCCGCGCCGCGCGCCATCAGTGGCTCACCGAACAGGGATACATCGGCGCCGTGCGGACCCACGTCAACGCCCTCCCCTCCGACGACGCCGCACGACCCGCCGCCTCGCCCGCGTCCATCAAGCCGCGCGGCGTGATCCGCGTCGTCCCCGCCGACCCGGTCGGCAAGGTCGCGCAAGCGGAGCCGTCCGCCCCCGCCAACTGAACCGGCTCGCGCGCCACGCTCCGCCTCACCCGCGGTACGAGCACCGGCTCGTGCACGTCTCGTGCACGACCACCTCCACGAGGATCGGCAGCGGCCCCTTCAGCCGCTCCCATATCCAGCGCGCCAGCATCTCGCTGGTCGGGTTGCTCAGCCCCTCGATCTCGTTGAGGCAGAAGTGGTCAAGCGCCTTCTGCACAGGATCGATCGCGCGGCGGATGTCCGCGAAGTCGATCAGATACCCCGTCTCCGGCGGAACCTCGCCCTCCACCACCACCTCGACCATGAACGAATGACCGTGCAGCCGCCGGCACTTGTGCCCCTCAGGAAACGTCGGCAGCCAGTGCGCCGCCTCGAAGCCGAAGCTCTTCACCAGACGAACTCGCATCGGCTCGGCCATCAGTGGCAAGTCTCCCGTTCAAGAGCCCCGACTTCCCTCCCGACCACCAGCATAGGACGGCGTGAATCGCCCCTCACGACGCCGCCCCGCGCGGCTCCGGCGGCGCCGCCTCCATCAGATCAACCGTCGCCCCCGGCACCTCCACGATCGGCGGGTCCCCGCTCGCCCGCCGCGCGCGCCGCAGCAATGCCATCATGTCCTCCGGCAGCGGCGCCGTGAAACGCACCGCCGCCCCCGTCAGCGGATGCCTGAACCCCAGCACCGCCGCGTGCAGCGCCTGCCGGTCAAACACACCCGCCGTTCCGCCCAGCGGATCAGCTCCGATGCTCGCCGGATCGACGTGCCGCCCGCCGTACATGTCGTCCCCAACCAGCGGATACCCCAGGTGCGCCAGATGCACGCGGATCTGGTGCGTCCGCCCCGTCTTGAGTTCCAGCTCGACCAGCGTCATCGCCGAACCGCTGAGCGCCAGCCGCTGACGAACCCGGTAGATCGTGACCGCCGGCTTGCCCAGCTCGTCGTGCCGGACCTGCTGCTTCTCCCGCAGCCCCTTCACCCTGCTCACGCTCGGCCCAAGCGGCACATCGATCACATCCACATCGGGCTCGATCAGCCCGTGCACGATCGCCAGGTACCGCTTGTCCACCGCGCGGTTCTCGAACTGACGCCCGAGCTTCCAGTGCGCCTGGTCGTCTTTGGCGACAACCATCACGCCAGACGTCCGCCGATCCAGCCGGTGTACCACGCCGGGCCGCGCAAACTCCTTCCCCACCGACGACAGCCCCGGGCCGCCCCCGCGAAAGTGATGCACCAGCGCGTTGAGCAGCGTCCCCTTCAGGTGGCTCCGCGCCGGATGCACGATCAGGTCCGGCTGCTTGTTCACCACGATCAGCGCATCGTCCTCGTACAGGATCTCCAGCGGGATCGCCTCGGGCTGGATCTCCGTGCTGGGCGGCGGCGGCAGCGCCACCTCCACCACATCGTTCAGCCGCAGCTTCTGCGACGCCTTCGCCCCCCGCCCGTTCACAGAGACGCCCCCCTCGTCGATCAGCCGCTGCAGCTGGCTCCGGCTCATGAACGAGATGCGGTCCGTCAGATACTTGTCGAGGCGCTTGTCCAGGTCGCGCGACAGCTTGAACGTCACGCGGCAGAGCCCCTCGCTCTCGCCACCGTCGTCCGCCTCATCAACCGTCGCGTCCTGCTCATCGCCGCCGATCGCCAGACGCACCGCGTCCGGATCGACCCGACCCCCCGGCAGGATCAGCGAGCGGTGCTTGCGTTCGGCTTCCTCGGAAGCTGACAAGACGCCTTCCTTTGCCCCGCGCTCAAGAGGCGTCGCTCAGGGCTTGGGCGCTTCTTCCGCGGGCTTGGCGGGCTCCGTCTGCTGGGGTGCGCTCGCCGGCGGCGCCTCAGCGGGCGCAGGCGCCGGGCCACCCGTCGAGCCCTCGAACCCCGGCGGAACAAACCCGGGCGGCATCCGCTCCAGGTCCAGATCGGCCCCGTCGATCGAGATCGACTGCTCCAGTTGCTCCGGCGTCGACGCCGCGATCGCAGGCAGGTCCGCATCGCTCAGCAGCGTGACGTTCGCCGCGTACGCGTCCAGCCGGCCCGCGCGCTTCGTCGCCTCCGCCGCCTGCTGAGGGAATCCCGCCTTCGTCGCCGCCGCGGCCAGCTCGCTCAGCATCGTCCGCGCCTGATCCACCTGCCCCGCCGACATCGCCGCCGCCACCTGCCCCCACCGCGCCCGCAGGTTCAGCGGCGCCACGTCGGCCTTGCCCGACGTCGCCTGCACAACCTGGTCGAACAGCCCCCGCGCCGACTGCACCATCTGCGTTACTTCATCGGGCTTGAGCACATCCTCGGGCTTCGTGGCCGCGAGGTCCGCCCCGGGCCGCAGCCCGCGCCGCGCCGACCCCAGATAGATTTCCGCCGCGTTCAGCCGCGCCAGCTCCGCGATCGAGCCCTGGCCCTTGTGCTCCTCCGCGACGCGCAGCAGGTTGTCCGGGCTGCCGTTGAGCACGCCGTCGGCCCCCTGCTGACCCGCAGCCGCCGTCAGCGCCGCGAACGCCTGGTCCAGCTTGTCCGCCCGGTACTGCTGCAGCCGCGTGTACCCCACATACCCCGCAACGACGACCAGCACCGCGCTCAGGATCCACGTGCCGTACTTCTCAAGCCACGCGATCAGATCGGTGTTGAGACGCGACTCCTGAAGACCCGCTCCGACCTGGATCTGTTGCTGACGATCGTCCAGACTCATGAATAACCTCGCAGGGAATGGGCAGCACGTTCGAGCCCCACAGTGTACTCCCCCGCTCTCTCCCCGGGCCGCGGCCTCTCACACCGCCGCCGGGCCCGGTAAACCCGCGTGAAAACGCCACCGCCCGGCCACCCGCAGCGCCTCTTCAGGCACCAGCGCCCCGCGCACCGCCCGAGCCACCTCCTCCGACCCGCGCCCCGCCCCCGCCGCCGTCCCCACCGCGCACCCCCGCGCCGGAGCCCCCAGATCGCCCCGCATCGCCAGCCGCACCACCGGGATCCCCGCAAGCCCCACGTCCGCCGGGTCGGTCTCGCCCACCACCGGATCAACCGCGAGCACCAGCAGGTCGGCCCCGCGCGCCGCCTCGAGCGCCGCCGCCTGCGCCGCCCGCTCCAGTTCCGCCTCCTCCGCCGGCACGTCCCTTCTCACGCCCGGTGTATCGATCCACCGCACCGCAACGCCGTCCAGCACCAGCATCACCCCCACATGGTCCCGCGTCGTCCCCGGAGTGTCCGAGACGATCGACACGTTCCGCCGCGCCAGCAGATTGGTCAGCGTGCTCTTGCCCGCGTTCGCCGGGCCGATCAGCGCGACCAGCGGCGGCGACAGCAGCCGCCCCAGCGCCGCCGCCGTCCGCTCATCCACCTCGCGCCCCTCTCCCGCCCGCCACCGCCGCGCATGCTCCAGCACGATCGCCGCCGCGCGCGGGCTCGCCGAGCGCCACAGCGCATCCAGCGCGCACGCCTCGATCTCGTCCTGCGCCTCGGGGAAAAGCTCGCCCGGCTCCGGCCCACCCGCCCGCACGATCCCCGCCTTCTCCAACTCGTCGCTGAGCGCCGCGATGATCGCCGCCCCGCCGTGAGGCGTCAGCAGCGCCGCACGCTCGCTCACCCGCGCGACCAGACCCCGGTCCACACCCGCCAGATCCCGCAGCACCACCGCTCCCACCCCCACGCGCCCCGCGCCGATCGCGCCCAGCGCCGCGTCCAGCGCGCCCCCGTCCTGCGCCGCCAGGTGAAACACCGCGATCGCCGCCCCGCCATCGACCGGCGGCGGCGTCCCCAGAGTGAAGCGCACGCCCCCCGACGCCTTCATGCGTCCTCGCCGCGCCCCGGCTCCACGCGGTCCTCGTCATCCGTCAGCGCCCGCCGGCACGCCGCCTCGATCCCCCACAATGTCAGATCAGGCACGATCCGGTCGATCAGTTCATCGTCATCGAAGATCAGCGCCGCGTCCCCGCCCGTCGCCACCACCGGCGGATACCCCTCGTACGCCTCCGCGTACCGCTCCACGAGGATCCGCACCAGCCCGCGAATGCCGAAATACACCCCGTTGAGCATCGCCTCCGCCGTGTTCTTCCCGAAGGGACCCGCGTCGGGCCGGCCCAGCACGATCGAGGGCAGCGCCGCCGTCCGCTCGTGCAGCGCCGCCAGCTGCATCCCCGCCCCGGGCGCGATCGCGCCCCCCTGGAACACGCCCATCCCGTCCACGAAGTCGACCGTCACCGCCGTCCCGCAGTCAACGACCACGCACGCCTGCTTCATGTTCTCGTACGCCGCCAGCGCGTTGAGCAGCCGGTCCTGCCCGGGCGTCGCGCCCTCGGCGAGCGCCGTCTCGATCGGGATCGCAAGGTCGAGCCCGATGCGGTAGATCGGGGCGCCCGGGGTCTCGCCCAGCGCGTCGACCAGCCCGCGCGCCGCCGGCTCGTTCACCGACGCCACCACCACCGCCGCCGGACCACCGTCCGCCTCCGCCGTCAGTTCCTCGACCATCGACCGCGCCTGCTGCAACAGCACCGCCTGCTGCGCGTTCATCAGCCGCTGCGACCGCAGCAGCTCGCGCCCGCGGAAACGCCCCAGCCGCGTCGTGCTGTTGCCCACGCTCACCGCCAGCAGGTTCATCGACGACTCAGACACGCGCCACGCTCCGCGCCGCCGACCCCGCCGAGTTCACGTCGCGCCCCACCGCCTCCACCAGCGCCGCCAGCAGCTCACGCGCCCGCGGCCCGGGCCGACCGTCCCCCACCGCCGCGCCGTCGATCGACACCACGCTCGCCACCATCGTCTTGGTCCCCACCAGCATCACCTCCGGCGCCGCCCGCAGCTCCGCCTCGCGCACCGGCCGCTCCACCACCGCCGCCCCACCGACGCCGTGATCGACCAGCAGCCGCCGCGTCACTCCCGCCAGCATCGGCGCGCTCTCGAGCGAAGGCGTCACGAACGACCGCCCGTCGTGCAGGAACACGTTCGTCGCCGTCCCCTCCGTCACCAGCCCGTCCCGCACCATCACCGCGTCGTCGCACCCCAGCTCGTCCGCCTCAAACGCCGCCAGCACGCCCCCCAGCAGCGAGATCGACTTCACATGCCCGCGCAGCCACCGCGTATCGGGACGCAGCGCCACCCGCTTCACCTCGGGCTCCGTGCACTGGGCCACGGGCCTCACCGCCGTCGCGTACCCCAGGACCGTCGGCCTGATCGGCCCCCGCGGCACGCGCGGCCGCTCGGGCCCCGCCGCCCCCGCCGGCGTCCCACGCGTGATCTGCCAGTACACGAACGCCTCCACCAGCCCGCTCCCGCGCACCAGCTCCTCCGTCAGAGGGCCCAGCGACGCCGCGTCAAACCCGCTCAGCCGGCACTCGCGCAGACCCTCCGCCAGCCGCTGCTCGTGGTGCCACAGACCGATGACCCGCGGCACGCCGTCGCGCCCCGCCGTCGTCCGCAGCCCCTCGTACACACCGTCGCCGAAAAGGAACCCGCGGTCGAAGACCGACACACGAGCCTCGTCCGCTTCCACCAGCGATCCGTTGAAATGAACGCGCACGCTCAAAGCCTAGCACGCCACCCCTCGCCCGACCCGGCCCTCAGCCCGCCTCGCCGGGCTTCGCCGCCCGCGTCCCGTTCAGGCTCGTCAGCTTGATCGTCGACAGCGCCTCCAGCTGGCTCCGCCTGAGCAGCCCCAGCACGCTGACCTGCCCGTTCGCCGGCGCCGGCGCATCCCCCGCCAGGTCGTGCATCGCCGTCAGGATGTCCGCCGCAGAGATGCTCTCAGGGGGCCGCGCCAGCGTATACGCGTTCTCATCCGCGTCCTTGGCGTCCGCCACGCGGTGCACGAACGAACGCTTGATGAGCTGCTGAATCACGCGATCGGTCGTCGCCTCCGCGAGCCCGCACCGCTTGGCGAGCTGCTCGCCCGTCATCGCCTGCCCGCGCTCGAACCCCTCCGCCAGAGCGCCCATGATTACCACCGCCATCGCCGGGTCAACGATCGGCAGCTTGTCCTCACGCTCCAGCGCCAGGTGACGCCCCGAAGCCACCGTCTCCACCGCGTACGTCACCTCGAACCCCAGCAGCACGATCAGCCACGTGATGTACACCCACGTCAGGAAGATCGGCAGCAGCGCCAGCGACCCGTACACCGCCGTCTGCCCGCCCGTATCGGGGTTCGCCAGGTACGCGACGAACGCCGCCAGCAGCGACTTGGCCCCCTCCCACAGCGCCGCCGCCAGCAACGCACCCGCCGCCGCCGAGCGGAACTTCAGCCGCGCGTTGGGCATCAGCCAGTACGCCGCGATCAGGAGCGCCCACGTGATCACGAACCGCGCCATCAGGTTCAGCGGCGCCGCGAACCCCGGCGTCAGACCCGACAGCCACTCCACGCCCGCCCGGCTGAAAAAGAACCCGCCCACCAGGAACACCGGCCCAAGCACCAGCAAAAACGTGTAGCTCGTCAGCCGCGTCCGCAGGCTCCGACCCGACGGCGCCCGGCAGATCGTGTTGAACGCCTGCTCCACCTGGATGATCAGCGACAGCGCCGCATAGATCAGCACCAGGATGCCCACCACCGCGATCAGCCCCGAGTTCAGCTCCTGGATCCGCTCGACCGTCCGCTCCACGAACTGCTGCACCGTGTCCGCCAGCCGCGTCGGGCTCCCGCTCTGCGCCTCATCGTGCGCCCCGTCCTCGCCGCCGCTCCCGCCGTTCACCGGCCCCGGCATCCCCGCCGTGTCCGAGGGCAGCGCGGGGCCCACGAACCAGTTGTCGCCCAGCGGGTTCATCGGCGCCGTCGACCCGTCCATGTTGGTCCGCAGCTCGATGCGGTTGAGCCCCGTGTACTCCATCAGGTCCGCGAGGACGTTCTTCATCCCCTGCTCGCCCAGGAACGCCTTGAACAGCACCAGCGCCAGCACCAGCACCGGGATCAGGCTGAAGATCGTGCGATACGCCAGCGCCGCCGCCATCTCCGGCGCGTTGTCGTAGTACAGCCGTCGGCCGCCGAACCGCGCCAGGTCGATCATGAACCGCACAGGACGGCTCTGCCACCGCCGCCCCAGTCTCATCGCAAGGTCATTCATGTGCGCAGCCGTGGAGGCGCCTCCGCCAGCGGAAACTTCGATGCCGCACGCCCGTCCCGCACCCCGCCACGGGCTCCGCCCGCCTTCTTCGATCCGCCCCCGCCCTGCTTTCGCGCCGCCGGCGCACCCGCCGCACGACCGCTCCCGGGACCTTCCCCGCCGCCCGCCCGCGACCCGCCAGGCTTGCCCCTCGGCGCCATCGGCCCCCCCGGCTTCCCGCCCTTCATCGCCCCGGGCTTGCCCCCGGCAGACCAGCCCTTCCCGCGCCCCTTCGCCCCCGCCGCCCCCCCGGCCCCACCGGCCCCACCGGCCCCGCGCTTCGCATCACGCCCATCGCGCCTCTCGCGCGTATCGCGCGCATCACGCCCATCGCGCCTCTCACGCGTATCGCGCGCATCACGCCTCTCGCGCGTCTCACGCCCCTCGCGCTGCTGACCGGGGCCGCTCGCGCGCTTGGCTCCCTCAGGCCTGACGCGCCGCGACAACACTCCCGCGCCCGCATCGCCCACGCGCACCGGCGCCGCCCCGCGCTCGCCCCGGCCACGCGCGCCGCCCGTTCCCGTCCCCATGCCCCGGCCCCGCGAAGGCTCGCGCTCCTCAACCCCATCCTCAAGCTCGACATCCTCATCCACGCCCGGCTGCGACCGCGTGGGCCCCAGCTTCATCGCGTGCGACCTCCGCAGCGCACGCTCCTCGACCCCCTTGGGCCCCTTGCCCGATGCCGCCTGCCGCAGCGCCCGCAGCTCCGCGTCCGTCAGGTCGCGCCACTCCCCGGGCTTCAGACCGCGCAGCGTCACCGGGCCCATCGCGATCCGCACCAGCTTCCGCACCGGGCACCCCAGCTTCGCCAGCATGCGCCGGATCTGCCGGTTCCGCCCCTCCTTCAGCGTGATGTCCAGGATCGTCCGCGCCGCCTCCTCCTTCACCATCGTGATCGACACGCCCTCGGTCCGCGACGCCCCCATCGTCTTGCCCTCGCGCCGGTCCGCGAGATAGACCCCCACGTTCAGCCGCTCCCGCGCCTCCGCGTCGAGCCGGCCCTTCACCACCGCGCGATACGTCTTCTCCACGCCGTAGCGCGGATGCGTCAGCCGATTGGCAAGCTCCCCGTCGTTGGTCAGCAGGATCAGCCCCATCGTGTCGTAGTCGAGCCGCCCCACCGGGTACAGCCGCGCCCCGCTCGGGTGCGGCACGACGTCCACAACCGTCCGCCGCCCCTGCTCGTCCGCCGCCGTGCTCAGCGTCGCGCGCGGCTTGTACAGCATCACGTACACCTTCAGCTGCTTCGCCGCGGGCGATCGCTCGTCCAGCACCTGCTTGGGGATGTACCGCTCCATCGGCGCGCCGTCCACCAGCACCGTGTCCCGCCGCGGGTCGATCATCACGGGCATGTCCCGCACGATCTCGCCGTTCACCGCCACGCGCCCTTCTTCGATCAGCGCCTCGCACGCCCGCCGCGAGCCGATCCCCGCCTCCGCCATCACCTTCTGCAGACGGATCCCCCCGCGCCGCGAACCCGCGCCGCCGGACCCCGCCCCCCGGCCCCGACCAGATCCGCTCCCGCCGCGCCCGCCTCCCCGGCGCTCGGGCGGGCCCGAGCCGGGGCTCGGGCGCGTGCGTGTGGGCGGGGGCGTCATGGCCGGCATTCTAGGGCGGAGGCCCTACAGATCCCTTCCCTCGCTCCCGCGCGGGTCGAGCCCCGGGCCCTCTCACGCCGATAACCCATCAGCACACCATCCCGCACACCCCGCTTACCGATGACCACCTTCTCACCCGACCCGCACCTCCAGAACCCCTCGGGCGACCTGTTCCTCTCGCCCCGCGTCATCGACCGCGCCGCATTCGAAGACTTCGCCGCGCGCCTCCGCGCCCTCATCGACGACGCCGCGGCCCGCGGCAGCGCCGTCCGCCTCGCCTCCGCCGACGCCGAGAAGCTCCACGCCCTCCTCACCGAAGCCTCCCGCAAGAACGCCGAGCAGGTCGAGCTCTCCGCGCGCGTCCTCAAGACCCTCGCCCAGCGCACCTCCGAGGTCGACGCGCTGCTCGCCCGCGCCGCCGACCTCGCCTCCGCCGGCGCCCAGATGGAGTCGCGCCTCGCGGCGATCGTGGACCGCCGCGTTGCCGAGCTCGACGCCCGCGCCGCCGACCTGGGGCGGCAGCTCGCCGCCGCCCACGAGGAACACGCCTCCCGCCTCTCCGCCGCCGTCGAAGCGGCCGAGGCCCGCGTCGCCTCCGCCATGGAACGCCTCGATCGCGCCCGCGCCACGCTGGTGCAGCAGACCGAGACCACCGTCTTCGCCGCCGAGAAGCTCCTCCGCGCCCAGTGCGAGCGCGCCGAGAAGCTCCTCTCCGCCCCCGCCGGGCTCACGAACAACCTCGAGCGCATCGAGACCGCCGCGCGCCGCGCCGAGACCGCCGCCCAGCAGCTCGCCGGCATCCACGCCCGCGCCGAATCCGCCGCGACGCAGCTCGCCCGCTCCCTCGACGGCTCCATCGCCTTCTCCGACGAACTCATCGCCCAGCGCCAGTCGCTCGACGCCCAGACCGCCCGCGCCCTCGAAAAGGTCCACGAGGCCCGCAAGCTGCTCGAGCCGGCCCAAGCCATCGAGGCCCGCGCGGGCGCCACCGCCGACAAGCTCGCCGAAGCCGCCGCCCGCGCCGCCGACGCACAGGCAAAGGCCCGCTCCATCGCCGCGGAAGTCCAGCGAACCGTCGGCCTCGCCGCCGACGCACTCGAAATGCTCGAGCCCTGGCGCGCCGTCCTTCTCGAGCCCAGCCCCGACGGCCCGCTCCCCGAGCCCATCATCAACCTCATCGCCCGCATGCGCGGCGAGCTCGCCCACGACCTCGCCTCCGTCGCCACCGCCATGCAGGCAATCGCCGCCAAAGCCGGCGGCCCGCCCGCGACACAGCCCCCCAAGCTCCGCGCCGAGCCCATCGTCCGCGTCAAGACGACCCGCCCGCGCCCCGAGCGCGATTCCAGCGCCGCCTGAACCGCGCTCAGCCCGCAGACACCCTCAACCCGCGGACCCTTCCGGCGGCTTCATAGCGCTCGGCGCCGGCTCCTCCCCCTCCGTCAGCGCGATCGTCACGTCCTGATCCGCCCCGCGCTGCGCCACGCGCACCGCACGCTGCCGAACCAGCTCCAGCACCGCCAGGAACATCCCGATCACTTCCACCCGCTTCTTCCCCGAGAAGAGCGCCCGCAGCGGCATCATCCCCGAAGCGTTGTCCGCCCCCGCGCTCCCCGCCGCCGACCGCTCCCGCAGCCGCTCCAGAATGTCCGCCGCGTGCAGCTCGATCGGCGTGTCGTCATCCACCACCGCGTGCTGACCCAGCCGCTCGAACACCACCGTCGACGCGATCCGCGCGTACGCCTGCGCAAGATCGAACAGGCTCAGGTCTTCCAGGTCCAGCGGCGGCTCGTACCCCTCGGGCACGGGCGGCGCCGCCGGCGAACCAAGAGCGCCCAGCGGCCGGCGCTGCAGCCACGCCTGACGGCGCGCTTCCAGCTTCTCCGACGCCTCGCGGAACCGCTTGTACTCGAGCAGCGCACGCACCAGCTCCGCCGCCGGATCGCCCGCGTCCCGCGCAACGAGCGCCCCCGCCTCGCCCGGCTCCTCATCGTCCTCGGGGGGAACCAGCACGCGCGATTTCAGCTCGACCAGCGTCGCAGCCGTCACCAGGAACTCGCCCGCCGGGTCCACGTCGATCCGGCTCAGCTTCTCAAGAAACCGCAGGTACTGATCCGTAATCGACGCCAGCGACACCTCGCTGACATCAACCTCCGCGCGCCGGATCAGGTGCAGCAGCAGGTCCAGAGGGCCCTCGAAGCCCTCCAGCCGAACGGCATAGTCTTCCGTGGTCGCCATGACGCGTCCGGCGGACTGTACCGTATGACCAGCGTGAGCGACCAAGCCGCCAGGCACACCGAACTGCACTCCGCCGCCGAGACCCTCCGCGCCGAGGCCCGCGCCATCGACGCCGCCGCCGCCCTCCTCGACGAACGCTTCCCCCACGCCGTCGACCTCATGACCTCCTGCGCCGAGCGCGGCGGGTCCATCCTCGTCTCGGGCCTGGGCAAGTCCGGACTCATCGGCAAGAAGATCTCCGCCACCCTCTCCTCTCTCGGCGCCCCCTCGCACGACATCCATCCTTCCGAAGCCGCCCACGGCGACCTCGGTCGCATCCGCCGCGAGGATTGCCTCCTCGCCCTCTCGCGCTCCGGCGAGACCGAGGAAGTCGTCGCCCTCGCCGCCCTCCTCCGCCAGGACGGCGTGCCCATCATCTCCATCACCGCCGGGCCCGAGCGCGGCCACCCCACCAACACCCTCGCACGCCTCGCCACAGTCGCGCTCTCGATCGGGCCCGCCACGGAGGCGACCGAGGACCTCCTCGCCCCCACCTGCTCCACCACCGCGACGCTCGCCCTGGGCGACGCCCTCGCCCTGGCCGTCGCGCGGCGCCGCCGATTCACATCCGACGACTTCGCGCGCCGCCACCCCGGCGGAACGCTGGGCGGGCTGCTCCGCCCCGTCCTCGACGTGCTCCGCTTCCGCGCGGGCACGAATCTCCCCGTCGTCGCGCTGGGGGTCACCGTCCGCGAAGCCGAGACCCGCGCCGCCGCGCTGGGCCGCCGCACGGGCGCCCTGCTCGTCGTCGATGCCGCCGGGGCCCTCGCCGGGATCTTCACCGACGCCGACCTGCGCCGCCTCGTCCTCGCCGACCCCGCCGCCCTCGACAGGCCCATAGAGTCCGTCATGACCAGCGGACCCCGCGCGCTCCACTCGGCGTCCCTCGTCCGCGACGCCGTGCAGATGGTCCGCGAGAGCAGGCTCGACGAGATCCCCGTCGTCGACGACCGGGGCCGCCCCGTCGGACTGCTCGACGTGCAGGACCTCATCGCCATCAAGGTCGTCGAGGGCTGATCGTCGCGATGACCTTCCGCTCCAAAGGTCAGCTCGCCGCTCTCTTTCTTCTCACCGCCGTCACGGGCGTCGTCCTCGTCGCCATGCTCACGCGCGGCGGGCAGACCGCCCCCGCCCCCGCCCCAAACCCCGCCGCCGCCATCGGCCAGCCGCCGCCCGCCACCAAGACCGTCGGCGGCACCGGCCGAGGACCCGTCCAGGATCTCGTCGCCATCGCCGACGAAGGAGTCTGGACACGCGTCGACCCCGACACCGGCCGCCTCGTCTCCAAGATGACATGGAAGAGCCTCGATCCCCGGGCCGGCGGACTCTTCGAAGTCGACTCCCCCCGCGTCTGGGCCATCGACGAACAGCGCACCGTCGTCATCGAAGCACGCCGGGGCACCATCGTCTGGCCCTCGCGCGATCGCGAGCCCGAGTCGGGCAAACTCGAAGGAGACGTCCTCATCCGCATGGTCGAGGGCGCCCGCGCCGGCCCCGTCCGCGACGACGAATCGCCCCTCGCCCGCGTCGCCTCGCCCAGCCTCGCCTTCGAGACCGCCCTGGGCGAGCTCACCACCCCCGACGCCGTCGTCTTCGACGGCATGGGCTTCCGCGCTCAGGGCCAGGGCCTCGCACTCCGGCTCGGACGCGACCGCGCCCGGCCCCTCAACCTCCTCCGCATCGAGCGCGGCGGAACGCTCACATACACCCCCCAGCCGCCCTCCACGCGCGACGAACCTCCCGAGTCCACCGAAGACCCCGCGCAGCCGCCCCGCGCAGAGCAGCCGCCCGCCGAGCCCGTCATCCAGCACTACCGCGCCACCGTGCAGGGCGACGTCCGCGTCCGCGTCGGCCCGCGCACGCTCGAGGGAGACCAGGTCGAAGTCTGGGCCCGCCTCGTCGACGGAGAGCTCCGCGAAGACGCCGTCGCCCCCTTCGAGCCCGCCGCCGCGCCCGCGCCTCAGCCCGGCGCAGCATCGGACCCCGGCCCCGACTCTCCCTCTCCCGACGCCGCGGCTCCCGACGACGATGCGCAGCCCGTCTCCGCAACATTCACTTTCTCCGGCCCGCTCGAAGTCCGCCCCTCCGCCGACGAGCCCGACGCTCTCCGCGACGACGACGTCGCGCTCCGCATCTCCAGCGCGGCGGGCGCCCCCGTCCGCGTCAGCGACGCCGCCTCAGGCGGAACGCTCCGCGCGCCCGAACTCCGCTACGCCCTCACCACCCGCCGCCTCACCCTCGGCTCGCGCCAGCCCGCTCCCGGCGACGTCCACATGACGCTCCCCGACCTCGCCGACCTTCTCGCCCGCGGCGTCGACATCGACCTCACCACAGGCGAAGGCTCCATGGACGGCGCGGGCGAAGTCTGGCTCCTCGGCGCTCTCTCCCCCGCCGCCGACCAGCCCGCCGAGCGCGGCCCCAAGCCCCGCGGCGCCACATGGACCGACCGCGTCGACTTCCTCCTCGACACCGCCAGCGGCCCTGTCGGCAGCGGCCCCGTCCTCCCCAAGGACCTCCGCATGTCCGGCTCCGTCCGCGTCTTCGAGGGAGACGCCGGCGTCGCCGCACGCGACCTCCGCGCACGCTTCACCACGCACACGGACCCCGCCGGCCAACTCCGCGCCGCGCTCGCCCGGCTCACGCTCGCCGGCGCCGCCGCCGCATACGACTCCGCCGGCGGACACATCCGCGGCGACACCATCGAAGTCGCCTTCGAGCCCGACCAGGAGGGCTCGCCCCGCCCCACCGCCGCCGAAGTCTCGGGCGCCGCCGTCGCCTCCCGCGAGGGGCAGCGCCTCGCCGCCGAACGCATCAGCACCACCCTCGGCCCCGACGAAGATGGCGAGCTCGCCGTCACCGCCCTCCGCGCCCAGGGCGCCGTCGCCGCATGCCTCGATCGCGACACCGACGACGGCCCCGAAGAGATCGAGACACTCGCCGACACCCTCAGCGCCGACCAGCAGCTCGACACCATCGAGCTCGTCGGCGCCCCCGCGACCATCTCGCGCCGCGGCCCGGAGGGCTTCGCCTCCATCACAGGCGGATCCATGCGCATCGGCTTCGCCGAGGGCGCCCGCGCGCTCACCGTCTTCGGCCCGGGCTCCGCCGCCTTCGACACACGCCGCAGCTCCGCCGGCGCCCGCGAAGGTGACACCGTCCTCGACATCCGCTGGAACGGCGCCGCCCTCTACAACGACGCGCAGGGAACCGTCGAGTTCGACGGCGAGGCCGACGTCCGCGCCCAGCTCGGCCCCGTCGAGCGCCACGCCGGCCGCGCCGACCGCATCGTCATCGAGCTCGCCCAGGACGAGCCCGCTTCAACCGATCCCGCCGCCCACGCCTCCGCCGCTTCGACCGATCCCGCCGACGCGCCCGACCAGTCGCCCGCGCGCCGCTTCGCCCGCGCCCTGCTCGAAGGCTCGACCGAAGCCCCCGCCGAGGTCGAGCTCCGCCGCTACGCACCCGGCTCCGGCGCCGGCGTCCTGGAAAGCCTCGCAGCGCTCCGCGGCCCGTCCATCGAGCTCGACGCGCTCCAATCGACGCTCGCCGTCACCGGCGCCGGACTCCTGCTCTTCGAGGACCGCTCCGCGTCCCAAGAGCCCGACCCCGCCGCCCCCGCCCCCGCGGGCACCGCCCTCTTCGCCGGACGCTCCGCCCGGGGCACCTCGCTCTTCACATGGGAAAACTCCATGCGCCTCGACCGCGCCCAGCGCCGCGGCGAGATGTCGGGCCTCGTCCGCATACGCCACCGCGACGCACGAACTACCGACATCACCGACCTGCAGTGCGCCCTCCTCGAGATCTTCTTCACCGAGCCCCAGCCCGGCTCGCAGGACGCGGGAATCACCCTCCAGCGCGCCATCGCCACCGGCGGCGTCGCCGCCTCGCACAAGCAGCTCCAGATCCTCGCCCACTCGCTCACCTACGACGCCGCCGCCAGCCAGATCACCGCCGCCGCCGACCCCGCCGCGCCCGAGCGCGCCGTCTCGCTCTACGACGCGGACACCGGACAGACCTTCGAAGCCGACAGCGTCACCGTCGACCTCGCCACCGGCAACTACCGGGGCGAGGGCATGCGCACCATCACCGTCCCGCGGTGAGCAACGCTCCGCCCCGCCGAACCGGCCCTGCATCCCTACCATCACGGACCATGCGGACCCTCATCGCGATCCCCACCTACAACGAGGAACGCTACGTCCTCCGCGTCCTCCGCCGAGTCCGCGAACACGCGGAAAACATCCTCGTCATCGACGACGGCTCAACAGACTCAACCCCCTGCCTCCTCCCGCAGATGCCCGTCGAGGTCATCCGCCACGCCGCCAACCGCGGCTATGGCCGATCGCTCCAAGACGCCTTCCGATGGGCCCGCGTCGACCGATTCGACTGGGTCATCACCATGGACTGCGACGAGCAGCACGAGCCCGAGGCAATCCCCAGCTTCCTTGACGCCATCGCACGCGACGACGCCGACGTCATCTCCGGGTCCCGCTACCTCTCCGCCTACGGCGACAACGACTCCCCGCCGCCCGCCCGCAGGCACATCAACCACGCAATCACACGCGAGATCAACGAACGGCTCGGGCTCGCCATCACCGACGCCTTCTGCGGCTTCAAGGCCTACCGCACCTCCGCTGTCTCGAACCTCGCCTTCGACGTCGACGGCTACGCCTTCCCCATGCAGTTCTGGGTCCAGGCCGTCGCCGCCGGAATCACCATCCGCGAGCTCCCCGTCAAGCTCATCTACAACGACCCCAACCGGACCTTCGGCGGCCCGCTCCGCAACGACGACGTCCGCTACGCCCACTACCGCGAGATCCTTCAGCGCGAGATCGACCGGTGCGAGGGCCGCCTGCCCCCCTCGTCCCGGCACGTCAGCCCGCTCGGATACGCCGGCAAATGAGAGTCCTCGTGAGCCCCCCGCGCCACACGTGGCCGGACCTCGCGCTCCAGCATTGGCAGACCGTCCGCAGCGACCAGCGCGCCCTCGCATTCCGCCGCGAGCTGGGCCTGCCCGTCGACAGGCCCGTCATCATGACCGGCCATCAGGCCCACGTCTGGCACGCCGGAATCCTCGCCAAGTACTTCGCCGCCGACTCACTCGCACGCCAGATCAGCGCCGCCGCCGCCTGGCTCGTCGTCGATCAGGACGAACAGGACTACACGCCACTCCGCTACCCCGCGCACGAAGAAGGCGCCCTCCGCGCCCGCGAGTGGACCCTGGGCCCCGCGCCCCGCGCGGGCGTCGCCGCCTGCAACGTTCCCGCGTTCGACCCCGGCCCGCCCCCCAACCCGCCGGGCGACGAGCCGGTCTTCCGATCCGTCCGCCAGGGACTCAGCGACATCGCCCGCGCGCTCGCCGCGCGCCGCTCCGAGCCCAACGCCGCGCTGCAGGTCGCCCGCGCCGTCTTCGACCTCCTCACGCCTCTCCTCGAACTTCGGCCTCTCATCGCCGCCACCTCCCTGGGGTCCGTCTCCCTCGGCTCAGACTTCATCGCCCGACTTCGCTCGGAAGCGCGCCGCGCCGCCGACCTCTACAACCAGGCCGTCGAGCGCTTCCCGGACAGCGGCCTCACGCGCCTCCGCATCACGAACGACGCCCAGCAGGTCGAGCTCCCGCTCTGGCGCCTGGCGCCGGGCCGCCCCCGCGCCCGCGTCTTCAGCACCGACCCAGCCGACCCCTCCGCCATCATCGCCCCGCGCGCCCTCGTCATGACGGGACTCGTGCGCCTCTACGCCTGCGACCTCTTCATCCACGGCAAGGGCGGCGCCGTCTACGACCCCGTCACCGAAGACTGGCTCTCCGCCTGGCTGGGCGTCACCCTCGCCCCCGCCGCCGTCGCCACCGCCGACCTCTACCTCCCGCTCGCTCCCAAGCGCATCGAAGAAGCCGAAGTCGCCCGCGCCCGCTGGCGCGCCCACCGCGCGCGCCACGACCCCGCGCTCATCGGCGACGCCGCGGCCGCCGCCGAAAAGTCCGCCTTCGTCCGCCGCATCGCCCAGCTCCGCGCCGATCACGCCGACCCCGCTCCCGAATACCTCCGCATGCACCAGTGGCTCGAGCGCTACCGCGCCGCCGCCGCCCCCGCGCTCGCGGCCCTCGACGCCGAGGCCCGCGCCGCCCGCGACCGCCTCGCCTCGCGCGACGTCGCCTTCGACCGCACCTGGCCCTTCGCCCTGCACGCTCCCGCCGCGCTCACCGCCCTCCGCGAAGCCTGTCGCTAGCCGGCCGAAACCATCACCTGACGGCCGCCGGGATACACTCCCCCCGACGCATGAATCAGTTCGGCAACCAGCTCTGGCCCCTGATCCTCGTGATGGCGATGTCCGCCCTCTCGTGGATCATCGGCCAGCTCCGACAGCAGCGCCAGATCCGCGAGCAGAAGGAACGCGAGCGCCGCCGATACGAAGAGCAGCTCCGCACGGGCCGCCCCCCCGAAGAGCCCGCCCGCCCGACCTCGCAGAGCGAGCAGCTCGCCGAGCTCGCACAGAAGCGCCAGCAGCAGCTCCGCGAGCTCCGCCGCCAGCAGCAGGAACGCTCGCGCACCGACGCCGGCCCCGTCGTCGTCCGCGGCCCCGCCCCCGCGCCCACATCTTCAACCTCAACGCCCACCGGCCGGGGAGCCATCCCGCCCGGAGGCGTCATCGTCGAACGCGTCCCCACCGGCGGCACGCCCCAGAGACGCCAACCCCCCGCCCCGCGAAACCCGCAGAACCGACCGCCCGCCCGAACACCCTCAGAGAAGACACCGCCCCAGCGCACGCTCCAGAACACACCCCGGCCCGGGCAAGCCCCCGACCCCCGCGACGTCATGCGCCTCCAGCGCGAGCGCGAGCTCGCCGAGCGTGAGCGCGCCTCCCGACTCGCCGAGCAGATCGAGGCCCAGCGCCGCGAGGAGCTCGCCCGCCAACGCACTCTCACTCAGCAGGCCGCCGCACGCCAGGAACGCGTGATCGCCGAACAGACCGCCAAACGCGCCCCCACCTCCCGCGCGCTCCTCCTGGGAAGCCGCGGCGAGCTCACGCGCGACGCCCTCCGCCGCGCCATCCTCGCCGCCGAAGTGCTCGGGCCGCCCGTCTCCATGCGCCCGCCGCCGGACCAGCCCTGACACGCCCGCCAGCCGGCGCTCCGTATACTCCGCCCCCCAATGGCTCGAGCAACTCATCCGCCGCGGCCGCGCACCGCCGCAAGGCTCCGCACACTCCGAGAAGGCCTCCGCGACCTCAAGCTGGCCTGCCTCCTCGTCACCGTCCCGAACGACATCCGCTACCTCACCGGCTTTTCCGGCGAGGCCTCCTGCGCCATCGTCACCGCGCGCGACCTCATCATTATCTCCGACTTCCGCTTCCAGGAAGAGCTCAGCCACCTCCCCGGAAGCATCGAGATCATCATCCGCAAGGGGACCATGCTCGAGGCGCAGCGCGCCGCCCTCAGGTCGCTCAAGGTCCGCGCCGTGGGCCTCCAGCTCGGCGGGCTCACCGCCGCCGCCCGCGACGCCCTCGCCGAGGCCCTGGGCCCCCGCGTCCGACTCGCCGACGCCTCCGCGGTCCTCACCAGCGCCCGCGCCGTCAAGGACGACGCGGAGCTCGACATCATCCGCCGCGCCATCACCATCCAGCAGGACGCGCTCCTCGCCACGCTCCCCACCGTCAGGCCGGGCCAGACCGAGCGCGACGTCGCCGCCCGGCTCGAATACGAGTGCCGCACCCGCGGCGCCGACGCCATGAGCTTCGAGACCATCGTCGCCGCCCGCGCCAACGGCTCCAAGCCCCACTACCGCCCGGGCTCCGAGAGACTGGCGCGCCGCACGCCGCTCCTCATCGACTGGGGCGTCAGGCTCGGCGGCTACTGCTCCGACATGACCCGCACCTTCGCCCTGGGCCGCTGGCACAAACGCCTCAGGGACGTCTACTCCGTCGTCCTCGATGCGCACCAGGCAGCCGTCGCCGCCGCCAGGCCCGGCATCCCCGCCGCACAGCTCGACGCCGCGGGACGCGACGTCATTCGCCACGCCGGTTTCGGGGATCACTTCGGCCACGGCCTGGGCCACGGCATCGGGCTCGACATCCACGAGGCCCCGCGCCTCGACCGATTCAACCAGACCATCCTCGAGCCCGGAATGGTCGTCACCATCGAGCCGGGCATCTATCTCCCCGGCGTCGGCGGCGTCCGCCTCGAAGACGATATCTTGATCACAAAGCGCGGTGCGCAGAACCTCTGCTCGCTCCCCAAAGACCTCGACTGGGCGACCCTCCATGGTTGACTATCGGAAACTGAAAGAGCTCGTGAAGCTCATGACCGAGAACGACCTCTCCGAGCTGGACCTCAGGGACCAGCAGGAAACAGTCGTCATCAAGCGCGCCCAGCCCGCCTACGCGCCCATGATGGGCCCGCCCGTCGTCCATCACGTGCAGGCCGCGCCGGCCTCCGCCGCTCAGGCCGCCAGCGGCGACGCCCACGCCGCACCGCCCCCCGACGACGACGCGGACCTCGTCGCCATCAAGTCGCCCATGGTCGGCACCTTCTACTCCGCCCCGGACCCCAGCAGCCCGCCCTTCGTCGCCGCCGGCGCCTCCGTCGGACCGGACACCGTCGTCTGCATCGTCGAAGCCATGAAGGTCTTCTCCGAGATCAAGGCCGAATGCTCCGGCAAGATCGAGAAGATCCTCGTCAAGAGCGGCGACGCCGTCGAATACGGCCAGAAGCTCTTCCTCGTCCGACCCGCCTGAGCAACCGGGCGCGCCACCCCCAACCCGCCCCGCGCCCGCATCGGACCGCCGGCCGCCGCTCCGCCCGCCGCTCCGGCACCGAACCTCCCTCCTCATGAGCAAGAAACCACACATGTTCTCGCGGGTCCTCATCGCCAACCGCGGCGAGATCGCCCTCCGAATCATCCGCGCCTGCCGCGAACTGGGCATAGGCACCGTCGCCGTCTACTCAGAGGCCGACCGCGAGGGCTCCTGGCTCCGCCACGCCGATCAGGCCATCTGCATCGGAGGCGGGCCCGCCGCCGAGAGCTACCTCAACATCCCGCGCATCATCGCCGCCGCGGAAGTCGCCAACGCCGACGCCATCCACCCGGGCTACGGCTTCCTCGCCGAGAACGCGCACTTCGCCGAGATCTGCCGCGACTGCCGCATCGAGTTCATCGGGCCCACCCCCGAGGCCATGGCAAAGCTCGGCGACAAGGTCTCCTGCAAGCAGACCGCAAAGGCCGCCAAGGTCCCCGTCTTCCCGGGCTCCGAGGGCGCCATCACCGAAGAGGACGAAGCCGCCTCCATCGCCAAGAAGATCGGCTACCCCGTCATCATCAAGGCCTCCGCCGGCGGCGGCGGCCGGGGCATGCGCGTCGCCCACAACGAGGTCGCCCTCCGCGCCGGAATCAAGCAGGCACAGAACGAGGCCCAGGCCGCCTTCGGCAACGGCGCCGTCTTCATCGAGAAATACCTCGAACGCGCCCGCCACGTCGAGGTCCAGACCATAGGCGATAAGTTCGGCGAGGCCGTCTACCTCTACGAACGCGACTGCTCCGTCCAGAGACGCCACCAGAAGCTCATCGAGGAAGCCCCGGGGCCCCACATCGACCCCCGCCGCCGCGAAGAAGTCTGCAAGGCCGCCGCCCGCCTCATCAAGAGCGCGGGGTATCACGGCGCCGCCACCGTCGAGTTCCTCATGGACGACAAGCAGAACTTCTACATGCTCGAGGTCAACACACGCGTCCAGGTCGAGCACCCCGTCACAGAGCTCATCACAGGCATCGACATCGTCAAAACCATGATCCGCGTCGCCGCCGGCGAGCCCATGCCCTTCAAGCAGCGCGACGTACAGATCCGCGGCCACGCCATCGAGTGCCGCATCAACGCCGAGGACCCGCAGCGAAACTTCGCGCCCAGCGCCGGACAGATCACACGCTGGGAAGTCCCGGGAGGGCCGGGCGTCCGCCTCGATACCCACGTCGTCCCGGGCTACCGCGTCCCCACCAACTACGACTCCATGATCGCCAAGCTCCTCGTCCACGCCGACGACCGCGCCCAGGCCATCCGCCGCATGGACCGCGCCCTCCGCGAGTTCGTCGTCGAGCCCATCAAGACCACCATCGGCCTCCACCGGGAGCTCATGGCCGACGCCGGCTTCAACCAGGGCGGCGTCGACATCCACTACCTCGAGCGCCTCCTCAAGAAATAGCCCCCTCCCGGGACGCCGCTCCGCCGCGCCACGCCCTCCGCCCCGCGAACGGATCCCTTCCATGCTCAACGCTCTCGCCCGCGCCGTCGGCACGATTTAGCATGCGCCGATGAGCAAGTCCGCGACCAAACCCGCTCAGCCTTCCAAGCCCGGCCAAAGGCCCGCCGCCGCTCCGCGCCGCAGGTGGCCCCGCCGCCTTGCCATCGCCACGCTCGTCGGCTTCACCCTCTACACGCTCTTCGGGTTCTTCGGCGTGCCCCTCCTCATCCGCCACGTCGCCATCCCCCAACTCAACAAGCGCCTCAGCGGTTCCGCCTCCCTCGCCAAGGCCTACACAAACCCCTTCCGACTCTCCATGCGCCTCGAAGGCTTCAACGTCCTCGACGCTGCAGGCCAGCGCGTCCTGGGCTTCGACGCACTCGAAGGAAACCTCCAGCTCGTCGACTCCCTCTTCAAAGGCGGCACACACCTCCTCCGCGCCGCCGTCGACAGGCCCTTCGTCTCCGCACGACTCGAGAAAGACGGCTCGCTCAACCTCGCCGCGCTCCTCAAGCCCTCGCCCGCGCCCGCCTCCTCCGCGCAGGCCCCCGCTCCCGCTCCCGGCTTCAAGACCATCCCCCGCCTCGTCGTCGGCTCGCTCAAGGTCGACGCCGCCGAGCTCCACCTCGCCGACACACGACCCTCCCAGGCCTTCGAGAAGATCGTCGAAGGCCTCACCTTCGAACTCACCGGACTCGACACCCGCCCCGATCACGACAGCCCCGCCACCCTCGCCGCCCGCACCACCGACGGCGAGCGCCTCACCTGGACCGGCACCCTCCGCGCCGACCCCATCTCCTCAAAGGGCACGCTCGAGATCACAGACGTCGCCCTCCCCAAGCTCATGCCCTACGCCCGCGAACGCACCGAGGGCGCCATCGCCGCGGGAACTCTCTCCACCACCATCCACTACGACTTCGCCCCCGTCCGCTCGCCCCGCGTCGTCTCCGCCACGCTCCCACAGCTCACCCTCAAGGACCTCAGGATCGAGCAGCCCGACGGCCCTACGCTCGAACTCCCCGCCCTCACCGCCGCCGCCGCCTCCATCGACGCCGCCGCCCGCACCGCCCACCTCGACAAGCTCACCGTCGACAGCCCCGTCATCCACGTCCGCCGCGACGCCGCGGGAGTTATCTCACTCGCCCGCCTCGCCCCGGAAGCCGGAGACGCGCCCGCCGCCGCCCAGGGACGCACCCCTCCCACTCCCGACGCCGCCGTCCCCGCCGTCGACCCCACAACCATCGAGTACCCCGTCGAGCAGGTCCGCGTCGCTCTGCTCCAGCTCGCCGAGCACGTGCTCACCGGCTGGACAGTCAGCCTCGGCGCTCTCGAAGTCAGCGGCGGCGCCGTCAACATCCTCGACCAGGCTCCCCGCGCCCCCGTCGAGCTGAACCTCCGCGATCTCGCCCTCGCCGCCGGCCCCGTCTCCTCCGCCGAGCACTTCCGCACACCGCTCTCTCTCTCCTTCACCCTCGCACAGGGCGGCGCCGCCGACCTCAAGCTCGACGTCGACCCCCTCACGCCCGCCATCGCGGGCCCCGTCACGCTCACCGACATCTCCCTCGCCCCCTTCGCCCCCTACCTCCCCGAGAGCGCGGGCGACGCCGCCCCCTCCATCGCCCTCGCCGCGGGCACGCTCTCCGTCAAAGGCAACCTCACATCCGCGCGCGACGAAAACCGCGCCTTCACCGGCGCCTGGAAAGGCGCCGCCAGCCTCGCCTCCATCCAGGTGAACTCCGCCGGCCCCGACCCCGCCCTCACCCTCGCCCAGCTCCAGACCGACGGCTCGCTCGACGTGGGCTTCCTCCCGGGCAATCAGCCGCGGGCCGCGTGGGAAGGCGTCGTCCGCCTTCAAAGCCTCTCCGCCCGCTCTCCGCTCCTGGGCTCCAGCGCTCTCGAGCTCGCCGCCCTCGAAACCCAGGGCAAGCTGACCGTCACTCCCGCCGACACCTTCCCCGCTCTCGCCTACGACGGCACGACCACCGTGCAGGGCGCCCGCTACCAGGGCGCGCCGATGGGCCCCGTCGACGCCGCGCTGGGCCGCATCGAAGCCAACGGCTCCGCCGCCTTCTCAGGAACCGCCACCTACCGCGGCTCGCTCACCCTGCGCGACATCGCCATCACCGCGCCCGACCTCTTCTCGCTCGACGCCGCCGTCCAGTCTCTCGAACTCGCCGGCCTCACCCTCGACCAAGCCGCAAACTCCGTCGAACTCGACCGCCTCGCCATCACCGCGCCGCACATCAAGGCCGCCCTCGCCCTCCTTCCCGACGCCCCATCGACGCCGCCGGACTCAAGCGACACCGCGTCCCCCGCCGCCGGCCGCTTCACTCCCCCGAACATCCCACTCAGCGCCCGCATCGCCGAACTCAGCAT
Source organism: Planctomycetota bacterium (assembly GCA_033763795.1). Lineage (GTDB taxonomy): Bacteria > Planctomycetota > Phycisphaerae > Phycisphaerales > UBA1924 > JAEUIV01. Next base: position 47,875 of record JANRJV010000018.1, read on the forward strand.
CAGCTCCGGCGTGCTCGAGATCCGCGACCCCGCGGGCTCGGACGCCCCGCCGCTCACCGTCTCCGACCTCGAAGTGAACGCCCAGTCCCTCTCGACCCGGCCCGGCTCCCGCTCCACCGTCCGCATGACCTCGCGCGTCGCCGGCACGGGCAAGGTCGAGTTCGAAGGCGCACTCGATCCCCTCGAACTCCCGCGCGAGAGCGACCTCACGCTCCGCGTCGCCGCCGTCCCGCTCAAGCCCTTCGATCCCTTCGCCGGCCGCTACGTGGGCTACCTCGTGGAGTCGGGCCGCGCCACCCTCGACATCCCCCTCACCATCCGCGCGGGCAAGGTCGAGGGCGACATGAACTTCGCCCTCGACAACATGCACCTCGGACAGAAGGTCGACAGCCCCGACGCACCCGACGTCCCCATCAAGCTGGGCCTCGACCTCCTCCGCGACTCGAACGACCGCGTCGAAGGACAGATCGGACTCTCAGGAGACATGAACGACCCCGCCTTCTCCTTCGGCGGGCTCATCTGGAAGGCCTTCATGAACGTCTTCGTCGGCGCCGCCACCGCCCCCTTCAAGATCCTGGGCGGCATCATCGGCCTCGCCGAAGGTCAGGACCTCTCCATGGTCGAGTTCCCGCCGGGCTCCGCGGAGCTCTCCCCCGATGCGCTCAGCACCCTCGACGCCATGGCCGCCGCCCTTGCCAAGCGCGAGAAGCTCCGCCTCGCCGTCGTGGGCCGCGCCGCTCCGCAGGACGAGCCCGCACTCAAGCTCGCCGCCCTCCGCGCCGGTCTGGGCCTGCCCAAGTCCACCATCCCCCAGCCCGAGGACGCCCCGCCCCCAGCCGACCCCGCCTACCGCAACGCCCTCGAAGACGCCTACCGCGAGGCCTTCGGCCGCGAAGCCATCGTCTCCTCCCGCCAGTCCATCCCCGACGAAAACAAGCGCTTCAGCGACTACGAGCACAAGCTCGCCGAGCGCCAGACCCTCGCCCCCAACGCCCTCGAGGAGCTCGCCGCCGCCCGCGCCGCCGCCGTCGTCGAAGCCCTCGTCGAAGGCTCGGGAGTCTCGGCGGACCGCGTCACCACCGCGCCCCCGTCCGACGACAAGCCCGCCGAGAAGCCCTCCGCCGAATTCACCATCAACTGAGCCCGTCGTCCCCCCGCGCTACCATCCCCCGGCTCTCTCCAGCAGCGCCCCGACGCATGACACCCGAGCGCCCAACCTTCCACGAATCGTGGCACCGCGTCGCCGCGCTCCGCCCGCGCCTCAGGCCCTCCGTCCGCACCATCCGCCAGGTCTTCCGGGGCCGCGTCTGGCACATCGCCGAAGACCCCACAGGCGCCCGCTACACACGCCTCTCCGAAAGCGCCTACCGCTTCGTCGCGCTGCTCGACGGCCGGCGCTCCGTCGCCGACGCCTGGGCCATCGTCACCACCCAGTTGGGAGACGACGCGCCCACCCAGGGCGAAGCCCTCCAGATCCTCGCCCAGCTCTCCTCCGCGAACCTCATCGCCTCCAGCGACCCCGGCGACGCCGCCGCCTTCCTCCAGCGCCGCCGGCGCCGCATCGCCCTCGAAGCCCGCTCCACGCTCATGAACGCCCTCTTCGCCCGCATCCCCCTGTGGGATCCGGACGCCTTCCTCGCGCGCTGGGCCCCGCTCGTCGGCCTCGCCTTCACGCGCGCCGGCTTCATCGCCTGGCTCGCACTCCTCGCCGCCGGCCTCTATCACCTCGCCGGCCGCGAGCAATCCCTCGCCCTCGAAGCCCGCTCCGCCATCGACTCCGCCCACCCCGCGTATCTCTTCGCCGTCTTCATCGCCCTCAAGCTCTTCCACGAGCTGGGCCACGGCTTCGCCTGCAAGTGCCTGGGCCGCCGCGAAGGAGGCGAGGCCGGCGCCGTCCACTCCATAGGCCTCATGCTCCTCGTACTCGTCCCCGCTCCCTACGTCGACGCGACCTCGAGCTGGGGGCTCCGCCGCACGCGCGACCGCGTCATTGTCGGCGCCGCCGGCATGATGGTCGAGCTCGCCTGCGCCGCCATCGCCGCCGTCGTCTGGGCCCGCACGCCCCAGGGCACCCTCCTCCACGACACCGCCTTCCACGTCATGCTCATCGCGGGCGTCTCCACCGTCATCTTCAACATCAACCCCCTCATGCGCCTCGACGGCTACGCCATCCTCTGCGACCTCCTGGGCACGCCCAACCTCGCCTCCCGCAGCCGCGACGCCGTCCACTCCTTCATCAAGCGCCGCATCTGGCACGTCCGCGTCCCGCCCCCGGAGCTCTCCCCCTTCGAGCGCTTCTTCTTCCCCCTCTACTGGTCCGCCGCGCTCGCCTACCGCGCCGTCCTCTGCGTGGGCATCGCCCTGCTCATCGCGCAGCGCCAGTGGATCCTGGGCGTCGCGCTCATAGCGCTCCTCGCCGCCCTCTGGCTCGCCCTCCCCGCCGCCACATTCTTCCGCTACCTCTTCACGTCCCCCGAGCTCACGCGCGTCAGGCCCCGCGCCCTCATCAGCTCAGCGCTGGCGCTCACCGTCGCGGCCTTCGCCCTCGCCGTCATCCCCGCCCCGCAGCACGTCCGCCTCGCCGGCACCGTCGAGCCCGCCCGCTACGACCGCGTCTTCGCCCGCGCCGAAGGCTGGATCGACCGCGCCGCCCCCGCCGCCTCCTTCGTCGATGACATCCTCCTCGAAGCCTCGAACCCCGACCTCGAAGCCCGCCGCCGCGTCCTCGCCGCCGAGCGCGACGCCGTCCTCACCGCCCGCCGCGTCGCACTCGCCGCCGACCCCGCCGAGGCCCAGCGCCTCGCCGGCGCCCTCGCCGCCCTCCAAGATCAGCTCGACCTCGCCGAAGAATCCCTCGCGAACCTCACCGTCCGCGCCCCCTTCCCCGGCACATGGCTCGTCCGCGACGAAGCCATCGCCAAAGGCGCCTACCTCAACCGCGGCTCGCCCCTGGGCATCGTCGCCGACCTCTCGCATCTCGCCGTCCGCGCCTCCGCCGGACAGGAAACCGCCGCGCGGCTCATCGACGCCGCCGCACGCCGCGCCCGCGTCGCCGCCCCCCGCGCTCCCTCCGCCGCCGCCACGCTCGAATCCATCACACCCGCCGGCGGCGACCCCGCCTCACGCCTCACCATCATCTCCGCCTGGACCGCCGCGCACGCGGACCCCGAACCCCAAGCCGCACCCGCCGCGCAGGCCTTCGACGTCCGCCTCCTCCTCGACCCCGGCGCCCCCTTCGCCCCGGGCCAGTCCGTCATCGTCCGCATGGCGCTCCCCGATCGACCCATCGGCCTCCAGGCCCTCGACGCACTCCGCCGCGCGTTCCAGGAACGCTTCCGGCTATGACGCAACTCTCCCTCCCGCACTCCGCCGCCCCGGCCCCGCCGCGTCACGACGCCCCGCTCCGCTGGCGCGCCCTCCCCGCCCTCCATTCGCGCCGCCCGCCGCTCCGAGGCCTCGACGCCCTCGCTCATCACATCTCGGGCCTCATCCGCAGGCCCCTCGCCCGCCCGGCCCCGTTCCTCGCCCGCGCCTCAATCGTCCAGCGCCGCGCCGCCGACTTCGCCGCGCTCGACGCCCCGCGCTTCGCCCAGCAAGTCGCGACCCTCCGCGCCCGCTTCCGCCTCGCCCGCGACAACCCCGACGACACGCTCACCGCCTGCGCCCTCGTCGCCGAGGCCGCGCGCCGCGCCCTCGATCAATCGCCCACGCGCGAGCAGATCGCCGGCGCGCTCGCCATCGCCTCGGGATGCCTCGCCGAAATGGCCACCGGCGAAGGCAAAACCCTCGCCGCCACCATGCCCGCAGCCATCGCCGGATGGCGCGGCCGGGGCTGCCACGTCCTCACCGCCAACGACTACCTCGCCGACCGCGACGCCCGATGGATGTCGCCCGTCTACCAGCTCCTCCATCTCACCGCCGCACCCATTACCGCCCAGTCCGACGCCCTCCACCGCCGCAGCGCCTACGCCGCCGACATCACCTACCTCACCAGCAAGGAAGCCGCCGCCGACTTCCTCCGCGACCGCCTCGAGCTCCGCTCCACACCCTCGCTCGCCGCCGGACTCCTCGCGCGCCACAGGCCCGTCGATCGTCTCGTGATGCGCGGCCTCGAAGCCGCCATCGTCGACGAGGCCGACGCCCTCCTCCTCGACGACGCCGTCACACCCCTCATCATCTCCGCCCCCGCCCCCTCCGCCGCCCCCGCCGACCACCACACCCCCTACACCCAGGCCGCCGAACTCGCCCGCACCCTCGAGCTCTACCGCGACTTCACCATCGACCGCCAGCACAACGAGATCACCCTCACCGCCTCGGGCCGCCGCGCCCTCCGCGCCGCGCAGCTCGCCCTGGGCGGACTCTGGACCGGACCGCGCCGCGCCGAAGAACTCCTCGCCCAGGCCCTCCTCGCGCGCGAAGCCTTCCACAACGGCCGCCAGTACATCATCCGCGAAGGACGCGTCGTCATCATCGACGACGCCACCGGCCGCGCCGCCCCCGACCGCTCCTGGCGCGACGGCCTCCATCAGGCCATCGAAGCCAAGGAACACCTCGCGCTCCGCCCGCCCCTCGAAACACTCGCACGCATCAGCTTCCAGCGCTTCTTCAGGCTCTACCGATCGCTCGGCGCCATGACCGGCACCGCCCGCGACGACCGCGCCGCCTTCTGGTTCTTCTATTCGCTCCCCGTCGTGCGCATCCCCACCCATCGGCCCTCGCGCCGCACAACGCTCCCCGCCCGCGTCCACGCCCGCGCCGCGGACGCCCTGGCCGACGTCGCCGCCGAGGCCCGCCGCGCCGCCTCCGCCGGCCGCCCCGTCCTCATAGGCGTGCGCACCATCGCCCAGAGCCAGGCCCTCTCACGCGTCCTCACCGCCTCCGCGCTCCCCCACTCCCTCCTCAGCGCCCTCAACCACGAGGAGGAGGCCGCCGTCATCGCCCGCGCCGGCCAGGCCGCACGCATCACCATCGCCACCAACATGGCAGGCCGCGGCACCGACATCGCCCTCACCCCCGACGCCGCCCGCGCCGGCGGACTCCACGTCATCATCGCCGAGCTCAACGAATCAACGCGCCTCGACCGCCAGCTCGCGGGCCGCGCCGCCCGGCAGGGCGACCCCGGCTCAGCCATCTCCATCCTCAACCTGCAGGATCAGCTCCTCGCCGACCTCGCCGCACCCGTCGCCCGCACGCTCGCGCGCTCGCTCCCGGGCCCGGCCTTCCGCCTCGCCGCCCTCGCGCTGATCGCCCTCGCCCGCGCCCGCGCCGCCGCCCGCGCCGCTCAGCGTCGCCGCGCCGTCCTCCGCGCCGACGAGTGGCTCGACCAGTCCCTCCCCTTCACCTCCAGCCGCCTCTGACTCAGCGCCGCCCCGCGTCTCCCCCCGCCGCAGCCGCCTCCGCCGCGCCGAACTCCACCATCACGTGCGAACCCGCCGGCTCCCCCTCCGGATTCGCCGCCTCGATCCGCACAAGCCGCGTCTCGCTCCCCGGGTCCGCCACCGCGCCGATCTGCACGATCGTCCCGCGCACCTGCCGCCCACCCTCCTTGAACCTCACCAGCGCCGATCCCCCCACGCGCAGCCCCGCCGCGATCCCCACCGGAGTCGCCGCATCGATCCGCAGCGGGTCCGCCCGCACCAGCCGCAGCACGGGCCGCACCTCATCCACAAGCTCACCCGGCTCAACCAGCACCGTCTCGATCACACCCGCCAATGGCGCCCGCATCGAGTACCGCTCGTGCCGCGCCTTCGCCTGCGCCAGCTGCGCCCGCGCCTCCTCGCGCCGCTGCTCCGCCAGCTCGCGCGACAGCCGCGCCCGCGTCACCTCCAGCCGCGCCCGCTCAACCTCGAACGGCGCCGCCCCCGCCCGGCTCATCGCATCCTCAAGCCGCCCCAACTCGTTCTCCGCCAGCTTCAGCTCCGCCTCCGCCGCCTCCACGTCCAGCCCGCTCGACGCCCGCACCTCGAACAGCGCCACCGTCGCCGCACCCTCATCATCTTCCAGCTCGATCAGCAGCGCCCCCGCCTCCACGCGCTCCCCGGCCTCGACCAGCACCCGGCTCACCCGACCCTGCACCGTGAACCCGAGGTCCAGATCGTGCCGCGCCTCCGCGATCGCTTCCACCATCACCACGCCCGGCCCGTCAGCCGCACGGCCCGCGCCCGCCCCCGTCGCGCCGATCAGCGCACCCGCCAGCCACAGACCGCACGCCAGCGAAGTCGACACGCCGCCCGCCTCCAGTCTCGCGCACCGAACCCGCCGCGGCGAAAACTCCCGAGGGCCTCCCGATCGACACGGGCCGCCGCTCCGCCGATGATATCCGCCGCCGCGCAACGCCCCGCCCCGCTCCGCGCATGAACCCCCACCCCGCCACATCGTCCGTTCCCTCCGCTCACGCCCCCGCGCGCCCCGCGCACGAGCCGCTCGCGGACCTCCTCGCCGAGCACTGCGCCGCCGCCTCCGCCGCGGGCGCCGCGCTCATCGAGCTCCCCCCCGCCGCACCGCCATCATCCGCCGGCGCTCCCCCCGCGCGCATCCTCGCCTTCTCCTCTCCCTCTTCCCCGCCCCACTCCGCGCACGCCCCGCACCCCCCGCACCCCGAGTGGCTCCACCGCGCCGCCGACATCCTCGCCCGCGCAGGCCTCGCCCCTTCCATCCGCGTCATGCCCGTCGAAGCCGGCGCGACCGCCCGCCCCGAGCTCGTCGGCTCCATCGTCGTCGTCCCCCTCCCGGCCCGCCAGCCCGACGTGGGCCGCCACGCCGCCCTCTACTTCATCAAGGGCCCTCCACCTGACACCGCCCGCGTCCGCACGCTGGGCCTCCTCGCCGACGCACTCGAGGCACACGTCCTCCTCGAGCAGAACCTCCGACTCGCCGCCGGCGAAGCCCTCCTCCGCTCCGTACTCGAAGTCGCCTCATCCCTCAGCGATCACGAGCGCTTCTTCGCCGCCTCCCTCGCACTCGTCAACGCACTCGCGCCCGCCTGGTCCTGCACCCGCGCCTCGCTCGGCATCGTGAAGGGCCGCCGCGTCACGCTCGCCGCCATCAGCCACACCGACCGCCTCATCCGCACCACGCGCCTCGCCCAGGACCTCGAGGCCGCCATGGAAGAGTGCGCCGACCAGGACATCGAGGTCCTCTTCCCCGCGCCCCCCGACGAGCCCGTCATCGCCCGCGCCGCCGCCGAGCTCGCCGCCAATCATGCCTCCACCTCCGTCCTCTCCGTCCCGCTCCGCACCCCGCGCCGCGTCGTCGGCGTGCTCACGCTCGAGCGCGCCCCGGGCGACCCCCGCACCACCTTCGACGACTCCGACCTCCGCGCCGCCCGACTCCTCGCAGAGTTCATCGCGCCCCGCATCGTCTCCCTCCACCGTCACGGCCGTTGGTTCGCCCCCCGCCTCGCCGCCGACCTCCGCGACGCCGCCGCCCTCATCCTGGGCCCGCGCCACACCGCCGCCAAGCTCGCCGCACTCGCCGCCCTCGCCGCCGCTCTCACGCTCGCCTTCGCGCCCGCCACGCTCCACGTCGACGCACCCTTCCGCCTCGAAGCCGACCAAAAGCGCGTCATACCCGCCCCCTTCGACGGCTACCTCCTCGACGCCGCCGTCGAACCGGGCGACGTCATCACACAGGCCGGCGCGCCCCTGGCCCGCCTCGACGACGCCGAGCTTCGCCTCGAACTCGCCGCCGCCCGCGCCCGCCTCGACGCTGCCGACCGCGAAGCCGCCATCGCCCTCCGCCAGCGCGACCAGGCGGACGCACAGGTCGCCCGCGCCCGCGCCCAGCAGGCCCGCGCCCAAATCCAGCTCCTCGAACACCGCATCGAGCGCGCCGTCCTCCGCGCCCCCGAGCCCGGCGTCGTCCTCGCGGGCGAACTGGCCCGCAAACGCGGCGCGCCCGTCCGCGCCGGCGAGCCCCTCCTCGAGATCGCCCCGCTCGACGCCCTCCGCGCCGACATGTTCATCCCCGAATCGCGCATCGCCGACCTCCAGCAGGGACAGACCGGCTCGCTCGCCCTCGCCGCATACCCGCAGCAGTCCATCGCCTTCACCGTCGAGAAGCTCGACCCCGCCGCCCAGATCCGCGCCGGCCGCACCGTCGTCCGCGCCCAGCTCCGCCTCCATCAACTCCCGGAGTTCGCACGCCCCGGCATGGAAGGCGTCGCACGCGTCGACGCGGGGGAGCGAACCCTCGGCACTATCATCTTCCGACCCGTCATCGACTGGCTGCGCATGACACTCTGGCTCTGATCACCCCCGCCGGACCGCGCTCCCCGCACCGCGCATGAACAGCCTCACCATCCAGCTCCCGCCGTCGCCGCCGCGCCGCTACGACGTCCACGTCGGCCCCGCCCTCACAGATCAGCTGGGCCCGCTCGCCCGCGCCGCCCTCGACCCCGCCGCCTCCCGCGCCTTCGTCGTCGCCGACGCCGGCCTGCCCCAAACCGCCGTCGACCGCGCCCGCCGCTCGCTCCACGGCGCCGGCTTCGACGTCACCGCCGAGTGCATCCTCCCCCGCGAAGACCGCAAGTCGCTCGACACCGCCCAGCATCTCCTCGCCGCCCTCGCCGCCACGCGCCACGAACGACGCGACCCCGTCATCGCCCTCGGCGGCGGCATCACCGGAGACCTCGCCGGCTTCGTCGCCGCCATCTACCGCCGAGGCACGCCCGTCATCCAGTGCCCAACCACCCTCCTCTCCATGGTCGACGCCTCCGTGGGCGGCAAGACCGCCGTCAACCTCCACGACCGCGCCCACCTCCGCAAGAATCTCGTCGGCGTCTTCTGGCAGCCCGCCGCCGTCATCGCCGACACCGCCCTCCTCGCCACCCTCCCCGACCGCCAGCTCCGCGCGGGCCTCGCCGAGTGCCTCAAGCACGCACTCATCTCCGCCGACGTCGACCCCTCCCTTGCGGACGACACCCGCGCCGACCTCCCGCGACTCCTCCGCCGTGACGACGCCGCCCTTCAGTCGCTCGTCCTCCGCAACCTCCGCGTGAAGGCCCATTTCGTCTCTGAAGACGAGCGCGAAGAAAAACCCTCAGCCCAGGGCGGCCGCGCCCTCCTCAACCTCGGACACACCTTCGGCCACGCCATCGAAACCGTCCCCTCCCTTTCCCCCGACGACACACCCGCCAGCGCCCCGCTCCACCACGGCGAGGCCGTCGCCCTCGGCCTCGTCGCCGCCGCTCACACCGCCGCCGCCCTCAGCCTCATCTCCCCCGACGCCGCCCGGCAGATCGCCAGCGACGTCGCCGCCGCCCACCTGCCCACCCGCGTCCGGGGCCTCCCCGCCGACGATCAGATCCTGGCCTCCATGCACCACGACAAGAAAGTCCAGGCGGGCCGCCTCCGCCTGGTCCTGCCCGAAGGCCCCGCGCGCTGCCGGGTCGTCGAAGACCCGCCGCTCGCCGCCGTCGTCGCGGGCCTCGCCGCCATCCGCGCCTGAACCTTGCCCCCGCCCGACGCTGGGGGGCTTCGCCCCTCCATGAACGCAACTTCAAAGCGCACCGCGACCTCCGCCCGATCTCCTCACGGGGATCATCCGGCGCGATGAGGGCGTGGACGCAGCCGCGGGCTCACCGACCCTCCACGTCGCCCCGATCTGGAGCTTCGCGTGCGCACCATCGCGATCATCAACCAGAAGGGCGGCAGCGGCAAGACCACCACCGCCATCAACCTCGCCGCCGCTCTCGCCCGCATCGGCAAGCGCGTCCTCCTCGTCGACCTCGACCCGCAGTCGCACTGCGCCCTGGGTCTGGCCATCCCCGAAGCTCAGATCGACCTCCACGTGGGCGACCTCATGCTCGCCCCCGACCACAGGCCAATCGACCGCAACCGCCTCATCTGGAAGACCGCCCGGGGCCTAGACATCATCCCCAGCACCACCCGACTCGCCGGCCTCGAGTCCGCACGCGGCGGGCTCGCCGACCGCGAAGACCGCGACCGCCGCCTCGCCGCCTCGCTCGCCCCCTTCGCCCCCCACTACGACTGGTGCTTCCTCGACTGCCCGCCCTTCATTGGGCTGCTCACCTTCAACGCACTCCGCGCCGCCGACGAGGTGCTCATCCCCGTCGAGACCGCATACTTCGCCCTCCAGGGCGCCACCAAGCAGGTCAACACCATCCGCGCGCTGGGCCGCCGCTTCGGCTCCATCACCCCCTACCGCGTCCTCCCCACCCTCCACGAGCACCGCTCCGCCCTCGCCTCCGACGTCCTCCGCGAGCTGGAGCGCCTCTTCGAGAACGCCCTCATCCCCCTCACCATCCGCTACGACGCCAAGCTCAAGGAAGCCGCCTGCGCCGGCGTGCCCCTCGTCGAGCACGACCCCGCCTCCGCCGGCTCCTCCGACTATTCCGACCTGGCCGCCTTCTACGAGACCGCACCGCGCCTCGCGCCCGAGATCGTCGTCGAGCCGCCCCTGCCCGAGCTCATCGAGTCGGCCCCAGCCCAGCCGCCCATCACTCCCCGCACCGCCGACGAGCCCCAGCCCGTCGCGGGCCCGGCCCCCATCCCCGAAGCCCTCGCCTTCACCCGCGCTCCCAGCCTCCTGAACCGCGCCGCCGAGCTCGCCGAACGCGCCCGACGCCTCAGCGCTCGCAGCGCCGAGATCACCGAAAAGCTCGAAGAAGACCCCGGCGTCTCCCGCGTCCTCCGCGAGCTCGAGCGCGCCGCCGAGCGACCCGTCCTCCGGCTCACAGGCACGCCGGCCGATCCTGCCCCCACCCCCGCCCCGGCCCCCGCTCCCGCGGCCCCCGCCGAAACCTTCAACGCCCCCGTCGCCGCGCCGCTCGCGGGCGTCCGCATCACCTCCCGGGGCGTCCTGTTCCTCCACCCCGCCGGACCCGACACCCACGTCGCCCTCGTCGGCGATCACAACGACTGGGACCCCGCCGGCACACCCCTCCGCTACAACGGCGCCGCCGGAATCCACGAAGCCTGCATGGCCCTCCCGCCCGGTCGCTACCGCTACCGCCTCCTCATCGACGGCCAGCGCCGGCCCGACCCCTTCAACCCCCTCTTCGAGAAAAACGAGTTCGGCGAGCTCGATAGCATCGTCGTGGTCCCGCTGGAGAGCGAGGCCAGACCACCGGCCGCGCCGCCCGCGGCCGCCATCGCGTGAAGCGCCTGGAGGATCCATGCCCGCCACGCCCGGCCCACCGGACGTCGACATCCTGAGACTCGCTCACCCGCACCGCGCCTCGGGGCCGCTCGCCTCCCGACCCGGCGCCGAGTACGACGCCATCGCCGACATGTTCCTCGACGGGCCCGACACGCGCTCGGCCCCCGCCGCCGCGCCGACCGCGCCGCACCCCGCCCCGGCACGCGCACCCGAGCCGCCCCTGGGCGCCCGAGGCCTCCGCCCCCATCACCTCCCCGCCGCCCCGCGACCCACGCTCGAGCTGCTCGTCCAGGGTCATCTGCCCGTCCGCGCCGCGCCGTGGTCCGCACAGTTCGCACGCGTCCGCGCCGAAACCACCGGACAGACCGTCGCCCTCGTCCGCTTCGCCAGCGGCTCGCTCGCCATCGACCTCTTCACGCCCCGCCCGCGCCCGCAGAACGAGCCCCCGCTCGCGCACGCCGACGAGGCCATCGCCCGCGCCCTCTCCTCCGCCCAGCGCATCATCCTGCAGCTCGACGAGCTCGACCAGGCCGCCGCCTGCGAGGACCCGCGCGTCTCGGCCGTCACCGTACTCGCCGGAGGCAACGAGGCCGCCGTCGTCGCCGCCTACCGCACGCTCAAGGCTGTCCTCGTCGGCGGTGATCACGCCGCCGACCTCCGCGCCGCCCGCGGCGAGTCCGCGCCCCCCGCGCCGGGAGTCGCGCTCGTCGGCGTCGGACCAGACGACGCCGAACGCGTCATGACCAAGCTCCGCCACGCCGCCGCGCTCTTCCTGGGCTCCACACTCGAGCTCGCCGCCGTCGTCGAAAAGGTCGCCCCCACCGGCGCCCTCAGCCTCTACCGCGGCCCGACCGACCTCTCTCCCCCAGCACTCCTCGACCGTCTCTCAGGCGCCGCCCCCGCCCCCGCCCCCGCCCCCGGCCGCACAACCTCCCCCGACCCGCAGCCCGCCCCCCGCGCCGCGAACACGCCCGGCGCGACCGCCCCCGCGCCCGGAACGGTTGACGCCAGCGCTCCCGCGCTCGCTCCCCTGCTGGGCTACATCCCCCTCGCCCCCGCCTGTCCCGACGATCCGCGCATCGAGCTCGCCGTCGACGCCCTGGGCGGCCTCCATCTGCTCACTCTCGACGAAGACGACCGCGGCTTCGAGCGCCTCGCCCTCGCCGCACGCTGGGCCCGCCGGCACATCGCGCTCCTCGCCGCCGCCGCCAGGCCTCACACCCTCAGCCTCGACAGGCCCATCACCCCGCACCTGTTCGTCCGCGACGCCCGCGCCGCCCGGCGCCTCGTCGACGCCGACGTGCGCGTGCACGCCCTCGTCCCCGCCTCCGCGACCCCCGGCGCCCTCGACCTCAACTGACCCCGGCGCTCCACGCGCCGCCCCTCACGCCGGCTGCAGCCGACCCTGACGCACGCGCTCGGCCGGCGCCGCGCCGTCCTCCACCGCGCTCAGGTCCGAATCGGAGCCCGGCGGCGCGTCCTTCTCGCCGAACAGAACCGCGAATACCCCCTCGCGCATCTGCAGGACCATGCTGAACAGCAGCGGCACCAGCACCAGCGTGAAGATCGTCGACACGAACAGCCCGCCGATCACCACCGCCCCCAGCCCGCGGTACATCTCCGAACCCGCCCCCGGCGCCACCACCAGCGGCAAGCCGCCCACCAGCGTCGTCAGCGTCGTCATGAAGATCGGCCGCACACGCGTCCGCACGCTCTCGGCGATCGCCTTCAAGGGCGGCAGCGGGTCCTGATCCTCCAGCCCCGACACCTTCTCCGGATGCATGAAGTTCAGCGCCTGCTCCACCAGCAGGATCGCGTTGTTCACCACAGTCCCGATCAGGATGATGAACCCGATCATCGTCAGCACGTCCAGCTGCTGCGGCGCGATCGTCGGGTTCATCAGCGTCCACTCGTGCACGATGCGCAGCGCCAGGAAACCGCCCACGATCCCCAGCGGCACGCTGATCAGGATCACCAGCGGATACAGGAAGCTCTCGAACAGCGCCGCCATCAGCAGGTACGTCACCAGCAGCGCCCACACGAACCGCGCCATCACAAGCTGCGGCGCCACCGCCACCCCCAGCAGCACGCCCCCCAGCACCACACCCAGCAGGAGCCCCCCCACCGCTCCGTAGAAGTAGAGCGACCGCGACGACCCCCGCGCCGCCCGCGCACGCCGATGCGCCGACGCCGCCTTCAGCAGCGACCGCACCGCCAGCGCCATCCCGCCCAGGAAGATCAGCCCCGCCACCGCCATCAGGCCCGTCTGCCAGGCGCTCCGCGGCCCGTCCGCGTCCGCCCGGCCGAACAGCGCCGCCCGAACCTCGTCCAGCTTCGCCGCCGTGCCCTCCAGACGCACGCGCATCGTCCGGTCGATCAGCCCCGCCTGACGACCCGGCTCGATCACCTGCGACCGCAGCTCCTCCATCACCGTCTCCAGGGGCACGCCCGAAGGCGGCGTGATCTGGATCGCCACGCTGGGAAGCTCCTCGATCCGGCTGATCTCCTGCGGCGCTGTCCCGGGCTCGATCCGCACGATCGAATCGATCGGCACGATCTTCCCCACCGGAGTCACCACCGGGACCGACGCCAGCTCTTCCTTGTACCGCAGCCGCCCCTCGCCGCTCTCACCCCGCGGCAGCACCATCAGGTCGACCTTCCGCCCGTCGAGGATGTAGTCGCCCGCGAACGCGCCGTCGAACAGCCCGCGCACCGCCGTCCCCACGTCCTCGGTCCGCAGACCCAGCTCCCGCCCCGCGTCCGTCACGCGCACGCGCCACTCGGGCTGCGTCAGGTTGAAGTTCGCCGGATCGGGCCGCACGTTCCCGAACCCGTACTTCATCGCCGCCGTCATGAACGCCATCTGCGCCGCGTCCACGACCCGCGGCAGGCTGGGCCCCGAGATCTCCAGGTTGATCGTGTTCCCGCTCCCGATGCCGAACCCGAAGATCGACGCCTGCTGAGCGCCGCCGAACGTCGCCGGGATCGTGTTCATCGTCCCCGTCAGCAGCGCGCCGACCGGGATCACCTTCTGGGGCTCCATCGACGTCCCGCCCACGAACATGCCGCCCTGGAACGCGCCGATGAAGAAGTTCTCCACCCCCACAGGGTCGAACGGATGCGCCGGATCGTCGAACCGCATCACCGGGGGCAGCGTCGCCCGCACCGCCGGGTCCGTCGTGTCCTTCTCGATGTAGGGCCCGACCAGCGACTCGATGTGCTGCGAATACGACCGCTGCGTCTCCATCGACAGGCCGGGCGGGATCAGCAGCCCGCCGAACACCAGGTTCCGGTTCCCCGCCGGCAGGTAGTCGAGCGGCGGCGCCAGATACCGCGCGCCCAGCAGGCTCGCCGCCGTGAACACCAGCACCACCGCCGGGCGGATCGTCCACCCCCGCCACCCCGTCATGCACCAGTAGATCACCCGGCTCAGCGAGTTGACCATCGCCCCCATCAGCCGCGCCAGCCCGAACAGGCCCATGATCCCGTTCCCCGCGTGCGCCTTCACCTCCCGCGCGTTGTCGCCCTTGAACAAGACCGCGCTCAGCGAGGGGACCACCGTCACCGCCACCAGCAGCGACAGCAGCGTCGACGCCGCCAGCGCCAGCGTCAGGTCGAAGAAGATCTGCCCCGCCTCCTCCTGCACCGTCAGCACCGGGACGAACACCGCCACGTTCGTCAGCGTCGCGATCAGGATCGCACCCCACACCTCCATCGACCCGCGGTAGATCGCGGTCAGAGGCGGCTCGCCCAGCGAGCGCCGCCGATCGATGTTCTCCAGCACCACGTTCGCGTTGTCGACCACCACGCCCGTCGCGAACGCCAGCCCCGCCAGCGAGATGACGTTGAGCGTCCGCCCGAACGCCAGCATGATCAGGAACGTCCCCAGGATCGAGATCGGGATCGACAGCACGATGATCAGCGTGCTCTTGACCGACCGCAGGAACAAGAGCAGCGACAGCGTCGTCAGCCCCGCCGCCGCCCACAGGTTCGACAGCACGAGGTCGATCGACGAATCGATGTACGTCGTCTCGTCGTACACCTGACGCATCCGCAGGTGAGGCCCGACCTCCGGATGGATCCGCGGCAAAAAGTCCGTCCGGATCTCCTCCAGCCGCCCCCGGACCCCCTCCATCACCGACATCACGTTCGAGCCCGTCTTGCGGATCACGTTCATCGCAAGGCAGGGCTCCCCCATCGACCGCACGAACCCCCGCTCCTTCTGGTGACCGATCTCCACCGTCCCCACATCACGCACGTACACCGGCACCGCCAGCCCGTCCGGGTCGGACGCCGGCGGGCGGTACGCCACGATCGTGTCCAGCACGTCCTCCCCGCTGGCGAACTGCCCCACGACCCGCACCCGGTAGTCCCGCTTGCCCTCGGCGATCGTCCCCGCCGATACGTTCGTGTTCTCCTGGCGCAGCGCCGCGATCACCTCGCGGTGCGACACCATCCGCTGCGCCAGCGCCACCGGGTCCAGCAGGACCCGCACCTCCTGCTCGCGCCCGCCGTAGATGTTCACCTCCGCCACGCCGTCCACACGCTCGAGGAAGGGCTTCACCTCCCGGTCAAGAGGCGTGAACAAGGTCGAGATGTCAAAGTCCGGGTGCTGCGCCTTCACCGCCGGATCAAGGTCGATGATGATCCACGCGATCGCCTGGTCGGGAGACCCGTCCGCCGACTCGATCCGCGGCTCGTCCACCTCCTCCGGATAATCCGGCACCTGCCGCAGCGCGTCCGACACGTCCTGACGCGCCGTCGCCGGGCTCGTCCCGACGTAGAACTCCAGCGTGATCGTCGCCTCGCCCTCGCGGCTCACCGAACGCATCGTCTTCAGGTTCGGGACGTTCTTGAGCTGCTCCTCCTGCTCCTTCGTGATCTCGTCGACCACCTCCTCGGGGCTCCGCCCGGGCCACGACGTCGCCACCGTCACCACCGGACGGTCGATCGTGGGAGTCAGCTGGATCGGGATCGCACCCAGCCCGATCAGACCGAACATCACGATGAGGATCACGCCCACCGCGACGGTCACGGGCCTCGCAATCGAAAACTTGATCGGGTCCATGGGCTGTGTCAGTTCCCGCTTGTGCGCTGTCCATCCGTTCCGTTCGCCGCGCCCCCGCTCCCGGAGCTCGCCGCGCTTCCGTCACCCCCCGCCCCCGGACCCCCCGCCCCCGGACCCCCCGCCCCCGGCCCCCCCGGTACGCCCACGCCCCCGCCGGCAGGCCCCAGCGGCGCCAAGGGCTGACCCGGGAACACACGCTCGTTCCCCTCCACCACCACCGCCATCCCCGCCTTGAGCAGGGGCGACCGCACCGCCACGCGATCGCCCTCGGCGAACAGCATCTCGATCGGCGCGATCGCCGCCATGCCCCCGCCGTTGAAGTACACGTACGCCCCCGCGTCGTTCCGCAATACCGCGTCCTTGTGCACCGTCAGAACGTCCGCCGGCTCGCCCGTCGGCACCAGCCCCACCACGCTCATCCCGGGCCGCAGCAGCCCCGCGCCGACGCCCGTCGACCGGTTGTCCAGCCGCACACGCACCGGGAACGTCCGCGCCAGCCGGTCGCCCGCCGCCACCAGCACCGCCGACCTCGACTCGATCACCTTCGAGAACGACGGGATCCGCAGCTGCACCACAGCGTCCGCCGACTGCAGCGCGCCCACGAACCGCTCGGGCACGTCCAGGTACACGTCGATCTGATCCAGCTCCACGATCTCCACGACCGGGTCCCCCGCCTGCACCCACTCGCCAACTTCCACGCCCTTGGAGACCACGTACCCCGCGAAGGGCGCCCGCACCGTCATGTCGCCCAGCCGCTTCTGCAGCCGCGCCGCCTGCGCGCTGATCGATTCGAGGTCCGCCTCGATCTCGGCCAGCCGCGCCGTCCAAGCCGCGACCTGCGTCCGCGCGTCGTCGACCTCGTTCTTCGAAGCGCCCTCGCGCGTCTGCAGCGTCGTCAGGCGCTCCAGGTCGCGGTGCGCCTTCTCCAGCTGCGCCCTCCGCTCGTCGACCGCCGCGCGCCGGCTCGCCAGCTCCGCCTCCAGACGCCGCACGTCCAGCGACATCAGCTCGGAGTCCAGCCGCGCCAGCTCCGCCCCCTCCTCCACGCGGTCGCCCACCTCTACCGCCAGCGAGATCACCAGGCCCTCTTCCTCCGACGCCAGCGCCGCCCGGCGGGCCGCCCGCAGCTCGCCCGTCACCTCGCGCCGCGTCTGCAGACGCTCCAGCCGCACGTCATCGAGACGCACCATCGCCGGCGGCGGGCCCCCGCCCTCCGGCTGGGCCACGACCACCGCCGACACACACGCCCACGCGCACGCCCCGACGATCAGGGCCCGCACGCTCCGCATTCCCGCCTTGCTCAAGCTACGCCTCCTCAGCCCGCGCGCCAGCCTCCGCGGCGCTCCCGATCTCGCGCTCCTCCAGCGAACGCTCCAGCGACTCCAGGTTGTCGATCAGCCGGTCCAGGTCCCCCTCCATCCGCGCCGTGTCCGATTCGCTCAGCCCGCTCAGAAACGACTGCGTGAACACCAGACCCGCCAGCTTCGTCTGCTCGTGGATCGCCAGACCCGACTCCGTCAGACGGACGAACGTCGCCCGGCCCTGCCCCGGACGGCTGAACCGCTCCAGCAGGCCGTCGGCCTCCATCGCCGCAACCATCCGGCTCACGTTCTGCAGCGACAGCAGACCGTCCTCAGAAAGCTCCGAAAGCGTCGGCGCTTCGGGCCGCTTGGCGATCGAACTGAGCAGCAGCCACCGCGACGTCGTCAGACCCAGGTGCGCCACCAGCCGGTCACCCAGCCGAAGCATCATGTTGTTGATGATGAACAGCCGCTTGCACAGCGGCGCTTCGCGGCAGCGACGCGGATCATCGCACCCATCGGAACTAGGGGTTGGCGCCGCCACGGCATGGGACCGCTCGTCCATGACGCCGATCCTATAGGACGGCGCGCGGCATATCAACATGTTGACTCGCCAGAAAACACGGCTTCCGCCGGTCGTCAGGCCTTCACCGGAGATGCCGGGCCGCTCACGGAGCACCCGCCCGGCCCGGCCGCGTCAGGCCGTCTCGCGCTTCTTGACGCGCAGCTCTTCCAGCCGCTTGGGCCGCAGCACCGCGTCGCGATCGATCACGAACTCCGCGCCGTCGTGAGCGACGTCGGGCAGCTCGTACATCAGCTCGAGCATGATCTCCTCCATCACCGCGCGGAGCGCCCGGGCCCCGGTCTTGCGCGACAGCGCCCGCCGCGCGATCTCGCGCAGCGCGCCGTCGGTGATGGTGAGCTTGGATCCCTCGAGGCTGAACATGTACTGGTACTGACGGATCAGCGCGTTCTTGGGCTCGGTCAGCACGCTGATGAGCGTCTCTTCCGACAGCGGCATCAGAGGCGCGATCACCGGCAGACGCCCGATCAGCTCCGGGATCATGCCGAACTCCAGCACGTCGTCGGGAGTGACCTGCGCCAGCACCTGGCCCTCTTCCAGCGCCGGGTCCGCGGAAGCGAGGTCCGCCGAGAAGCCGATGCGCTTCTTGCCCAGCCGCCGGCGGATGATCTCGTCGAGCCCGACGAACGTGCCGCCGCAGACGAACAGGATGTGCGTCGTGTCGATCTGGATGTACTGCTGCTCGGGGTGCTTGCGCCCGCCCTGCGGCGGAACGTTGGCGATCGTCCCCTCCAGCATCTTGAGCAGGCTCTGCTGCACGCCCTCGCCCGAGACGTCGCGCGTGATCGAGACGTTATTCCACGTCTTGCCGATCTTGTCGATCTCGTCGATGTAGATAATGCCGCGCTGCGCCGCCTCGAGGTCGTAGTCCGCCGCCTGCAGCAGCTTGAGCAGCAGGTTCTCGACGTCCTCGCCCACGTACCCCGCCTCGGTCAGCGTGGTCGCGTCACCGATCGCGAAGGGCACGTTCAGGATCCGCGCCAGCGTCCGGGCCAGCAGAGTCTTGCCCGAGCCCGTGGGCCCGATCAGCAGCACGTTGCTCTTGTCGAGCTCGACCGGCGCGTCCTCGTTCTCCAGCTGCGACAGCCGCTTGTAGTGGCTGTGCACCGCGACCGAGAGCGCCTTCTTGGCCTGGTCCTGCCCGATCACGTACTGGTCGAGGAACTCGCGCAGCTGCCTGGGCGAGGGGATCTGACCGAGCGTGTGCCGCGACGCGGAGACGCGCCGCCGCTCCTGCTTGAAGATGTTCTGGCACAGGTCGACGCAGTTGCAGCAGATGTACACATCGCTGGGCCCCTCGACCATCGGGCCCACTTCGCGGGACGTCTTGCCGCAGAACGAGCAGGTCGTCACCTTGCGGCCGCGGAACCCGGCCTCGCCGCTCCCGCCGCCCGCGGCCCCGCCGTGGTCCTCTCCGTCGCTTCTGTTCTTCGCCATCCGTCCCTCGTGCGCACAAATTGACCGCGGGGAAGACTTCGCCCCCCGGCTTTCACAGACACACTATCGACCGGACCGGTTCCGGTCTCTCCCGTCAAACGGGTCTACGTTCAAACATCATCGATTCATCCTTGGCGCGCCGCCCAGCCCCGCCGCGATTTTCCTGTGATTTTGCGGTCAGGCAGCCGTTCGGGACGGCGCCCGGCGCCACCTCCGCCGCGCGTCCCGACCGGTTATCCACCCCCCGGCTTCCCTCCCCCGCCCTCCGAACGGGGGACTCCGGTCAGAGGGTTCACGCCGCTCGCCCGCGCCGCCGTCTGACCGACCACCACGCGCTTGGCCCGCTCGAACTCCTCGTCCGACAGCGCGCCCCGCGCGTGCATCTCCCGCAGTTCGTGCAGCGACAGCCCGGAGCCCGCGGCGTCGCCCGGCTCATCCCCGCTCACCAGCCGCCGCCGCAGCGCCAGCAGCCCGTAGCCGCCCGCGATCAGCACCGCGCCGAACAGCGCGATCCACAGCAGCAGGCCGAACAGCGACGACCCCGCGGCCTGCGCGACGCTCACACGTCCGTTCCTTTCCGCCTCAGCCCTTGGGCGCGCTGATGCCGAACTTCGCGTTGAACTCCGCCAGCGGGATCTCGGTCACCTTCGCCCGCGCCAGCACCGCGTCGACCGTCTTGTGCTCGCGCACCTGCTGGATCACGAACCCGATCTGGTTCTGCTTCTCGAGGTCCTGCCGGAACGCGTCGGGACGGACGCCGCGCTCCATCGCAAGCTGCGAGATCCGCCCCAGCACCTCCTCCTGCGAGACCTGCACCTGCAGCGCCTGCGCCAGCTTCGCCAGGATGAACGTGAGCTTGAGGTCGCGGACCGCCGCCGCCGCGGAGTTCGCCCGCAGCTGCGCCATCCGCTCCTCGACGGCCTGCTCGTCGAACCCGCGGTACATGAGGTCGAGGCGCGCCATCTGGAGGTTCCGCTCGGCCTGCCGCGCCGTGAGCCTCTGGGGCAGCGCCAGCTCGACCTTGTCGAGCAGGTGCTTGGCGATCTGCTGACGCATCGCCGACTGCTGCTCGATCAGCGCCCGCTGCTGCAGACGCGACATCATCGCCTCGCGCAGCTGCTCCTCGGACCCCATCCCCAGCCGCCCCACCAGCTCCGACGCCTGTGCCGGCACGATCCGCTGCACCTGCTCCACCGCGAACTCGATCACCAGGTCCTTGCCGCGGATCTCCTCGCTCTCGTGCGCCTCGGGGCCCTTGCACCGCACGGTGACCGTCTCGCCCGCCGCGGGCGTGCCCACCTGCTTGGCGAAGTCGTCGACCATCACGCCCAGGATCGCCCCGGACTGCTTGTCCGCCGGCGGGACCTGGATCACCGCGCCGTTGAGGTCCAGCAGCACCTTCTGCGACGCGCCGTCGCGCATCGTCCCGCGGCCCACGCAGTAGTCGCCCCGCTCGGCCCGCTCGCGGGGCTCCAGCGAGCCCTCGTTCACCATCATCCGCTGCAGCTGCGCGTCCACGTCCTCCTGCCCGGGGATGATCGTGGGCTTGAAGACCTCCACGCCGTCCACCGAAGGCACCTCGAACTCGGGCATCACCTCCACCTCGACGTGGAAGATCAGGTCCCGGCCCTCGACGGGCTGCAGCGCCGCCAGCTCGTCGTTGCTCTCAGGATCGCCCAGCACGTTCAGCTTGTGATCCTTGATCGCCTGCTGGTACGCGCCGGCCACGAGCTGGTTCTTCGCCTCCTCGCGGATCGACTGCCCGAACTTCCGCTCGATCAGCCGCCGCGGCGCACGCCCCGGGCGGAACCCCGGCAACGCCGCGTTCGCCGCCAGCGAGTCCAGCGAACCCGACAACCGCTCGTTCACTTCCGACGCGGGGATCGTGAACTTCAGCCGCTTGCGGCTCGGACCCGCGTCTTCGATCACGACAGAATGAGCAACCTGCGCCATGGCGCGTGACTCCGGGGACCAGGGCGCCCGCCGAACGACGGCAGACCGGCGCCCCCCGCCCGAGGTGCGAAAGGTCCCCCACAATACCACCCCGCCGCCACGCGCCGGGCCCCGCCCCCGACGCCGCTACAATCTCCGCCCCCCCACGGCGCGTGCCGCAGGGAAACAGGCCGAACGCGCCGGAGTGGCGGAACTGGCAGACGCGCTGGATTCAAAATCCTGTGCCCGCAAGGGCGTGAGGGTTCGACTCCCTCCTCCGGCATTCCCGACCACCGAACAAGCGCCGCTTCGAGCGACTCACCGGACAGACCCACGCGAGAGAGGACACCAGACCCATGGCCGACCAGCAGCCCCAGCAGCAGATCCAGATCCGCCTCGACGAATCCAAGATGGTGGTCACATACGCCAACACCATCCGCACCACCACCACCACCGACGAGATCATCATGGACTTCGGGCTCAACATGCCCGTCCAGCAGTCGCCCAATGAGCCCGTCGGGATGCACTTCGGCGTGGGCTCCCGCGTCGTCATGAACTGGACCGGCGCCAAGCGCCTCATGCTCAGCCTGCAGCAGGCCGTCGCCGCCTACGAGCAGAACTTCGGCGTCATCGAGCTCGCACCCCAGCAGCAGCGCCGCTCGTCCTGAGCCCGGCCGCTCGCGCCGCGCGCGGCGACACCACTGACCCCTCACACGCCCGCTCTCCCGCGGGCGTTTTTCTTCTTCTCTCGTGTCCGCGCCGGGACTATTCGCCCGCCGGGCCGTAGCGCCGCGCGATCGAGCGCAGCCGCGCCGCGCGGTACGCCTCGTCGGTCATGTCGGCCGGTCGGCTCCGCCGCGCCTCGCTCGGCGCCGCGCGCTCGACCGTCGCCGCCGCGATCGCCACCGTCGCCGGCTCCACGCGGGGCGCGCCCGCCTGCGTCTCCACACGCTGGCCCGCGAGCGTCACCTCCGCGGGCATCGCCACGGGCGACGCCGGCGCCGGCAAGAGGCCCCGCGACACCATCTCCAGCTCGAGCTTCTGCCGCTCCCGCGCCGCAGAGCGCGGGCGCACCGCCTGCAGTGGCGACACCGCCTCGGGCCGCACACGCTCCGCCGGCTGCGCCCAGGGCGGCCGCAGCGCCACAGGCCCGGACGAGCACCCCGCCTGCGCGGGATCGCCCCCGCCCCCCCCGCCCCCCCCGCCGCCGTCCTGCCCGCGGCGCGCCGCGGACTCTTCCGTGGGCACGCCGATGACCCACGTCGTCCCCGCCGGGATCAGCGCCACCTCGCGCCCCTGCCACGGCACATACTCAGACTCAGGGAACACCGCCGCCAGCGCCCCGTCGATGCGCATCAGCCGGTCCGCCATGCCGGGAACGCGGTACACGCTCTCGAAGTCGGCCGCCAGCCGCAGATCGGGCGTCTTCGCCAGCAGGCTCGCGCTCAGCGGCGAGCGGTCGGCGTGCCCCTCATCCACGGGCGTCAGCAGCGCGGGCGCCTCCGAAGGCTCGGCCCCGCGCGCCGCGACCACAAGGCCGCTCGCGATCACGCCGCCCAGGATGAAGCACGCACGCCGCATGAGCCAAGCATATCGGGCCGATCCGCCGGGCGGATGAGCTTCCTCCTCGCGGCGCCCGCGCCGCGGGGCGGGCTCACGCGCTCCGCGCCGCCCCGGCCCGCACAATCTCCAAAAACTCCCCCGCCTTCAGCGACGCGCCGCCGATGAGCCCGCCGTCGATGTCGGGCTGCGCGAAGAGCTCGCGCGCGTTGTCCGCCTTGACCGACCCGCCGTACTGGATCCGCATCGCCCGGGCCCGCTCGGCCCCCGCGACCGCCCGCACTACCGCGCGGATCTTCGCGTGCGCATCCTGCGCGTCCGCGGGGCTCGCCGTCACGCCCGTCCCGATCGCCCACACGGGCTCGTACGCGATCGTCACGCGCTCCAGCGACTCCGCCGGCACGCCCGCGAGCGCCGAGCGGACCTGCCGCTCGTTCACCTCATCGGTCCGGCCGGCGCGCCGCTCCTCCAGCGTCTCGCCCACGCACAGCACGGCGCTCAGCCCGCCCGCCAGCGCCGCCTTCAGCTTCGCCGCGATCAGTTCATCGCTCTCCCCGATCACGTGCCGCCGCTCGGAGTGCCCGATGAGCACGCTCACGCACCCGACATCGCGCAGCATCGCGGCGGAAACCTCGCCCGTGAAGGCCCCCGACGCCTGCGTGTACACGTCCTGCCCGCCCAGCCGCACCCGCGTGCCCCCCGCCGCGCCGCTCAGCGCCGCAGCGACCGTCTGCAGGTGGACAAAAGGCGGGAACACCCCCACCTCGACGGACCCCTCCGCCAGCCCGGCCAGCCCCTGCGCCACCTCGCGCGCCAGCTTCGCCGCCGAGGCGCGGTCGCCGTTCATCTTCCAGTTGCCCGCCACGTAGGGAACGCGATCCGCCACGGCTCGTCTCCGCTGTTTCTCGAGGGTGCTGCGTCGATCTGAACCGCGTCGAGTATACGACCGCGCCCGCGCCGCTCCCGATCCGCGCCCGCGCTACTTCTGCGGTGCGCCGAGCAGCCCGCGCGCCCGCTCGCGCATCCGACTGGCGTGCTCGACCCGTCCCTCGGCGTCCATCAGCGCCGCGACGAAGTTCCACGCCTCCGCGGAGGGCGCCGCGTGCGCGTGCCGCACCGCGTCGGTCACCACGCGCCGCATCAGCGCGCTCGAACCCAGCAGCGCCGCGCCGTCCATCGGCGCGCTGGCCAGCCGGGGATCCTCGCCCTCGGCCACGGCGTGGGCCTGCACGGCGTCGGCCATGCGCCCGCCCGCCGCCAGCGCCACCGCCGCCAGCCGCAGCGCGCGACGGTCCCGCTCCGCGCCGGAAGCCGCCGCCTCCGCGTCGCGAACCTCGCGGTCTTCACGCAGGAACGACGACAGCGCCAGCCCGTACGCCCCCGCGCGCATCTCAGCCAGACCCTCTTGCATGGGCGTCAGCCGCGGCGGCTCCGCGGGCCCCCCGCCGGGCAGACCCGCCACGTCCGTCGGCAGCACCCCGCCCGGCTCAAGCCGGC
The DNA here is from genome assembly GCA_033763795.1 of Planctomycetota bacterium. Classification (GTDB taxonomy): domain Bacteria; phylum Planctomycetota; class Phycisphaerae; order Phycisphaerales; family UBA1924; genus JAEUIV01. The sequence goes on from JANRJV010000018.1 coordinate 72,374, forward strand.
GCGCCACCTCGCGCAGCGGGCCCGAAGAATCGGGCCCCTCGGCCCAGTACGCCCCCGCGCGCCGGTACCGCCACCCCTCGACCGACCACGACACCGGATAGCCGTGCGTTGTCCACACCGACTGCACGAACTCATAGCTCGGCCCGCTGTACCCGGTCCCGTACAGGATCACCCGGCCCGTCCCCGTGATCAGCGGCGGCTCGTTCCAGATCACCTGCTGACCGAGCACGGGCCCCGCGCTCGCCGCGAGCACAACCCCGCACACCCATCCGGCCCCGGCTCGGCGCCCCGCGCCCGTCACCATCTTCAGCGCACACACCATCGCTGCCTCCGCTCGCCCGATCGGACGATCGCCCTGCGAAGCCTGACGACGCTGCATCCTAGGAGCGGCCGCGGCCCCCGCCCTTCCGCTACATTTTCACGCGATGCTCCCACGCTCATCCCCGCGCCGTGTCGCCGCCTTCGCCCTGCTCGTCCCGTTGCTGGCGCTGGGCCCGGCGTCCTGCGGCGGGTCGGGGAGCAACTGGCTCCGCGTTCAGTCCGACGCCGCCCTGCTCGAACCGACCATCCAGACCGCCGTCTACCGCTTCAGCGACGAGAACACCGCCGACCTCTACCTGTCGGACCTGCCCGAGGACGTCCTGCTGGCCCGCCTCCGCGCCGGCCCCGCCGGGCCCCCCGCCAGCGTCGTGCACATCCACATGTTCCTCTACCCCAAGGCCGGCCGCACCCCCATCGACTTCACCGCCAGCAACGTCTCCATCAACTACGTCGTGCTCACGGGCTCCGCCGTCGGGGTCTACGGCGGGGGCGGCTTCCTCCTCCCCGGCGCGTACCTGGGCGAGAGCGAGCTCACGGGCGAGATCCAGTCCGCCACGCTCCGCCTCACGCACGCGCAGCCGGGCTTCGAGGACAGGCTGGGGCTGCCCGAGCTCTACTCAGAAGTCTCGGCCCGCATGGACGACCAGCTCGCCTCCGACATCAGCTCCGAGCTGGTCTTCCTCATGCCCCGATAAGCGGGGCGAGGGCGGCGGGCCCCGCCGCTTCCATCCCCGCTCCGAGCGACCCGCGCGACCGAGAACGCGCCGCGTTCTTTCACCCTTCGGCGCACGCGGCGCGGAAACACCCGCCTTCCCGCCCGCGCCGCCAAGCCGCGCTGCGTTCCTTCCGATCGCAAGGCGGGGTCCGCCGCGCCCGTCGCGGCAGCGGGCCCGCTCGGTCGTTCGGTCAGATCTGTCGTCGCCGCGTTTCTCCCGCGCTCCGGGAAGGCCGGCAGCGGAGCCTCGCCCGTGGATAAGGCAAGCGCAATCGGCTTCGTTCTCGCGCTGGGCATCCTGGCGCTCGTCTGCTTCAAGGCGAGCCACGGCAACCTCGGGATGTTCTACTCCGAAAAGGGCCTCTACATGGTCGTGGGCGGCTGCATCGCGGTCATTTTCATGGGCCTGCCCATGGACAAGATCAAGTGCATCCCAGGCTACTGCAAGTCCTTCATGTTCTCCAAGGGCATGAGCACCGTCGAGGTCATCAAGCTCATGTCCACCCTCTCGGAGAAGGCCCGCCGCGACGGCATCCTCAGCCTCGAGTCGGAGATGTCCAAGGTCAACGAGCCCTTCCTCACCGCCGGGCTCAAGATGGCGATCGACGGCGTGGACCCCGAGAACATCGAGTCCGTCCTCCGCCTCGAGCTCGTCGCCATGGCCGACCGCCACAAGGCCGGCAAGAAGTTCTTCGACCTCATCAAGGTCTACGCCCCGGGATGGGGGCTCGTCGCCACGCTGATCGGGCAGGTCGGCATGTTCGCCTTCCTCGGCGGCTCCATCGAGGTCATGGGACACATGCTCGCCGTCGCCGTCGTCGCCACGATGTACGGCGCACTGCTGGCCAACTGCATCGCGGGCCCCATGGGCGACAAGCTGGGCCTGCGCTCGGGCCAGGAGGTCCTCAACAAGGAGATGATGCTCCAGGGCATCCTCTCCATCCAGAACGGCGACAACCCCCGCACCACCATGGACAAGATGATGGCCTTCATCCCGCAGAGCTCCCGCGCCACGCTGAAGCTCGCCGCCTGAGCCGAGGACCACACCCATGGCAGACCAGCACGAGGCCCACGGCGGCGGCGGGCACGACGAGCACAAGAAGCACAAGAAGCACGGCGGCCACGGCGGCGGGCACGGCAAGCACGAGGAGCACGAGGAGGGCGTGCCCGAGTGGGTCGTCTCGTTCGCCGACAACGCGCTCCTGCAGATGGGCTTCTTCGTCATCCTCCTGGCGATGAACATGAAGCCCGCCTCCAGCGGCGCGGGCGGCGCTCCCGCCGACAACAAGCAGTCGGACGTCGGCGTCCCCGTCGCCAACACCATGCTCATCGACGGCGCCATCGCCATCCGCGAGGCCTTCAACAACCCCGTCGACATGAACTCCTCAAGCCCGCACGACGCCCCCCTCGTCCGCCGCATCCAGCAGAAGCGCGAGGGCGAGAGCCGCGTCGACGGCCCGCCCGGAGACAAGCAGGACGTCCAGTCCGTCAGGCCCACCGACTATCACAGGATCGGCGGGCTCGTCTCCTTCGAGGAGAACCGCTCCATCATCGACGCCGCCGGCAAACGCACCGCCGCGGACGTCGCCAAGGAGCTCAAGGGCCGACGCAGCATCGTCGAGGTCCGGGGCCACACCAGCCTCGCCGAGGCGCAGGACCCGCAGGACCGCGGCATGGCGCTCTCATTCGAACGGGCCCTGGCCGTCGCCCAGCTGCTCCGCACGTCGGGCATCGAGTGGGAACAGCTCAGGCTCATCGCCTGCGGCGCGGGCGACCGCGTCGCCCCCATCGCGCGCAACAGCACCGAGCAGCGCAGCAACCAGCGCGTCGAGATCATCGTCACCGACGAGCAGCTCCCCCCGGACCCCTACGCCAAGGAAGCCGCGCCCGGCAAGGCGCCCTGACAGGCCCGGCCCCGCGAGCGGGCGCGTCGGCGGCGGCGCGGGCGGCATCGGCGCTCTCAGCGCCCGAAGCGCTTCTCCAGCTCGCGGATCGTCATGCGGATCGTCGTGGGCCGGCCGTGCGGACAGTTGCTCGAGCGCTCGACCCGCTCGCGCAGCCGCAGCAGCTCGCCCAGCTCCTCCTCGCTCAGCGCGTCGCCGGCTTTCACCGCCGCCTTGCACGCCATCATGTCCAACACGTCCGCCAGCGCCGCCTCCTGAGCCGTGGACTCCGCCCCGCCCCAGCACTCGGCCGAGGCGCGGTCGAGCAGCTCCGCCGTGAACTCCCCCGCGTCGACGCGCCGATCGAAGAGAAAGCTCGGGAACGCCGATACGCCGATCGACGCCGGGCCCATGGGCGACGCCTCGATCCCCAGCCGCTCCAGCAGGGGCCCGAGCCGCTCCAGCGCGTCCAGCCGCGGCGCCGGCCCCTCGATCACCACGGGCACCAGCAATCGCTGGCTCTCCAGCGGCCCCGACGAGACGCGCTCCGCCAGCTTCTCGAACATCACACGCTCGTGCAGCGCATGCTGATCGATGATCAGCACCCCCTGCTCGTCCTGCGTCACGAGGTACGAGTTGTGCACCTGCAGGACCCGCGGCGTGGCGACGGGCCGGGGAATCCCGCCGGGAGACGAGGTCGCACCGTCGCGCACCGCCGCGCCCACGTGAGTATCTGCCCCGCCCGCGCCGCCGGCCGCGTTGCCCGTCGCCGTCGCAGCCGCGGCCGCCGCATGCAGAACCGAATACTCGAAGCGCGAAACAGGCCCGGTCGCGCCGAAGCTCGATCCGTTCACGCCGCCCGGCCCCGCGCTCTGCGCCGCCGGCGTCAGGTCCGCGCGCTGCAGCGCCCCGCGCACCGCGCGGAACACCACGCTGTGCACCATCCCGCTGTCGCGGAAGCGCACCTCCGCCTTCGCCGGGTGCACGTTCACGTCCACCGCGCCGGGATCCATCACGAGGATCAGCACCGCCGCGGGATGCCGCGAGGGCTCGATCAGCCCGCGGTAGGCCTCCTTGAGCGCGTGCTGCACGGTCTTGTCGCGGATGGGCCGGCCGCCTAGGAACAGATGCTGCCACTTGGTCGTGGGCCGCGCCAGCCCGGGCTTGCCCACGAGTCCCCACAGCGCCACCCCCCGCGCGTCATCGAACGTGTCGGCGTGCACCTCCAGGTACTCGCTCTGCATCTCCGGGCCGACCACCGCCAGCACGCGGTCCCGCGGCTGCTGGCCCGCCGGCACGTCCAGCACCAGCCGCCCCTCCACGCGCACGCTGAACGCGACCGACGGCTGGCACATCGCGATCTGCCGCACCGTGTCCACGCAGTGCCCCTGCTCCGTCGCCGGGGTCCTCAGAAACTTCCGCCGCGCCGGCGTGTTGAAGAAGAGGTTCCGCACCGTCACGACCGTGCCCACGCCCCCCGCGTCGGGGCGCACGGGTTCGAGCATCGCCCCCTCCACGCGCAGCAGGCTCGCCGCCGCGTCCGCCGCACGCCGCGAGCGGATCGACATCCGCGACACCGACGCGATCGACGCCAGCGCCTCGCCCCGGAAGCCCAGCGTCGTGATCCGGTCGAGGTCCGCGGCGTCGGTGATCTTGCTCGTCGCGTGGGCCGCGACCGCCAGCGGCAGCTCATCCGCCGCGATGCCGCGCCCGTCGTCGGCGACGCGCACCAGCTCCACGCCCCCCTGCTCCAGCTCGACGTCGATGCGCGTGGCCCCGGCGTCGATGGCGTTGTCCAGCAGCTCCTTGACGACGCTGGCGGGACGCTCGATCACCTCGCCCGCGGCGATCTGGGCCGCCACCAGCGGCGACAGCCGCCGGATCGGCGCGTGCCGATCGACTGTCACCCTGGTTTCCGTCTCCGTCGTCCCGAGGCCCGTCATGGGCGCAGTGTACGGAGCGGCGGGGCGTCAGCGCAGGTCGCGGCCGCGCACGCCGTTGATGGTGTGCAGCGAGGGAACGTTGCGATGCTCCGTGGGCCCTATGTCCGGGTCCCCGGCCCCGTCAGGAAGACCGGGATGCAGGGCTTCGCGCTGCTCACGCCGCACGGAGCCGTCGACAAACGCGAGCGGCACCATCGTATGACCTTGGTTGTAGCTCCACCGCTCGAGAAGAAAACCCTTGGCCGACGGGTAGACGACCTCCGTCGTCCGCACGGCGCGATACTGGCTTCTGCCGCGCCTGCCGTCGAGCGTCCAGTACTCGGGGTCCGCAAGAAACGTCCGCGAGTAGTAGTACGACGCGAACAGACGGGGCCAATCGCGCATCCAAGGGAGTAAGGCGTGATCGGCCTCAAGCTCCGCCGGCGCTGTGAAGTGATCGGCGAACGGGTCGAGCGTCGAGTAGCGGTCCCAGAGCGCCAGGTTCCACCATGAAACGCAGTCCATGTAGTACACCGTGATCTGCGCTTCGGGGAACTTGAAGACCCGCGGCACGTGCGGATCGATGAAACAGGGCATGAACTCGTCAAAGTCCGTGTTGTAGGAGGCGAAGGCGTACACGTGCTGCTGCATGTTGCTGAGCGAGCCCGTTTCCTGCGCGCGGGCCCGCGCGCCGCGCAGATGGCCCAGCGTGAGC
>JANRJV010000019.1:0-13332 GCA_033763795.1 Planctomycetota bacterium
GTCTCGAAGAACTTGGTGTTGATCGTGTTGGTCTTGTGCTTGCCGTTGACGGTCTGCGTCGCGTGGCCGTTGATGGTGACGGCGCTGTCGCTATCGATGTTGAGCGTGTAGTGCCGGCCGACTTTGGTGATGCTGTCCTGGTCGATGGTGAGGGTGTCGTCCTCGCCGATGGTGGTGGTGCGGTCTTTGCCGATGTCGATGGTGAGGTTCTGGGTGACGGTTTCGTAGGCGTTTTCGCCGACGAAAAGGACGTAGGTCTTTTGGGCCTTGAGGAAGAGGCTTTCATTGCCTCCCGAGTCGTTCATCGTGATTTCGTTGGACCCCCCACTGCCGCCGAGGCTTTCGGACTTGAAGCTGGTCATCATGTGTGCCGCGCCGACTTCGTCGGAGTTGCTGACGGCGGTCTTGTCGGCGGCCTTGCCGAGTTTGGCGAGGACGGCGGCGATGAGGGGGAAGACGGCGGCGGCGGCGGCGATGGCGGCGGGCCCGGCCATGCCGCCGAGCGCGAGGGCGGCGTTGTGGGCGGAGACGGCCTGCGCCTTCACGAGGGCGCGCTTGGAGTCGCTGCGGTCATACTCCACCTTGCCGGCTTGGGAGCCGTAGGGCATGGTGGCTTTGTTGTAGACGCGGCCGACGATGATGGGGCGGTCGGGGTCGCCTTCGAGGAAGTCGACGATGACCTCGACGCCGATGCGTGGGATGTTGACCCCGCCGTAGCCCTTGCCGGCCCAGGGCTGGGAGACGCGGACCCAGCAGGAGGAGTTCTCGTCGTTCTTGCCGTGGCGGTCCCAGTGGAACTGGACGCGGACGCGGCCGAGCGCGTCGGTGTGGACTTCGGAGCCGCTGGGCCCGACGACGGTGGCCGTCTGCGAGCCGGCGACGACGGGCTTGGGCGTCACGCGCGCCGGGCGGAAGACGCGGTTGGAGGGGATGCAGCGGAACGAGCAGGTGAACTCGTCGTCGGCGGACTTGCCGTTGCTGCGGTAGTCGTTGACGCGGCCGGTGATGGAGACCGCCGTGACGGTGTGCTCGCGCACCTGGGACTTGCGGAGGTAGCCGTTGGGGTCGGTGAGCTTGAACTTGCCGCCGACGGTGATGGTGCGGGCGTTGGTCTCGCCCTCCTGGATCAGTGCGGCGGCGGCGAGTTCTTCGGCGCGGAGTTTGGCGTAGCGCTTGGCCTGCGCGGGGATGTGGAACTCGACGGGGTAGTCGAAGATCTCCGAGCCGGGGAGGCGGGCCTTGTGGTCGAGCGGTTCGGTCGCGCTCGGCTTGGTGGCCGGGGCTTTGAAGTCGAAGGCTTGCAGGGAGACCTGTTCGGTGGTGAGTTCGGCCTCGGCGCGCCAGTCGGAGATGCGGTCGCCGCGGACCTGGTCCGTGGGCGGGTGGAACGGGATCGACGGGGCCGCGGAGAGGTCGCTGACGGGCTTGTGGCTGGCGGGCTTGTCGGCGAGGACGATCTTGTGCCCGCTCTTGCTGTGCGTGAAGTAGTAGTAGATGCCTTCGAACTCCATGAGGCGGGAGACGAAGTTGAAGGCGGTCTCGCGGTATTGGACGAGGAAGTCGTGCGGGTCGTACTTGCCCTTGAGGTGGGCCGTGTCGAGCGTGTTCTTGATGCCGGCGCGGGCGAAGACTTCTTCGATGATCTCGACGACGGTCTTGCTCTGATAGACGCGGCAGTCGCTGGTGCGGGTCAGCAGCCAGAACTTGGGGACCACGGTGAGGTCGAACTGCGGGCGCTCGCGGAGGCGCTGGTTCTGGACGACGCGGACGACCACGCCGTCGAAGTAGCGGGTGGCCTTGGCGTCGCGCTTGATGCGGAGCGTGAGCGGCGTGCCGAGGAGTTTGTCGGCGTCGACGTCCTTGGATTTCTCGGTGGTGACGCGGACGGCGAGGCGGTAGGGCGTCGAGAGGGCCTCGGTGTAGGAGAAGGACTCCAGCAGCAGGGGCGAGCCGATGTCCGCGGCGCGTTCGATGGCGATGTTGCGGGCTTTGGCGAGGGTGCTGGGGGGCATGACTCATCCTTCAACGACGCGTGCGGGACCGACTCGCGAGCGGGCGCCCGCTCCACCCGACCGACCGACCCCCCCACCCACACCCCCGACCCGCCACTCCAACTTCCTGACCAATCCCCCCCCCTCCCCCCCCGCTGCCACCGCCGGCTCACTATTTGATGGGCTCGGCCTTGGCGCACCAGGGGAAGCGGAGGCGGGGGCGAACGAAGCCGTAGACGCGTTTGTTTGCAAAGCGGTCGGTGCGGAGGTAGACGCCGTCACCGTCGCGCGAGCCGCCGGTGTTGGTGTTTCCTTCGATAGTGTCGATGGCGACGGCGTCGTTGTTGCGCGCCTGGGGGGAACGGGTGACGCGGGTGACGAGGCCGGTGTGTCCGGAAAAGAACTTGCCGGTGGTGATTTCCCCGCCGTTTTTGCCGTCGAAGACGAAGACGTCGCCGGGGCGGATGGTTTCCTCGCGGGTGGCGAGGACCTGGGCCTTGGTCCAGCGGGTGTTGAGTTTGCTGTTGCCGTGCCACATGCCGCCGGCCCAGGTGGTGCGTGGGCAGGTGGTTTCGCCGCCGAGCATGGTGGCGGCGGTGAGGTGGCAGTGATAGACGAAGGCGGCGCACCAGAAGCGGTCGTCGTCGCGGGCTTTGTCGGAGCCGCCGGCCTCGGTCCACATGTCGTCGATCTCGTCGCCGCGGTTGATCGGGGTGGAGACCTTGGCGGACTTGCCGTTGACGACACGGTCGCGGAGTTCGCGCTTCTCGCGGACGCTGAGGCGGGTGTGGGCGTATTGCGCGACGAGCAAGCCGTAGAGCCGCTGCAGGTCGTCGCGCCAGTGGAGGTCGACCGAGAACTCGGCCCGGGCCATGGCGCGGTTGACGGGCTGGATGACACTCGCGAGGCTGAGCGGCGTCATTGAGGAGAGGACGGCGACAGCTTCGGCGATGGCAACGTCGAGCTCGGCGTTGCGCAGGCAGAGCGGGCCGCGGAGAGACGGGCTGATCGGGCTGGCGGGGCGCAGCAGCACGGCGGCGGGGTTGATGGCGCCGCGCTGCTCGATGCGGAAGATGTCCTCGAAGCCGGGCATGGATGTCGGACGGGACGGGGGAGGGAGCGGGGGTTAGAAGGCGTACTCGAACTCGCCGTTCTTGACGCTGACATGGACGCGGCGGACGGGCTCGCCGCTGACGACGCGTTCGAGGATTTCGCGCCCGATGCGCGGGAGCATCTGGCGGGTGATGATGGCGTCGATGGCACGAGCGCCGGACTCGCTCTCGGTGGTGCGCTGGGCGACAGTCTCGACGACTTCGGGGTCGTAGGTGAAGGCGACCTTGTGCCCGTCTCGGACGCGGTCCTCGATCTTGCGGAACTGGAGCTTGATGATGCCGCGGATCATTTCGTCGGAGAGCGGGTAGTACGGGATGACGTTGATGCGCCCGAGCAGGGCGGGCGGGAAGACCTTGAGCAGCGGCTCGCGGAGGGCCTTGCCGAGCGCGTCGGGGTCGGGCCGCAGCGCGGGATCCTGGCAGAGGTCGGTGATGACTTCGGTGCCGGCGTTGGAAGTGAGCAGGATGATGGTGTTCTTGAAGTCGATGTCGACGCCTTCGGAGTCCTTCATCATGCCTTTGTCGAAGACCTGGAAGAAGATCTCGTGGACGTCCGAGTGGGCCTTCTCGACTTCGTCGAGCAGGACGATGGAGTAGGGGCGGCGGCGGACGGCTTCGGTGAGCACGCCGCCCTGCCCGTAGCCGACGTAGCCGGGGGGCGAGCCCATGAGCGTGGAGACCTTGTGGGCCTCCTGGAACTCGCTCATGTTGATGGTGATGAGGGCCTGCGGCCCGCCGTAAAGCGTTTCGGCGAGCGCGACGGCGGTTTCCGTCTTGCCGACGCCAGAGGGGCCGACGAGCATGAACACGCCGATGGGGCGGCCGGGGTTGTCGAGCTTGGCGCGGCTGAGCTGGATGCGGCTGGCGATGGCGTCGAGCGCGTGCCGCTGACCGATGACGCGCTGGTTGAGCGTCTGACCCAGCTTGAGCACGCCCTCGGCCTCGTCGCGGACCATGCGCCCGACCGGCACGCCCGTCCAGTCGGCAACGACCTTGGCGACGACGTTGGCGTCGACCGCGGGGAGCATCAGCGGGCGCTCGCCCTGCAACGCGGCGAGCTTGGTCTGCAGGTTCTTGACCTCGGCGAGCATGTGCTCCCGCTCGGCGGGAGATGGTGCGCCGGGGACGGGGGCGCCGCCCGCGCCGCTGTCGCTTGGCTGGCGCAGGGCCTTGTACGTGCTGCTGAGCTGCGTGACGATGGCGCGTTCTTTCTCGAAGCGCTGCGTCAGGTCGGCCAGGCGGTCCTCGTGGGCCTTGAGGGCGGTGGTCAGTTCGCGGTTGCGTTCGGCGTTGCCGGAGCCGATCGCGGTCTCGCGAGCGAGCAGGCGGAGTTCGTCCTTGACGGCGTCGATCTCGCGCGAGGTGTCCTCGATCTCGCCGGGCGTGGCGTCGTGACTGACGGCGACGCGGGCGCAGGCGGTTTCGATGAGGCTGACGGCCTTGTCGGGAAGTTGGCGCCCGTGGATGTAGCGCCGGCTGAGGCGGACGGCGGCTTCCAGCGCTTCGTCGAGCACGACGAGTTTGTAGTTGGACTCGAGCACGTCCGCGAGGCGGCGGATCATGATGAGGGCGCGCTTCTCGTCGGGCTCGTCGACCTTGACAACCTGGAACCGGCGCGTCAGCGCGGGGTCCTTCTCGATGTACTTCTTGTACTCGGCCTGCGTGGTCGCGGCGATGGTGCGGAGCTGCCCGCGGGCGAGGGCGGGCTTGAGGAGGTTGGCGGCGTCGTTCTGGCCAGCCGCCCCGCCCGCGCCGACGAGCGTGTGCGCCTCGTCGATGAACAGGACGATCGGCTTGGCGGAGGCCTTGACCTCGTCGATGACCTTGCGAAGGCGCGATTCGAACTCGCCCTTGACGCTCGCGCCGGCCTGCAGGAGGCCCACGTCGAGCGCGAGCACGCGGGCGTTCTTCAGGGGGCCCGGGACGTCGCCCGCGGCGACGCGCTGCGCGAAGCCTTCGACCACGGCGGTTTTGCCGACGCCGGCCTCGCCCGTGAGGATGGGGTTATTCTGCCGACGGCGCATCAGGATATCGATGCACTGGCGGATCTCGGGATCGCGCCCGACGACCGGGTCCATCTTGCCGGATTTGGCCTTGGCGGTGAGGTCTTCGGTGAACTTGTCGAGGGCGGCTTCGCCCTGCTGGCCCATGGCGCCGGGGGCGGCGGCCGCGGGGTCGCCGGGGATCGGCTCGGGCTCGGGCCCGGCGTCTTCGCTGGAGCCAGCGACGATCTTGGGGAACTCTTCGATGAGGCGTTCGACGGGGATCTTCTTGAGCTCGGCCGACATGCCGAGGAGTTCTTCGCGAAGGCCGCGGGCCGTCATCGCGCCCAGGAGGATGTGCCCGCTGCGCACTCTGGCTTCCTTGAAGCGGAGCAGGGCGTAGAGGATGGCCTCGGTCATGGCTTCGTCGACGGAGTCGGCGATGGTGGGCGGGGCGCCGCTGCCCCGGCGGAGTTTCTCGAGGCTGACGACGATGTCGCTCTGCACGCGAGCGGTGTCGACGTTGAAGGCGGCGAAGATGAGGGGGAGGTCGCTGCCGGGAACCTGCAGGAACAGGTGGAGCCAGTGCCCGAGTTCGAGGGAGCGGTTGGCGCGGGCGGCGGCGAGCTTGTAGGCCGCGTCCAGCGCGTTGAAGCAGGTGGTGTTCAGGCGATCGACCTGAGCCTTGCGTTCGACGTTCGCCATGAGATCTCCAGAACAGACGGGTCGGTCGGGGAGGGGTGGAAGGGGCGCGGGGGACGGTTAGACCTGATGCATGACGGTGAGGTCGCCGCGGTCGTCGCGGCTTTCGGAACTGAGGAGCCAACTCGTCATGCCGAGCTGGGCCCCGCCGCCTTCGCCGCCCAGGCGGGTCATGGGGACGTTGTCGGCGGCGACGACGAGCTGGATCTGCACGTCGAGCTGGTTGCCCAGATAGGTTCGGATCCAGTCGCGGACGTAGTCGTGCCCGGGCGCACCGGGGAGGAGTTGGCGGTAGAGCGGCAGGGGCATGGGCCCGAGGACGAGGCGGAAGGCGGATTGGCAGTCAAACACGTGCGAGCCGGCGAGTGCCGTCGAGCCCAGCACGCCGGCACCGGCGGAGCCGAGGCGCGTGCGCGATGCGTCGGGGACGCTGATCCAGCGGCCCAGGAACTCGCGGACGGTGACGGTGGTGCCGAGGCACGCGGACAGGATCGCGCGGAGGCCTTCGGGGTGGCGCGTCGGGGAGGCGAGGTGGGCGGCGAAGTGGAGTTTGGAGTCGGGGTCGACGGCGTCGCGCGGGGTCGTGGCGGCGGCGGAGCGGGAGCGCCCGCGAACGCCGGAATCGTCGACACGATGGCGGAGCGCGGTGGTGCCGTAGCCGCAGAGCGCGCCGATGTGATCGCTGAAGCGGCTGGAGGAGGGGCGGTCCTGGCTGGCGGCGATGTTGCACACCTGCCAGGCGCGGTAGAACAGGCAGGCCATGCGGTGATGGAAGAGGTCGATGAAGCGAGCGGCGGCGGGGTCGTTGCCGGAGACCTCGCGGCTGCGGATGAAGCGGGTGAGGTGCGTCGGGAACGGGCCCGCGGGGGCGAGCACGCCGAAGCAGTGCAGGAAGACGCGGCGGGCGCCGGCGTCGTTCGGGCCGCCCGCGGGCGGGCCGAGGCCGGCGAAGCTGGTGGCGGGGAAGGCGAGGGAGGGCTTCTGGTTGAGGCGGACGGGGTCGTCGCCCACCAGGCCGGAGGTGCCGATGGGCGGATGGTCTTCGTGCGCGCGTTGGATCGCGCGGACGGCGTGGAAGAAGTCCCAGCCGCCACGCGGATCGGCGATCTGCGCGATCAGATCATCGGGCGTTGGCCGAGCCGCGGCTCCCATCGGGCGATCTCTCCACGGTCGAGGGTTTCGAGGACGGTCTGGGTGAACGCGTTGACGGTGACGTATCGGGCGAGGAACTGCTCGAGGACGCAGCCCAGGACGTAGGGCCCGATGCCGACGAAGGCGCGGTCGTCGAGCGTGAGCGTGACGCCGAGCCCGCGGACGAAGGACATGACGCCCCCGCCGGCGACGCCGCGGACGACGGGCTCGGCCCGGACGGACTTGACGCCGCTGACCTGTTCGACGTGCGCGGGGTGGTTGTGGTCGGCGTAGAGGCGGAGCAGGTCGCGCATGGCGACGGCGCCGGAGATCGGGTCGGTGTCACTGAGGGAGAGGTAGTTGAGGCTCTGCTGGTTGATCATGCGCCAGGCGGTGTCGCCCTCGGCCCGGGAGGCGCGGGGCGGCGTCGGGCGGACGACGCAGCGGATGGACGCCGTCGGCGCGTTGACTTCCAGTTCGAAGTGCGAGCCCTGGCCGGCGGTGCGGCGGGGTTCGGCGCCGTCGGTCGCGGCGCCGACGGACGCCGAGCCGGTGACTTCGACGCCGGGCGCGACTTCGAGCGGGAGGTCGCGGTTGGTCGCGAGGACTTCGACGGAGAGCTCGGCGACGCCGGACTCGCGCGAAGCGCCGCTGGAATCGACCAGCGAGAGGTACACCTCGCTGCCGGTGTAGCTGCGGCGCGGCGAGCCGGCGCGGACTTCGTCGAGCGTCAGGCGGCGCGGCACGCGGTGGGTGGCGAAGTAGCGGGACTTGCCTTCGGCCGCCTCGAACCCGCCAGCGCGGTAGAAGGGGACGAAGTGCCGATCCGGCTCGGCCCCCTCGGAGTGCCCAACGACGGAGCGGACCGAGTAGACCTCGAAATCGAGCGGGCGCGTGCGGCTGACCATCACCTGATACTCGCTGGTGCGGTCGGTGACGGGGATGCGGTCCGCGGAGGCTTCGAAGAGGTTGACGGCGGGCGTGCAGTAGAGCAGCACGCTCTCTTCGCTCACGCGGTTCTCAAGCGACGGGTTTTCGCGCGAGAGCATCAGCACGACTTCGAACGTGCTGCCGGAGATCGCGGGCATCACGCCCGAGAGGCCGGCGACGCGGGCGAAGAGGAAGCGCTCGGGCAGGGCGAAGTACTCCTGCAGGAGGCGGTAGCCCTGGAAGGTGCGGGCGTCGATCGGGAGCAGGGCTTCGTCCGCCGTGAACCCGTGGGCGCCGAGACGGACGGGCTCGACCCAGCGCGCGGTGCCCGGGCCGGCGTCGGCGACGGGGCGAACGCAGACGGCGACGGTGCGGCTGAGGACCTGCTCGTGCAGGCGGGCGCCAAGGGGCCCGCGGAAGAAGAGGTCGAGCTCGTCGAGGCCCTTTATCTTGGACGCGTCGATCGGGGCCGTCATGCGGAAACGGAGGACCAGCGCGGCCGGCGCGGTGGGCGTGCCCGGCGGGGGCTCGAGCCCGAGCGTGCCGATCTCCTTGGTGAGGTAGCGGGCCGAGGCGAGCTCGAAGGGCCACAGGCGGACGTCGTGTGCGGTGCGGAACTCGCAGCGCGTGCGCGAGCGGCCCAGGGCGGTGGACATGAGGCGCGTGCCGCGTGGGAGGAGGAAGCCGCCGGCGGCGAGCTCGGGGTTCTGCTTCTGCGGGGCGCACTGCACGACCGTCATGGACGGGACGGGGGCGGTGAGGTGCGGGGAGACGATCTCGAGGAGCGTCTGCGTGAAGCGGGGGAACTCCGCTTCGAGCTTGAGCTGCACGCGGGCGGACATGTACGCGAAGCCTTCGAGGAGTCGTTCGACGTACGGGTCGGCGCAGGGAAACTCGCCGGTGGAGAGGGAGAGTCGCCCGGCGATGCGGGGGAACTCGCGCGCGAACTCCATCGCGCTGGAGTGCAGGTGCGCGAGCTCGCGCTCGTACAGATCGAGCATCCGGTCATCCATCGCGGACGCCCCTCAGCTGGATGGCCCCGGAGTCGGGGTCGAAGACGGCGCGGACGAACATCGCGTGCGGCGTGGGCAGCGGGCAGAACTCGCACTCGACCTCGAACATCAGGCTTTCGGGGCCGGAGGAGGCCGAGCCGCCGGAGTCGTCGCCCGAGTCTTCGCTCTCGCGGGCGATGGCCCGGACGACGAGGGACTCGGGGATGATGCGGGGCTCGAAGCGTTCGATGGCTTCGCGGATGACCTCGGCGAGATAGTCGGGGTTGCGAGTGACGGCGAAGGTGCCGGCGAGGGCGGGCAAGCCGTAGTTGACGATGGAGCCCGCGGCGTGCGGGAACGAGGCCATGCGCTCGCGCTCGCGCGGGCGGGAGGTGTTGAGGAGGAGTTCGAGGTCTCGGAGCAGCGCGGCGGCGAGGCGCGTGCTGGACCAGGAGCGGTCCTCGGGGCTGTCCACGCCGCGTGGGTCGTCGCTGACCAGGCGGTCCAGCAGTGAGGGCTGGAGCTGCTCGATCGGGATGGTTCTCACCCGGCGTCCTCCGCGAAGGTCATCTGCCCGGCTTCGAGGAGGGCGATCTCGTCGCGGCCGGTGAGGAAGACGCGCTGGCCCAGCCCGCGGTGCTCCCCGTCGGAACCTTCATCGAACTGTGTGGTCCGCGACATGACCAGGTCGCGCTCGCCGGAGGTTTCGGTGCCGGGGTAGCGGACGGGGATGTACCCGTTGACGGCCCCGCCGGTGATGAGCGTGAGGCTGACGGGGGCCCAGACCAGGTCGGCGAGAGTTTCGGGGGCGGGGACGTCGAGCGAGCGGACGCGGCAGATGGGGAGCCAGGAGTACTTGCCGTCGAGCACGATCTCGAGCATCGGGCCCAGGCGGGTGTCGGCGTCGAGGAAGGCGTCGAAGCGTTCGCCGGCGCGTTCGAAGGGCGTGGGCGGGGAGGCGTCGAGCGCGCGGTCGCGGAGTTCGGCGGCGGCGGCGGCGTTGCCGCGGGCCGCGAGACCCACGCTCTGGATCCACTCGGCCATCCAGGGCTCGGGCTCGCCAATGACCATGGGGGTGGTGCGTCCGGCGAAGACCTCGCGCCGGATGAGCTCGGCCTCGACCAGCCCGCGGTAGGCGAGCGTGGTGGGGACCATCTTGGCGTTGAGCGTGCCGATGGAGCCCAGCAGCTGCCCGGCCCGGGACCATTGCCCGACGAGGCTGAGCGTCTGGAACAGATGCTCGCGCAGGCGGACGTTGGTGGGCTCAGCGCGGATGCGGGCTTCGAGCGCGGCGACGGCGTCGTCGAAGCGTCCCTGTTCGAGCAGATCGTCCACGTCCGTGAGCATGCGGAGCGCTTTCGCTGAGGATGGCCCGGGACGCCGGCCCCGGGTTCGGGGCCAGCATACCCGATCCGACGATCTTTCAACACAAGACGGGCGAGCGTCGGAGTTCGACGCTCGCCCGGCTGACCGATTACGGCGTGTGGATCAGAACGAGGCCTTCTCGTTGGTCGCGAGGTTCCAGCCGCCCGTGGGCTTGGCGCCTTCGCTGCCGTCGTCCTTGATCTGGGTGTACTGCATGGTCATCTCGCTGAAGCGGAGGGAGATGCTCTCGGTCGGGGTGCCCATGCCGGCGCTGCCGCCCGGGGCGTAGCTGGAGACGATGAGTTTCTTGAACTTGATGACCTGGTAGACGGTCTGCTTCTCGTTGGGGCGGCAGAGGGTGAGCGTCGCGTCCGGGATGACCTTGCCGGTGGCGCAGTACTGGAACAGGGTCGGGGAGGCGACGTCGAGCAGCTTGCCGAAGTTGAAGTCGGAGAAGGTTGCGCGGTTGTCGGCGTGGCTGCCGGCGGAGGTGTGAGGGGCGTTGCTGGCCTGGGAGACGCTGAAGGAGTAGGTGCTCAGTTCGATCTGCTTCTCGTAACCCTTCGCGGTGGAGTCCCCGTCGATCCCGTTGAGTTTCAGGTACATCTCAGCCATGGTCGTGCTCCCGAGTCGTGACGCGTTCGACCGTTCCTTCGGGTTCGTCCGGGCCACGCGGTCCGGAGCGAGTGATGAGGGTCGATCGTCGGTGTGTGTCTAGCCGCCCCTTCCCCCCGGTCATCCGTCTTTCGGCCGCGGGTCTGTCATGACCCGCGGCACATGGTGTGATCGTTGTCAGCCGGTGCCGTGTTGCGCGCTCCGGGCGGGCCGGCTGAAAATTCCTGTTTCGTGCCCGCGGGCGGCCCGGGCCGCGGGGAAGGCGCCGGCGCTTGGCCCGACCTCGACCGCTCCCCACCCCACCACTGCCCCACTCCCCCACTCCCACCGCTGCGGCGGCGGGTTTGGCGGTGAGGCGGGCGGGAAGCGCGAAACGGGCCCGCGGGGGCCGCGGAAGGCGGCGCCCGGCGAGCCCGGCGGCGGTGCGTGGTCGCGCGGCTCAGCTCTTGCCGGTGGGCAGCTTGGCGACCAGGCTCATCGCGACGTTGATTTCCTCGAGCTGGAAGTGCGGGCGGATGAAGAACTGCGCGTCGTAGGCGCCGGGGTTGTCGGGGTCCTCGTTGACGACGACCTCGGCCGCCGCCAGGGGACGCTTGGCCAGGCCTTCCGGGCTCTCTTCGGCGGGGTTGGAGGAGACGTAGACGTTGATCCACTTCTGCAGCGTCTTGCGGACGCCGTCGGCGCTGGACCAGTCTTCGCCCTCCCCCTTCACCATGCCCACCTTGTCGTAGCACATCTTCTTGAGGAAGTGCGCAAAGCGGGAGCTGGCGAAGATGTAGGGCAGGCGGGTGCCGAGACGCTCGTTGGCGTTGGCTTCCGAGGTGGACCACTGCTCGGCCTGGCGGAGCGTCTGCCCGCCGACGAACGCGGCGTTGGGCTCGCCCTTCCACCACACCAGCGGCATGAGCCCGTTGTTGGAGAGCTCGGCCTCACGGCGCTGGTCGATGGCGACCTCGGTGGGGCACTTGACGTCGACGTCGCCGTCGGAGGTTTCGAAGGCGTGCATGGGGAGCTGGGCGACTTCACCGCCGGACTCCTTCCCGCGGATCTGCACGCACCACCCGGACTCGCGGAAGGCGCGGGTGATGTTGGTGCCCATGGCGTAGGCGGCGTTGGCCCAGACGAAGCGGTTGTGATCGGCGCCGGCGGTGTCTTCTTCGAAGGCGAAGGCGCTGACCTTCTGCCCGCTCTCGCCGTAGGGCATGCGGGCCATGAAGCGAGGGAGCGTCATCGCCAGGAAGCGGGCGTCCTCGGCCTTGCGCAGGTCGTTCCACGCGGCGTGCCGCTTGGTGCGGACCTGCTCCGAGATGTTCTCGGGGTCCTGGAGCTGCTCCCACGAATCCAGGCCCATGAGGCCCGGGGCGGCGGCGGAGATGAACGGGCAGTGGCACGAGGCGCACACCGCGGCGATCCAGCCAAGCATCTGCACGTCCTGGTGCGAGTGATCGAAGTAGAAGTCCCCGATGAGGGCGCCGAAGGGCTCGCCCCCGGGCTGGCTGAACTCATCGCGGTGGAGCTTGTTGTACAGGTCGCTCTTGTCCCACTGCGCGCCGCTCTTGGCTTCGAGGCTGTCGTACAGCTCCTGCTTGGAGACGTTGAGCACGCGGATCTTGAGCGTCTCGTCGGTGGCGGTGTTGTTGCAGAGATAGTGGAGCCCGCGCCAGGCGGACTCGAGCTGCTGGAACTCCGGGTTGTGAAGGATCTCGTTGATCTGCGCGGTCAGGCGGGCGTCGATCGCGGCCATCGCGGCCTTGATGGACTTGCGGAAGTTCTTCGGGTCCGGCTTGAACGCGTCGCCCAGGAGAAGCGTGATCAGCGTGTCGACGCCGGCCTGGGTCTCGTTGATCCGTTCTGGGTCCTTGGTCTTGACCGTCTTGCTCAGGACGTCCATGAGGGACGGGCCGGACGGCGTGAGAAAGTCGCTGAAGGAACTCTGTGATTGTGCCTGCGTCATGGGTTAGTTCCCTTCCTTGGCGCCGCCCTTGAACTCGGAAAGAGCTTTCAAGACCTGCGGGTTGTTGAGCAGGCTCTCGAGCTCACGGGTGTCCTTGCCGTCGAGATTGGTTTCCAGGGCCTGCAGGCGTTCGCGCTGCTGCAGGAGCACGCGGAGCGGCTCGATCTTGCGGGCGATGCCCTCGGGCGTGAAGTCCTTCATACTCTCGAAGGTGAGGTCGACGTTGAGCACGCCGCCCTGCCCGTCGAGCTTGTTGTCGACGCTGAAGGACGCGCGGGGGCGCATTTCCTTCATCTTCGAGTCGAGGCTCTTGGCGTCGAAGTCGACGAAGCGGCGGTCCTTGAGCAGCTTGTCGGGGCGGTTGCGCCCGGACAGGTCCGCCATGACCCCCATGACGAACGGCAGGCTGACGAGCTTCATCGCGCCGCCGGTGTACGTCTTGTACTCGATGTGCACGCGCGGCTTTCGGTTGCCGCTCTTGGCGATGTCTCGGTTGGAACTGGCTCGGGCCATGGTGCTTTCCTTTACCTCGGTTGAGCTGGGTGGGTTCGGGCTGGG
>JANRJV010000020.1:0-4259 GCA_033763795.1 Planctomycetota bacterium
GCCTTCGGCTATCCTCTCCACCCCGCGCGGGCCGACCGGCCCGCATCGGCAGCTTCAACTGATCTCGGAGCATTCGCCATGTCCACCTCAGGCGTGATCACTCAGGTCATCGGCTCGACCTTCGACGCCCAGTTCCCCGAAGACCAGATCCCAGACATCTACAACGCCGTCAGCATCGACGCCGAAAACCGCGCCGGCCGCCTGAGCCTCACCGGTGAGGTCCAGAAGCACTTGGGAGGCGGACGCGTCCGCTGCGTCGCACTCGGCTCAACCGACGGCCTCAGCCGCGGAATGAAGTGCCTCGACCAGGGCGGACCCGTCAGCGTCCCCGTGGGCGAGAAAGTCCTCGGACGCGTCTTCAACCTCCTCGGTAAGCCCATCGATCAGGCCGGCCCCGTCGACACCAACCGCAGCCGTGCCATCCACCAGCCCGCGCCCGAGTTCGCCAGCCTCAACGCCAAGACCGAGATCCTTGTCACCGGAATCAAGGTCATCGACCTCCTCTGCCCCTTCGTCCGCGGCGGAAAGATCGGCCTCTTCGGCGGCGCAGGCGTCGGAAAAACCGTCGTCATCCAGGAGATGATCGCACGCGTCGCACGAGAGTTCGGCGGCTACTCCGTCTTCGCAGGCGTCGGCGAAAGAACCCGCGAAGGCAACGACCTCTGGCTCGAAATGAAGGAAGCCGAGTACACCGACGAAAAGGGCAACAAGGCCCACGTCATCGACAAGGTCGCCATGGTCTTCGGCCAGATGAACGAGCCCCCCGGAGCCCGCCTCCGCGTCGCCCTCTCCGCCCTCACCATGGCCGAAGATTTCCGCGACCAGTCCGGCAAGGAAACCCTCATCTTCATCGACAACGTCTTCCGGTTCACCCAGGCCGGCTCAGAAGTCTCCGCGCTCCTGGGTCGAATGCCCAGCGCCGTCGGCTATCAGCCCACCCTCTCCACCGAGATGGGCGAGCTCCAGGAACGCATCACCTCCACCGACAAGGGCGCCATCACCTCCGTCCAGGCCATCTACGTCCCCGCGGACGACCTCACCGACCCCGCCCCCGCAACCACCTTCAGCCACCTCGACGCATTCATCGTGCTCGCCCGCGGCATCGCCGAGAAGGGCATCTACCCCGCCGTCGATCCCCTCGCCTCCACCAGCCGAATCGTCGACCCAGGCATCCTGGGCGAACGCCACTACCGCGTCTCACGCCGCGTCCAGCAGATCCTCCAGCGCTACAAGGAACTCCAGGACATCATCGCCATCCTCGGCGTCGACGAACTCTCCGAAGAAGACAAGCGCACCGTCAACCGCGCCCGCAAGATCGAGCGATTCCTCTCCCAGCCCTTCTTCGTCGCCGAGCAGTTCACAGGCTTCCCCGGCATCTACACCCCCCTCGAGCAGACCATCGACTCCTTCGAACGCCTCTGCAACGGCGAAGGCGACGACCTCCCCGAGGGCGCCTTCATGTACGTCGGCACCCTCGACGACGCCCGCAAGAAGGCCGAGAAGATGTCCAAGGGCTGATAACCCGCCCGCTCATTCTCCAGCTCCACGCAAAGCCGAGGCCCCGAACCCTCGGCTTTTTGGCTCGGTTCCGCCGTGACGCTCCCCGCTACGGTTGCCCCGCGCAACGCCATCGCGGAGGAGACGCGTCAATGCCCGGTCCGAATCTGTTCGTCCTGTCCGCGGCCGCTTGCTGCGCCGCCGCCACCGGCGCCCGCGCCGCCTGCAACAGCCTCCTCGTCTCCCCCTCGAGCGTCGCCGTCCCGGGCGGCGTCTCCACGCTGGCCACCGGCCGCGTCAACGCCGACGCCGCCCTCGACATCGTCGCGCTCGATAGAGCCCGCACGACTCTCCACGTGATCTTCAACAGCGGCGCCGACGGCTTTTCCCTCGGACCCGCCACCGCCCTCCCCGAAGCCGCCACAAACGTCGCGCTCGCAGACGTCAACGCCGACTCCATCACCGACGCCATCGTCGCCCTCCCCGCCACGCAACGCATCGCCGTCCTCCCGGGCCGTCTCCGCCGCTGACGAAGGCACCTACGACTGCGTCGTCTCCGGCGCCTGCGACTCCGTCACCTCGATCGCCGGGTTCATCGCCGTCCGCGAGCCGTGCCCGCCCCCGCCGCCGCCCCCGCCCATCCCGGGCGACGCCAACGGCGACTGCGTCGTCGACTTCGCCGACATCTCCGCCGTTCTCCAGTTCTGGGCCACCTTCTGCGACTTCGGCCCGCCCGCCTGAACCGCCCCCACGCCCCCCGCCCCGCCTGTCCCTTCGCCCAGCTCCCCGCGCCCCCGACTGAAGACCCGCCCCGCTCCCCGCCGATGTCGGGCTACCATGCAGCGAATGCTCCGCTGGCTGCTCATCCTCGCCGTCGCCCTCCAGGGCGTCGTCGGCCCCGCGTGGAGCGCCGCGCTCGCCCCGGCGTATGCCGCCGCACCGGCCGCGTGCCACTGCTGCGATCACGCCTGCGCCTGCCGCGCCGAGCCACTCGACTGCGCCTGCTGCGCCCCCTCGGCCCCGATGACCCCCCGCGAGGACGACCCGCTCTCGCCACCGCCCCGCCCCCGCGAGAACGCCGCCGCCTGCTTCATCCTCGAGCACGCCTCCGAACACACCCTCGATCTTGATCGCGTCCTCCGCGCCGCCCGCGCCACGACCTCGCGCAGCGCCGAGCGCCTCCGCCTCTCCCTCCCCGCCCCCAGCGCCGTCGAGCGCCCGCGCCTCTGCGCCTGGCTCACGTAGCCCCCGGCGCCCCGCCCAGCGCCCGCCAGAGGCTCGCCGCCCGCGGCCGCGCCCCTCAGCCCCACATCCACCCTCAACCCGCGACCAGCGCCCGCGCTCCATGATCGAGCCGCCGCGCCCGGTCCGACGTTCATCCATCAGCTCACACACCGAACCTCACGAGGCTAAACCAATGTCCACGTCCACCATCACCGCCTTCTCCGCCCGCGCCCTCCGCGCGTCGCTCCCGCTCATCGCCGCGTCGGCCGCCCTGCTCTCACTCGCCGCCTGCGCGTCGTCCACCGGCCCCGCCGCCGCCGACTCCGCCAACGCCGCCCAGCCCGCCTACGAAGAGGGCGCCATCGTCCACACCGTCTCCGAGGCCGACCTCGCCTACGCCCGCAGCACCGACCCCATCACCGCAAACCACGCCGTCCTCTGGGTCAACGGCCTGGGCTGCCCCCAGTGCGCCAGCAACATCGACCTCCAGCTCGACCGCATCACGGGCGTCCAGAACATCAAGGTCGATCTCTCAACCGGCCGCGTCAACGTCGATCTCTTCGGCGTCGCCCGCCCCTCACCCGCAAGGCTCGCCCAGGCCGTCGACCGCGCGGGCTTCACGCTCGTCAAGATCGAAGCCAACTGAACCACGCCGAACATCCCAGCCACGCGAGCAACACCACCATGCGACACACCATCGCCCTCGCGCTCCCCTGCGCCGCCGCCGCAGCTGCAGCCCTCGCGCTCCCGCACGCCGCCCGCGCCCAGGAAGCCATGTACACCGAAGCCGCCACCATGCCCTCGCCAGGCGTCTTCCTCCTCCGCAACCAGTACCACTACAGCGTCTACGGCTCCAGCCCCGTCGACGGCTCCACCGCCACCGAGACCCACGAGTTCCTCACCACACTCCAGTTCGGCGTCGCCAACGATCTCGCCGTACGCGTCGACGTCCCCGTCGCCCTCGAAACCGAAGAGTTCCCCACCGGCGATGACTACGACAAGGGCGTCGAAGACATCGATCTCATGCTCAAGTGGCGCTTCCTCCGCAACGACACCGGAGGCGTCGACACCATCCGCGCCGCGCTCCTCGCCGGCGCGGGAGTCGCCAGCGGCGACGACAGCGACTTTTCCAGCCAGTCCGTCAACCCCCTCCTCGGCGCCGTCTTCACCAAGGTCTGGGGAAGACTGGGCGTCAATCAGGACATCATCTACCGCTGGAACACCGGCGGCGAACGCGACGCCAACCTCGGCGGCGAAGGCCCCGACGACGCATTCATGCACAACTCCGCGCTCGTCTACCGCATCATCCCCGACCAGTACACCAGCGAAACCACCGGCGCCTGGTACCTCACCGCCGAGCTCAACGGCCTCTACGAAACCAACGGCGACTACGAGCTCCGCTGGGCCCCGGGACTCATGTACGAGGGCCGACGCTTCGGCTTCGAGATCATGGCCCAGCTCCCGCTCTGGCACGACCTCGACGAGCGCCCCGAGCTCGACTTCCGCGTGGGCATAGGCTTCCGCTTCCTCTTCTGATC
>JANRJV010000021.1:0-49224 GCA_033763795.1 Planctomycetota bacterium
CTGCGGTTCGGGCCCAAGGATTACGTGGTGATCCCGAAGGGGGTGATCTACCGGTTCGTGTGGGACGAGCGGAAGCCCCAGGCCGACGGGACGTACGCGGACCGCGGGCCGCCGGCGGCGGACATGCCGCTGGGGAAGTTCCTGCTGATCGAGACGGCGAACGGGAGCCATATCGGTCCCCCGCCGCGGTACGTGTCGAAGCAGACGAGCCAGTTCCTGGAGCACTCCCCCTACTGCGAGCGCGACCTGCGCGTGCCGGAGCTTCCGCTGACGTTCGATGAGTCGGGGGACTTCGAGGTGCGGATCAAGGCGCGGGACTGCGTGCACAGCTACGTGTATCCGTATCACCCGCTGGACATCGTGGGGTGGGACGGGTGCTACTACCCCTACTGCTTCAACATCGATGACTTTGCGCCGATCACGGGCAAGCTGCACATGCCGCCGCCGATTCATCAGACGTTCGAGGCGCACAACTTCGTCATCTGCTCATTCTGTCCGCGGATGCTGGACTGGCATCCCCAGGCGATCAAGGTGCCCTACAACCATTCGAACCTGGACTCGGACGAGGTGCTGTACTACGTCGAGGGGAACTTCGGCTCGAGGAAGGGGATCGAGGTGGGGAGCATGACGGCGCACCCGCAGGGGATCCCGCACGGGCCGCACCCCGGGACGATCGAGGCGTCGCTGGAGGCGACGTATACGGGCGAGCTGGCGGTGATGTGCGACACGTTCCGGCCGCTGCATCCGACGCGGGCGGCGCTGGACTTTGATGATGCGAAGTATCCGGCGAGCTGGCAGGGCGAGCACTTCCCGCGGTGGGCGTCGTCGCACGGAAAGAACGGCACGGCGGCGCAGGGGTCGAACGGTTCGCGCGGGATGGTGCACGGGCCTGACGGGCTGCCGGTTCCGGCGGAGCGGATGAGCAACGTGTGGGCGCCGTGAGGGCCGAGGGCGGATCAGGATGAGGGGCGTGATCAGAGTCGTCTGAGGACGACGGCGGTCATGTCGTCTTCCTGCGGGGCGCCGGAGCCGAAGGCGAGGACGTCGCGGTCGAGGGCGGCGATGAGGTCCTTGGGGGGCTTTGAGCCGTGGGTGCGGACGAGTTCCTGGAGGCGGGCCTTGCCGAGCTGCTTGCCTTCGGGGTTTGCGTACTCCATGAAGCCGTCGGTGAGGAGGACGAGTGCGTCGCCCTTGTTCATGGTGAGTCGTGTGGTGGGCGTATAGGGCTCTCCGGGGAGGACGCCCAGGGGTGGTCCGTCGCCGCCGAAGGACTCGACGGTGCTGGTGGCGGCGCGGAAGAGGAAGGTGGGGCCGTGGCCTGCGGAGAGGAGGTCGACGCTGCCGGTTTCGGAGACGACGGCGACTGCCATGGTGATGAATCGTCCGGTCTGGAGGTCGTTGCTGACGAGGGAGTTGATGCGGTCGAGGAAGTCTTCGGCGGTGGTGGAGGATGGTGCGGTGGCGCGTGAGTAGGCGCGGCAGACGGCCATGACGAGGGCGGGGCCTATGCCGTGGCCCGTGACGTCTGCGATCGCGACGACGAGCCGGCCGTCGGAGAGGGTCTGCCAGTCGTAGTAGTCGCCGCCGGCTTGGGCGGCGGGGCGGGCCATGCCGGCGATGTCGAAGCCCCGGAGCGTGGGCGGCGTTGAGGGGAGGAGTCCCTGCTGGATGTCGCGGGCGATGTCGAGCTCGCGTTCGATCTGGCTGAGGGAGTGGGCGGCTTGTTCGGCGGCCTGGGCTTCGGCGACGGCTTCGATGATGTAGCGGCGGATGACGGCGGCTATTACGGCGGCGGCGGCGCCCGTGAGTGCGAGGAGCAGGCCGTAGGTGCCGAGGTTGGGGAGTACGTGGGGCGGGTGCTCTTCTTTGAGGAGCGTGTCGGCGAGGAGCATCCAGTGGAGGATTGCGGCGGCGAGGCCCATGCCCAGGCAGAAGGCGGGCTTGAGCCTGAGCACGGAGAGCATGATGACGAGCGGGACGACGAGGAGGACAGGGGCCGAGAGCGCGGAGATTGACCCGAGGGGCGAATAGAAGTGAAGGACGGTGAGCAAGCCGAAGGGGATGGACAGGTCGACTCCCTGGCGTAGGACGGATCGCCAGAGCGGAAGGGGCTTGCCGGTGCTGATGCGTCGATTGGTGTCGACGAGTGCAAAGGCCGAGATGGCGGAGGCAACCAGGATGATGGCGATGGAGCTGTAGAAGACGGTGTCGACCGCCATGACGACACCGCCGAGAGCGCGGCGAACGCATGCGGAAATGAGGATGACTCCGAGAGAGGCGAGCAGAAGGAGGATGCGGAGCCGTTCGGCGCGGAGCTGTCGGGCGTAGAAGGTCGGGGTGCCCGTAATGGAGCCTGGCATGGTCTGAAACTACCACGTGAGAGAGGTCGCGGGCCGCGTGCGTGCGGGCGAGCGGCGGGTGTTGCTGCGGGTCGGCGGGAGGGTCGGCGGGTAGCGCGGGCGGGTGAGTTGGAGTGTGGGGTCGGGGGCTGTACGATCCGCCGCGCGTGAAGTCGTGCCGCCGATGGACGTCGGGACCGGGGAAGCTGCTGCGTGCGGCGGGATGCTGCGCGGCGGTGCTGCTGGGCGCCAGCGGCGCGATGGGTCAGCGGACGGCGGACCCTGTGGTGGCGGGGCCGGGTCCGGCGGCGAGCGGGGGATTTGACGGGAAGACGTTCGCGGAGGTGAACCTGCCGGCGGCGGTGCAGCAGGCGACGCTGCAGCTTTCGGCGGCGCGGGTGTGGACGTGGCGTGAGGGGAACACGGAGCGGCTGCTGCTGGAGCGGGAGGCGCGGGTGCGGATCGGGGCGTACTCGTTCCGGGCGCGGAAGGCGGTGATCTGGATCGAGCCGGTGCGTGTGAACGGGGTGGACGCCGAGCAGGTGGCGGTGTACTTCGACACGGTGTCGGACCCCGGTGGGCCGGCGGGGCTGAGCCAGCAGGGTCGGCGGCTGCTGGTGACGGCGGTGATCGCGCGGAGCGAGCCGACGCTGAAGGCGGACATTCTGACGGAGGGGCGGGCTGCGGATCCGTTCGTAATGGAGTCGGAGGGCCGGCTGGCGCGGTACCTGTTCTGGCTGGTGAACGGGCCGGCGGGTGACGGGTCGGAGGTGGCGCGGGGGCAGGCCGGGGCGGGTCGGCGCGGGGCGGAGAGCGGCGGACTGCCCGAGTGGGCGACGCGGGATGACCGCGGCGCGATGGAGCCTGCGGAGCGAGTGCCGGCGGAGTATCCGCGCGAGGGGCTGGTGTCGCTGTTTTTCGACTCGTTCGAGCAGGTTGATCTGCCGCCCATGGATTCGGCGGGGCCGGGAGATGCGCGGCGGGCGATGGTGCTGACGGGCGGGGTTGTGGTGCAGTACACGCCGGTGGGCGACGGTCTGCGGACGGAGCGGACGGTGCAGCTTTCGGCGGAGCGGGCGGTGGTGTTTCTCGACGGCGCGGCGTCGGCGGGGATGGGGACGTACGAGCTGGGCGAGGTGCGGGGGGTGTATCTGGAGGGGGATGTGGTTGCGACGACGGGCGACTACACGCTGCGGGGACGGCGGGTGTATTACGACCTGGCGACGGACCGGGCGGTGGTGCTGGACGCGGTGTTCTGGACGTATGACGAGGCGCGGGGGATGCCGCTGTATCTGCGGGCGGAGGCGATCCGGCAGGAGTCGCGGTCGCAGTGGAGCGCGAGCGATGTTCGGCTGGCGAACGTGGGGTTTGCGGAGCCGCATTTTTCGATCGGCGCGACGCAGGTGACGCTGACGCGGCAGCCGCGTGGCGGCGGCGTGGGCGCGGGCGCGGGGACAGGCGGCGGGGCGGGCGGTGCGGGGGCCGGCGGCGGCGGCGGCGGGACGATGACGCTGATCGACGCGGAGGGGGTGACGTTCCGATTCGGCGAGACTCCCGTGATGTATCTGCCGGGGGTGAAGGGCGAAGCGCGGCCCAGCGTGCTGCGGAGCGCGAGCATCGACAGCGAGCAGGGCGACCCGATCGTGCGGACGGGCTGGGACCTGTACACGATCTTCGGGGTCGATGCGGCGCCGGGGAACGAGGCGACGCTGCTGCTGGACGGTTACTTCAACCGCGGACCGGCGGGCGGGGCGGACGTGGCGTGGCAGACGGAGGAGCTGCGCGGGACGCTGCTGGGGTACTACATCTATGACGACGGGACGGACCTGCTGCCGACGGGCGCGGAGATCCGGCACAACGAGGAGCACCGCGGGCTGATTACGGCGGACCAGGTGTGGCGCCTGAGCGAGGAGTGGACGCTGTTCCTGGAGGGGTCGTACATCTCCGACGAGACGTTCGTGGCGGCGTTCTTCCGGTCGGACGCGCAGACGCGGCGCGAGTACATCAACTCGGCGTACCTGCGGTACCTGAGCGACAACACGGGGTTCTCGCTGGAAGGCCGGGGGACGTTCAACGACTTCCTGTCGAACGAGTACCTGCTGCAGAGCCTTGGGTACACGACGGAGAAGCTGCCCGAGGCGCGGTACTACCGGGTGGCGGACGATTTGTTCGACGGTCTGCTGAGCTATTCGAGCCAGTCTTCGCTGAGCGCGATGCGGCTGGAGTTCCAGGAGCCCGAGCTCGAGGAGTTCGGGTTCAAGAATCCGCGGCGGGCGCGGGCGGCGTTCGGGCTGGATCCTGACGATTCGATCGCGGATGCGCTGCGGGAGGCGGGTGTTTCGGAGGACGAGACGTACCGCGCGGACACGCGTCACGAGATCGAGATGCCGCTGCGGGCGGGCGCGCTGAACATCGTGCCGTTCGTGACGGGGCGGGCGACGGCGTGGGACGACAACTTCGACGAGTTCTCCGGGGAGACGGACAACGATCCGTACCGGCTGTACGGGTCGGCGGGTCTGCGGCTGGCGACGACGGTGCAGCGCGTGGACGACTCGGTGGACTCGCGGGCGTTCGACCTGAGGCGGATGCGGCACATCGTGGAGCCAAGCGCGACGCTGTGGGCGTCGGGGACGACGCTGGAGCAGAGCGACCTGCCGATCTACGACGACGATGTGGAGTCGATCGCGCACGGGACGGCGGCGCGGGTGGGCGTGCGGAATACGTGGCAGACGCAGCGCGGGGGCGAGGGCCGGTGGCGGAGCGTCGACTGGCTGGTGATCGACACGGATTACGTGTGGTCGAGCAACCAGACGGACCGGGAGTCGCCCCTGGGGCGGTTCATCGAGGCGACGCCCGAGCAGTCGAACTTCGGCGAGTTCATCAACAACGATGCGACGCTGCAGCTGACGGACGCGCTGGCGCTGACGAACAACGTGCTGTACGACGTCGAGAACCAGACGGTGGCGCGGGTGACGGCGGGCGGGATCATCGATCACGGGTTCGGCTTCAGCACGCTGGCGGAGTACCGGTACCTGGATACTCCGCGGGCGACGCTGGTCGACCTTGGCGCGCGGTACGAGCTGACGCGGAAGTACGCGGTGACGCTGGTGGGCACCGTGGACGCGGAGCGGACCGAGTTTCAGGAAGTGAGCGCGCGGCTGGAGCGGCGGTTCCCGCAGTGGACGGTGGACCTCAGGATCAGCGTCGATAACGTGACGAACGAGGTGAGCGGCGGGATGGCGCTACGGCCGGCGGGGCTGGGCAACGAGAACCGGACGCGCGTTCTGACGCGGGATGTCGAGGAGCGTCCGGTGGTGCGGCGCGTGGCGCCGGGTCGCGAGCGGCTGGAATGGGGGCCGTTCGAGTGATCGGCGGGGCGTGATGCGGGCGCGCGATCACGGCGGCGCGCTATGACAGAGTCGCGGGGCGGCCCGTCGTCGAGGCGCGGATGATGATGGGCTGAGGGGAGGCGTGAAGGGGATCAGGCGCCGTTGATGGCGCTGACGCGGACCTTCATGTAGCGCTGGCGGTGGCCGATCTTCTTGCGGAAGCCCTTGCGGCGCTTGTACTTGATGATGTCGAGCTTTTCGCCCTTGATCTCGCGCTCGAGGACGTCGGCGACGACGGTGGCGCCGGTGACGTAGGGGGTGCCGACCTTCGCGGTCGCGTCCTTGCCGATGAGCAGGACGCGGTCGAACGTGATGGAGGTCGCGTCGTTCGGGATGTCGCGGAGATCGACCGTCAGGACGGCCCCGACGGTGGCCTTGAGCTGAGAACCGCTGTCTTCAAAGATCGCGTACATCGACCGAACTCCTGGCTCGGACCGGCTGGGTCCGTTGAGCCGAGCATCCTAGCGTCTGGCGAATCGGATGCCAAGCGGCGGGGCGCGGGATCTTTACACGGCCGGGACGGGGTAACCCCTTGTCCGGGCGACGTCCCGGAGCTGCTGGCCCCATGTCCAGCGGGCGGCGTCGGCGGGGTCGGAGGGCTCGGCGGTGCGGGCGGTCGACCACCAGAGGAGCTCGGCGGGGAGGTCGAGGTCGAGGAAGAGCTCGCAGAGCTGGACGGGGGTGAGGTCGGCGACGGGGAGGGCGACGCTGGGCGTTTCGTGGGTGAGCGAGCCGGCGCTGGCCCAGGCGAGGCGGGTGGCGAGGCGGGCAAGCTCGTCGGCGCGGGCGAGCCGGGGGACGTCGCCGCCGCAGACGGTGGGCCAGTCGACGACGGCGCAGTGCTGGGCGGCGGCGCGTTCGAGGGCGACGAGCAGCAAGGCGGGGTCGGTCCAGTGAGCGGCGTTGTGCGGCGTCCAGGGGAGGGGCGGGGCCTGGATGATGCGCTCGACGGTGAGGAAGTCGGCCTGCTCGGCGACGGCGGCGGCGTGGGCCGGGGTGAGGGCCTGAGTGTCGTCGTCGAGGAGCGGCCAGCCCATCGGCGGGATCCAGAGGGTCAGGTTCGAGCGGTCGCGGTGGAGGGCGGCGGCGACAAAGGCCTGGATGCCGCCGTCGGCGATGACGAGGGTTCTGGAGGTGGGCCGCGTCACGGCAGATGTATCGGCGATCCGGGGTTGTGAGGTCCGGATATCCGGTTTTCACCCCGTTATGGGGCGGGGGTGAGCGGAGCGTGGATGGGCGGGCTGGCGCGGGGCGGGGGCGGGGGCCTAGTGCCGGGGGTTACTTGGCTTCGGCGGTCTTGCCCAGGGACGCGGGGATGATCTGGCTCTGGAGGAGGAGGATCGCGGTCTCGAGCTGGGGGTCGAGGCCTTCGGTAAGGAGGCGTGAGACGTCGGGGCGGTCGGGCTTGGGGACGAGCTCTCCCTGGTCGTTGAAGCCCAGGACGTCGGCGTTCTGCCGGAGCTCGAAGGCCTCGCCGAACTGCTTGGGGAGGACCTCGACGTTGACGTCGGGCTCGATGCCCCAGACCTTGGAGTTCGGGCGGCGGTGGATGAGCCGGCCGGGCTGACCTTCCTTGCCGGGGAGGCGGTAGTACTGGGTCGTGAGCTTGAAGGCGGCGGCGGGGCCCATCATGAAGACGTTTTGTACGGAGCCCTTGCCGAAGGATCGATCGCCCACGATGACGGCGCGGCCGTAGTCCTGAAGTGCGCCGGCGACGATCTCGCTGGCGGAGGCGGAGCCGCCGTTGACGAGTACGACGACGGGGAGCTGTCCGACGCGGGGTCCCGAGACGGCGCGCTGGCGCTCGCGGACCTGTCCCTTGTTGTCTTCCTGGGTGACGATGGTGCCGTCGGTGATGAAGAGGCTCGCGACGCCGACGGCTTCGGTGAGCAGTCCGCCGGGGTTGTTGCGGAGGTCGAGGATGAGTCCCTGGACCTGCTGCTCACGCATGGCGGCGAGCGCGGCGCGGAGCTCCTGTGTGGTCTTGTTGGTGAACTGGGTGAGGCGGACGTAGCCGATGCGGTTGGAGGGGTCGACGAACCAGTCCCAGTCGGTTTCCTTGGCGCCGGTGCGGAGCCATCCCTTGACGGAGTAGATGGGGATTTCTTCGCGGCGGAGCTCGAACTCGATGGGGTCGGGGGCGCCGGGCCTCTCGATGGTGAGCTTGACGGGGGTTCCGACGGGTCCGGTGATGCGTTCGACGGCCTGCGAGAGGGACATGCCGAGGGTGGAATCGCCGTCGACCTTGCGGATGAGGTCGCCGGGGCGGATTCCGGCGCGGGCGGCGGGTGTTCCTTCGACGGGCGAGACGACGCGGATCTCGAGTGCGTCGTTGAGGGAGATCTGTACGCCCACGCCCTTGAAGGATCCTTCGGTGGTTCGCTGGAACTGCGCGAGCTCGTCGGGCCAGATGACGGCGGAGAACTCGTCGAGCTCGGCCATGGCGCCGTTGGTGAACTCGTGGACGAGGGCCTCGCGGGAGATCTTCACGGTGTCGGCGCTGGCGCGGAGCATGGCGGTGACCCCTTGGCGGAGGTCGCCGTAGTCGGCCTTGTCCTGTCGCTCGAGGATGCGGGCAATCTCTGCGTCGAGGGTTGCGACGAAGCGGTCGCGTGCGGGGGCGTCGGCGAGTCCGGGGAAGGCTTCGGCGAGGTCGTCGGTGGTGGCGAGTACGCGGACGGCGCGGAAGCCGCCCAGGAGCATGCTTGCCATGGGGACGTGGTCGACGTGCTCGGAGGCGGCGTAGGAGAGGGAGCGCATGAGGATGGTTTCGTCGACGCCTTCGAGCTTCTCGTGCCAGTCCTCGCCGACCTTGTTGAAGGGGGGGAGCGGGTCTTCGCCCTCGGCGACGCGCTGGGCGTTGCGCATGGCGTAGAGGCGTTCGGGGGTGTAGAGGCGGAGCATGACGAGGCGCTGGTTGAGGCGGCGGAGGTCGGCCTCGTAGGTGCGGCTCTCTTCGAAGAGGACGTTGAGGTGGTTGTAGAGAGCGTGGGCGTCGAGCCAGCGGCTGGCCTGCTCGGCGTCTTCGGCGTCGTTGTGGGCCTTGTCTACGAGCTGGCGGACGCGTGGGTCGCTGAGGACTTTTTCCTTGTCGAGGGCGAGGGTGTGCCACTCGAGGACGGACTTGAGGGCCGGGAGGATTTCGCCGGCGGCGACGTGGGTGTCCAGCTCGACCTGGAGCTCGGAGAGACGCTGGGCGCGGTCGGACTCGCGTCGGGCGATGTTGGACTCGTAGCGTTCGACGGCGGAGGCGAGGGCGACTGAGTCGGCGTCCTGCTTGCGGGGGATGGCGCGAAGGAGCTCGAGGGCGCGGTCTGATCGGCCGGCGCGGGCCTGCTGCCAGAGGGACTTTGACCATTCGACGAGGGCGGGGGCCGCCTGCCGGACTTCGGCCTGTGCGTCCCCCTGTGCGAGCGAGACGGAGGAGAGGGCGAGGACGAGGGCGCCTGCGAGGGCGCGGGTGAGGATGAGGCCCTGGCGGAGGTCGGACAGATGATTCACGCAGACTCCCTTCGAGCCGGCCTGATGGGCCGGGGATGAGCAACCGGGGACTCCGTCCAATCGGCTGAGAGACGATGGCGGCTTGCAAGTCACGGCCGCGGGGGCGGCCAATGTTCTAACTGCCGACGGGGCTTCAGGCTTCGCCGGAACAGCCGGAAGTGGTGCGGGGGGGTTGAAATGCTTCTCGGAACGAAGCTGGCGGGGGTCCGGCGGTGCGTGAAGCGGGCTTGAATCGGCGGCCCGGGATAGGCTGGGGGTTATGAGCGGCTGGATGGAGATGCTGGGGTCGGTGGTCGGGCAGGCGACGACGACCGGCCGGGCGCGTGTGCTGGTGCTGACGCTGGTGGTGGCGGCGGGCGGGCTGTTTCTGCTGCTGCTGATCACGATGGTGCGCTGGTCGCTGCGTCGGAGCATTGCGAGCGCGGGCCCCAAGAGGTCGGGCAGCTCGGCGGACGGAGGCGGCCTGGACGTGTCACCCTGGATGATTGCGGGGCAGCGGGCGACTGTCGAGCCCGAGACGCGCGGGCCTGGGAATCCGGGGGGGAAGGCGGATGGCCGCGGTCACGCGGGAGGTGAAAGGGACGACGACGGGGGCGGGTCGGGATCTGATGATGGCGGCGGTTCGGGTGGTGGCGGCGGCGGAGATGGAGGCGGCGGCGGGGATGGCGGCGGGGGCGGGGGCGACTGATGACTGTGCGACTGCGAGCGCTGGTGACGGGCGGTGCGGTGCGTGTGGGGCGCGCGACGTGTCTGGCGCTGGCGCGGTCGGGGTGCGACGTGTGGCTGACGTACCGGTCGAGCGAGGCGGCGGCGAAGGAGCTGGCGCGGGAGCTGCGGCGCGAAGGTGGTCGGGGCGAGGCGCTGCCGCTGGGCCTGGAAGATCTGGAGGCGGTTGAGAGGCTGGGCGCGCGGCTGGGCGAGTTGATGGGCGGTGTGGACGTGCTGGTGCACAACGCGTCGGTGTATGGGCCGACGCCGCTGGCGGGCGTGGAGGCGGAGGATTGCCTGCGGCACTTCCGCGTGAACGCGCTGGCCCCCCTGCTGCTCTCGAAGCATGCGGCGCCGCTGCTGGCGGAGAGCGAGCGGCCGGGCGGGGGGGCGATCGTGGCGATGTGCGACATTCACGCGAGCGAGCGGCCGCGGAAGGAGTTCAGCGCGTACGCGATGAGCAAGGCGGCGCTGGAGCAGATGGTGCTGGGGCTGGCGCGCGAGCTGGCGCCGCTGGTGCGGGTGAACGGTGTGGCGCCGGGGGTTGTGGCGTTTCCCGAGAAGGGATACGAGAGCGACGCGGCGATGCAGGAGCGGTATCTGAAGCGCGTGCCGCTGGGGAGGACGGGGACGCCCGAGGAGGCGGCGGAGGCCGTGCGGTGGCTGGCGCTGGATGCGACGTACACGACGGGGACGATCCTGCGCGTGGACGGCGGTCGCTGGTTGAGCTGAAGCGGCGCGCGAGCGGGTCGCGCGGAGCCCGCTCAAAGAACGGGGCGCGGGGCCTGCTGCTGGAGCGCGGCGAAGAGGGCGGCGCGGGCGGGGGCGAAGGAATCGCTGCGCCAGCGGTCGAGGACGGCGCGCTCGATGGCGAGGAAGTCGGAGGCGGCGCCGGCGGCGTTCAGCGCGGCGTCCGCGTCCGCGGGGAGGGCGCGGCCGGCGGCGTCGGCGAGCCTGGCGGCGCGGTCGAACGGGACGAGCGGGGGCGGGGCGTCGGGGGACTGGGCGGGGGGCCTGTAGATGCGGAGGAGGTCCTGCACGCCCAAGCGCTGCGCGCCGATGCTGTCGGGGGAGTCGGCGAGGAGCTCAAGTTTGACGTTGAAGCCCGGCGACTCGACGGCGAGTCGCTTGCCGCGTCCGAGGGCGGCGCGGCCGTTGATTGAGCCCTGCACGTCGCGGCCTGAGTCGACGACGGGCTGGGCGGCGTCGCCGAAGCGCGTGCGGGCGGCGGGGTCGGTGTTGACGGTGTTGAAGTCGAACTGCTGGAGCTCGTAGATGCCGGCGGCGGAGTAGAGGTCGTCGATGCGGCCGCTGTCGATCACCCTGACGGAGAGGAACTCGGTTGAGCCGAAGTCGCTCGAGACGAGCTTTATGCCGGCCAGGCCTTGTTGGTCGCTGTCGGTCTGCGCGCGCACGCCGGTCTGGGGGGCGAGGGCGTTGATGGCGGCGGCGATGTCGGCGAAGCTGGATCCCGAGGCGAAGGAGAGCTGGGTGGCGCCGCGTGCGCCGGCGATCTCGATGGCGAGGTCGTCGGGGATGGTGGAGGCGCCGAGCGCGAGGAAGAGTCCCGCCTGCTGGGCGGAGGCGGTGACGGCGACGCGGAGGTCGAGCTGGGTGTCGAACTTGATGTCGAAGTTGAAGTCGGCGACGTTCTCGAGGCCCGTGACGTAGAAGGGCTCGTAGCCGGTCGAGGCGGCGGAGGTGAGGCTGGGGAACTCTGCGTGGGCGGCGGCGCCGCGTGGGCCGAGGGCGGCGGCGTCGTGGATCGATCTGATGAGTGAGTCGATCCTGGCCTGCGCGTCGGCGGTGGTTGGCGCGGCGGGCGTGGAGGAGATGGCGCCGCGGAGGTCGGAGATGAGGGCGTCGAGGCGGGCGAGGGTGTCTTCGAGCCTGGCTGCTTCGAGGTCGGCTTTTTCGAGCGCGGCGGCGCGTTGCGAGAAGGCGGCGAGGCGCGCGGGGAGGCTGATGGATGCCTGCGCGGGGGGAGGCGCGGCGGAAGCCGCGGGGGAGCCGGGCTGCGGCGGGATCCTGAGTGGCGAGGGAGCGTCGGACCTTGAAACTGGGAGGTTTGGTCCGATCGTGGTCATGGGTGCGGTCCTCGCGGGTCTGACGGTCGCGCGGGGACATCGGCCGGTATCGCGGTCAGCCGCGAGTTTTTGGGTTCGGGGATTTCAGCTCAGGGCGGGGTCTGGCACGCCGAGCTCTGCGAAGCCGGCGGCGCGGATTCGGCAGGCCTCGCAGGAGCCGCAGATCTTCGGTACGGCGTCGGTGAGCATGACGGGGTCGTAGCAGGATGTTGTGAGGGCGAGGAGGGCCTGCAGATCGATGCCTGCGCGGAAGATCTGGGCCTTTGTGAGCCCGATGAGCGGGGTGACGATGGTCGGGCCGCGGCCCTCGACGCCCGCGCGTGTGGCGAGCGAGGCGACGCGCTGGAAGGCTTCGATGAACTCCGGCCTGCAGTCGGGGTAGCCCGAGTAATCGATGGCGTTCACGCCGATGTAGATGGCGCGGGCGTCGAGGACCTCGGCGTAGGCGAGGGCGAAGGCGAGGAAGACGGTGTTGCGGGCGGGGACGTAGGTGAGGGGGATTTCCGAGCGGGAGCCGCGCGTGGGCGCGTCGCCGGCCTTCGGCACGTCGAGGGAACGGTCTGTGAGGGCCGAGCCGCCCGGGGCGGCGAGGTCGATGGGCACGAGACGGTGGGAGGCGACGCGCATTCCGAGGGCGATGCGCTTGGCGGCTTCGATCTCGATGTGGTGGCGCTGGCCGTAGAAGAAGGTGATGCAGTGGCACTCGTATCCGGCGGCCTGGGCCATGGCGAGGCAGACGGCGGAGTCTGCGCCTCCCGAGAGGAGGACGACGGCGCGCGGGGCTGGGGGTGCTTGAGGGTCCGGCATCTTGGGGCTTGTGACCATACCGGACGTGGACGGAGGCGGGTTGGCGGCGGCGGGGCAGGCCGCTAGGATGTTCGCCCTGCCTGAGCGAGCACCCCACGCTCAGATCACCCGCCCGGGTGGCGAAATTGGCAGACGCGCCAGCTTGAGGTGCTGGTCCCGGTAATACGGGATGGAGGTTCGAGTCCTCTCCCGGGCATTTTCGAGGCGTTGCGGCGCGGGCGCTTGACGGGCCCTCCGGCGAGCGGCCGGTGCGCGGCGACGCCGTCCATCCCCTGATTCAGGAGCCCGGCGCGACGAGCTTTCTGAGCTCGCGGCGCATGATCTTTCCCGTGGGGTTGCGGGGGAGCTTTTCGATGTGGACGATGTCGCGGGGGACCTTGTAGCCGGCGAGCCTTTCGCGGCACCAGGC
This sequence comes from Planctomycetota bacterium, assembly GCA_033763795.1. Taxonomy (GTDB): domain Bacteria; phylum Planctomycetota; class Phycisphaerae; order Phycisphaerales; family UBA1924; genus JAEUIV01. The sequence goes on from JANRJV010000021.1 coordinate 13,241, forward strand.
GCGGAGCGCGGCTTCCTGAAACGGCTCGCCCTCCTTGAGCTCGACGTAGGCGACGGGGAGCTCGCCGCGCACGTCGTCGCGGAGACCGATGACTGCGGAGGCGGCGACGGAGGGGTGCTTGTCGAGGACTTCCTCGATCTCTCGTGGGAAGACGTTTTCGCCGCCGACGATGATCATTTCCTTGAGGCGGCCGGTGATGAAGAGGTGGCCCCGGGTGTCGAGGCGGCCGATGTCGCCGGTCTTGAACCATCCCTCGTCGTCGAAGGCGGCGGCGGACTCCTGGGGGAGGGCGTAGTAGCCCTGCATGACGTTCGGTCCCTTGATGCGGATCTCGCCGTCGCGGCCCGGTGGGAGGACGCGGCCGGTCTCCCAGTCGACGATGCGGACGGAGACGTCGGGGAGGGCGCGGCCCACGGAGTGCGGGGTGTACTCGTGGGGGAGGCACCAGTTGGTCATGGGGCTGGTTTCGGTGAGCCCGTAGCCCTCGTTGATGCGGACGCCGAAACGGGAGAAGAAGGCGCTGGCGACGGCGTCGGGGAGGGGCTCGCCTCCCGAGACGACGTAGCGGAGCGGTGAAAAGTCGCCCTGCTGGACGTCCTTGGCATGCAGGAGGGCGTTGTACATGGAGGGGATGCCCACGAAGACGGTGGGCCTGTGCTCGCGGAGGAGGCGGAGGATTTTCGCGGGGACGAAGCGGGCGGTGTAGATGGCGCGTGCGCCGACGGTGAGGGGGAGCATGGTGAGAACGGTGAAGCCGAAGCTGTGGAACTGGGGGAGGACTCCGAGGACGGAGTCTCGGCGATTGAAGTCGGCCCAGACGCGTGCCTGGCGGATGTTGGCGGCGATGTTGCCGTGGGAGAGCATGACCCCCTTGGGCTTGCCGCTGGTTCCGGAGGTGTAGAGGAGGACGGCGAGGTCGTCGTCGTCGGCGGAGGCGGGCCAGCGGAGCTCGGGCACGGAGCGGAAGTTCATGGCGTCGAGGCGGACGGTGGAGGCGACGCGGGGCTGGTACCCCAGGAAGTCGAGCATGGGGCCGGCGGTGATCAAGAGGTCGGCGCCGCAGTCGTCGAGGACGTACTGGAGCTCCTCCTGCTTGAGGAGATAGTTGACGGGGACGATGGTTCTTCCCAGTGTCCAGGCGGCGAGTGCGGCGAGGGGGAAGGCGCCGCCGGTCGGGAGCATGACGGCGACGTGGGGCGCGGCGGAGCGGCGCTCGATCTCGGCGGCGAGGTGCATGGCGCCGATGAGCAGGTCCGCGCCTCTCCAGGAGCGCTGATCGTCGATGAGCAGGGGGCGTCCGAGGTTGAGGAGGCAGGTGCGCAGGATGGGGCCGTGTACGCTCAGTGCTGTGGTCTCCGGCGGTGCGCGGAGGGATGATAAGCTCCGTCGTTCGGAGCGTTCGAGAGGAAAGCAGGCATGCGCGACGCGAGCGGTCGGGTGTTGATTGCGGTGCTGGCGATGGTCCTGGTGCTGGGCGGCTGCTCGGGGAGCTCGAGCAAGGCGCTGGAGCTGTACGAGTCCGGGCGGTACGAGGAGGCGATCAGCGAGGGGGACCGTGCGGCGTCGGGGTCGGGCACGTCGGCGGATCGCGGGACGCTGATCGCGGGGCTGAGCGCGCTGGAGCTGAAGCGGTACGCGGAGGCGGAGCGGCGGCTGAAGCCCCTGGTGTACAACACGAACGCGGAGATCGCCGGGCGGGCGCAGGCGGGGATCGGGCTGTGCCAAGTGGCGCGCGACCGGTTCTCGGCGGCGGCTGTAAACCTGTCGAGCGCGGGGCGGAGGCTGTCGGGCGACGAGGGGGCGCAGGCGCACTATTTCGCGGGCGAGTGCTACGCGGTGCAGGGTCGGCTGGAGGCCGCGAAGCTGGCGTACGAGGCTGCGCAGGCGAAAGCGGAGTCTCCTGAACTGAAGAAGCGGATCGCGGGGCGGCTGAGCGCCAGCGAGTACACGCTGCAGGTCGGGGCGTTCTCGAGCGAGCAGAATGCGCGGCGGACGCTGGCGGCGGTGTCGCGGCGCGCGGCGTCGGCGAACGTCGGGACGGCGAGCATCGTGTCGCTGCCGGACGTGACGGGGCGGACGATTCACCTGGTGCAGATCGGTCGGTTCACGACGCGTCAGGAAGCGGCGGCGGCGCGAACGCGGCTGGGGACGGACGCGGTGGTCGTGGCGCGGCGCGATCCGAGCTCGCCCGGTCCCGGCGCTGCGCGGCCTGCGGGTACGAGCGGGGACGCGCCGGCGCGGCGATGAGCATGTCTTAGCGGTCGTTGCTGAGCTTGTCCCAGGCGGCGCGCGGAGACGGCAGGCGGGGGCTCATGTCCGTGAGGGCGGCGCGGTCGGCCTCGGAGAGCGTCGAGGGGGCGACGATCTTCACGACGGCGTAGAGGTCGCCCGGGGCTTTGTTCTCGATGCGGACGCCCTGGCCGCGGAGGCGGAGGCGCTGGCCGCTGGAGGTTCCCGGGGGGATGGTGACTTCGGCGTGTCCGGCGAGTGTGGGGATGCGGACGGTGGCGCCGAGGGCGGCTTCGGCGATGGTGAGGGGGAGCTCGATGAGCAGGTCCGCGCCTTCGCGGCGGAAGTGTTCGTGGGGGGCGATGTGAACGGTCAGGAGCAGATCGCCGGGCGGGCCGCCCGAGGCTCCGGGGGCGCCGGCGCCGCGCATGCGGAGCTTGGCGCCTTCGGTGATGCCGGCGGGGACGTGGACCTCAATGGTCTGGGTGGAGGAGTTTTTGCGGACACGGATGGAGCGTGTGCCGCCTCGGACGGCTTCCATGAAGTCGAGGACGATTTCCTGCTCGATGTCCTTGCCGCGGGTTGATCGTGCTTTGGCGCGGCCCGAGGAGGATGCGGAGCCCGCGCCGAAGCCCGATCCGGGGCGGCCGCCGAAGACCTCTTCGAAGATGGAGCCTATGTCCTGCTCTGAGAAGTCGCCCGTGGACCACGGTCCGGGTCGGCCGCCGACGTTGGACCATGAGTAGGTTGCGCGGCGTGATCCGGGGTCGCCTCCCGCGGGGGAGTATCCGGGCTCGGCGGTGCCGAAACGGTCGTAGTTGGAGCGCTTGGCGGGGTCTGAGAGGACCTCGTAGGCCTCCTGGAGCTGGGCGAACTTTTTCGAGGCGTCGGGGGCCTTGTTGACGTCGGGGTGGAGCTCGCGGGCGAGCTTGCGGTAGGCGGTCTTGATGGCGTCCTCGGTGGCGTCGCGTGCGACGCCCAGGATGTCGTAATAGTCGTGCTTGGCGGCCATCGACCGAACTGTACCGCTGTGGCGCTCAGGTGGCGGGGCGGCGCGTCGACCAGCGTGAAACAAGGGCGCGGGCGACGGCGTGCTGATCGGGGATTCCTCGAAGATCGACGACGGGCGTGGGGGCGGCGGCGGGACGGGCGAGGAGGGCGATCATGTAGGAGAGGAGGTCGAGCCTTCCTTTGCCGGGGGGGACGCGGCCGGCGGGCCCGAGGTCGGAGATGCGGGCGGCGGCGATGCGTCCTGAGAGCCGGGAGGCTTCGGCGGCGGGGTCGGCGCCTGCGAGGAGGATCGAGGGCGGGTCGAGGCCGACGGCGAGCGCATCGGGCTGGGAGGCTTCCGGGCGAGAGGGCCAGGCGTGATCCGCGATGCGGACGCCTATGGAGGCGGCGCGCGTGATGAGGGCGTCGACTGCGGCTGCGGCTGAGGTCGGGGGCGGGAGCTGGACGGCGAGCACGGGTGAGCCGCCGACGAGCGCGGCGATCTCGGCGGTGTAGTCGCAGGCGTCGAGGAGCGCGCTGAGGGCGCGATCGGCGCGGGCGGGATCGTCGAGATGCGCGGGGGGGATCCAGAGATCGACGCCCGAGAGGGAGAGCTCGGAGGAGCGGAGGATGGCGGCGACATCGCGGCGGGCGGAGCGGGAGAGCTCGCGGGGGCGAAGTCCCGGGGCGGCGGCGCTTAGCTGGAGCGCCGAGAAGCCGGCGGCGGCGGCCCAGGCTGCCTGCTCGCGGAGCGAGGCGGGGGCGATGAGGCCGTCGAGGGCGAGGGCGAGTGGCGTTCGAACGTCGGGGATCACGGGAGCAGTTGTAGCGAGCGAGGGCGCTAGGATGGCCTCATGAAGCCGGTGATCTATGTGCTGCTGATCGTGGTCGGGCTGGGACAGATCGGGTTGTCACTGACGATGATGCGGTTCGTGGACCGGGCGATGTCGCAGGCGTCGGTGAAGCCCGAGGAGGAGATCGGTCGCGGGACGGCGCGGGGGGCGGCGCTGGCGCCGCCGGCGATCGGCGCGGAGGAGGCGACGCGGATGATGGTCGTGGGGGCGGCGGTTGCGGTGCTGGGGGCGGCGACGTCGATGGCGGGGACGCTGCTGACGGCGGTGCATCTGCTGGAACGGCGTGGGACGCGGAGCCGGCTGGGGACGGACATCAGGCCCGGGTGATAGTCTCGGGGCGATGGCGGCCGAGGTGATCGACATTCACACGCACATTCTGCCGCCGCCGGACCGGCTGCCGGACTTTGCGGCGCGGACGGGGTATGGGGGGTGGGTTCGGCTGGAGGAGCACAAGCCGTGCTGCGCGCGGATGATCCGTGACGGCGCGACGTTCCGCGAGATCGAGTCGAACTGCTGGGATCCGGCGGTGCGACTGCGAGAGTGCCGGGAAGCCGGCGTGACGATGCAGGCGCTGTCGACGGTGCCCGTGATGTTCAGCTACTGGGCGCGGCCCCGGGATGTGCTGGCGCTGGGTCAGCTTTTGAATGATCACATCGCGGAGGTCTGCGCGGCGTTTCCGGGGCGGTTCGTGGGTCTGGGGACGGTGCCGCTGCAGGATCCTCAGCTTGCGTGCGCGGAGCTGGAGCGGCTGATGGGACTGCCGGGGATGCGGGGGGTGCAGATCGGCTCGCACGTCGGGGGGTGGAATCTGGACGAGCCGGCGCTGATGCCGTTCTTCGAGCGGTGTGCGGAGCTGGGTGCGGCGGTGTTCGTGCATCCTTGGGACATGATGGGTCAGGAGCAGATGCCGCGGTTCTGGCTTCCGTGGCTGGTGGGGATGCCTGCGGAGACGAGCCGGGCGGTGTGCTCGATGATCTTCGGGGGCGTGCTGGAGCGGCTGGCGTCGCTGCGGGTGTGCTTCGCGCACGGGGGCGGGTCTTTTCCGCACACGATCGGGCGCGTGGCGCACGGGTTCGATTCGCGGCCTGACCTGTGCGCGGCGGTGAACCCCGTGAATCCGCGGGCGTACGTGCGTGATCCGGACAGCGGGGCGCCGGCGCGGTTTTACGTTGATTCGCTGGTGCACGACGCGGAGGCGCTGCGGTATCTGCTGCACGTGATGGGGGCGGCGCGGGTGGCGCTGGGGTCTGACTATCCGTTTCCGCTGGGGGAGGATCCGCCGGGGCGGCTGATCAGGTCCATGCACGACCTGACGGACGCGGTGCGGTCGCGGCTGCTGTCGGGGACGGCGCGGGAGTTTCTGGGTCTGGACGGGCCGCGGGGCTGAGGGCGCGGCAGATGTAGACTGCGTGGGTGGACTGGTCACAGCACCTGAAGCGGGCCGCGGCGCTGGATGAGGGGGATGAGCTGCGGGGGATGCGTGCGCACTTCGCGCTGCCGAGTGGGGCGGACGGGCGGGCGTGCGTGTACATGTGCGGGAACTCGTTGGGGCTGATGCCCAAGCGGACGCGCGAGATCTTGGCGCGCGAGCTGGACGACTGGTCGAAACTCGGCGTCGAGGGACACTTCCGCGAGGGGGACGGCTGGTTCGGATATCACGAGCTGGTGCGGGGGCCTCTGGCGCGGCTGGTGGGCGCGGAGGAGCGGGAAGTCGTGGCGATGAACTCGCTGACGGTGAACCTGCACCTGCTGATGACGTCGTTCTATCGGCCCGAGGGGCGCGCGGGGGGCCGGCGGGCGATCCTGATCGAGAAGCCTTGTTTTCCGTCGGACGTGTACGCGGTGAAGAGCCAACTGCGGCTGCACGGGGTGCCGGAGGAAGAGGGGCTGCTCAGGGTGGAGCCGCGGGCCGGTGAGTGGAGGCTGCGCGAGGAGGATGTTGAAGAGGTGTTGCGGCGCGAGGGCCGGCGGATCGCGCTGGTGCTGCTGGCGGGGGTGAACTACGCGACGGGTCAGCGGATGGACATCGAGCGGCTGACGCGGGCGGGGCACGCGGCGGGGTGCGTGGTCGGATGGGACCTGGCGCACGCGGCGGGGAATGTGCCGCTGGAGCTGCACGCGTGGGGGCCGGATTTCGCGGCGTGGTGCTCGTACAAGTATTTGAACAGCGGGCCCGGCGCGGTGGCGGGGGCGTTCGTGCATGCGCGGCATCTGGGCCGCGGGGCGGAGCTGCGGCGTCTGGAGGGCTGGTGGGGCAACGATCCGAGGACGCGGTTCGTGATGGGCGAGACGTTTGTCGCGGCGGAGTCGGCGGACGCGTGGCAGCTTTCGAACCCGCCGATTCTGGCGCTGGCACCGCTGCGGGCGTCGCTGGAGCTGTTCGACAAGGCGGGGATGGCGCGGCTGCGCGCCAAGAGCGAGAGGCTGACGGGGTTTCTGCTGGAGCTTATCGACGGGCTTGAGGCCAGGGGCCGGGTGGAAGTGATCACGCCGCGGGACGTGGCGGCGCGGGGATGCCAGCTTTCGGTGCGGATCGCGCGGGGTGCGGAGGATGTGTTGAAGCGGCTGCAGGCGAGGGGGGTCGTGTGCGATTTCCGGCGGCCGGACGTGATCCGGCTCGCGCCGGCGCCGCTGTACTGCACGTTCGATGACTGCGTGCGGGCGGTGAGGGCGCTGAGCGAGGCGCTGGCGGAGGGCGGCTCGTGACGCGGCGGTTCACGATCTTCGGCGCTGGGCTGGCGGGCGCGCTGATGGCGGTGTTTCTGGCGCGTCGGGGTCACGAGGTTGATCTGTTCGAGCGGCGGGCGGACCCGCGGAAGGGAACGCCGGAGCGGGGTCGCTCGATCAACCTGGCGCTGAGCACGCGGGGGATCGAGGCGCTGGCGAAGGTGGAGCTCGCGGAGGCGGTGCTGCGTACGGCGATCCCGATGCGGGGGAGGATGGTGCATCCGGCGGAGGCTGAGCCCCGGCTGGTGATGCTGCCCTACAGCCGGGTGGCGACGAACGTGATCAATTCCGTTTCGCGGTCGGGGCTGAACGAGGTTCTGCTGAACGCGGCGGAGAAGCTGCCGGGCGTGCGGATTTTCTTCGGGCAGCGGTGCGTCGGGATGGACCTCGAGAGCGGCGAGGCGGAGGTGCTGGACGTCGCGAGCGGGGTGACGCGGCGGGTGGAGACGCGGACGGTGATCGGGGCGGACGGGGCGTTCTCCGGGGTGCGGGGCTCGATGCAGAAGCGGGACCGCTTTGATTACTCGCAGACGTACCTGGAGCACGGGTACAAGGAGCTGACGATCCCGGCATGTGAGGGGGGCGGGGCGGACCGGTGGCGGATCGAGAAGCACGCGCTGCACATCTGGCCCCGCGGGACGTACATGATGATCGCGCTGCCCAACCAGGACGGCTCGTTCACGTGCACACTGTTCTGGCCCTTCGAGGGCCCCCACTCCTTCGCGGCGCTGCGCACTTCTGAGGACGTTCGGGCGTTCTTCGAGTCGCGGTTTCCCGACGCGGTGCCGCTGATCCCTGATCTGCTGGACGACTGGGCGCACAACCCGACGGCGAGCCTGGTGACGATCCGGTGCGGGCCCTGGCACGTGGGGGAGCGGGCGGTGCTGGTGGGCGACGCGGCGCACGCGGTCGTGCCCTTCTATGGGCAGGGGATGAACGCGAGCTTCGAGGACTGCGCGGTGCTGGACTCGTGCCTGGAAGCCGGGGGCGGGGACCTGGGCGGCGCGTTCGCGGAGTACTTCAGGAGGCGCAAGGCGAACACCGATGCGCTCGCGGAGCTTGCGCAGGCGAACTTTGTGGAGATGCGCGACAGGGTGAATGATTCGGCGTTCCAGCTGCGGCGGCGCGTGGATCATGCGCTGGAGGCGCTGTTCCCGGCGTACCGGTCGCTGTACGAGATGGTGACGTTCTCGACGATCCCTTACGCGGAGGCGAAGTCGCGTGCGGAGCGGATGGATGCGCTGCTGTCGGGGCTGCGGCCGGGCGGCGAGCTGGACGCGGCGCTCGAGAGCGCGGCGCGGGGCGAGGGGTCTGCGCGGGAGCGGCTGGTGCGCGCGGTGACGGCGGGGATGGACGGACCCCGGCGGGCTGAGTTCGCACGAGAGATCGGCGCTGCGTGAGGGGACGGGCGAGGGGGCGCTGGGCTCAGCCCTCGGCGTTGCCCATCTGATCGATGAAGGCGTTGGCCTCGGCGATGGAGGCTTCGAGCTCCGCGATGAGCGAGCCGACGTCGCTCTCGATCTGGGAGGCGGTGCCCCGGAGGGAGGCGACGGCCTGGGCGTTGAGGTTGTGCTTGAGGAAGAGGACCTGCTCGCTAAAAACGTCGAGGACGGGCTGCATGCGGGCTTCGGCGGCCTTCATGGCGCCGATGAGGCGCTCGTACTGAGCGCGCGTGTCGCGGAGCATGGACTCGCTCTGGGCGCGGAGGGCGGGGGTCTTGAACTGTTCGAGCTCTTTCTCCCATTCGCGGAAGAGTGAGCTGGAGACGGCTTCGACGCTCTTGATGCGGGTGCGGACGGTGTCGGCGCGGGAGGCGGCGCGCTCGGACTGCTTGCGGAGCTTGTTGTAGGTCTGCTCGAGGCTCGTTCCGGTCGAGCCGGTGAGGGCGAGGAACTCGTCGAGGGCGGAGGCGAACTGCTCCTTGGCGGCGTCCTGGGCGTCGCGTGCGTCCTCGACGCGGTCGACGAGCTGCTCGCGCTTGGCGTAGCCGAGTTGCTCGCGGATGGCGATGCCGGTGGACGAGCAGGCGGGGAGGGAGAGAGCGGCGGGCGCGAGCGCCATGGCGGCGAGGAGGAGGGCTGCGCTGGGGGGTCGGTTCATCGCGGCGGATCCTGGTCGAGGACGGTGGTGCGGCGGTGGGATGACGCGGGTGGTCACTGGACGCGGCGGGCGCTGGCGACGCCCCGGGCGATGATGTCGCCCGACGAGCGGGAGCGGACCTCGTAGACGGTGTCCATCTGGGAGCTGTCGGCGGCGAGGGTCAGCGTGCCCTCGGTGATGGCCTCGCGGGTGATGCGGTGGGTGCGCCAGACGAGCGGATTGTCGGTGGGGAACCAGCTCTCCCCCTCGAGGACGGCGCCGGTGGATTCGAACTTCCAGATGCGGTACGCGCGGGCCTTGGGGTCCCAGGTGGTGATGCTGAGGGATGTCTCGGGCGAGCCGTTGCGGGTGAACTCGCTGCGCTCGAGGAGGAATCGGCGGCCGAGTTCCCAGTTGACGGTGCTGGAGCCTTCGAAGCGGGTGACGCGGTCGGTCTCGACGTCGCGCTGCTCGGCGTATCCCTGCCATGAGCCGACGAAGGAGTTGAGACGGTCGAGCTCGAGCTCGGAGACTTCGGAACGGGCCATCTCGACCTCGTTGAGGCGCATGGCGCGGCGTTCGGGGCTGCACGCGGCGAGCGGCATGAGAGCGGCGAGGAGGAGAGCTGCGGACGCGAGCGAGACTCGGACGGGCATGGGGGAATCTCCGGAGAGGGATGAACAGGGTAGCGGGTCGGCCTGTGGGGGGCCGGCGCGTCAGTCGACCACGGCGATGACCTTGAGCTCGACGTTGATGGCGGTGGGCAGGGCGCGGACCTCGACTGTGGTGCGGGTCGGGCGGACGGCGCCCAGATACTCGTCGTAGACGCGGTTGTAGGCGGCGAAGTCGCGCTTCATGTCGGTGAGGAAGGAGGTGACGTCGACGATGTTTTCCCAGCGGCAGCCGGCGTCTTCGAGGATGACGCGGATGTTCTCGAAGACGGCGCGGCACTGGGCTTCGATGTCGTAGGAGGTGACGTTTCCCTGGGCGTCGGTGGTGACGCCCGGGATGCCCTTTTCGCCGCGTTTGCGGGGACCGATGCCGGAGATGAAGAGGAGGTTGCCCACGCGGCGGGCGTGCGGGTAGGGCCCGACGGGCTCGGGGCCTCTTGAGGAGACGAATGCCTGGCTGACGGTCATGTGGTGGTCCTGCGGTGCGTGTGCGTGGTGCGGAGCGGATCAGAGTTCGAAGCGTTGGCAGACGTTCTTGCTGTCGGTGAAGAATCGGAGGGCGTCTTCGCCTCCTTCGCGGCCGACGCCCGAGTCCTTGACACCGCCGAAGGGGACGCGGAGGTCGCGTACGAGCCAGCAGTTGATCCAGACCATGCCGGCTTCGAGTCTTTCGGCGAGGCGCTGAGCGCGGGCGGCGTCAGAGGTCCAGACGCTTGCGGCGAGGCCGTAGCGGGACTGATTGGCGAGCTCGATCGCGTGGCTCTCTGAGTCGAAGGGGGTGAGGGTCACGACGGGGCCGAAGATCTCTTCCTGCTGGGTGCGGCAGGCGTTGTCGAGGCCCTCGATGACGACGGGCGGGTGGAAGAATCCCCGGCGGCAGCGGTCGGGAAGATCGAGGGGAGCGGCGGGGTCGGGCGTGAGAAGTCGGCCGCCTTCGGCGCGGGCGATCTCGACATAGGAGGCGACCTTCGCGCGGTGAGCGGCGGAGACGAGGGCGCCGAGCTGGGTGGCGTCGTCGAGCGGATCGCCCAGGCGGAGCGCGCGGACGGCGGCGGTGAAGCGCGGGGCGAAGGCGTCGTAGATGGAGCGCTCGACGTAGATGCGCGAGCCGCAGAGGCAGACCTGGCCCTGGTTGGTGAAGGCGGCGCGGACGGCCTGCGGGATGACGGAGTGGAGCGGGGCGTCGGCGAAGATGATGGTGGGGTTCTTGCCGCCCAGTTCGAGCGAGAGTTTCTTGAAGGCGGGTGCGGCGGCGGCGGCGATGTCGCGGCCGGTGGAGGTGCCGCCGGTGAAGCTGATGGCTTTGACGCGGTCGTGGACGACGAGGGGCGCGCCGGCGCGGCGGCCCGTGCCGTGAACGATGTTGACGACTCCCGGCGGGAGTCCGGCTTCGGCGAGGAGGCCGGCGAGGCGGTGGGCGGTGACGGGGGTGAGTTCGCTGGGTTTGCAGACGCAGGTGTTGCCGCTGGCGATGGCGGGGGCGATCTTCCAGCTGAGCAGGTAGATGGGGAGGTTCCAGGGGGAGATGAGCGCGACGACGCCGAGCGGCTGGCGGAGCGTGTGATTGAGCGCGATGGCGCGGGGGGCGCCCGGGGCGGCGGGGAGCTCGGTGCGGTGGCTCTCGCTGCGCCAGTGGAGGGCGGCGCCGGCGAAGAAGCGGAAGTTGGCGGCGGCCCGGGGGATGTCCATGACTCGGGCGAGGGAGATGGGCTTGCCGGTGTCGATGCTCTCGTCGCGGGCGAGGGCTTCGAGGTCGCGATCGATGAGGTCGGCGACGCGGGCGAGGATGCGGGCGCGATCGGCGACGGGGGTGGCGCTCCACGCGGGGAAGGCGCGGGCGGCGGCGTCGACGGCGCTGCGGACGTCTGATTCGTCCGAGTCGGGGATTGTGCCGAGGTGCGAGGCGGTGGCGGGTTCGATGTTGTCGAGGGTGCGACCGCCGGCGGAGGCGACGAACTGGCCGCCTATGAAGTTGCGGACGTCGACCATCGCGGGAGAGTCTAGCCGCGGCGGGCGACGGCCTGATGACGGGCCCGCTCAGAGGACGGGAAGGCGTCCGCCGTCGACGGGGAGGTTGATGCCGCTGATGTAGGAAGCGGCGGGCGACGCGAGGAAGGCGACGGCGGCGGCGATCTCGTCGGCGTGGCCGAAGCGTCGCATGGGGATGGTCGCGAGCTGGCGCTGGCGGAGGTCGTCGACGGTGAGCTTCTGCTGCGAAGCCCAGGCTCCCTGCAGGTCGCGGAGACGGTCGGTATCGGTGAATCCGGGGAGGACGTTGTTGACGGTGATCTGATCCGGGCCGAGCTCAATGGAGAGCGTCTTGGCCCAGGCGGCGACACCGGCGCGGATGGTGTTGGAGATGCTGAGGGTCGGGATGGGCGCCTTCACGGAGGTGGAGAGGATGTTGATGATGCGGCCGAACCTTGCGGCGCGCATGCCGGGGACGAGGGCGTGGACGAGGGCGCGTGCGGAGAGGAAGTGGGCCTGGAAGGCGGCGGCGTAGTCGTCCGCCGAGTTGGCGAGGGCGGCGCCTTCCGGGGGTCCGCCGGTGTTGTTGATGAGGATGTGGACGGGGCCCGCGTCGAGCGCCGTGCGCGCTGCGTGTTCGGCGGCGCGGGGGTCGGAGAGGTCGACGACGAGGCGGGAGTGCGCGGCGCCGGGGGCGGCGTGCAGCCCGGCGACGGCTTCGGCGAGGGCGGCTTCGCGGCGGGCGGCGAGGGTGACGGCGCAGCCGAGGAGCGCGAGCTGCTGCGCGCAGGCGAGCCCGATGCCTGAAGAAGCGCCGCAGACGAGGGCGCGTTTGCCGGCGAGCGAGAGGTCCATGCGTCGAGCTTAGCCTCTGGCGTCGGCGCGGGGGAGCTTGATGACGAAGTCGCTGCCCTTGCCGGGCTCGCTGTGGACCTCGATGCGGCCGCCGTGCTCTTCGATGAGCCTGCGCGTGGTGGGGAGTCCGAGCCCGGTGCCGCCGCTCTTGGTGGTGTAGTAGGGAGTGAAGATGCTCTGGAGCACGTCGGGTGGGATGCCCGGTCCGGTGTCGATGACGTGGACGTGGCACTCGGGGCCTTCGGGCCCCTTGCCGGTGCTGGTGCGGAGGATGAGCTCCCCGCCTGCGAGAGATTGCCCTTCCATGGCCTGCGTGGCGTTGAGCATCAGGTTGAGCAGCGCCTGCTTGAAGTGGCTGGGGTCGATCATGGCGCGCAGCGGCTCGGGCGAGAGGTCCGGGCGGAGGGCGATGCCGCGGTGCTGGGCCTGGGGGAGATAGAAGTCGACGAGCTCGTCGACGACTTTGTTGAGGTCGAGAAGGCGGGGCTCGAGCCGGACCTCGCCCGCGAAGCGGAGAAAGTCGGCGAGGGTGTCGCGGAGCCTGTCGGCTTCGCGGCGGAGCGATTCGACGCGGCGGACGAGGCGGGCCTTCTCGGCGGGGTCCGCTTCGAGCTCGGTGATCCCCTCGGCGAGGAGCTGTGCGTTGAGCCCGATGGTCGAGAGGGGGTTCTTGATCTCGTGTGCGAGCCCGCCGGTCATGGCGCCGATCTCGGCGAGGCGTTCGGCGCGGCGGGCGCGGCGTTCGGCGGCCCGCGCGCGGCGGATCTGTCGTTTGAGCTCCCAGATGACGAGCGGGACTCCGGGGGCGAGCGCGGCGAGCAGACCGATGAAGACGCCCGTCCACAGGTGCATCGCGGAGAGGGTAGCGGCGGGCCGGCGCGGGTCCGGGGTGCGGGTCCGGGGCGGGCCCCCGGCGGGCCCGGGGCGGTCGGGGGCGTGCGGCGCTCAGGCGCGGCGGGGGGACCGCGCGTAGCCGCCTTGCGGCCTGACCTTGATCTCGACGCCTTCGAGGCGGGTGACCTTGGTGGCGCGCCAGCCCTTGTCGCTGCGCTCGGCGTCGTAGCGGACGGAGCTGCCGTCTTTCAGGACGCGGAAGCCGTCACCCTCGATGGTTTTGTAGTGGACGAAGATGTCCTGGCCCTGTGGTCCGACGATGAAGCCGAAGCCTTTCTTGGGGTCGAACCACTTGACGATGCCCTCGACGCCTTCGAGCACGTTCTCGGACGAGTCGGTCATGCGGAGCCTCACGAAGCGAAAGATCGCGTCCGGGGGCTCTCAACCGCCTCGGACGCCGCGATGCCCGCGGAACCGGACGCGGCACCGGCTCCACTCTCATCCGCCCCGCGTCGCCGGGGTTTGGTCCGGCGGCGCGGAACATCCACTGGTGTGGCTGCGTCTGAGTGCGCGCAACCACACTTTCCCCAACTTACCTCAGTGATGCGGGGCGGGCAATAGAGAATTTGCCGATCGCTTCAGGCAGTCGGTGCGGAAGCTCCCGCTTCCTCGACCATGACTGCCTTTCGGCTGAGCTTGATCCGGCCCTGGTCATCAATGTTGATCACCTTGACGCGGACCATGTCGCCGATGGAAACGACGTCGTTGACCTGCTTCACATATCCGGGGGCGAGCTCGGAGATGTGGCACATGCCGTCTGTTCCGGGGGCGATCTCGACGAATGCGCCGAAATCCTTTATGGACACGATCTTGCCGGCGTAGACGGTGCCGACCTTGATCTCGGCGGCGAGCGCTTCGACCTCGCCTCTGGCACCCAGGATGGCGTCGTAGTTGGGAGCGGCGATGGTGACCGACCCGTCGTCTTCGACGTCGATGGTGACCCCCCACTTTTCCTGGATGGCGCGGATGGTCTTGCCGCCGGGGCCGATGAGCTTGCCGATCTTGTCGGGGTGGATGCCGAGCTTCTCGAGCCTGGGGGCGAGGGGGCTGATCTGTGGGCGGGGTCCGTCGAGAACGCGGGCCATCTGATCGATGATGTCGAGCCGGCCCTTACGGGCGATCTCGAAGATGCGTTCGATCTGCGAGAGGACGAGGCCGCGGGCCTTGAGGTCGAGCTGGATCCCGGTGACGCCTTCGCGGGTGCCGGAGACCTTGAAGTCCATGTCGCCGAAGAAGTCTTCCTCGCCGATGATGTCGAGGACGAAGACCTCGTTCTGATCGTTGTCGTCGGTGAAGCGGCCGACGGAGATGCCGGCGCAGATGTTCTTGATGGGGACGCCGGCGTCCATGAGTGCGAGGCATCCGCCGCAGACGGAGGCCATGGAGGACGAGCCGTTGGACTCCGTGATGTCGCTGACGATGCGGACGGTGTAGGGGAACTCGTCGGGGCCGGGGAGGATGCCCAGGAGCGAGCGTTCGGCGAGGGCGCCGTGGCCGATCTCGCGGCGCCCGGGGGCGCTGATGCGTCCTGCTTCACCGGTGCAGAAGGGCGGGAAGTTGTAGTGGAGGTAGAACTTCTTGGAATACTCGGGGATGAGGCCGTCGACGATCTGCTCGTCCTTGCCCGTGCCGAGGGTGCAGGAGACGAGCGACTGGGTTTCGCCGCGCTGGAAGAAGGCGGAGCCGTGGGTCCGCTGGAAGATTCCGACCTGCATGTCGAGCGGGCGGATCTGCTCGTAGGGGCGGCCGTCGGCTCGGATTCCCTTCTCGACGATGAGCTTGCGGGTGGTCTTCTTTTCGAGCTCGCGGAAGGCCTGCTTGGCGTGAGCGCGGCGCTTGACGGAGTCCTTCCACTCGGCGACGTTGCCGGCGGTCTTTTCGGGGAAGTGCTCGTTCAGGAACTGGTCGCGGAGGGCGTCGATCTTTTCGCCGCGCTCCGCCTTGCCCTTGATCTGGCGGAGCTTGAGCATCTCCGAGCCGCACTTCTGCTTGACGAAGGCGGCGATGTCGTCGGGGACGAGTGCGAGCTCGCCGACCTTCTTTTCCTGCCCGGCGAGGCCGACGAGCTCGTCGATGAGGCCCAGGGTTTCCTTGACCTGCGTGTAGCCGAACTCAATCGCGGCGAGGACGACGTCGTCGGGGAGTTCGGCGGCGCCGACCTCGATCATGTTGATCCCGTCGGCGTGGCCTGACAGGACCAGGTCGAGGTCGGAGTAGTCCATCTGCGTGACGGTGGGGTTGATGACGAAGCGCGGTCCGTCGTCGGTGTGGATTCGTCCGACGCGGACGGTGGCGATGGGGCCTTCGAAGGGGGCGTCGGAGAGAGCGAGTGCGGCGGAGGCGGCGGTACCGGCGAGGACATCGCTGTCGTTCTCACCGTCGTGGCTCATGACCCAGCACTGGATCTGGACCTCGTCGATGAAGCCGTCGGGGAAGAGCGGGCGGATGGGACGATCGATCATCCGCATCGTGAGGATTTCTTTTTCGCTCGGGGGTCCTTCGCGCTTCTTGAAGCCGCCGGGGAACTTGCCCGCGGCGGCGGTCTTCTCGCGGTAGTCCACGGTGAGCGGGAAGAAGTCGAGTCCCTCGCGGGGCTTGGCGCGGACGACGGCGGCCATGACCGTTGTTCCGGCGTAGGTCGCGATGACGCAGCTCGAAGCCAGCTTCGCGACACGGCCGGTTTCGAGGGTGAGGATTCGGCCGCCGATCTCCCGCTCAACTTTGTGATACGCCATCCTTGCCGATGCCCTTTCTTTGCGCGGCTGCGGGGACAAAGGGAAGGTCCCCACTGCACACGCCGGGCCCTCCCCGCGGCACCATGGCTGGCAGAAGGCGAAGGGCAGCTCTGTTTCGGAGGTCAGGCCCGCGACGGTCGGGGCCGGGGCTCTTTCATCCGAATCAAGTCTGCGGGTCGCCTACTGCCTTCCGGTAGCTCGTCGGGCGGAGCCTCGACACACCGAATTCCAATGGGCCTCGCCCCTTACTTGCGCAGGCCCAGACGCTTGATCAGATCCAGGTAGCGCTCGCGGTCGACCTCACGGAGATAGTTCGTGAGCCGCGTGCGCTTGCTGACCATCATCGAGAGGCCTCGGCGGCTGGCGAAATCGTGCTTGTGGAGCTTGAGGTGCTCGGTGAGCTCTTTGATGCGCTCGGTGAGCAGCGCGACCTGCACCTCGGGCGAGCCAGAGTCGTTCCCGTGCGTGCGGTATTGCTGCACCACATCCACCCGTCGCTCAGCAGAAATAGCCATTCCAGTCCTTGTCCTTCGTGCGATGATGCATTGCACCAAACAACATCCGTACACTATCAATCTTTCATAGTAGCCGAGTTCGTGGTGCCCGGCAACCCGGGGAGTCGTGCGTCCGGGAGGGAGCGCACGGCGGGTGGGCCGGGAGCGGTCGAGCGGCCAGCCGGCTGAACTGTCGGGGGGCGTGGAGGGCGCCCCCTCGGGGTCGGCGTGCTTCTCGCCCCAGGAACTTGCAGATTATCACACCATCTTGCAGGAGACCGCTTGCGGTCGGGTAAACCCGGGAGCATGCTTCCGGTCGCACAGGAATGAATCCGGCCTGGTCGGTCGGGTTTGAGCACACACCATGTTCGCATCCATCGTCCGCGGTGCGCCCCCGCGTCGATTTGGTTGATGCGGCATGGCCCCGGCGCGTGGAGGAGTCATCTCGATGAAGCGTTTCATGATGTCATCGGTCGTGCTGGCGGCCTCGTCGTCGCTGGCGGGAGCGGGAGCGATCGAGCCCACCGCCCAGTACTTCCCGGTGTCGTACAACGGGGCGTTGCTGCTCGGCCTGGATTTGAACGGGACGAACACCAGCTTCGGCCAGTCGTTCCTGGCCCTCACCAGCGGTGCGCTGCACAGCATCCAGATCGGCGAGTTTTTCCACAGTGAGGCAGGCAACGTGGCGCAGCAAGCCCTGCGGATCAATTTCTTCGACGTCACTGACACCGGCGGCATGCCGGCGGGCGCGCCGCTCCGTTCGTGGTCGGTCCCGGCGTCGGAGATCCCGCTGAACGTTCTTCTCTCGCCGGAGTTTGTCTATACGGGCCAGCCGATGCCGATCATCGCGGGTCGGCGGTACGCCTTCTCGCTGGGGACGGCGTTCGGCACCAACGTGAACTTCAACGCTCCCTACAGCGTGGGCGGGTCGTTCGGTGATCCCTACGTTGATGGCAGCGGCCTGCGGATCGACATCGGGCCGTTCGACGCGGGCCTCGACGTGGGCTTCCGCGTGAACGTCAATGTTCCCGGCCCCGGGGCGCTGTGCACGTTCGGCCTGGCCGGCGCCGCGGCGCTGCGTCGCCGCCGCCGCTGAGACGATCGAATCCGGGCCTCTCGTGACGAAATCCCACGTGCCCCGCGGCCCGGTCGCCGCGGGGTTTTTTCGCGCCGCTATCCTCCACGGATGGTTCTTTCCCGTCGTGTCGGCGCGCTGAAACCTTCGTCGACCCTGGCCGTGAACGCGAAGGCGGCGGCGCTCAAGGCGCAGGGGGTCAAGGTGCTGTCGTTCGCGGCGGGAGAGCCGGACTTCGACACGCCGCAGCGGATCAAGGCCTCGGCGATCGAGGCGCTGACGCGGGGCGAGACGAAGTACTGCCCCGTGCCCGGCGACATGGCGACGCGCGCGGTGCTCGCGGACAAGCTGTCGAAGGAGAACGGGATCCCGGGGGTGACGGCGGAACACGTGGTGATCTCGTCGGGGGGCAAGCACAGTCTGTACCTGGTGTTTCAGTCGCTGATCGACCCGCCGGGGGCGGGCGAGGAGCCCTGGGAGGTGCTGCTGCCGGTGCCGGCGTGGGTGAGCTATGCGCCGCAGGTCGAGCTGGCGGGGGGCAGGGTCGTCGAGCTGCTGACCGAGGCGCGGGGCGACTTCAAGATCACGCCTGATCAGTTGCGGCGGGCGATCACTCCCCGGAGCCGGGCGCTGGTGCTGAACTCGCCCAGCAATCCCTGCGGGACGATGTACACGCCGGAGGAGCTGCGGGCGATCGGGCTGGTCGCGGCGGAAGCGGCGCGGACGGTGGCGCCGGAGCTGGTGGTGATCAGCGACGAGCTGTACGAGAAGGTGATCTTCGGAGGCATCCCCCACTTCTCGATCGGCTCGATGCCCGAGCTCGCGGGGCGGACGGTGACGGTGAACGGTCTGTCGAAGGCGTTCGCGATGACGGGGTGGCGGCTGGGATACGCGGCGGGCTCGGGCGAGTTCGGGCTGGCGCTGTCCAAGGCGATGCAGACGCTGCAGAGCCAGTCGACGACGAGCGTCGCGAGCTTCGAGCTGCCGGCGATCCGCACGGCGATCACGCAGTGCGGCGAGGAGGTCGAGCAGATGCGGCGGGCGTTCGCGCGGCGGGCCGAGCTGATCGACGGGCTGGTGCGGCGGATCCCGGGGCTGATCTCGCCGAGGCCCACCGGCGCGGTCTACATCTTCCCGGATGTCTCGGCGCACTTCGGGAAGCGGTCGCCCGGGGGAGTGCTGATCGAGTCGGCGTCGAGCTTCGCGTCGGCGCTGCTCGACGAGCAGCGGGTGGCGTGCGTGCCCGGCGAGGACTTCGGGTCAGGGGGCGAGCGGTGCTGCCGGTTCAGCTTTGCCTGCTCGGACGAGCAGATCAGCGAGGGCATGGAGCGTCTGGGGGCGTTCGTGGCGTCGCTGCGGTAGCCGCGGGTCGGGAGCGCCAGAGGAACGCGGCGTCGCCCGCTACACTGCGGGCATGCACTACGACGCTCACGCACCGGTCATCGCGGACCTCGAGGCGCGGATCCATACGATCCGCGACTCTCTTTAACTACGACTCACGCCGCCAGAGACTGGCCGATCTTGAAGCGAAGATGGGGGCCACGGACTTCTGGGACAAGCCCGACGCCGCGAAGGGCATCGTCTCCGAGATGAAGCAGCTCAAGGCCCAGACGGAGCCGCTGGCGTCGCTAATCACGGGGTTCGAGGACGCGAAGGTCGCGTACGACATGGCGAAGGAGGTCGGGGACGGCGACCTGCTGCGCGAGGCGGACGAGGCGCTCTTCGGCCTGAGCCGGCAGATGGAAAAGGTCGAGATGCTCTCCCTGCTGGCGGAGAAGCACGACCACCGCAACTGCTTCCTCACGATCTCCGCGGGCGACGGCGGCACCGAGGCCAACGACTGGTGCGAGATGCTGTTCCGCATGTACCTGCTGTTCCTCGAGAAGTCGCACCCTGAGTGGAAGATCGAGGAGATCGAGAAGTCGTACGGCACCGAGGTCGGGCTGGACTCGGTGACGCTGCGGGTCTCCGGTTCGAGCGCGTTCGGGTATCTGAAGTGCGAGCGCGGGACGCACCGGCTGGCGCGGGTGTCGCCCTTCAACGCGCAGGGGAAGCGGCAGACGTCGTTCGCGTCGGTGGAAGTAACGCCCGAGTTCGAGGAGAGCACGGTCGAGATCCCCGACAAGGACCTGGAGATCACCCCCTTCGTCAGGGCGTCGGGTCCCGGCGGGCAGAACGTGAACAAGGTCGCGTCGGCGATCCGCGTCGTGCACAAGCCGACCGGGATCATGGTGGTGAGCAGCACGTACCGCGACCAGCCGCAGAACAAGAAGCAGTGCCTCTCGATCCTTCAGGCGAAGCTGGAGCAGATCGAGGAGGAGCGTCGGAACGCGGAGATCAACGCCGCGAAGGGCGGGGCGCTCGACAAGGGCTGGGGGACGCAGATCCGCAGCTATGTCCTGTACGACAACCGCGTGAAGGATCATCGGACGGGCGTCGAAGGAAACCCTGACTCCGTGCTGAACGGGGCGCTGGACGAGTTCATCGATTCGGAACTGAAGCGCCGCCGGAAGGAGAAGGCGGAAGCCGAGTCGAAGGTTTCGTAAAGGCGTTTTTATCGGTCGCCGCGCGGCTATGCTCGATCCCCCGAGGAGCGAGCGATGCGTGTTGATCGTCGAGCGATTGCTGCGTGCCTTGTGGCCGGTGCGTGCGGCGCGGACGCGGCGGCGCAGCGGCTGACGCCGGGTCATGTGCTGGTGCTCTACAACTCGTGGAGCCCGGCGTCGCGCGAGGTGGCCGACGCGTATCGCATGGGGCGGCCAGGGGTGGTGGCGTTCGATCTGAACAGCGCCGAGCTGCAGACGGGGTCGATCACGCGGGAGCAGTTCGTGAGGCTGGTGCGCGATCCGGTCCGGGCGTTCCTGGCGGGCGGAGCGGGCCAGCCCGATCGGCGGGAGTCCGTCGCGTGCATCGTGACGACGATCGGCCTGCCGGGGCGGATCCTGAGCCCGGCGGGAACGGCGGACGAGTTCCGGCTGTATTCGGCGTGGGCGAGCCTGGAATCCGAACTGACGCTGCTGCAGCAGGATCTTGAGGCGCCGGGTTCGGGGTTCCTGGCGCGCCGCTTCAACGGGATGGTCGACAATCCGTACCACACGGCGCTGGGGCGGCCGGTTCTGTCGTACTCGCGGGCGACGGTCGGGCAGGCGAGGCCCTTTCAGCAGGTGCTGATCACGGGCGCGCCGGTGGAGACGATCTGGCGAGCGAACGGTCTGACGCCCGGCGATATGTACCTGGTTTGCCGACTGGACTCGGCGGCGTCCGCCGACGGTCGGTCGGCGCTGGAGAACACTCTTTCGCTGGTGAGCCGGTCGCGGAACCTGGTGCTCGACCGGTGCGATGTGCAGGCGCTGCTGGATGAGTACGACCCGCCGCCGGCGTCGCAGGGCGGGTTCGAGCTCGATGAGGGGGATGTGCCGCCGCTGGTGCCGGGGCCGGCGGACTTCGAGAACGCGGCGGAGTTTCTGCGGCTCTGGGGCATGCGGACGACGCACGACGAGACGTTCAACTTCGTGACGGGTCCGGAGCTTGCCGCGCCGTGGCCGCTGGCGCTGCTGGCGACGTACGGCGAGACGCACTCGCTCTACGCGGCGTGGGGGGAGAACCCGCCGGGGACGGGGACGTACGTGTCGACCTACGGGTTCGCGCCGGCGTCGTTCTTCGTGGCGTACGAGAGCTGGGGCGGGACAAGCATCTATGCGCCCGGGACGTCGCGCGGGGGCCAGCAGCAGGCGCTCGATTTCATCGCGCGGGGGGGGAGCTTCGCGATCCCGACGGTGATGGAGCCCTTCGCGTTCACCATCGCGGACACGCAGTGGCTGCTGCCGGCGATGCTGCTGCACGGGCTGACGTTCGCGGAGGCGGCCTACGCGGCGATCCCGGTCCTGAGCTGGCAGGCGACGCCCGTGGGCGATCCGCTGGCGACGCTGCGGATCGTGACGCGCGGGTCGGCGGACGACCTGACGGGCGACGGGGCGCTGACCGCCGAGGATCTGTACGCGAACCAGGCGACGCCTCGGGAGCACGACTGTCAGCCCGACGTCACGGCGGCGGACCGGGCGGCGTTCGAGCGGATCGCGCGGTCGGCGGAGCTGATCGACATGCTGGGCCCCGGAGCTCGCTGAATCGGCGGGGGGAGGGGCGCGCTGGCGTAGGATCCGGGGTATGAGCCCGGTCCGCATCACGGATGTTGCGCCGCGCGACGGCCTACAGAACGAGCCGGGGATCATTTCCGTCGAGGACAAGCTGGCGCTCGTTGAGTCCCTGGCGCTGAGCGGGGTGGACGAGGTCGAGGTGACGAGCTTCGTCTCGCCTAAGTGGGTGCCTCAGCTTGCGGACGCGGAGGCGGTGCTGGCGGGCGTGCGGGAGTTCTGCGACGGAGTGCGGCAGGTCGCGGGGGGCATGCCCACGCGCGCGCAGGGCGGACGAGTGCTGCCGGTGTTCTCGGTGCTGGCGCCGAACGGGAAGGGGTTCGAGCGGGCCCTGGCGGTGCACGAGGGGGGGCTGCCGCTGAAGCTGGCGCTGTTCACGGCGGCGTCGGAGACGTTCAACCGGAAGAACACGAACTCGAGCATCGCCGAGAGCGTGGAGCGGTTCGGGGCGCTGCTGCCGCGGGCGGTCGCTGCGGGGATGCCGGTGCGGATGTATGTGTCGTGCGCGGTGGCGTGCCCGTTCGAGGGCGCGATCGAGCCGGGACAGGTGCGGCGCGTGGTTGAAATGCTGCTGGCGCTGGCGGCGAGCGACGCGGAGCGCCGGGCGCTGGAAGTCGACCTCGGAGACACGATCGGAGTGGCGACGCCCCAGCAGATCGTGGCGCTTCTGGGGAGCTTCGAGAGGGGCTTCGTGGAATCGCAGGTGACGCTGCACCTGCACGACACGTTCGGCAGGGCGACCGAGTGCGTGCGCGCCGGGCTGGGGTGCGGCGTGCGCTCGTTTGACGGTGCGGCGGGCGGGCTGGGCGGGTGTCCGTACGCGTCCACGCCCGAGCGGCGGGCCCCGGGGAATATCGCGACTGAGGCGCTGGTGCGGACCGTGCATGCGGCGGGGTTCCGGACGGAGGTTGATGAGGAAGCGCTCGCGCAGGCCGGGGCGCTGGCGCGGCGGCTGAGCACGCCTTCACGGGCGGCGCGGCCGGGGGAGGTGGATCGATGATCCGCATCGAGCGGTACAACGATCCGCGGTTCGGGCAGGTGTGCGCGATCGTGCTGGACCGGCCCGAGCGGCGCAACGCGCTCACGCCGGCGGCGCTGCTGGATCTGAAGCGGTGCGCTCTGGAGCTGGGGGCGGAGGAGGCGTGCAGGGCGGTGCTGGTGCGGGGCGAGGGACCGATGTTCTGTTCGGGGTTCGATCTCAGCCTGTGCAAGGACGATCCGGGGGTGCTGACGTCGCTGCTGTCGGGGCTTTCGGAAGTGATCCGCACGCTGCGACAGCTCGGCAAGCCGGTGGTCATCGCGGCGCACGGCGGGGCTCTGGCCGGCGGCTGCGCGCTCCTGGGCGGGGCGGATCTGGTGATCACGCATGGGGACGCCAAGCTGGGGTATCCGGTGGTGACGCTGGGGATCTCGCCGGCGGTGTCGGGGCCCTTTCTTGCGAAGTCGGTGGGGATCGCCGCTGCGCGGAGCATGCTGCTCGACCCGAGGCTCATCTCCGGGGCGGACGCTGGGCGGCTGGGGCTGGCGCACGTCGTGGACACGGCGGAGGACGTGCTGCCCCGCGCGCAGATCGAAGCGGTGAAGCTGGCGGAGAAGCCGGGCCACGCGATGCGGGCGACGAAGGCGTGGCTGAACGAGGTGGACGGATCCAACGATGCGGCGAGTGCCGGCGCGGGGCTGGCGGCGTCGCTCTCCCTGGTGGGCGGCGCGGAAGAGCGGCTGCTTCTGGGCGAGATGCTGGCGCGCTCGTCCAAGCGATCCACCTGAGCGACGGCGGGCGGTCGGCGGCGGACGAGGTGGGCTGATCGTCAGGTAGACTCGGCCCGATGTCAGGACTGGCCACGCTTTCGATCGACGGGCGCATCGCGCGGCTGACGCTCAACCGGCCCGAGAAGCGGAACGCACTCTCGCTCGAGCTGCTGGAGGCGGTGCACGCGTGCGTGGATCAGCTCGCGGGGCGGACGGACGTGTCCGTCTGCGTGCTGGCCGGGGCGGGCGGCACGTTCTGTTCCGGGATGGACCTGAAGGCGGTGCTCGACTCTCCGGGCGCGCCGCTGCGGCTGCTGTCGAGCATCGCGGAGCTGACGCTGAAGCTGCACTGGCTGCCTCAGGTGGCCGTGGCGCGCGTGCGCGGGGCGGCGATCGGTGGCGGGTGCGGGCTGGCGTGCGTGTGTGACATCGCGGTCACGCATCCCGACGCGAAGCTGGGGTTTCCGGAGGTCGACCTTGGCGTGTGCCCGGCGGTGGTGGCGCCGTGGCTGGTGCGATCGGTGGGAGCGGGCCGGGCGCGGCGGATCTTGTTGCAGGGGGGAACGATGAGCGGGCTGCAGGCGCACACGGTGGGGATGGTGGCGCACTGCGTGCCCTCGGAGGAGCTGGACGGGTTCGTGGACGAGCTGGCGGGACGTCTGGCTCTGGCGGGTCCTCAGGCGCTGCGCGTGACGAAGAAGCTGCTGGGCGAGATCGATGGCGAGCGTCTGACGAAGCTGGTGCGCGACGGGGCCGCGCTCTCGGCGCAGGTTCTGGAAGGTCCGGAAGCGCGGTCGATGCTGTCGAAGAAGCTGGGCGAGCGGGGTTCGTGAGCGGCGGACGCCGTCGGCGCCGGTAAAACGATTTACCGATTTCCGCGAGCGTTTTGCGGCCTAGGTTTTATACTCTCGGATGAGGAGATGCCCCACGGTCCCCGCGCGCCGGAACGCTCCCGCGCGGGCCGCGATTCGAGGCGCCGTGCTCGCCGCCGTCACCATGACGACCGCTTTATTCCAACTCGCCCAGGACCCTGAGTCGAAGATCTGCACGCTCACTCTGGCGGCGATCCCCGAGGGTCCGGTGGTGGTGCTGAACAAGGCGGTGCTTGCGGCGCTGGAAGCGACGATCTCCGAGGTTGAGCGCACAAAGCCGACGGGACTGATCTTGGCGTCGTCGGGGCGGGTGTGGGTCGCCGGGGCTGACCTTAAAGAGATCATGGGCTTGAGCGACGCGGAGCTGCGGGACTATCTGCGGTTCGGTCAGCACGTGTTCGGGCGGCTGTCGCGGCTGCCCTGCCCCACTGTTGCCGCGATCCACGGGGCGGTGCTCGGCGGCGGGCTCGAGCTGGCGATGCACTGCGATCATCTGATCGCGGCGGCGCCTCTCGGGACCGCGGAGAAGCCTGCGAAGCCCTATGCGGTGGGCCTGCCCGAGGCGGGGCTTTCGATCTGTCCGGGCTGGGGCGGGACGAACCTGCTGCCCGCCCGTATGGACGCGGCGCACGCGATCGAACTGACGGCGACGGGGCGGACCATGGACGTGAACGCGGCGTGCGCGGCGGGGGTCGCGGCGGGGCCCGTGCCGGCGGATACGCTCCTGAGCGAGGCGAAGGCGTGGATCCGGGGGCATCCGAAGGCCTCGCCGCGTCAGCAGCCGGTGTGCATCGGCGAGGCGTCGCGTCGCGAACTCGTCCGGTCGGCGCTGGGGATCGCGCGGGGTCGGATCGGACCCGGCGAAGCGGCGGCGGCGGTGCTGGAATGCGTGCAGATCGGGGTCGATAAGGGTTGGTTGGCCGCCTTGGATGCGGAGCGGGAGCATCTGATCCGTCTGCGTTCGACGCCGGCGGGCCGGGGAGCGATTGAGGCTTTTTTCGCCAGGAAGTGAGCCGCGCCACGGAGTCGAGGGAAGCGGCGGCGACTATTCGAGTAGGACCGAGCGGATCAGCAACTATTGGAAGGTCAGACCATGACGCAGCTCAAAGCAGACCTCAAGCAGATCAAGGGGATTTCCGCCAAGGACGCGAAGATGCTCGCGGACGCGGAGGTCCTGCTCGGGCCTGATCCGGAGGAGATGGGCCTTATCCAGAATATGTTCTGGGGGAACCTGCGCGAGGAGCTGGTGCTGCCCTATCCCGCGCAGGACGCGGAGGAGACGGCCCGCTGCGACCAACTGCTCGCGGCGCTCGATGACTATTTCCGGAACGAGCACCCGGCGATCCACATCGATCAGGAGCAGGAGATTCCCCGCTGGGTGATTGACCGCCTGTTCCAGCTGGGGGTGATGGGGATGACCATCCCCAAGGAGTTCGGCGGGCTGGGGATGGGAGTGACCAGCTACGTCCGCGTGCTGGAGAAGATCGGCTCCTACTGCGGCTCGACGGCGGTGCTCGTGTCGGCGCACCAGTCGATCGGCTGCAAGGCGGTCATGCTGTTCGGCAATACGGAGCAGAAGGCCAAGTGGCTGCCTCACCTGGCGAAGGACTGGGTGAGCGCGTTCTGTCTTTCGGAGCCCAACGTCGGGTGCGACGCGGGCGGGCAGGAGACACGCTGCGAGCTGTCGCCCGACGGCGAGCACTACATCCTGAACGGCGAGAAGAAGTGGGCGACGTCCGGGGCGATCTCCGGGCTGTTCACCGTGATGGCCAAGCAGAAGATCAAGGACAAGTCGGGCAAGGAGGTCGAGCGGGTCACGGCGCTCGTGTGCCACCCCGAGATGGAGGGGGTGGACATCTACCAGAAGAACCGCTCCAAGTGCGGCATCCGCGGGACGTGGCAGGCGCGCATCCGCTTCCACAACGTCAAGGTGCCCAAGTTCAACCTCCTGCACAGCGAGGGCAAGGGGCTCAACGTCGCGCTGACGTGCCTGAACTACGGGCGGTGCACCCTCTCGGCGGGCATGCTGGGCGGCGCGGTGCGGGCGATGAACCAGGCGATCAAGTGGTCGCGGACGCGGTACCAGTTCGACCGCCCGCTGGGAGACTTTGAGCTCGTCCGGCAGAAGATCGCGCGGATGGCGGCGTATACGTACGCGATGGACGCGATGCTGTACATGACGACAGGGTTCCTCGATCGTCACGACGAGGACATCCGCATCGAGACGGCGATCTGCAAGACGTTCTGCTCGGAGTTCGGGTGGCGCGTGGTGAACGACGCCATGCAGTGCATGGGCGGCGAGAGCTACATGACGGAGAACGAGGTGGAGCGGATCTTCCGCGACTCGCGGATCAACATCATCGTGGAGGGGGCGAACGAGGTGATGCTCTCGTTCATCTTCGGCTACGGGGGCAAGGCGCTGGCGGAGCAGATGCTGGGTATCCAGGGGATCCTAGGGCCGGACAAGGAGAAGGGGCTGGTCGCGAACGCGATGACTGCGATCAGCGCGCCCTTCACGACGGCCGGACGGGCGGCGCTGCCCAAGGCGATCCCGCTGGGGCTGGAGCTGTTCCTGGGGATCAAGAAGGCCCCGCCGTCGTTCACGAAGCTGCACCCCTCGCTGGCGGCGCACGGGCAGCGGATCGCCGAGCTGATCCGCGAGCACTCGCACCAGTTCAAGCTTGCGTCGAAGGAGAATGAGGAGAAGATCCTCGAGCGGCAGGTCGTGCAGGGGCGGATCGCCGACGCGGCGATCCAGATCCACGCGATGGTGTGCACGGTTTCGAAGCTCGACGCGCAGCTCCGTGCGGGCGAGGACGGGCCCGAGTTCGAGCGTGACAAGGCGGCGGCGCTGCACTTCCTTGACCTGGCGGAGCTGGCGGTGCGGGAGGCGTGGCGTTCGCTCCGGCTGAACGCGGACGACTCGATGCGCCGCGCGGCAGAGGCGGCGATCAAGCACAACGACACGATGCCCAACTCGCTGTTTGCGATCCCCGAGAAGAGCCCGGTCGCCAAGGGGACCGGGCGGGTGCAGGATCAGTCGCACATCAAGCAGTTCCCGGGCGACACGCGGGCGCACGCGCCGCACTGATCGGGCGGACGGCGGCGGGACGGGGCTCCCGGCGCCGAACCGTCACGGACGGGCGGTGACCGGTGTGCCGGGCGTGAGCTGGGCGGCTTCGGGGCCCACGACGCGGTCGAGGTCCGTGCCGCCCGCGATCTCGACCATGGCTCCCTGCCGGTCGCCGGGCTGGACGCGGTGTTCGACCGCCTTACCCTCGCTGACGCTGTAGATCCGGGTGACTCCCGCGAAGCTGACGAGCGACTCGGCCGGCACGAAGGCAACTCCTTCGTCCACGTGGGTCACGATGCTGCCCCGGGCAAAGGAGCCGGGCTTGAGGGCGCGGTCGGCGTTGGGGACGTGGATCTCGACGAGGAAGCTGCGGCTGGCCGGGTCGACGGCGGGAGAGATTCGGACGACGACGCCGCGCGCCTGGTCGGCTTGTCCCGCGTGCGCGGCGTCGGTGGCGACGGCGACGCTCTGGCCGACCTGCACCCTGCCGGCGAAGCGTTCGGGCACCTGGGCGCGGAACTTGATGAGGTCGGACGAGATGAGGCGGAAGAGCGGGTCGCCGTCGGTCACGTACTCGCCCACGGAAACGCGGCGCTCGGCGACGAGGAATCGGAGCTGCTCGCGGCCCGCGATCACGGGAGCCCTGACGGTCGTGTCCCTCAGCCTCTGCTCGGCGAGGGCGACGGCGGCGAACTGTGCCTGCGCCTCGGCGAGGGTCGCCTGCGCGGCGAGCAGCTCGACCTCGGCCTGCTGGCGCGTGGTCTCCCACGTCGTGCGGATGTCGGCGTAGTCCTGCTCGGAGATGAGCGGGGGCGAGGCCTCGAAGAGCTGCGAGGCCCGGCGGAAGCGCTCTTCGGCGTTGGCGGTCTCGGCGCGGGCCTTTTCGACGAGCGGCAGGCGCGCGACGTCGAAGGTCGGGCCGGGCAGCTCGGAGAGCCCGATGCGGGCGAGCACGGCGCCCGCGGCGGCCCTTCTTTCTTCGAGCGCCAGCGCATAGTCGATGGGCTCGACCTGCGCGAGCGGCTCTGCGGAGTGGATCTCATCGCCCACGTCGACGCTGATCGAGCGGAGGCGTCCGGCGACCTTGGCGGAGATGATCACGTCCTCATCGGCGAAGAGCGTCCCGGTGACGTCCACGGTGCGCTCGACGTCTCGCCGCTCGACGGGGACGAGGGAGACGGCGACGGGCGCGGCATCGCGCGGGGGCGGGCCTCCGCCGGACGGGCCGCTCTCTTTCTTGCACCCCACCGCCGCGACGGCCGCACAAGTGAGGAGGAGTGCCAGGCCGGCGGGAATGATCGTGTGATCGGCTCGATTGGTCATCCGGTGCGTGTCCCTGAAACGAAAGCGTATAACCATAGTGAGTCGGCGTGCGCCGATTCCTAGTGGGCATCGGAGGATCTTCCCGCGTGAGACCGCGGCAGCGAACCCGCCCGCGCCCGGCGCGGCACTCGACTCTGGCGGCGCTGCTCTGCGCAGCGCTGTCTTCCGGGTGCACCGTGGACCAGCGGGCGGAGGTGGAGCGGTATCGGGCGGTCATCGACGAGGGCGCGACGCCTCCCGAGTACCGGTCCGGGGAGCCCCTGTCTCTCCGCACGGCGGTCGCGCTGACCCGCCTGCAGAATGAGGCGTTGTCCATCGAGGGAGAGGCGTACCTGCGGTCGCTCATCGAGCGGCAGCGGCGTGCGTCGTCTCTCATGCCGACGCTCGACGCGTTCGGCAGCCTGACGTTTCGGGATGAGACTTCCGGCGGCGGCGGCGGGGACAACGACGGCGGGGGCTCGTCGTCTGACGGCGTGCTGTTCGACGCGGGGCTGGGGGCCCAGTACACGCTCTTCACGGGGCTGAGCGACTTCAACCGTGTGCGCGCGAGCGAGCTGACGATCGAGCAGCGGCGGTGGCTGCTGCTGGACCTGCGCGAAACGCTGATGCTGGACACGGCGCGGGCCTACTACGCGGTGCTGCTGGCGGAGCGGTTGACGCGGGTGATCCAGTCGTCGCTCGAGGTGCAGGAAGAGCGGCTGCGTGACATCCGCGGTCGGCGATCGGTGGGCTTCGCGAGGCCGCTGGACGTGGCGCAGATCGAGGCGCAGGCGTCGGCGACGCGGGTGCAGCTTCTGGACGCGAAGAACCAGGCCGCCAATGCGCGCAGCGCGCTGGCGCTGCTGACCGGTGCGGAGCTGTCGGGGACGGCTCTGAGCGACGAGTTCGCTCCGCCGGGCGACGATCTTGACGTGAACTCGGCGCTGGAGCTGGCGCGGGCGCGGCGGCAGGACCTTGCGGCGGTCGCGGCGAGCGCCAACGCGGCCCGGGCCGAGGTCGATGCTGCGCTCGGGCGCTTTTATCCGTCGGTCACGGTCAACTTCGATTACTTCCTGACGCGCGACACGATCCCCAGCGACCGCGACTGGGCGGGGATCCTGACGGTGAACCTGCCGCTGTTCACGGCGGGGCGGCTGGAGGCGGATCTGCGCGAGGCGTGGTCGCTCTTCCGGGAAGAGGTGCTGCGGTACTCGCTGACGTTCCGGGAGGTGAGGCGCGACGTGGAAGTGGCGATCGCGGACCTGGCGGCGACGCGCGCCCGGGTGACGGAGACAGTGACGCAGGTCCGGGTGGCGGAGGAAGCGCTGCGGCAGGCGGAGGCGTCGTACCAGGCGGGGCTCGGGACGAATCTCGAGCGCATCGTCGCGCAGGATCAGTTCCTGTCCGCGGAGATCAGCCAGTCGCGGGAGCAGTACAGCGAGAAGGTCGCGTACCTGGCGCTCATGCGGGCGGCGGGCGTGCTGACGGAGGTGATCGCGGGGGCCGTGCCGCCGAGTGCGGACGTTCTGCCGCGGCGGGCGGTTCCCGAGGCGCCGTTCATTGTGGCCCCGCCTTCCGGTTCCGGGGGCTCGACATCGGCGGAACCCGCGGCGTCCACGGTCAACTGATCATCGGAGGATCGCTTGAGAACACTCGCGGAGACATGCATCAGACGTCCGGTCTTCGCTTCGATGCTGATCCTGGCGATGATCGTTGTCGGGGCGGCGGCGTACTCGGACCTGGGGATCGACCGGCTGCCTTCGGTCGACCTGCCCACGGTGAACGTGCGGACGATCCTGCCCGGCGCGTCGCCCGAGGAGGTGGAGACGGAGGTTTCCCAGCCGCTGGAAGAGGCGATCAACACGGTCGAGGGGATCGAGGAGCTGCGGTCGATCTCGGGACAGGGGACGTCGATCATCCTGGCGACGTTCCGGCTGGATCGCGACATCGACGCCGCGGCTCAGGACGTCCGCGACCGGGTGGCGGCGGCGATCCGGCGGCTGCCCGACGACGCGGAGCCGCCCATCGTCTCGAAGTTCGACAACGATTCGACGCCGGTGCTGACGCTGGCGCTCTCGGGTGAGCTCTCGATCCGCGAGCTGACGGAGCTGGGCGACAAGGTGGTGAAGCCGCAGCTGGAGCGGTCGGTGGGCGTTGGCGAGGTTTCGATCGTGGGCGGGCTGGAGCGCACGATCAACGTCTGGGTGGATGCGGACCGGCTCGCGGCGTACGGGATCCCGATCACGACGGTGCGCGACGCGATCGCGGAGGCGAACTCCGACGTGCCGGGCGGCAACGTCACCGGGGAGTCGCGGGAGCAGGTGCTGCGGACGCTGGGCCGGATCACGAACCCCGCCGAGTTCAATGACATTATTCTGACGGTTGTGAACGGCGCGCCGATCCGTGTGCGCGACATCGGGCGGGCGGAGGACGGGACGCGGGAGCGCCGCTCGTCGGCGCGTCTGGACGGCGTGCCGGCGGTGTCGCTGCAGGTGCGGCGGCAGTCGGGCGCGAACAGCATCGAGGTGATCGAGGGGGTGAAGGGGCAGCTGGAGGCAGTGCGGGCGCAGCTCCCGCCGGGGGTGCAGCTGCGGGTCATCCGGGACCAGTCGACGTACATCTACACGGCGCTGCACGAGATCAACCTGCACCTGGTGCTCGGGGCGATTCTCGCGAGCCTGGTCGTGCTGGCGTTCATGCGCTCGTGGCAGGCGATGCTGATCGCGGCGGTGGCGATCCCGGCGTCCGTGGTCTCCACCTTCGCGGTGATGTGGGCCCTGGGGTTCACGCTCAACAGCGTGACGATGCTGTCGCTGGTGCTGATGGTGGGCATCGTGATCGACGACGCGATCGTGGTCCTGGAGAACATCTACCGGTTCGTGGAGGAGAAGGGGCTGAGCCCGTTCGAGGCGGCGGCCCGGGGGACGAGCGAGATCGCGCTCGCGGTGCTCGCGACGACGCTGTCGCTGGTGGTGATCTTCGTGCCGGTGTCTTTCATGTCGTCGATCTCGGGACGGTTCCTGTACCAGTTCGGGATCACGGCCGCGGTGGCGGTGATGGTGAGCCTGCTGGTGTCTTTCACGCTGACGCCCACGCTGTCGGCCCGGGTGCTCAAGCCTCTGAAGCCCGGCGAGCACGCGGGGCCGCGGTCGCGCGGCGGTTTCTACGCGCTGGTTGACCGCTCGTACACGTGGCTGCTGATCAAGGCGATGCGGTGGCGCTACGTGACGGCGGCGGTCGCGCTGGCGGTCGTGGCGTCGTCGGTGCCGCTGTACAACTCGCTCCGGCAGGACTACCTGCCCTCGAACGTGGACGAGGCCGAGTTCGAGGTGAATCTGGTCGGTCCGGAGGGATCGAGCTTCGTGGCGTTCGACGCGGCGGTGCAGGCGGCCGAGCGGATCATCCGCGAGCATCCGGCCGTGCGCACGACGCTGGCCTCGACGGGCGGCTCGTTCCTGGGGCAGGTGAATCGCGGCGAGGTGTACGTGCGGATCGCGCCGCACGAGGAGAGGCGCTTCTCCGTGAGCCGGCTGCTGAAGGGGCTGGCGAGCCTGGACCCGGGCGCGGCGTTCCGGGGCAACTACACGCAGGCGGACGTCATGCGCGACCTGCGGCGGCGTCTGGGCGCGCTGCCCGACCTGCGGGTGTCGGTGCGCCCCTTCCCCTCGTTCAACGTCGGCGGCGGGAACTTCGACATCGACATCGCCATCCGCGGCCCGGAGCTGGAACGACTGGCGGAGTTCACCGAGACGCTGCGCACGCGGGCGGGGGAGCTGGGCGTGGTCGACGCGGACACGACGCTCAAGCTCACGACGCCCGAGCTGCGCGTTCAGATCGACCGGGATCGAGCGGCGGACCTCGGCGTGAACCCCCGCGACATCGGCGTGGCGCTGCGCATCCTCGTCGGCGGGGAGGACGAGGTTTCGCGGTTCCGCGATCCGGCGACGAGCGAGGATTACGACGTGCAGCTTCGGCTGTTCGAGCCGGACCGGGCCGACGCGTCGACACTGCCGCGTCTGCTGATCCCGGCGAGCGCGGCGCCGGGCCGGGTTGTCGAGCTGCGCAGCTTCGCGGAGCTTTCGCCCGCGACGACCGCGGCGCGCATCGACCGGCTCGACCGCCAGCGAGCGGCGAACCTGCGGGGGGGCGTCGGGCCGGGGTTCGCGCTGGCCGATCGCCTCGACGCGATGCGCGACGAGATCGAGAAGCTGGGGATGCCGCCGGCGTACAGCGTTCGGATCCTGGGCCGAGGGCGCGAGCTGGAGCGGACGTTCGGCGAGTTTCTGGTCGCGTTCGCGCTGTCGGTGGTGTTCATGTACATGATTCTCGCGTCGAACTACGAGAGCCTTGTGCACCCGTTCACGATCCTGCTTTCCCTTCCGCTGTCCGTGCCGTTCGCGCTGTTGTCGCTGCTGGTCATGGGTCAGACGCTCAACCTGTACTCCGCGCTCGGGATTCTGGTGCTGTTCGGCGTGGTCAAGAAGAACTCGATTCTGCAGATCGACCACATGAACAGGCTGCGGTCGGAGGGCATGCCGCGCTGGGACGCGATCATCCAGGGCAATCGGGACCGGCTGCGTCCGATCCTCATGACGACGTTGTCGCTCATCGGCGGCATGCTCCCGCTCGCGCTGGGCACGGGTCCCGGCGCGGAGGAGAGGCAGGCGGTCGCGATCGTCGTGATCGGCGGTCAGATGCTGTCGCTGCTGTTGACCCTGCTGGTAACCCCCGTGGCGTACTCGCTGCTGGACGATCTGACTGGCGCGATTCGGCGAGCGCTGGGCCGCCCTGCTGGGACCGGCGAGCCGTCGAGGGGTTTACCGGGACAGGAGCCGGCGGCCGCGGCGGGTTGAACGCTTAACCATCGCGAAGATGGGAATCCTCCAGAAGCGCCCGACGAGCGCGCTCATGGTCGCGACGGGATGCACGGATCAGGATGAAGATCAAGAGTGCGATGAGCGCGGCGGTTGAGAACAAAAACAACCCGTCGAGCCATAGCGGCGGCTGCTGTGACCAAGGACCGAAGCGTGCGTATCCCGAGGCAAGAGACCCGCAGCCGGCAACGCAAGCAGACAGAAGAAATTTCATCTGGCGGGAATGATTGTCGTCACGTGGAATGAGAAGTGGGTCATTTGGCCGTGAATGGCCTTTCACACCGTGATTTCACTATTGTGAAGAGATATTCTGCGGCCTATGGAAATTGTCAGGAGAGCGTTCGACGCGTCGGGTTTTCCACCTAGGTGGCACTGCGGGGTGTGGTCGGCTGAGCTCGGCTGGCTGCACATTATCTCGGATCTGCTGATCTTCGTGGCGTACAGCGCCATCCCGCTGGGTCTCGCGGTCGTGCTGATCCGCCGGCGTGACCTGCCGTTTCCCTGGCTGGTGGCGCTGTTCGTGAGCTTCATTCTGTCCTGCGGCGTGACGCACGCGGTGGATGCGCTCATGTTTGAATGGCCCATTTATCGGTTCCTCGGGCTCATGAAGCTCCTGACAGCGGCAGTCTCCCTCACGACGGCGGCGGTGCTGGTCCGCACGTTGCCGTTTGTGCTCTCGCTTCCCTCCATTCAGAAGGCGAATGAAGAGCTGGCCGAGGCGATCGATCGCGAGCGTCTGCTGCGGGGGGAGCTGGAGCAGGCGCGCACCGAGGTTGAGGCCCGGTCGACCCAGCTCACCGTGCGCAACCGGCGCTTCGCGACGGCGCTGGCGGCGGCGCGCGTGGTGGCGCTGCAGTGGGACGTACCGACGGGGCAGGTCGTGTGGGAGCTGGGCTACGGCAACCTTGCGCAGAGGCTGGGGCTTGAGAAGAACGCGCTGCGGAGCTGGTCGGATCTGCTGGACGCGCAGCATGTCGAGCAGCTGCGTGCGCTGTGCGAGCGCGCGGTCAGCGCGGGCGTCGAGGCGGTGGACTTCGAGGCGCCGATCGTCGGCCAAAGGGGAGTGACGCTGCGGATGTCCGCCGCGGTCGAGCCGCAGGTGAAGGGCGAGTCTCTCAGCATGGTGGGGATGCTGCGCGTGCTGGACGGCGGGGCGCTCACGCTGCCGGCGTGAGCGCGGGCTTGTGGCGCGACGCAGCGTCAGGAGATGCCGGCTGCGCGTGTCTGCCGCGTGTCCCGGGGCGCAGCAGTCTGCTCGGCGGCGTCGGCGATGGGAAGGACGACCGTGAAGCGGCAGCCCCCGCCGCGGCGGTTCTCGGCGGTGATGGTGCCAGCGTGGAGCTCGGCGATGCCGAGTGCGATCGTCAGGCCCAGTCCGTGTCCGCGGCCTTGACGCGGCTGATTGGGCGCCTGGGCAAAGCGGTCGAAGATGGTGTGGAGTCGCTCGGCCGGGATGCCCGCGCCCTCGTCTTCAACGGCGATCGCGATGAGGCGGGGATTGTCGCGGTCGCGGGCCGGGGCTACGCACACGACGCCGTTCTCGGGACTGAACCGGACGGCGTTGCGGATGAGATTGTCGAGCATGGTCCGGAGGAGCTCCGGCTCGCCCGAGACGGCGAGGTCGAATGATTCGTCGTCGGTGAAAAGGCCCGGCTCGAGCCGGATGCGGTGCTGGTCGGCCATGCGGCGGCAGTTGTCGACGCTGTCCATGACCAGGTCGTTGACGGCGTAGGGACGGAAGCGGGCCAGTCCCTTGCCGTCCTGGATTCGGGCGAGCGTCAGGAAGCTCTCGACGAGCCGGCCGAGGCGCGACATCTCCTCGACGACGCTGTCGACGAACTCGCGGGCCTCGGGCCCGAGCCTGGACCGATCGATCGTCTGCGCTTCGGTGAGCATCACGGCGATGGGAGTCTTGATCTCGTGCGAGACGTTGGAGAGGAAGCGGTCCTGAGCGGCGAAACGCTCAGCGACGCGGGCCCGGGCGGCGTCCCACTCGCTGGCCAGACGGATGACCTCCGTGGTGGCGCCGAGCGAGTTGTCGGTCATGATGGTGTCGCTGGAGTCCGGGGCGAGGCGCGAGGCGAGCTGGCGGAGCTTTTCCAGCGGCAGGACCGCGATTCCGGCGATGTACCAGCCGCTGACGGCGGAGGCGATCGGCGCGATGATGAGCGCGATGACCACGACGCCCCGCAGCAGTCCCTGCTGCGCGCTCGTGAACCGGTCGGTGACTGTGAGCACGGCGGCGTAGGGGCGGCCGTCGGTCCCGGTCAGGGGCACGGCGACGGTGCGCACGGAGTCCGGGTCGGAGTGGCGAGCGTCGGACGGCCAGTAGCCCTGCTCCACGACGGGCCGACCGGTGCGCATGACACGTTCGACGTGCGCCGCGCCGAAC
>JANRJV010000022.1:0-5973 GCA_033763795.1 Planctomycetota bacterium
CGACCTGGTCGCGCTGCTGGTGCCGCAGCAGTTTCATCTGACCAAGACCTCGGGCCCGAACGCGGGCACGCAGATCGCGAACTTCCGGACGCACTTCAACTTGTTTGTGTATCGCCTGAGCATCGCGGTCAACGCCGACGATCCGGAAGTGGATGACCTGGTCATCCTCGCGGCGGGCTGCCTGATCGCGGCGATCGAAGGGCGGCAGGATGCGTGAGCAGGGGACAGAGGTCAGAGGCGAGGGGCGGGAGGGCGAGGGGCGGGGGACAGGATTTAGTTGGACTTTGGGCCGAGCGGGATGAAGTAGGCCGCGAGGCCTGAGAGGAGCATCGCGCCGGCGATGGGCCAGAACCAGGGGCTGGAGTTGGGGGTGATGAACAGGGCGATGAGCAGGCCCGCCGTGATGAACAGCAGGAGCGTGACGGCGACGCGCGCGGGGGTCAGCGGCGGGCGCTCGGGTTGAGGACTGTGGTCCACGACCGCCTCCAAGACCCCACGCGGAGCGTGGGGGTACCCAGATGCAAAGCCCCACGCGGAGCGTGGGGGTGGGTGGGGGGGGCCCAGATGCCCGAGCGGTTACACCAGCAGCGTCGCGGGCTTCTCGAGCAGGTCCTTGACGGTGGCGAGGTACTGCGCGGCCATCGCGCCGTCGATGATGCGGTGGTCGCTGGACATGGTCATCTGCATGACGTGCCCGACGGCCAGGCGCTTCTCGCCGGTCTTGGGGTTGGTTTCGACGACGGGCTGCTCGACGGCGGCGCCGACGGCGAGGATGGCGGCGTTGGGCGGGTTGATGATCGCCGTGAAGTGCTCGACGCCGAACATCCCGAGGTTCGAGATGGTGAACGTCGAGTCGGACATTTCCTCGATGGAAAGGCCCTTGTTGCGGGCCTTGTCGGCGAGGCGCTTGGACTCGCTGGAGATGACGCGGAGGCCGAGCTGGTCGGCATTGCGGAGCGTGGCCACGACCAGACCGCCGCCTTCGCCCCGGTCGTTGATCGGCAGGGCGATGGCGACGCCGATGTTGACCTCGCCGAGGAGTTCGACCGACGGGGCCCCGCCCTGGGCTTCGATCCAGCGGCTGTTGATGTGCGGGTGCTGGTGCATGGCCAGTGCGCAGGCGCGGACGAGGAAGTCGTTGACGCTGAGCTTGACGCCTTGGGTGGAGAGTTGTTCGTTGAGCTGCCCGCGAAGGGCGAGCAGCGCGTCCATGCGGACGGCGGTGGTGACCTGGTAGTGCGGGATGGTGGTCTTGCTCTGCACCAGGCGGCGGGCGATGGTGGCCCGCATGTTGGAGAGGGCGAGCGTGCGCGGCTGGAGACGGACGCCGAGCGCGGGCATCGGGGCCGGGGCCAGACGCGTCGCGGCGTTCGGGCTCATGCGCGAGCCGGAGGTCACAGGGGCCTGGGCTGCGCCAGCGGCAAGAGCCGCTTCAACGTCGCGCCGGATGATGCGCCCGCTGGGACCGGAGCCGGCGATGCCGGCGAGGTTGACGTTGTTTTCCGCGGCGATCTTGCGGGCCAGCGGCGACGCGAAGACGCGCTGGTCGGGGCTGTGGGCCGGGGCCTGACCGGCCGGCTGATGGGCGGGCTGGGGGGCGGGGGCGGGGTGCACGCCGTTGGCGCCCCCGCCAGCGGGGCGGAAGTCCTGCCCGCGGCGTTCGCCGGCAACGGCGGCCTGCGTGCCCACGGGCGGGCCCTTGACGCTCTCGGCCTGGCTGGAGCCGGTGGCGGCGTTGCGCGAGCCGCCGGCGGCCTCGCGGCCGGCGTCGGTGTTGGCAGCGGCGGGGGCGGAGGCGGGGGCCTTGGCGCCCGACTTCGCGGCGTCCAGGCTCTCGCCCGCTTCGGCCAGCCGCAGGATGATGGTGCCCACCTTGACGGTCGAGCCTTCGGCGACGGCGAGGTCGGCGACGGTGCCGTCGTCGAACGTCTGCAGTTCCATCGTCGCCTTGTCGGTCTCGATGTCCGCGACCACGTCGCCGGATTTCACCTTCTGCCCGGGCTTGACGGCCCAGCGCACGACCGTGCCCTGCTCCATGGTGTCCGACAAACGGGGCATCTTCATCTCGATCGCCATCACGTACTCCTGAAGCGCTCAGCGGCGGGCGCGGCCTGCGTCCCGCGAAGCCCGGGGCAATCCCGAGCGGTGATGGTAGGGGGGCGACCTCCGCGCGTCCGTCCGCGCGGCCCCTCTTTCCCACGCACGCTCAGGGGCTTGTTCGCCCGACGGCGCGGCGGTACAGGTCCAGGTCATCCGCGAAACGCCGCAGGATCGCGGCCCGGGTGTCGTCGTCCACCAGCGCGACGGGGCCGGGGCGGAGGTCGCGGGCTTTCAGCACGTCCGAGGGGGTGTCGGTGTGCAGGACGCCGTCGGAGCGGGTGTATTCGGTCGGGTTGCTCGGTTTGGCGAGATGGGGGAGGGCGGCGGCGGGGATGCCGGCGTCGGCATCGAGGGCGGCGAGCGTCGCGCTCAGGCGTTCGATGGGCAGGATCTCGGCGGGCGTGTGGATGGCGAACCAGCGGGTCTGCGGGCGCCAGTGGACGTCGAGGTGGTCGTCGGGCGTGTGGGTGAGGATGTCGACGAACTGGCGGAAGGTCAGGCCGCGGGCGCCCAAGAGGGCGGTCATCTCGCGCGCGGGGGCGAACAAATGGTCATGGTCGCGGATGACGAACTTGTCGACGTACGCGGAGACGACCCGGGCGATGGGGTCGCGGACGAAGGCGAGCGTGCGGTCGCTCGCCAGGCGGCGGGCCCGCTCGGCGTCGTCGAGGAGTTTGATCGAGTAGCGCGGGCGGATGTACGTGTGCACGTCCGGGGCCCAGCGGTCTTCCGGTCCGGGCTCGGCATGACCCAGTAACCAGCGCTTGACGGCGGAGCAGCCGGCCTTCGGAATGGCCCAGACCACCAGCGGCCGCCCGGGGAACGTGTAGACATCGGCCCAGGGGAACAGGGCGTTCTCGGCGGCCTGGCGGTCGGAGAGCGGGAGCGGCGCCGGTGCGCCGGCGGGCGCGGCGTGGAGCGGGCGATCGTGCGCGGGCATCACAGCGTCAACCGGCCGACCGGCGCGCTCGCCGCTTGCTCTTCTGGCGGCCGGCGTACGGCTCCAGTTCCTTGACGAGCATCGCGTTGATGAGTTTCAGGTGTCCGGCCTGGTCATCGAACAGATAGAACGCGGTCGACGTGCGCGCGGCCCGAGCGCCCGAGCCGGGGAAGTCTGGAGTCAGCCAGACCCAGTCTCGCCCCGGGACGTGGTACACCGTGCCGTCGATCATGCGGACGGTGACACCTTCCGGGTGCTCGTCGATGAAGGCGCGGATCGCTTTGGCGTCCATGAGATTGAACCTTTCACCGGCCCAGCGAGGCCCGGACGGCGGCGATGATCTTGCCCTTGTGCGGCAGGTATTCCGCCTCGAGGTTCTTGGCGTAGGGCGTGGGGACGTCGTCGGTGTTGACGCGGAGCGGCTGGTGGTCGAGGTAGTCGAACCCGCGCTCGCACACCTGCGTGATCACTTCGCTCGCGACGCTGGCGAAGGGCCAGCACTGGTCGACGACGACGATGCGCCCGGTGCGCTTGAGGCTCTCCATGATGGAGTCGACATCGAGCGGGCGGACGGTGCGCATATCGAGCACGTCGCAGGCGATGCCGTCCTTGGCCAGTTCGTCCGCCGCGTCGCAGCAGAAGTTCACCGGGCGCCCGAAGGAGACGAGGGTGACGTCGCTGTTGCGCTCACCGGACCACGTGCCGCGGCGGAGGGCCGCGACGCCGAAGGGGATCGCGTAGTCGCCCTCGGGCACCAGGGCCTTGTCGGAGAGCATGCGCTC
The DNA here is from genome assembly GCA_033763795.1 of Planctomycetota bacterium. GTDB lineage: Bacteria > Planctomycetota > Phycisphaerae > Phycisphaerales > UBA1924 > JAEUIV01. Next base: position 3,823 of record JANRJV010000022.1, read on the forward strand.
GGACTCGAGGTTGAAGACGGGGTCTTCGTCGCGGATGGCGGTGGTGAGCAGGCCCTTGGCGTCGGCCGGGCAGGAGGGGATGGCGATCTTCAGCCCGGGGACGTTGGAGTACATGGCCTCGACGGTCCACGAGTGGGTGGAGCCGAGCTGCCCGCCCGCGCCGTTGTTGCCGCGGAAGACGACCGGGCAGCCCCACTGCCCGCCGGACATGTAGAGCATCTTGGGGACGTTGTTGAGGATCTGGTCGGCGGCGACGAGGGAGAAGGACCAGGACATGAACTCGATAATGGGGCGCAGGCCGTACATCGCGGCGCCGACGGCGAGCCCGGCGAAGCCGTTCTCGGAGATGGGGGCGTCGATGATGCGCTTGGGCCCGAACTCGTCGAGCATGCCCTGGCTCACCTTGTACGCGCCGTTGTACTGAGCGACTTCTTCGCCCATGAGGAAGATGCGCGGGTCGCGGCGCATCTCGAGCGTCATCGCGTCGCGGAGCGCCTCGCGGAACTGCATTTCCTTGGTCGGCGTGCCGTCGGGGATGAGGTGGGACGTGGTCGGGTCGGTGGTTGCGAGCATCGTGTGCGTGTCCGTTCGGGGCGCGGTTGGCGTCTTGGGGGTAAGTCTAGGAATGCTGACGGGCCGGGTCAGGCGGTCTTGGCGTCGGAGTGAGGGGCCGGGCTGCGGCGGAGAAAGACGGTCGCCGCTCGCTCGTAGCGGTCGTTTTCCCTGACGATCGGTGGGACGTGTGGTAGACTGGGCCCAAGAGACCCGCGTGGGGGTCGGGAAAAGGGGAGGCGGGGAAATGGGGAGTCGGTCATGGCTGTTGCGCCTCAGCCGGTGAAGTCGTGCGTTGCGTGCGGTGCGGACGTGGGCGGCAAGCCGCGCGTGCGGGACGCGCAGGGGCGGTACCGCTGCAAGGGGATGTGCGAGACCAAGCCGGTGACGGTGGCGGCGGTTTCGGCGAAGGCGGGCGCCCCGCCGGTGGACGACCTGCTGACGAAGTTGATCGACGAGTCGCCGATCTCCAAGGCGACGCCGTGCCCGCAGTGTTCGACGCCGATGCTCCCCAACAGCGTGCTGTGCACCTCGTGCGGGTTCAACACGACGACGAACAAGCGGGTGAAGACGGCGATCATCCGTGAGAAGGAGCCGAAGGCGCCCAAGCCGGTCGCGGGCGGCGGTCGGAAGTACGCGGCGTACAGCACGGACATGCCGTACTTCAAGGCGCTGGGTATGAGCGCGGCCGTGCTGGTGCCGATCGGGATCGTCGGAGGCATGGTCCCTGCGGCCAGCTTGGCCGTGCTGATCCTGCTGGCTGTGGTTGGCTTTGCCCTGTTCGTCGGCACGATTGTGGTCGCGTTCCGCGAAGACCAAACGATGTGGGGCTGGATCGGCATCTGCAGCATCGTGCCGCTCGTCAACGTCATCGCCTCGATCCCGTTCCTCGTCTATAGCTACATCCTGGTGCCCAGCAACAAGATCAAGGCGGCGCACCTCACGGTCCTCGTGACATGGATCGCGTACATCGCGAGCGCTGTTGTGTCCGGGAACGATCTGATGAAGTCGTTCGGCAACCCGTGACGCGTCGCCGCGGATTCAGGCGGGCTTCGGTTCCTGCTGCGTCAGACAGTGGATCGCGCCCAGGCCCCAGATGAGGTCGAGGCAGTCGACGCCGACCACGCGGTGGTTGGGCAGGTGGTCTTGCAGAATCGCCAGCGCGCGGCGCTCGGACTTCTTGTGCCGGAAGGTCGGCACGAGCACGGCGTTGTTGATGAACAGGAAGTTCAGGTAGGTCGCGGGGAGGCGCTGGCCGTCGTGTTCGATGACGCCGGGCATGGGGATCTCGACGATGCGGAACGGCTCGCCGTCCTGGTCGCGGAGTTCCGCGGCCCGGCGCCGGTTGTCTTCGAGGATCTCGTGGTTGGCGTCTTTGCGGTCGGGCTCGACGGCGATGACGATCGTGCGCGGGTCGAGGAAGCGGGCCAGGTCGTCGATGTGTCCGTCGGTGTCGTCGCCGACGATTCCTTCGCCGAGCCAGCAGACGTGGGACTGCCCGTAGAACTGCTTGAGCGCGGCTTCGACGTCGCGGCGCGACATCTTGGGGTTGCGGTTGGGGTTGAGCAGGCAGGAGGTGGTCGTGAGCACGGTGCCCAG
>JANRJV010000023.1:0-29586 GCA_033763795.1 Planctomycetota bacterium
CCCCCCGGCGCGCTGAGGACAGTGCTCACACCAGCGAAGGACTTAGGGCTGGCGCCCTTCCTCGCGGACGCCGAGCATTATGCTCCGTCGCGGTCCGAGCGAACTGGATGCTCCCTTCCCATCCGCTGCGAGGGTACTTACAGTCGATTGGCCACGCATCAACAAAGTAATCTCAGGGTATCTGCAAAATGCGCATGTTCCGCGGCTCACGCACGCGCGTCATGGAATAGCTCTTCTGGACGGTTGCCGCTATTGACTGCTATCATGCTGACGGTAAGATCTCTCCGTGGAGCAAAGCCCATGCGTAGCGTGTTCATCGTGCTTGCCTGCTTCTTGAGTGTCTGCACCTTGCTGAACGGCGGCTGCAGCAAGAACCCGCAGGACAAGCTCAAGTCGCAGCTTGTCGGACGGTGGAGAACAGAGCTGTCGAATGTTTTCGTATCCGGTTCCGCCGTTTGGACGTTTCAGGCAGACGGGACATGGCGGTGTGATGCTGAAGCATCCAACTCAATCTTGGGCAAGACCAACGTGGTGGTTAGTGGTACCTACGACGTCGTTTCCGATCGCCAAGTCAAGATGGTTGGGGTCGTTGACGGTAAGCAGCAGGAAAAGATGATGGACTTCTTCTTCCACTCCGAGGACGAAATGACAATGAACGAGGTGGGGGAGAGTAAAAGCCATACTTTGAAGCGTGTTAAGTAGGGCGGGAGGCGTCTCGATCACCGAATCGGCGAGCCCCAACTGACGATCGCCGATCTCCGCGCGCTTGCAAGCACCCGACACGAGCTCCCAAGTTCTCCGACAGCGCATTCGAGTACTTTGGTTCGACGGGTGTCCTCGTATGACTCGGGTCAACACGAAGTCGCCACATGGCCGTCCGACTGAAGGCGCCTTTCATCGGCTGCTATTCGGATTTTAGCAGGGTCAAGCTCCCAGCGTCCTCCCCCGCGGCTGTTCGTTGACAATTCGGGTGGCGGCTGCTAGCGTTTTCCCTTCGACCAGCGGGCGAGGGGGTGTTCCTGCGGGTCGAGGCGGTCGAGTGTGAGCATGCACCCGTCGACGACGGCGTGCGTTTTGGGAGTTTGCAGCCATGAATCCTACCCATCGCGTATCTCCGGGCCGCAAGCGTCGTCGCCGGAGCCATCATGCGCTGGACGCCAAGCCCGCGACGAACTGCCCGCTGAGCGGCAATCCCAAGCAGCATCATCGGGCCTGCAAGGAGTCCGGGTATGTTCGTCCCGGTCTTGTGATCAGCGTGCCGAAGCTGGGCATCGGCCCGAACAAGGATTGACCGGAAGGATTGACCGGAAGTATTCGAGCAGGGACTGACGAGCCTGGACTGACACCGTCCGGGCGTGCCGCTCCTTCGGCGGGCTGAGACCCGATCGGGACCGGCCGCTCCCGGAACTGACCCTGAGGATCGAGCGGATGCGCTTTGCCATCGATGTCATGGGCGGCGACCACGCGCCCGATGCCATCGTCAAGGGCTGTATCGAGGCGCTGCCACTGCTGAGCGCCGACGACCAGTTGATCCTGGTGGGCGATCGGGCGGTCATTCACGACATCATCGCCGAGAGGAACGTCCGCGACGAACGGCTGGTGATCGAGCACGCGCCGGATGTGATCGGGATGGACGAGTCGCCCGTGGAGGCGGTGCGGACCAAGCCCGACTCTTCGCTGGTGCGGATGACGGTGCTGGGGTCGGCGAAGAAGACGGACCGGCCCGTGGATGTGGTGCTCTCGGCGGGGAATACGGGGGCGTGCGTCTCGGCGGCGACGATGTTCATGCGGCGGCTGCCGGGGGCGCACCGGCCCGGGATTGCGTGCACGCTGCCCAGCCTGGGCGGGCCGGTGGTGCTGTGCGATGTGGGGGCGAACCCCGAGCCCCGGCCCTCGCACCTGGCGCAATACGGGCTGATGGCCGAGATCTACGCGCGGCGGATCCACGGGAAGGAGTCGCCGCGGGTCGCGGTGATGAACATCGGTTCCGAGGAGGCCAAGGGGACGGGCCTCATCAAGGAGACGCGGGACATCCTGCGGCGGATCCCCGACATCAACTACATCGGGTACATCGAGGGGCGCGAGCTCTTCGAGGGGACGGCGGACGTCGTCGTGACCGACGGGTTCGTGGGCAACACGATGCTGAAGCTGGCGGAGGGGCTGGCGAGCAGCATCTTCAAGACGCTCTTCCACGAGGTGCTGGCGGCGGACCCGGACCTGGCGATGCGGCTCGAGCCCGTGCTCAAGGGGCTGTTCAAGAAGAACGACTATCACGAGTACGGAGGGGCGCCGCTGCTGGGCGTGAACGGCGTGTGCGTGATCTGCCACGGGTCGAGCGAGGCCCGTACCATCCGCAACGCGATCCGCAACGCGCGGGAGTATGTGCAGGCGGGGGTGAACCAGGCCATTGTCGAGCGCCTGTCGAAGCTCGACGGCGTCTTCGGGGCGGTGGAACGCAGCGAGGCGGCATGACGAGCAGGGATCAACCGCGGGGCGGGCCCAGGATCGGCGTTCGGATCGCCGGGACAGGCTCGGCGCTCCCCTCGCGGGTGGTGACCAACCGCGACCTCGAGAAGGTCATGGACACGTCCGACGAGTGGATCGTCCAGCGGACGGGGATCCGCGAGCGGCGCGTGCACGATCGGGACGCGGGCGAATCTGCGGAGGCCCTGGGCGCCAAGGCGCTGGCGGCGGCGCTGGCCGACGCGCGGACGGAGGCGTCGGAGGTCGACCTGGTGATCGCGGCGACGATGACGGCGTCGATGCCGACGCCCTCGACGGCGTGCGTGATCTCGTCGGAGCTGGGGTGCGGGTCGGCGGGCGCGTTCGACATCAACGCGGCGTGCAGCGGGTTCGTGTTCGCGCTGAACATGGCGCACGAGTTCATCCGCGGCGGGCAGGCGCGGTGCGTGGGGATCGTGGGGGTCGACACGATCACGAGGCATCTGGAGTTCTCGGATTTCGGTCGGAGCGTGTCGGTGCTGTTCGGCGACGCGGCGGGGGCGGTGGTGCTGCGTGCGGACGACGACCCGGCGCGCGGGATGCTGGCGCAGGCGATGCACGCCGACGGGGGCCGGGCGCATCACCTGTACATACCGATCCGGCACGACGACCGTCTCGACCCGACGGACACGGACGATCGCCAGCTCGGGCTCGTGCGGATGAACGGGCAGGCGGTGTTCAAGTTCGCGGTGAGCAAGTTTCCCGAGGTGATCGAGGAGACGCTGAACAAGGTCCGGATGGCGCCGGACGAGGTCGATCTGTACGTGTGCCACCAGGCGAATACGCGGATTCTCGACGCGGCGCGGCAGCGCTTCGGCCTGAGCGCGGACCGGCTGCCCGTGAACATGGAGCGGTACGGGAACACGGTGGCGGCGTCGGTGCCTCTGCTGTTTGACGAGCTGCGCAAGGCGGGTCGCGTTCCCGAGGGCGGCCGGGTGATGTTCCTCGCTTTCGGGGCCGGGCTCACGTGGGGCTCTTCGCTGTGGAAGCTGTGAGGCGTGACGATGAGTGAGTCGCTGGTGGTGCTGTGCCCCGGTCAGGGCGCGCAGGCGGTGGGTATGGGCGCGCGGTGGCGCGAGAGCTCGCCCGCGGCGCGGGAGGTGTTCGATCGTGCGGACCGCGTGGTCGGCGCGCGGTTCGACCGGCCCCTGAGCGAGCTGTGCGCGGCGGGGCCCGAGGCGCTGCTGAACCGGACGGACGTGGCCCAGCCGGCGATCTACACGGCGGGCGTGGCGTGCTTCCGCGGGCTGTTCGGGGACGCGCCGCCGGCGATCTCCTTCGCGGCGGGGCTGAGCCTGGGCGAGTACACGGCGCTGCACCTGGCGGGGGCGTTCGGCTTCGAGGAGGGGCTGGAGCTGGTGCTGCTGCGGGGGCGGGCGATGCAGGAGGCGGCGGAGGCTTCTCCCAGCGGGATGGTCGCTCTGATCGGGGCGGACGAATCGCAGGCGATGCAGGTGTGCGAGCGGGCGGCACAGGGGGAGGTCCTGTGTGCCGCGAATTTCAACGCTCCGGGACAAATCGTGCTGAGCGGGACGCTGGCTGCGTGCGATCGTGCGGTGCAGGCGGCGGCCGAGCTGTCGCTGCGCGCGACGAAGCTGGCGGTTGCCGGGGCGTTTCACTCGCCGCTGATGGCCCCGGCGGCGGAACGGCTGGCGGGGGCTCTGGCTTCGGCTCAGGTGCGGCTGCCCGGGATCCCGGTGGTATCAAACGTGACGGCGCGGCCTCATGAAAACGATGCGGGATCGATCCGCCGGCTGCTGGTCCGGCAGCTCACGGAGCCCGTATTATGGAGTCAGTCGTGCGGCTGGCTCGCCGGCCAGGGCGCGGCGTCGTTTCACGAATTGGCCCCGGGGAAGGTCCTTGCGGGTCTGATGAGGCGCATCGACCGTGGGGTGAGGGTCATCAGTCATGACGAACCCGAATAAGCTGATCGTTGCGGGATTGATCGCCGGCGCGCTGGCGCTCTCGGGCTGCGGCAAGAGCGAGAGCAGTCCTCAGTCCTCATCCCAGGGCGCGGGCAGTCCGGGCGGGGCTTCCATGGGAGAGATGGACTTCGGGGAGCCCGCGCCGTCCCGGCCCGCCCCGTCGCTGGCGCAGCTCAAGCTGCACGAGAAGGTGCAGTTCCCGGAGGAGCGGTTCCCGCAGTCGGACGAGGCGAAGCTCGCGGTGGCGGCGTTCGCCAATTCGCTGGCGGCGGGCGACATGGCGGGGCTGACCAAGCGGCTGTCGGCGCGCGATCAGGCCGTGCTGCAGACGCTGGTCGATTCCGGTCAGTGGGAGCATCACCTGGAGACGCTGAAGGTTGTGCGCGTGTGCGTGCTCAGCGAGTCGGGCGGCGCGTTCCAGCTGGGCCTGGGCGTCGAGGACGACAAGGGCGCGTACCTGACGGCGTGGGAGGCGACGGGTTCGGGCGACGAGTGGACCTTCAGCTCGCTGTCGATCGATCCGCGTCTGGGCATCGTCGCGGCGGACCTCGACGGGGCGGAGATCAAGCTGTTCTCGCTCGAAGCCGTGGAAGAGCAGCTGGCGAGCGCGGCTCCGGCGGCGCCCGAGCCTGTTCCGGACGAGAAGAAGCCTGACGAGAAGAAAAAGAAGAAGCCGGCGAACGACGTGCCTTCGCTGCGCAAGTCGAAGTATTGAGCGCGCGGGCGCGGGCCGGCGCCTGGCTGAGCAATCGGGAGAGCATTCGTGCCGGACTCTGCTGGGCGTGACGTTTCCTCGAGGCGTGTGGCGGTCGTGACCGGCGCGAGCCGGGGGATCGGCCGGGCGGTGGCGGTTCGTCTGGCGCGGGACGGCCGGAAGGTCGTCCTGGTGGCGCGCTCGGCGGGCCCGCTTTCGGAGGTGCGTTCGCAGATCGAGGAGGCGGGGGGCGCGGCGTCGGTGCTGCCGGCGGACCTGGCCGACGCGTCGGCGTGGCAGGCGGCGCTCGAGTCGGTGGTCGAGAGCGAGGGCCGGCTGGACATCCTGGTGAACAACGCGGGCATCACGCGCGACAACCTGATCCTGCGCATGAGCGATGCGGAGTTCGACGAGGTGATCTCGGTGAACCTGCGGTCGGCGTTCGTGGCCTGCCGGGCCGCGGCGCGGGCGATGATGCGCGGGAAGTTCGGCCGGATCGTCAATATCGCCTCGACCTCGGGCGTGGTCGGGAACGCCGGGCAGGCCAACTACGCGGCGGCCAAGGCGGGGCTCATCGGGCTGACCAAATCGCTGGCCCGCGAGATGGGGAGCAAGGGGATCACCGCGAACGTCGTCGCGCCGGGCTTCATCGAGACGGACATGACGGCGTCGCTGCCCGAGCAGGTCCGCCAGCGGGTGCTGGAGGCGATGGCGGTGAAGCGGCTGGGGGCGGCGGAGGACATCGCGGCGGCGGTGTCGTACATCGCTTCGGATGAAGCGTCGTTCCTGACGGGCCAGGTGCTGTGTGTGGACGGCGGCCTGACGATGTGCTGAGCGCGGCGGGGCGGTTTCCCGGCGAGGGCCCCGAGGCGGGGCGTTCCCGGACACGTCCCCAACGGGCGGAAAACGGAAGATGGGTTCGCCGCTTGGCGGGCCGGTTTTTTTCGGCTATTGTTCGAACCGAGCGGTGCCGGCCTGACGGCGGCGTCGCGAAGCCCCCACGGAGATTCGGAAGTGACCGCACAAGAGATCGAAGCCAAGGTGATCAGCATCGTCGCCGAGCAGATGGGCGTCGAGAAGGCCCAGATCAACCGGAACACGAGCTTTGTGAACGATCTCAACGCGGACAGTCTCGACACGGTCGAGCTCGTGATGGAGTTCGAGGACGAGTTCGAGACGACGATTCCCGACGACAAGGCGGAGCAGATCAAGACCGTGGGCGAGGCGATCGACTTCATCGTCGGCGCGAAGAAGGCCGCCGGCGCGATGTCCTGAGCGCCCGGAGCGGGCCCGATCCTTCCCATGCGCCAGCGAACCGTGTCTATTCCGCGCGTCGTGATTACCGGCGCGGGGTGTGTGACGAACATCGGTCACGACGCGGACCAGGTCTGGGACGCGATGGTCGCCGGGCGTTCGGGGATTTCGCGGGTCATCGACGAGCCCCCGTTCAACCGGTTCGGGCCCGAGCACTGGCCGGTGACGTTCGCGGGGGCCATCCGGGGATGGGACGAGGCGACGCGTCTGGACAAGCGTGACGTGAAGCGGCTGGACCGCTTTGCCGTGCTGGGCATCAGCGCGGCGATGGAGGCGGTCGAGCGCTCGGGGCTGGACTTCTCGAAGGAAGACGCCGAACGCTGCGGCGTGGTGATCGGCTCGGGGGTGGGCGGCATCCAGACGATCGAGCACGGCGTGCTCCTGATGGCGGAGAAGGGTCCGTCGCGTCTGAGCCCGTTCACGGTGCCCAAGCTGATGGCCAACGCGATCACGGGCGACGTCTCGATCCGCTTCGGGCTTCGGGGGCCTTCGACGTCGCACACGACGGCGTGCGCGAGCTCGGGCCACGCGATCGGCGACGCGCTGCGGGTCATGCAGCGCGGCGAGGCGGACGTGATGCTGGCGGGCGGCAGCGAGGGCGCGGTGTCGCCCCTGTGCCTGGGCGCGTTCATGACCATGCGGGCGCTCTCGACGCGCAACGACGAGCCGACCAAGGCCTCCCGCCCCTTCGACCGGGACCGCGACGGGTTCGTCCTCTCCGAGGGGGCGGCGGTGCTCGTCCTCGAGACGGAGGAGCACGCGCGCAAGCGCGGGGCGACCATCCTCGCCGAGCTGACCGGGTACGCCGCGTCGAGCGACGCGTCGCACATCACGGCCCCCGACGCCGAGGGGCGGGGCGCGGCGAGCTCGATGAAGCTGGCGCTGCGCGATGCGGAGCTGAACGCCGACCAGATCGACTACATCAACGCGCACGGCACGTCGACCCCGCTGGGAGACGCCGCGGAGGTCACGGCGGTGCTCAAGCTCTTCGGGGACCACGCGCGCAAGAGCGCCGGGGGCAAGCTGCTGATGTCGTCCACCAAGTCGATGCACGGCCACTGCCTGGGGGCGTCGGGCGGCGTCGAGACGCTGGCGTGCCTGGGCGCGCTGCGGCATGGGGTCATCCCCCCCACTATCAACTGCGACAACCCCGACGACGGGTTCGACATGGACTTCGTCGCGCACACGGCCCGGGACGGGCGGGTGCGGCACGCCATGAACAACACGTTCGGGTTCGGCGGGCACAACGTGACGCTGATCTATTCGCGGTACGAGGGCTGAGCGGGCGACCGCCGCGGGCCGGGAGCCGCTTTTCGGGGGTCGAGCCGCGGGCCCGGCTGGGGTGCGCCCGCCCGGCGAGCCGATATCCCAGAGCATGACTCCCACGCTGGAACGCATCCTGTCGCTGGAGGTGCCGCTGATCGTGCTGCTGGGCGAGCGGCAGCTTCCGCTGGGCGACGTGATCCAGCTGGTGCCCGGCGCGATCGTCGAGCTGCCCAAGAACGCGACGGAAGAGCTGGAGCTGCTGGTCAACAACAAGGTGATCGGAACGGGGGTCGCGGTGAAAGTCGGGGAGAACTTCGGCCTGCGGCTGTCGCACGTGGGCGACGCGCGGGACCGCATCGGAGCGATGAGCGCCAAGCCTGCCCCGACCGCGGTGGCGCCCGCGGAGGCGGCCAGTGCTTCCGATGATGACCTTGAGGCGATGGCGGCGCAGATGCTGGCCGGCCAGATCTGATCGGCCACGCCGCACTATGCTGGCGGCGATGACCACCATTCAATCGATCGTGCGCTCGCGGCGCGCCCTGACGGGCGCGTCGATCGGGCTGCTGGCGGTGTGCGCGGTCTCGCTGGGAGCGGCCAAGCCGCAGAAGGGGATCGGGGGCCTGTCGTGGATGGCGGGGTCGTGGGCGGGGCCGCACGACGGGGGCGTGATCGAGGAGCACTGGATGCTGCCCTCGGGCGGCGCGATGATGGGGATGTCGCGGCTGGTGGTGAACGACCGAGCTTTGTTCTTCGAGTTTCTGCGGATCGAGGAGCGTGCGGACGGAGCGGTCGTGTACGTGGCGCAGCCGAGGGGTCGATGCCCGGCGGTCGAGTTCACGCTCACGGCGGTCGAGGTCGGGTCGGCAACCTTCGAGAACCCGGCGCACGACAACCCCAGGCGGATCCGGTACACGCTCTCGAACGACGGCGCGACGCTGACGGCCCGCACCGAGGGGGTCGAGAAGGGAGCCGCGGCGGTTCACGAGACGGTGATGCACCGGGCGGCGCTCGCGCCCTGACGAGCGGAGGCCCGGAGAGCGGGGATCAGAGGGGCGGGGCGACCTGGTCTCCCGCGCAGTCGCGGCGGAGAGCGCGGCGGACCTCGTCGACGAGCTTCTCCACCTGGAAAGGCTTGAAGAGCACGCACTGCAGCCCTTCCTGGCTGGCGCGGACGATCGAGTGATGCGGGTCGTAGCCGAAGCCGGTCATGAGGATGACGGGGATGTCTGGTCGGGCGGCTTTGGCCGAGGCGAAGATCTCGTAGCCCGTGGCGTCGCCGATGTTGATGTCGCTGAGGACGAGGTCGAAGCCGTCGTCGGGGTCCTGCGAGAGCTCCCACTGAAGGAGGAGCTTCTTGGCCGACTCGCCGTCGTTGCAGACGGCGACGGCGCAGCCGCGGCGGGTGAGCACTTCGCGGATGGTGGAGGCGGTCTCCTCTTCGTTGTCGACGACGAGGACGCGGCGGCTTTCGAGGGCGGGGTCGACGTCGGTGCAGCGGACGGCTTCGTCGGCGCCGAGGAGCGTCTGCGGGCCGCGGGCGATGTTCTTCATCCGCTTGCGGATGGCCTCGACGTCGCGCAGGATGCGCTCGACGTGCCGGGCGACCTCCGGGTCCATGGAGGTGTCTTTGAGGGCCTGGGCCTCGGCGCTGAGGTCGTTGAGGGGCTCGGTGAGCTCTCCCTGGACGTTGCCCGTGGTGTTCTGGCTGGTGGTGTAGCGCTCGACGACGAGCAGGTTGAGGATGTGGAGGGCCATGGCGATGTAGTGCCCGAAGATCTCGGCGAACTGGCGGTCGTAGGGGCCGAAGGCGTTGAGCGAGGCGCTCTCGACGTTGAAGACGCCGATGACACGGTCGAAGAGCTTGAGGGGGACGGTCAGGGAGGATCCGGCCTGATCGAGGCCGTAGACGTAGAGAGGATCCTTGCTGACGTCGTTGCAGATGTAGGAGCGGCCGGTGGAGGCGACGAAGCCGCTGATGCCGTTGTGATCGGGGCGGGCGTAGAGCTTGATGGAGCAGGCCTTCTCCGAGAGGCCCGTGGCAATGACGAGCTCGAGCTCGCGGGAGTTCTCGTTCAGAAGCCGGACGGCGAAGTGATCGAAGTGGAGCAGGTCGTGGGCGAAGCGGACGACCTTGCTCTCGAGCACCTTCAGGCGCTCGGCGACGTGCATCTTCTCGATGGTCTCGGGCTCGAGGTGCACCAGCTCGTTGCCGGCGCGGTCGAGCGCGACGAGCTTGCGGCGGAAGCGCTCGCGTGCGGTGACGTCGCGGACAAGGGCGGCGACGCGGCCCGCGGCGCCCGGGGCCCCCCCGCCGGCGATGATCCCCGGGAGCATGGAGACGACGACCTCGAAGGTGCGGTCCTGGCGGACGAGGCTGCCCTTGAAGGTGCGGCGTCGGCGGACCTTGCGCCCGCTGATGGCGTCGGCGGCGGTCGCCCGACAGAGCTCGGCGACGCGGGCGCGGACGGCGGGCGAATAGGAGCGGAACTCGGCGTTCTCCAGGACCAGGCGCCCGTCGAATTCGCAGACGCACAGACCGTGCGCCAACGCCTCGGAGACGAGGCCGGCGTCCCGGGACGCGCCGGGAGAGTCAAAGGGCTGACCACCCTCGATCAGCGATTTAGTCCTCTGAGTCATCATGTACGCGGGCCCGGTCGAGCCGCCGCCGGGAACGCTGATCCCGCTCTCTCCGGGTTCAGTCTATGGACCCGGGGAGGCCCGATCCACTCCTCGCTCCCCGGGCCGGAACGCCCGGCGCGGACCTTTCGAGGGTTTCGGCCAGTCCGATACGTCACGTAGGATGCATCGGCTGCAACCCCGTTCCTCGCCACAGTTCATGATCGAGCTCCGCGACGTCCAGAAACACTTCGGGACGGTGCACGCCGTCCGGGGCGTCAGTCTGGACGTGCCGGCGGGGCAGATCGTGGGCATCCTGGGCCCCAACGGGGCGGGCAAGACCACGACCGTGCGCATGATCGCGGGCGCGATCCCGCCCTCGTCGGGGTCGGTGCGGGTGTCGGGTCTGGACAGCGTCCGGGACACGATCGAGGTGCGGCGGGCGATCGGATACCTGCCCGAATCGGCCCCGCTGTACCGGGAAATGAAGGTCGGGGACTATCTGGCCCACCGCGCGGGGCTGCAGGGCCTGCGGGGGACGGCGCGCCGGCGGGCGGTCGACTCCGCCGCGGAGCAGTGCCACCTTGGGGAGGTGATGCGGCGGCGGACGGGGCAGCTGTCCAAGGGGTATCGGCAGCGGGTGGGGCTGGCGTCGGTGCTGCTGCACGATCCGAAGCTGCTGATCCTGGATGAGCCGACGAGCGGCCTGGATCCGGAACAGATCGCCGAGACTCGGGGGCTGATCCGGGCGCTGGCGGGCCGGCGGACCATGCTGCTGGTGTCGCACATCCTGCCGGAGGTGGAGCGGGTGTGCGACCGGATCCTGCTGTTTGCGCGGGGGCGGGTGCAGGCGGACGGCCCGCCCGGGACGCTGATGGGCGAATTGCCGGGGGCGGGCCGGTATACGGTCGAGGCGTCGTCGGCGGGCTCGCTGGGGGCGTCGGCGGAGATGGTGTTCGGGGCGCTGCCTGGCGTGGAGTCGGTGGAGGCGACGCCTCTTAATGAGTCGTGGACGCGGTACCTGATCGCCTTTGCGCCCAGCGCGGGCGACCAGCGGGAGTCGATCGCGCTGGCGGCGCGGAGTGCGAACCTTCTCATCCGCGAGCTGCGGCCCCAGGCGACAACGCTCGAGGACGTGTACCTGCGGCTGATGGCGTACGCCGAGAACGATCCGGGGCTCTCGTCGAGAGCGGCCCCGGCGGCGGGGGCGGCATGAGGCCCGTGCTGCTGATCGCCGGGCGGGAGTGTGCGGCGTTTTTCCGCACGTCCGCGGGATGGGTGACCATCGCGCTGTACACGCTGCTGTCGGGGCTGTGGATCGCGCTGTCGACGCTGCGCCCCGGCGAGCCGGCGACGCTGCGGGCGTTCTTCGGGGTGTCGCACTGGATCCTGCTGTTCGTGGCGCCCGCGATCTCGATGCGGCTGATCGCGGAGGAGAAGCGCTCGGGGACGATGGAGGTGCTGATGACCTCGCCCATCTCCGACTGGCAGATGGTGCTGGGGAAGTATCTGGGGGCGGTGGGGTTCTTTCTGCTGATGCTCTCGCCCTCGCTGGTGTACGTGGGGCTGCTGGAAGCGCTGGCGGACCCGGAGTACGGGCCGATCGCGACGGGCTACGCGGGCGTGATCCTGGTGGGCATGCTGTACCTGTCGGCGGGGCTGTTCACGAGCGCGCTGACGGAGAACCAGGTGGTCTCGCTGCTGTCGACGATCTTCTTCTTCGTGCTGCTGGAGCTGGGGGTGACGCAGGGGGCGCGGCTGGCCGGGCCGCCCTTCGACCGGGCGATCTACGGGTTCAGCGTGCTGCTGCGGGCGGGCGACTTCGCCAAGGGGATCATCGACACGGGTCACGTGGTGGCGCTGCTGGCGGGTTCGGCGTGGTTCATCGTGCTGTCGGTCGCGGTGGTCGAATCGCGGAGGTGGCGATGAGCGCGGCGCAGGCGGGCGGGAAGGGGGCCGCCGCGCGGCGGGCGCGGTACGGCGTGAGCACGGCGGTGCTGGTGATCGCCGCGACGATCAGCTGCGTGCTCGCGGCGGGGCTGGCGAGCATGCGGAGCGTGCGCTGGGATCTGACCGCGACGCGCGAGTTCACGCTCGCGCCGCGGACGGTGAAGCTGCTGCAGGCGGCGAGCGCGCCCACCGAGATCATCATCAGCGCGGACTCCGCGTCGCTCGACCCGGCGGCGCGGCGGCGCATCGGCGACCTGCTGCTGGAGTTCGAGCGGGCCCAGCCGCTGCTGCGCTCGACGTGGATCGATACGGGGTCGGGCGCGGCGGGGGCGACCCTCCGGGAGCTGATGGAGCGGCTGGCGGCGCCCCACGAGCCGGAGCTGTCGGCGCAGCGAAGGGTGCTCGAAGCGGGGCAGGAATCGGCGGCGCGGCTGGCGGCGGAGCTGGCGCAGATCGCCGAGGGGCTCAAAGCTCTGGGCGACGCGCTGGACGCGTCCGGATCGGGCCCCGACCCGGATGATCGCACGCATCCGCGGAACCAGGCGGGGCTGGTGCGCACGACGGCGGCGCGGCTGCCGGCGGCGCAGTCCGGGCTGGGAACGGCGGCGGGGGCGAAAGTGTTCGGCGTGGCGATGCCCGCGGTGGACGCGGCGCGGCCGCACGCCCAGACGATCGACGAGGCGGCGCGGCTGGCGGGGGCGGTCGCGCAGTACGCCCAGGCGCTGCAGGCGCGGAGCGCGAGCGAGGCTGTCGCGAGGTCGGCGGCGAGCCTGGCGCAGGTCGCCCAGAGCGCGCGCGACGACGGGGCCCGTGCCGCCGACGAACTGGCGCGCCTCAGGCCCGTCGAGGCGCTGCGGGTCGCGCGGGCGCTGGAGGCTTCGGCGGCGGTGATCGTCGCGACGCGGAGCGGGGCGGTGGCGCTCCCGCTCGAGACGCTTTTCCCGAGCGGCGGGGCCTCGGCGGGGACGGGGGCGGCCGACGCGGTCTTCGCGGGGGAGCAACTGGTGGCGACGGCGGTCGGGTCGTTGTTCGACGATTCGGCTCCGATCGCGGTGTTCGTGCACGCGCACAACGCGCGGCTGCTGGACGAGCGGGGGGAACCTACGCCGCAGGGCACTGGCGCGTTCGGGGAAGTGTTCGACCGGTTCCGGCTGACGCGGGTGACTCCGGCGGAGTGGCCCGTAGCGACCGAAGCGCTGAGGCCCGATCTTGCCGGGCTGAAGGCCGGGAAAAACCGGCCCGTCTACTGGATCGTGCTGGGCGCGCCGCCCCGCGGAGCGGCGGACCTGCGTAATGCGGGATCGGTGAGCGAGCGCAACGCGCGGCTGGTCAAGCTGGGCGAGGCGCTGGCGACCTTGCTGCGCGCCGGTGAGAACGTGCTGGCGTGCGTGGAGCCTTCGGATCTGCCGGCGCTGGGGGAGCGCGATCCCGTGGCGAGTGCTCTCGCTGAGTTCGGGGTGCAGTCGGATTCGGCGCGGGTCATCGTGTCGACGCGGAGCAGTCCGCAGGGGCTGCTGACGTACTCGTTTCACACGCCGCGCGGCGCCAGCGAGGGTCATCCGATCCGCGGGGCGTTCGGGGGCCTGACGGCGATCGTGCCGTGGGCCACGCCCCTGGAGCGGGCGTCGGGCGCGGCGGCGGATCAGGTCACGCACCCGCTGCTGACGCTGCCTGAGGAGGACGGCACGTGGGCCGAGAGCTCGTGGCAGCCGATCCGGGAGCTGGTGCTGCGGGGGGTGGCGTCTCCGCTGGCGCCGATGCTGCTGGCTGATCCGCCGAAGTTTGACGGCTCGCGGGACGAGCGGCCGCGCGGCGAGGGGGGCTTTGTCGTGGCGTTGGCGGCGGAGCGGCCTGCGGTCGCGGGACCGGGAGGGGGAGGCGGGCCGCAGCGGCTGGTGGTGGTGGGCTCGCCTTCCTGGTTCGAGGACGGGTACATCCGCGCCAGCGAGGACGTGGCGGGGCGGCGCGTTCGGCTGTTCCCGGCGAACCTGGAGCTGCTGGACGCGGCCGGCGCCTGGCTGGCGGGACAGGATGAACGGATCGCGCCCGGGCCTCAGTCGCGCGACGTTCCCCGGCTGGGCGAGCTGGACCCCGGCGCGCTGCGT
This sequence comes from Planctomycetota bacterium, assembly GCA_033763795.1. GTDB lineage: Bacteria > Planctomycetota > Phycisphaerae > Phycisphaerales > UBA1924 > JAEUIV01. The sequence goes on from JANRJV010000023.1 coordinate 14,373, forward strand.
GCGCTGCACCTGTTCATCATCCTGGGCATGCCGGCGCTGGTGCTGGTGACGGGCGGACTGCTGAGGGTCCTGCGGGGATAGAGAGAAGCGGAGCTTTGTGCCGAACTAGACTGCTGCCATGTCTCCCAAAGCAGTACTCATCGCGGTCGGGCTCGCTCTGGCGCTGGTTGGCCTGACGATCATGTTGACTGGTCAACGCGGCGCGACGCCCGCGCCGGCGTCGGCGACGCCCGGGGCCGGGGGCGGCGCCGGGTCCGCGGCTGGGCCGAGCTTCGCCCCGGCGGAGGTCTCGGCGCTCAGCCTGGCACGGGGCGACGGGGCCGAGCAGCGCGTGCGGCGGTCCGAGGCCGGGGCGTGGTTCTATCAGGCGGGGCGCGTGGAATGGCCCGTGCTCATTCCCGACGCGGCGCAGGCGGCGCTGGCCGCGCTGGCGGGCGAACTGAAGCCTCAGGAAGGGGCCAAAGCGCCCGAGGCGGGCGGCCCGCTGCTGACGATCACTCTCCGGGACGGCGCGGCGTATGCGCTGCGGTTGGCGCCCTCGGCGCTCGCGGGCAAGACGAGCGCGGCGCTCACGTATCCGGGCGGAACGGCGAACGTCCTCGTTTCGAGCGCCACGCTGGATCCGCTGGTGAATCCGGGTCCGGCGTCCTGGAGAACCCCGAGCGCCCTGCCGGGCGTGCGCGACGCGTCGCGGCTGACGCTCGACGATGCGCGGGTGAACGTCGCGCTGGCGAAGCTGGAGGGCAAGTGGAGCATGCGGCGTCCGATCAGCTCGGGAGCGAGCCAGAACGCCGTGGACTCGCTGCTCAACTCGCTGGCGGGGATCCGGGCGCTGCGGTTCGAGGATCAGCCTAAGCCCGACCTGGCGGCGATGGGACTGAACAAGCCCGTGCTGACGGTCAGCGTCGAGACGGACGAGCGGACGGTGGCGGCGGACGGTCAGGTCCGCGTGCGGACGGTGACGCGCGAGCTGATCGTCGGCGGTCCGGCGGACCCCAAGGGCGACACGCGGTTTGCGTCGGCGGACGCGGACGGCTCCGTGATCATGGTGGTGCCCGCCTCGGCGGTGAACGCGATCACGCTGGCGCCGCGGAACCTGCTGCAGCCCTCGCCGGTGAGCGTCTCGCCTTCGGACGTGTTCATGGTGACGATCCGCGAGTCGAGCGCCGCGGGCGCGGGGTCGGGCCCCTCGGGGGCGCCGGCGTGGGAGAAGGGGTTCCGCCGCGAGGGCGCGGGCTGGGTGGCGATGCAGCCCGACGGCAAGCGGGCCCCGGCCGAGGCGGCGCCGCTCGACGAACTGCTGGAGTTCCTGGCCTCGCGTCCGGGCGAGCCCGAGCCGATCGGCCCCGACGATTCGATCCGGGTGCTGCGCAAGCTGGATCTCTTCGATTCCGACGGCGATGCGCGGGAGGTGCTGTCCGTCGGGTACACGGCGGACGGATCGTTCGCGGTGCGGTCGGGCAACCTGCTGGTGGCGTACCGCGGCGTGACGCCGCCGTCGGTGCTGAACCTGCCTGCGTTCGAGACGCTGCCCCCCGAAGCGCCGCCGGCGCCGCCGCCCTCGGCGATCCCGGGCTCGCCGGTCATCAAGTGACGATGGTCAGGCGAGCAGGCTGACGCCCGTCATCGCGTCGGGCCTGGGCAGGCCCGTCATGTCGAGCATGGTCGGGAGGATGTCCGCCAGGCGGCCGCCCGCGCGCAGCCCGCGGCCCACGAACTGCTCCCCCACCACGATGAGCGGGACGTCGTAGGTCGTGTGCGCGGTGTGGGGCGAGCCGGTCGCGGGGTCGAACATCTGCTCGGCGTTCCCGTGGTCGGCGGTGACGATCACCGACCCCTGGCGCGCGAGCGCGGCGTCGACGATCGCGCCCACGCACGCGTCGACGACTTCGCACGCCCTGATCGCCGCGGGGAGCGAGCCCGTGTGCCCGACCATGTCGCCGTTGGCGAAGTTGACGATGATGAACGGCTCGCAGTCCGGGGCGGCGAGGCGGCGGAGGACGGCGTCGCGTACCTCCGCGGCGCTCATCTCGGGCTGCAGGTCGTACGTCGCGACCTTGGGGCTCTGGACGATTTCGCGGCGCTCGCCCTCGAAGGGCTCATCGCGGTAGTCGTTGAAGAAGAAGGTGACGTGCGGGAACTTCTCGGTCTCGGCGCAGCGGAACTGCGTCAGGCCCAGGTGGCTGATGTAGGCGCCGGCAATGTCGGTCATGCGAGGCGGCTTGGGGAACGCGACGCGCACGAAGGGCGTCAGCTCCTCCCAGTACGCCGTCATGGTGACGTACTCCAGTTCGAGGCGCGGGCCGCGGTCGAAGCCCGCTCTTCCCGAGTCGGGCGAGGCCTTGACGCGGGCCCACTGCTCGTCGGGGAAGACGAACGCGGCGGAGAGCTCGCGGGGGCGATCGCCCCGGTAGTTGGAGAAGATGACCGTGTCGCCCGTGCGGATCGGGGCGGGCTCGCCCACGACGCACGGGGGCACGAACTCGTCGCCCTTGAGGCCTTCGCTCTCGGGAGTGTCGTAGTGCGCCTGCACGGCGGCGACGGCGGACTGGAAGCGCGGCGGGGCGGCCCCGCGGCCTGTCAGCAGGTCGTACGCACGCTGCACGCGCTCCCAGCGATAGTCGCGGTCCATGGACCAGTAGCGCCCGCACACGGTGCCGACCCGCCCCACTCCGAGCTCGCGCAGCGAACCCTCCACTTTGCGGGCGAAGCCGACGCCCGTGAAGGGGCCGGTGTCGCGGCCGTCCATGAAGAGGTGGACGATGACGCGGTCGCCCGGCATGCCCAGCGTGCGGCAGGCGCGGATGATCGCGAAGAGATGCTCCAGGCGCCCGTGGACGCCCGCGTCGGAGCAGATGCCCATGACGTGGAGGCGGGAGCCGCGCTCGAGGGCACGGCCGATGGCTTCGGAGATCACGCGGTTGTGCTCGAGGCCTGCGCGGCAGGCCTTGGTGATCGCGACGCTCTCCTGGTCGACGACGCGGCCCGCGCCGATGTTCTGATGGCCGACCTCGCTGTTGCCCATCGTTCCTTCGGGCAGTCCCACGTCCTCGCCGCTGGTCCTGATCAGGGTCCGGGGATATCGGCTCTCAAGGAGGTCCGCGACGGGCGTGTGCGCGAGCTTGACGGCGTTGAAGGGGTCGTGCTGCGGGTTCGGATTTTCGCCCCAGCCGTCCCTGATGATGAGGACGCACGGGGAGTTCTTGACGGTCGGCATGAGACGAGTGTAACGGCGACGAGCGGCGGCCTAAACTACGCGAAGATCGGGCCGCCGGGCTCGAAATCACGGGAGCGATACCGCCGATGAACCTGTCCATGACGAAGGCTCTGACACGAGTGCTGACCCCGCTGGCGCTGGTCGGCGCGCTCGGGGCGACTGGCGGCTGCGAGAGCCACTCGCGCGTGTCTCCGTCGGCGTCGCGCGCCACGGCGCTCGAGGTCGCCGCCGAGGACGAAGCGGCAGTGCTGGAGCGGATCGAGTCGGCCGCCGCGGAGGCGGAGCTGGCGATCCCGGTGCAGGAAGAGACGGCCAAGCCCCTGGACTGGTCGAAACTGGAGGCGCTGATCGCCGACCAGGTCAAGTATCTGAGCGCTCCGCCGCCGCCCGAGGAACTGCGGGAGAAGGCGGTTCGCTTCGCGCAGTTCGTCAACAGCCGAGACGTCGAGGAGATGCAGCAGTACCACGTCGACCGGGCGGCGTGGGTCATCCAGCGCGAGCGGATCACCGCGGTGACCATGGCCGAGGGCGTGACGCTGCGGGGCACCGCGAGCTCCGCGGGCGGGTCGCGGGCCCGGGGCAGCTCGACGCGCACGGGCACGCGCTCCAGCGCCTTCTCGAACTCGTCGAATTCGAGCGGCTCGGGCTCGCGCTCGACCACGACCGGCGGCACGCGGTAACCGGGGCGGCCGACGTCAACTGATCGCGGCCAGGAGGTCGTCCGTCTTCAGCGCGTCCTTGAGTTCCCGCGCCTGCACCCACTTCACCTTGCCCACGCCGTCGGGCGAGCCCGCGATGACGACGGTACCCCGGGACGCGACGTTGAGCGGGGCGAAGTAAAACCCGTAGGCCCGGCAGACGGCGCGGTGCATGTCGGCGAGCAGCGTGTGCGACAGGCCCATCGACTCGGCCCAGGCCTTGTGCACGTAGAAGCTGTCGCAGGAGATGCCCACGACGGTCGCGTTCTTCGACGAGAAGCGGGCCAGCTCGTGGGTCACGCACTTCATCTCGGTGGAGCAGACGGGCGAGAAATCCATCGGATAGAACGACAGGACGACGTCGCCCCGCTTCAGGGCCTGCGCGAGCGACCAGTCGGAGCGGCTCTGGTCGGGGAGCGTGAAGTCCGGGGCGGTCTCGCCGACGGTGATGGGGGTCTGGCGGGGCGTGAGGGCGGGCGCGGTCATGGGTCGATCTCCTCTGTGCGAAAGCTGGCGGCTGGCCGCGAAACTCACCGGTTCAAGGAGGCGCGGGGCTCGGCTCGTTGCCGCTGGGGGCGCGCCCGACTATCCTTGATCTGTCGCGGAGCGAGCAATGTACAGCCCCCCACGGACGGACATGGCCCCGACGCTGGCCGAACGCTACGCCGAGTTGAAGGAGCGCGTTGCCACCGCGGCGAGCCGCTCGGGGCGGTCGCCCGAGCAGGTGCTCGTCGTCGCGGTCAGCAAGTACGCGGACATGGATCAGGTGCGCGAGCTGATCCGGCTCGGGCACCAGGACTTCGGCGAGAGTCGGGCCCTGCAGCTCGTGCAGCGCGCGTCCATGGTCGACGAGATGCAGAACCGGGGGCGGACGATCCCGTCGGTCGCGGCGGCGCGGCTGGGCGACCCCTTCGATCTCCGGCGGCGGGCGCCGGCGCCGGGCGAGCCCCCCGAGGTCCGCTGGCACCTCATCGGTCATCTGCAGCGCAACAAGGTGAAGAAGCTGATCGGGGTGGCGCGGCTGATCCACTCCGTGGACTCGCTGCGCCTCGTCGAAGAGATCCAGCACATCGCCTTCAAGCGTGACGAGCCCGTCGAGGTTCTCGTGCAGGTCAACTGCTCGGGCGAGAAGTCCAAGTTCGGCTGTGCCGTCCCCGCGGCGCTGCACCTGTGCGAGCAGATCGAGACCACGATCCACATCCGCGTCCGCGGGCTCATGACCATGGCCCCGTACAGCGACAACCCCGAGGACGCGCGGCCCACGTTCGACCGGTGCCGGGAGCTGTTCACCGAGATCCGGCGTCAGGGCGTCGTCGGCCCCCACTTCAACATCCTCTCGATGGGGATGACCAACGACTTCGAGGTGGGCATCGAGTGCGGCTCGAACATGGTGCGCATCGGGTCGGCGCTCTTCGGCGAGCATCAGACGATCGACGAGCACGCCGAGACCGAAGAGGAAGACTGAGCGTGTTCGCCCGGCGCGCGGGGCTTCGCAGCGCCGCCGCGCGTCGTTCAGACGGGCCTCGTCCAGCCGCTTTCCTTGTCCTTGACGAGCGTTCCAGCCGCCTGCTTGAGGCAGCGGCGACAGATGACGGCGTCCTGCCGCGTCGGGCTGCGCCACTCGGGATCGGAGCGCGATTCCAGGCACAGCGTGCACTTGAGGCCGGGCCCGGCGAGCTCGCCCGTCGCTCCCTCGACCGCGCGGTACGCCGTGGTAAGGCACGAGCCGCAGATCAGGCTGCCCTGATGTCCCTCGATCATCGGGGCGGCGACGTCCCACGACCGCCCGCAGAAGTCGCAGAGGAAGTCTTCGGCGGTCATGTTCTCCGGATCGGAGCCGGGCCTGTGCATGCGGCGAGTGTACGACTCAGGCGGCGGCGGAGGAAGCGGAGCGCCCGTCGCGGCCCCGGCCCGGGGAGCGGCTCTGCTGGAGCCAGAACGCGACGAGGTCGAGCAGCTGCGCGCTCTCGAAGGGTTTGGTGAGATACGCCGAGCAGCCCGCCGAGAGGCATTTCTCGCGGTCGCCTCCCATCGCGTGGGCGGTGAGGGCGATGACCGGCGCGGTGAAGCCGCTGCGGCGGAGGATGCGCGTGGCCTCGTAGCCGTCGAGCTCGGGCATCTGCATGTCCATGAGGACGAGGTCGAAGGGGCGCTGCTGCGCGGCGGCGCGTTCGACGGCGTCGATCGCCGCCTTGCCGTTGTCGGCGACTTCGACCTCGACGCCCGCGCGGCGGAGATGGAAGCGGAGCAGCCGCTGGTTGTCCGGGCCGTCCTCGGCCAGCAGCACGCGGGCGCCCTGGGCGGGCGAAGGGCGATCGACGGCGCGGACGAGGTCGGACGTCGTGTCGTGCAGGTCCGCGGGCCCCGAGGCCATCGCGTCCCCGGCGTACGGCACGCGGAGGATAAAGACGCTGCCCGACCCGGGGCTCGAGCGGACGTCGATGTCGCCGTTCATGAGCCGGGCCAGCCGGCGCGAGATGGTCAGCCCGAGCCCCGTGCCGCCGAAGCGCCGCGACATTGTCTCGTCGGCCTGCGTGAAGGGTCTGAACAGGCGGGAGAGACCCTCGGCGTTCATGCCGATGCCGGAGTCGGCGACCTCCACGACCAGCTCGCCCGTTCCTTCCGGTCCGGTGGCGAGCGTGCGGATGGTGACCCCGCCGCGCTCGGTGAACTTGATCCCGTTGCTGACGAGGTTCATGATGATCTGCCGAAGGCGCAGGGGGTCGCAGCGGATGCTCGCCGGGAGCGGCCAGCGATGCTCCACCTTGAGCTCGAGCCCGCGCTCCTTGGCGCGCACGCCGAGCAGCGAGGCGACGTCCTCCACGATCGCGACGGGGGAGCACGGGACCTTTTCCAGCGTCATGCGCTCGGCCTCGATCTTGGAGAGGTCGAGGATGTCGTCGATGATCGCCAGCAGGTGCTCCCCGTTGCGGCGGATGGTGCGGATGTGCTCGCGCTTGGCGGGGTCGTCGTCGAGCATCTCGCCGAGGATCGCCGCGAATCCCAGGATCGCGGTCATGGGGGTGCGGATCTCGTGGCTCATGTTCGCGAGGAAGTCGCTCTTGGCGCGGGACGCGGCCTCGGCCTGGACCTGGGCCGTGCGCAGCGCTTCGAGCGTGCGGTTGATGGAGGTCGCCAGCCGCCCCAGCTCGTCGTCGGCGCCGACGGTCACGCGCGTCGGGCCCCCTTCGTGGCCGATCCCCTCCACTTCGACGTCCAGGCGCGAGACCCGGCGGAGGACCATCCCCTCCATCGTGAGCATGACGACGATGCCGAACGCCAGGCCCGCGGCGAGGATCCACAGCGTGTTGAGGCGCGTGGTCAGGAGCCCGTGCTCGAAGATGCGCGCGGGCATGCGGATGCTCAGGGCCGCCACCGGTCCCCCGCCGATCCCGGAGATGCTCCAAGAGGCCTCGCCGGCGCCCATGTCGTCCCAGTTCACGGCCGGGGGCCACACCGGCGGGCGCGCCGAGTCGGCGGACAGCAGCACGCGGCAGCGGAGCTCGCCCCCCACAAGGTCAGACAAGCGCGACAGCTGCGCGCCCTCGAGATAGCGCGCCATCAGCAGGACACCCGTCGAAGGTCCCGTCAGGTCGCTGCGCAGGATGGGCCGGAGCGAGATCATCATCAGGCGCCCGTCGACCAGGAGCAGCCCGCTGAGCGCCCGGTCGGGCTCCCGCATCCGCGTCCATTCGGCCCCGGGCTCGAACCGCCGGGCGAGAGACGGGGGAAGAGGCCCGGCGCCGGCGTGTGACTCGTACCCCCGCGCGAAGACCAGCCCCTTTTCGTGGCTGAAGACCGCGGCGGCGTTCACCCGCAGCAGATCGAGGCTCTCCTCCTCGAGGTTGCTCTGCACGAACACGTCGCTGGGGTGCTGCGCGAACTCGAAGAGGTCGTCCCAGTTCGACCAGTCGGCGAAGCGCTCGTGGAACGTCATGACTTCCGAGGCAAGGAGCCGGCCCACGGTTCCCGCGCTCGCGGTGAGAAACTCCGCCTCGCTGCGGCGGAACCCCTCGAGCAGACCGGGGCGCGTCGTCGACTGCTGGACCACCAGCAGGACGATCATGGCGATCCCGATCGCCAGAAGTGTCTTGACTCGCAGGTTCACGCGGGAAGCTCCCGGGCGGCGGAAAGGCGGACGGCGTGCGCGGTACCTCAAACGTCGGCCTACTGGCGGCGCGGCTCAAGATCGCACGCGCGCTGCGCGTCTCAATCTCGATTCAATTCCCTACGAAACCCCCACTTGAGGCGGCGTCACGCGACCATCGGGCCCGCGAGACGTCTCCGGCTCTGCCGCAGGATGCGGGCGACGGCCGCGCGGAACCGCGGCGGGTCGAACGGCTTGGTCAGATAATCGTTGCAGCCCGCCGTGATGCAGCGCTCGCGGTCCCCCACCATCGCGTGGGCCGTCAGCGCGACCACCGGCGTCTGCGAGCCCCGGCGGCGCAGCGCACGCGTCGCCTGGTACCCGTCCATGATCGGCATCTGCATGTCCATCAGCACGAGATCGAAGGGTCGGCCCGACTTCTCCGCGCGCTCGACGGCGTCCACCGCCGCACGCCCGGTCTCGACGACCTCCACTTCGAGGCCCATGCGCCTCAGGTGGAAGCAGATGATGCGCTGGTTATCCACGCCGTCTTCAGCCAGGAGCACGCGGCCGGTCACCGGCCGATCGTCCTCGATCGACCAGCTCTCGACGTCCGTCTCGCGTGCGGCGGTGTCTTCCAGCGAGTGGACCATGCCTGCGGCCGCGGCCGAGGAGGGCATCACGAGCGTGAACTCGGACCCCTTGCCCGCCTCGGACGCGACGGCGATCCAGCCGCCCATCAGCTCGGCGAGCCTGCGCGAGATCGCCAGCCCGAGCCCCGAGCCGCCGAAACGGCGCGTCATCGAGCCATCGACCTGCGTGAAGGGCTCGAAGAGCCCGCTCATCTGCGACTCGTTCATGCCGACGCCCGTGTCGCGGACCTTGAAATGCACCTCCGGGCCGACGGTTTCCACGCGGACCTGGACGCCGCCGCGCTCCGTGAACTTCACGGCGTTACCCACGAGGTTGATGAGGATCTGCTTCAGCCGAGCCGCGTCTCCCGCGATCTCCGCGGGGAGCGGGAACCTGTACTGGCTGTCGAGCGCGATGCCCTTCTCCAGCGCGCGGACGCGCAGCAGCGAGATCGTCTCCTCGACCACGCGGACGGGCGAGCAGCCCTGATCGTCGATCCGCATCACTCCCTCCTCGATCTTCGACAGGTCGAGGATGTCGTTGATGAGGCCCAGGAGATGATCGCCGTTGCGCTTGACGGTGCGGACGTAATCGGCGCGCTGGTCCTCGGGCAGGGTCGGGTCGAGCAGCAGCTCGCTGAAGCCCAGGATGGCGGTCATTGGGGTGCGGATCTCGTGGCTCATGTTCGCGAGGAACGAGCTCTTGGCGCGGTTGGCGGCCTCGGCGGCCTCACGCGCCTCGTTCAGCTCCAGCGCCTGGGCCTCCAGCAGCGACTTTGCCTGCTGGAGCGCGGCGGACTCGGTCTCCAGCCGCCCCAGCGCCTCCTGCTCCGCTGTGATGTCCGCGGCGAACATCAGAACGCCCGCGGCGTCCCCGTTGGCGTCGCGCCAGGGCCTGACCTCCCACGCGACCCACCGCACGCTCCCGTCGGCGGCCTCGACACGCTCGCGCGCGCACCTCTCGACACACCCCGCGAGGCAGCGGTCCACCGCCTCCATCCAGCGCGGCGGCGCATCGGGGAAGACCTCGTCGTGCGCGCGCCCGATGATGTCGCCCCTGGAGACCAGGCCGAAGTCCTTGATCCACCGGCGGCTGCGGAGCAGGTAGCGCTTCTGGTTATCGAGCATGGCCACCGCCGCCGGGGCGTGCTCGACGAACTGCTCGAGCAGCGCGCGGCTGCTGCGCAGGTCGTCCACGACCTTCCGGGCCACCTGCTGCGCGCGGTACCGGCTGCGTCCCAGCACGATCAGCACCGCGGCGATCAGCAGCGCGAGCCCCGCCTCGGCGATCGCCACGGCCTCGAGCGGGAGCGGATCAACGCCCGCCGCGCGCCGCGACAGTCCGAGAAGGTATTGCGACAGGATGATCCCGGCGCCCAGCACGAACAGCGCCAGCAGATCCCACCTGGAGATCATCCTGAGCCAGGCGCAGAGCGGCGCGAAGACCTGACCACACGGATGTCGCGCGTCCTGTTTCAACATCACCGCCTTCCGGAAGCACATCTGCCGCGTCCGCTTCAACTATCGACCCGGACGGGCTTTCCCCCGTCCCCCCAGTTCCGTGGCATCTTCAACGACAGGAGTTCCGGATTCACCGCCATCCGGGGAGGCGGGCCCGGGAACGCTCAGGCCCGGGAGCGGAGCACCGCGGCGTGGAACGGCCTGCCCTCGCGGGAGTACTTGCGCTCGAAGTTGGTGCCCACGATCTCGCCCCCTTGCGCGGAGGCAGGCCGCTCGAACGGCTCGCGCGCGAACGGGCCCGAGCCGTCCGGAGGGGCCCAGCGCGCAAAGTGCCGCTCCATCCACTGCCAGTACTCGTCGTGATCGGTGACGATGCGCAGCTCTCCGCCCGGGATCAGCACGCGGCGGACGTCCTCCAGGAACCGATCCTGCACGACACGGCGCTTGTGGTGCCTCGACTTGGGCCACGGGTCGCTGAAGTAGAGGTGCAGCACGCGCACGATGCCGCTGGGCATGCGCCAGTGCAAGAACTCCGTGGCGTCGGCGTGCAGCAGCTTCACGTTGCCGAGCCCGCGGCGCCGGACCCGGTCGGCGGCGTAGGCGTAGAACTCGCCCGCCCACTCGATGCCCAGGAAGTTCGTGTCCGGCTGCACTTCCGCCTGCTGCACGAGGAACGTGCCCTTGCCCGAGCCGATCTCCAGCTCGAACGGGCGCGAGGGATCGGCGAACCACGCGCGCGGGTCGAGCCACGCCGACGCGGGGTTCGCCGCGATGTCATCGGGCAACGGCGGGAGCTCGGAGCCTTGAAGGCCCACGTCTCCCACTTCCAGCTTGCGGCCTCGTCCAAGTCCGAACGACACGGGTCTTCCTCTTGGGCCGACCGTGCGGGCGGTCGGAGCCGTGCAGCATAGTTTGCAGTCCCTAACTCGCGCACGGTCTGCGCGTGATTTCATATGCACTTCAGGCTTTCCACAAACCCCCCGATATGATCAACTGTTCGTGATCCGCAGCCGCGGGGCGTGCGGTGCGTATCACTCTTGAGTCGGTCGCGAACCGGCTCCTTTTCGGCGGCCCGCCACGGACCAGGCGCCACGCCGATTCCCGTCCCGAGGCCGGAACCGCTCCGTCCCCGCGGATGGCTCGCTCAGTCGGTTCAGTGCAGGAGGACGTCATGACCGACTTCGATCTGCATGCTCGCCTGGCGCGGTCGGGCTCCGCCAGCCCCGGCGCCGGACCGGCGGTCTCGCCCGCCACCGGGCAGGACCTCGTGTCCGTCATCTCGGGGGCCCTCGACCGCCAGCGCTTCCACGAGCAGCACTGGGAGGGCTCGTTCGACGAGTATCTCGCGATCGTCGCGCAGCGGCCGGAGGTCGTGCGCAACGCCTTCCAGCGCATCTACGACATGATCCTCTCCTTCGGGAGCGAGCGCTACCGCCTCTTCAAGAAGGACCTGATCCGCTACCACTTCTTCTCCGACCCGATCGACAAGGGAACCGACGGCATCTTCGGCCTCGATGAGCAGCTCATGCAGCTCGTCGATGTCTTCCGCTCCGCCGCGGAGGGCTACGGCACCGATCGGCGCATCCTGCTGCTGCACGGGCCCGTCGGATCGTCGAAGTCGACCATCGCCCGCCTGCTCAAGAAGGGGCTCGAGCACTACTCCAAGACCGAGCCCGGCGCGCTCTATTCCTACGCGTGGCTCCTCGATGAGCACGCCGGACCCACGGGCAAGACGCACGAGTTCCCCTGCCCCATGCACGAGGAGCCGCTGCTTCTGGTCCCCGCGGAGGCGCGGCCCGCGCTCCTCGAGCGGCTCAACGCCTCGTACACCGCCGCCGGCAAGCACCGCGGCAAGCTCAGGCTCAGCGGCGAGGTGAACCCCTTCTGCCGGAAGGTCCTCGCCGACCTGCTCCGCCACTACGACGGCGACTGGCGCCAGGCCATGGCTCACGTCCGCGTCCGCCGCATCGCCCTCTCGGAGAAGGACCGCGTGGGCATCGGCACCTTCCAGCCCAAGGACGAGAAGAACCAGGACTCCACCGAGCTGACCGGCGACATCAACTACCGCAAGATCGCGACCTACGGCTCGGACTCCGACCCCCGGGCCTTCAACTTCGACGGCGAGCTCTGCATCGCCAACCGCGGCCTGTGCGAGTTCATCGAGGTCCTCAAGCTCGACGTCGCCTTCCTCTACGACCTGCTGGGCGCCAGCCAGGAGCGCGTGATCAAGCCCAAGAAGTTCGCCCAGACCTTCATCGACGAGGTCATCCTGGGCCACACCAACGAGCCCGAGTACAAGAAGCTCCAGTCCAACGAGCTGATGGAGGCCTTCCGCGACCGCACGATCAAGATCGACGTGCCCTACAACATCCGCCTCGAGGACGAGATCAAGATCTATCAGAAGGACTTCAACAAGGAGCGCGTCAAGGGCATCCACATCGCCCCGCACACGCTGGAAGTGGCCGCCATGTGGGCCGTCCTGACCAGGCTCGCCGAGCCCAAGAAGGCGGGCATCACCCTGATGCAGAAGCTCAAGCTCTACAACGGCAAGAGCATCCCGGGCTTCACCGAGGACTCGATAAAGGAGCTCAAGGAGGAGGCCGCCCGCGAGGGCATGAGCGGGATCAGCCCCCGCTACATCCAGGACAAGATCTCCAACTGCCTCGTTTCCCCACAGGCGATGGAGGAGAAGCAGGTCAACCCGTTCATGGTCATGAACGAGCTGGAGGACGGCCTCGCCCACCACTCGCTGATCAACGACCCCGAGACGCGCAAGCGCTACAAGGAGCACCTGGCGATGGTCCTCTCGGAGTACGAGGACATCATCAAGGCGGAGGTGCAGCGGGCGATCTCCGCCGACGAGGACGCCATCCGCCGCCTGTGCGCCAACTACGTCGACAACGTCCGCGCCTACACGCAGAAGGAGCGCGTCAAGAACCGCTACACCGGCAAGGACGAGGAGCCCGACGAGCGGCTCATGCGCTCCATCGAGGAGAAGATCGACATCCCCGACAGCCGCAAGAACGACTTCCGCCAGGAGATCATGAACTACATCGGCGCCCTCGCCCTCGACGGCAAGCGCTTCGAGTACAACACGAACGCGCGCCTCTACCGCGCGCTGGAGCTCAAGCTCTTCGAGGACCAGCGCGACACCATCAAGCTGAAGAACCTCGTCTCCTCCGTCGTCGACGACCAGACCCAGCAGAAGATCGACCTGATCAAGAAGCGCATGATCGAGCAGTTCGGGTACTCCGACCGCTCGGCCGCCGACGTCCTGAACTACGTCGCGTCGATCTTCGCCCGCGGCGATCAGAAGGGCGACTGACGCCCCGCCCGCCGCGGGGCCGCGCCGCTCGGGATTCGCCCCTTTGTCCGCCCGCCGGGCTCGTTGCGACTGCGTCTCGCGGCCGCGACCGGGCCCCGTTGCGCGCATCGTCCCGGCGCCGCCCGACCTAGACTTCAGCAGCCGAGGCGCTCTCTCCGGGACGCGCCCCGCGGAGACACCGCCATGACCACCTTCGCCGACAAAATCGACATGCAGAACCGTCTCTTCGCCGAGCTCTCCTCGATGTTCGGCAAGGAGGTTCCCCTCTACGACAAGTCGCTGGCCGTCAACCGCGAGTGCAACCGCGCGGTCTGCGCCGTGCTCGGCGCGATCTACAAGGGCTTCGCCCTCAGCGACGAGCAGCTCGACCGCACCAGCGGCGAGCGCCACGGCGCCATCCGCATCGGCAAGCCCGCCGAGTACCGCTGGATCGGCCGGTTCTTCGCCCAGTTCGCGATGGAGCCGCACAACTACTACGACATGTCCAACGTCGGGGCCAAGAGCCAGCCGATCATCGCGACCGCGTTCCGCTCGGCCCTGAACCCCGAGCACCGCGTATTCACGTCGCTGCTGCAGACGGACTATTTCGACCCCGCCACGCAGAAGCGCATCGAGGAATTGCTCGCGACGCGCGAGGTCTTCTCCGACGCCGCCAAGCAGCTCATCGAGAAGGGCGAGCGCCAGGGCGGGCTCGACTGGAACGACGCGCAGGCCCTGATCCGCGAAGGCACCGAGCGGATCTTCAAGTGGACCGCCCGCGCCCGCGACCACGCGCTCTACAAGGAGCTGTGCGACGCCGGGTTCAAGATCGCCGCCGACATCGCCTGCTTCGAGCGGCATCACCTGAATCACCTGACGCCCAACACCTTCTGCATGGACCTGTACACCGCTGCGATGAAGCTCTGCCTCGGAGAGATGAGCGAGAGCACCTTCCGCGAGCGGGCCCTGCTGGCGCTCGAGCGCGTCCGCGCCCGCGCCGACCGCGACTGGATGCGTCTGCACTTCCGCCACGTCACTGACGAGGACATCGCGGCCTTCGCCCGCGGCGAAGCCGGTCCCCAGGTCGTCCCGCCCATCGCCGATGCGCTCACGAAGCGCCTGACGCAGGCGGATCTCCGGCTGAGCTCGCTGCCCCATTCGGGATTCAAGGATTTCACCGAGGGGCCCAGCGAGTACACGCCGGTCCTGCTCCGTCAGGACGCCTACAAGGCGCTCACGGAAGCCGTCACCTTCACGAACGCCGACGGCACGACCGTCAACACCGTGCACACGGCGCGGTTCGGCGAGATCGAGCAGCGCTTCTACGCCTGCACCCCCGAGGGGCGGGCGCTCTACGACCGCTGTCTCGCCGAGGCCGACGCCGCCCGCGAGAAGGACCCCAAGCTGCCGACGCGCGACTTCGCCGCGTACGAAGCGCTCTACGCCGCGCCCTTCAAGGCCTTCCCCAAGACGCTCCCCGAGCTGCTCGAGAAGGGGCTCGTCTACGCCCGCTACTCCCCCACCGCTCACGGCCTCGCGGCCCGGGGATCCATCCGCACGACGGACATCCACGAGCTCGTCCGGCAGGGATACGCGGGCTACGAGGGGCTCCGCTACGAGGACTTCCTGCCCGTCAGCGCCGCGGGCATCTTTGCCTCCAACCTCAGCCAGTACGGCACGAAGTCGACCGCCGCCAAGAAGCCCGTCTACACGCAGGCCATGCTCGAGGACATCCTGGGCCGCAAGATCATCGACGCGGACGCGGCCTACCGCGGCGTCTGGGCCCGCTCGCTCCTCGAAACCTTCGAAGCGCTG
>JANRJV010000024.1:0-8634 GCA_033763795.1 Planctomycetota bacterium
ACTCTCCGCCGAGGCGGAGGCGCTCGCGCTCTCGGCGTGGCGCGGGCTTGGCTGCCGAGACGCGGGGCGGGTCGACCTCAAGCAGGATGCGGCGGGCCGCCTCTCGTTTCTCGAGGTGAACCCGCTCGCGGGGCTGCATCCCGAGCACTCGGACCTGCCGATTCTCTGTCGCCTGCTGCACATCCCGTACAGGCAGCTCATCGGCTGGATCGTCGAATCCGCCGCGGAGCGGGTCGCGCCGGCGGCGCTGCGGGAGCCCGTGCGATGAACGTGCTCGTGCTGCACACCATGCTCGATCCGTCGGCGACGGACGACCAGGCCGACGTGCTCGTCCAGGCCGCCGCGGTCGAAGAGGCGCTGCGCACGCTCGGGCATTCCTCGACTCGGGCCGCGCTGCCCGCCGATCCGGAAGATGCGGCGGAGCTCGTCCGTGCGCCCGGAGTCGACGCGGTCTTCAATCTCGTGGAGTCGATCGGCGGGGACGACTCGCTGGCGTGGATCGTCCCCGAGATCCTGGAAGACGCCGGCGTGGCGTTTACCGGGTGCACGAGCGCCGCCACCGCTCACACGCTCGACAAGCTCGCCGCCAAGCGCACGCTGCTCCGCGCCGGGCTCCCCACGCCGCGCTGGCTCGACCCCCTGGGCGCGGAGGGTACGCCCAACGCCGCCCGTGCGCCGCTCCCCGGCACATTCATCCTCAAGAGCGCGACCGCGCACGCGTCGGTAGGCATCGACGACGCCGCCGTCGTCGCCGTTCCCGATTCGGCGTCGCTCCGCGCGGCGATCCGCGACCGCCGGGCGGCCACCGGCCTGGACGACATCTTCGCCGAGTCCTACATCGACGGGCGCGAGTTCAACATCTCGCTCCTCTCCGCCGATCCGCGGCCGGGGGGCGACTCCCCGCCGCAGGTGCTCGCCCCCGCCGAGATCGTCTTCAAGGAGTATGCGAGCGCCAAGCCGCACATCGTGGGATACGACGCCAAATGGAAGGCGGGCTCCTTCGAGTACGAGCACACGCCGCGCCGATTCGACTTCCCCGCGTCGGACGAGCCCCTGCTGGAAACCCTGCGCGAGCTGTCCCGGCGCTGCTGGGGGCTCTTTGGCCTCTCGGGCTACGCCCGGGTCGACTTCCGCGTCGACACGCGCGGCGCGCCGTTCATCCTGGAGATCAACACGAACCCCTGCCTCTCGCCCGACGCGGGCTTCGCCGCGGCGCTCGCCGCCTCCGGTATCCGCTTCGACCAGGCCGTGGCGCGCCTCCTCGCCGAGGCCCTCGCCCGACAGACCGCCCGCGGCGGGGACTTACCCGGCCCGTCGCCCCCGGGGCTGCGCTCGTGGTGACCTGGCGCACCGAGGTCCGGCCCGACGACGTCGCAGCCGTGCGCGACATCGTCGAGTCCACAGGCTTCTTTCACGCGCACGAAGTAGCCGTCGCCTGCGAGCTCGTCGAGGAGCGACTGAGCAAGGGCGAAGCCTCGGGCTATCACTTCCTCTTCGCGCACGACTCTCTTCAGCCCGCCCCGCTGGGCTACGCCTGTTTCGGGCCCATCGCCTGCACCGAGGGTTCGTTCGACCTCTACTGGATAGCCGTCCATCAGCGGTCCCGCGGCGCGGGGATGGGGAGGCTCATCGCGCGGCGCGCCGAAGAGATCGCCGCCGCCATGGGAGCCCGCCGCATGTACGCGGAAACTTCGGGCCGGGAGCTCTACGCGCCGACCCGGGCGTTCTACGAGCGATGCGGGTACGTCGCCGAGGCCCGCCTGGAGGACTTCTACGCGCCCGGAGACGCGAAGGTCATCTACGCCCGCTCGCTCGCCCGCGCGCTTTGAGACCCGCCGCTACACTCCGCGCGAATGGCTGACCAGACCGGCTCCTCCTCGACCGTCTCATCGTCCGCGAGCCCGTCCGATCTCGCGATCGGGCGCGATCCGCTGTCGCGCCCGTCCAACATTGTCGAGCTGTGCGCCGAGATCTCCACCGAGGTCTGCAACCAGGTGGGCGGCATCTACCAGGTCATCCGCTCCAAGGCCCCCAGCATGGTCCAGCGCTGGGGAGACCGCTACTGCGTCATCGGTCCGTACGTCCCCGCCCAGGCCGAGCTCGAGTTCGACGCCGCCCCGCCCAGCGGCAAGTTCAAGGCGCTCGTCGACCGCCTCCTCGCCGACGGCCTCAGGGTCCATCACGGCCACTGGCTCATCTCGGGCCGCCCCCGCGCCCTCCTCCTCGAGCACGAGCTCCCCGCGCACAAGCTCGACGAAGCCAAGTTCGTCCTGTGGGAACGGCACGCCATCGCCACGCCCGCCGGCGACTGGGCCGTCGACATGTCCGTCTCCTTCGGCCGCGCCGTCGCGCTCCTGCTGCGCCGCGCCGCCGAGCTGTGGCCCTGGGACGTGACGCAGGGCTCGCCCCGCATCCTCGCGCACTTTCACGAGTGGCTCGCCGGGCTCGCGATCCCCGACCTGCGGCGCGACAAGCTGCCCATCGCCACAGTCTTCACGACCCACGCCACGCTGCTGGGCCGCTACATCGCCTCCAACGAGGAGAACTTCTACGACACGCTCCGCTCACGCGACGACGCCGCCGAGGCCCAGCGCTACAACGTCAAGGCCCACCACAGCATCGAGCGCGCCTGCGCCCACGGCGCCCACGCCTTCACCACTGTCTCCTCGATCACCGCGGAAGAATGCTCGGCCCTCCTGGGCCGCGCGTGCGACCTCGTCCTCCCCAACGGGATCAACGTCGAACGCTACGACGTCATGCACGAGTTCCAGACCATGCACGCCCGCTTCAAGGAGCAGATCCACCGCTTCGTGATGGGCTACTTCTTCCCCAGCTACACCTTCGACCTCGACCGCACGCTCTACGTCTTCACCAGCGGCCGCTTCGAGCCCCGCAACAAGGGCTTCGACGTCTGCCTCGAAGCCATGGCGCGCCTCAACGCACAGCTCAAGGACTTCGGCATCCCCATGACCGTCGTCTTCTTCATCGTCACCAAGCGGCACACGCGCTCCATCCACCCCGACGTCCTCCACAGCCGAGGCGTCCTCAACGAGCTCCGCGAGGTCTGCCGCCAGATCATGGAGCAGGTGGGCGACGAGCTGTTCCCCCGCGCCGCCAAGGGGGAGAAGGTCAACATCGACGAGATCGTTGACCCCTACTGGGCGATGCGCTACCGCCGAACGCAGCACGCCCTGAAGCGCCAGAACCTCCCGCCCGTCATCACGCACGTCCTCGACGACGACTCGAAGGACCCCGTCCTCACGCAGATCCGCCAGCTCCAGCTCTTCAATCGCCCCGAGGATCCCGTCAAGGTCGTCTACCACCCGGACTTCATCAGCCCGACCAGCCCCCTCTGGGGCATGGACTACGACCAGTTCGTCCGCGGCTGCCACGTCGGCGTCTTCCCCTCGGCGTACGAGCCCTGGGGTTACACACCGCTGGAGTGCATCGCGATGGGCGTCCCGTCCATCACGAGCGACCTCGCCGGCTTCGGCCGCTACGTCGCCGAACGCTACCCCGACCACGACGCCTGGGGGCTCCACGTGCTCCGCCGCCGCGGCCGGGGATTCCACGACTCGGCCGCCGAACTCGCCCGCTGGCTGCTCGCCTTCTGCCGCCTCGAGCGGCGCGGCCGCATCGACATGCGCAACGAAGTCGAGCGCCACGCGACGGAGTTCGACTGGTCACGCCTCGTGCGCGCGTATCACCAGGCTCACGACCTGGCGGTCGAACGCGCCAAGGTCTGAGCCGCGATCACCGCCGGGAGCGCTCACTTCGACTTGGCGATCGCGCTCGCCAGTTTCGCGTCCTTGTCCGCGTCGCTCAGCGAGTTCCACTCCTCGATGCAGTGGTCGCAGCAGAAGCCGACGGTCTTGCCCCTGTGCACGACCGTCATGGCCTCGGCGGAGACGTCGTGCGTGTTGCCCTCGTCCTGCATGATCGGGCACACCTGATTCACGGGCGCCTTGGCACCCTCCGCGCGCTCGACCCGGGACGAAGAAGACTGGCACGCCGCCAGCCCGAGCGAGCAGGCGGCCAGAACGGCAAACATTCGAGTCGCGACCATCTGACACCTCCCATCAGGAATCGACATGACCGTAGCATCTTCTGGCCGGCTTCGCGATGACTCCGATCGCCGGCTTGCGCACTCCCGAATCACAGGAGCCGACCATGTCCGCTCAGGCCCAATGCCCGGTCCGCCACGCACGCACCAGCGGAACCACCAACCTCGACTGGTGGCCCAACCAGCTCCGGGTCGACCTGCTGCATCAGCACTCCGAGAAGTCCTGCCCGATGGGCCGGGGCTTCGACTATGCGAAGGAGTTCAGCTCCCTCGACTACGCCGCGCTCAAGAAAGACCTCGCGCACCTCATGACCGACTCGCAGGAGTGGTGGCCCGCCGACTTCGGGCACTACGGCCCGCTCTTCATCCGCATGGCCTGGCACAGCGCGGGCACCTACCGCACGGGCGACGGCCGAGGCGGCGCCGCACGTGGGCAGCAGCGCTTCGCTCCTCTCAACAGCTGGCCCGACAACGTCAACCTCGATAAGGCCCGCAGGCTCCTCTGGCCCATCAAGCAGAAGTACGGCAGCAGGATCTCCTGGGCCGACCTGATGATCCTCGCCGGGAATGTCGCGCTCGAGACCATGGGTTTCAAAACCTTCGGCTTCGGCGCCGGACGCGAAGACGTCTGGGAGCCCGACAACGACGTCTACTGGGGCGCCGAGACCACGTGGCTCGGCGGCGACGTGCGCTACAAGCACGGGTCGGAAGGCGTCGTCAAGAGCGGCGCGGTGCTCGTCTCCGACGACTCGCCCAAAGGCGCGTTCCACGGCCGCAAGCTCGAGAACCCGCTCGCCGCCGTCCAGATGGGGCTCATCTACGTCAACCCCGAGGGGCCCGACGGCACGCCCGACCCCCTCGCCGCCGCCCACGACATCCGCGTCACCTTCGCGCGCATGGCCATGAACGACGAGGAGACCGTCGCCCTCATCGCCGGCGGACACACCTTCGGCAAGTGCCACGGCGCCGCCCCCGCGTCCAACATCTCCGTCGAACCAGAAGCCGCGGGCCTCGAACACCAGGGAATGGGATGGGCCAGCCGCCACGCCTCGGGCAAGGGCGCCGACACCATCACCAGCGGCCTGGAAGTCACGTGGACCAGCACGCCGACAAGATGGAGCAACGACTATCTCGAAACGCTCTTCGCGCACGAGTGGGAGCTCACGAAGAGCCCAGCCGGAGCGCACCAGTGGACCGCCAAGGGGGTCGGGCCCTCGCGCCCCGACGCGCACGATCCCTCCAAAAAGCATGTCCCCACGATGCTCACCACCGACCTCTCGCTCCGCTTCGATCCCGCCTACGAGAAGATCTCGCGGCGCTTTCTCGCGAACCCTGACCAGCTCGCCGACGCCTTCGCCCGCGCCTGGTTCAAACTGACGCACCGCGACATGGGCCCGCGCTCGCGCTACCTGGGCCCCGAAGTCCCCGCCGAGGAACTCATCTGGCAGGACCCGCTGCCGCGCGTCGATCACCCGCTCATCGACGCCCGCGACATCGAGTCGCTCAAGGCCTCCATCCTCGCCTCAGGAATCTCAGTCCCCGACCTCGTCCGCACCGCCTGGGCCTCCGCCTCCACCTTCCGCGCCTCCGACAAGCGCGGCGGGGCCAACGGCGCCCGCATCCGCCTCCTCCCGCAGCGCAACTGGCCCGCCAACGACCCCGAGCGCCTCGCCAAGGTCCTCGCCGCGCTCGAGCGCATCCAGTCCGCCTTCAACGCCGCCCAGACCACCGGCAAGAAGGTCTCGCTCGCGGACCTCATCGTCCTCGCCGGCGGCGCCGCCATCGAGAAAGCCGCCAAAGACGCGGGCGCCGCCGTCACAGTCCCCTTCACCCCGGGCCGCACCGACGCCTCCCAGCAGCAGACCGACGCCGAGTCCTTCGCCGTCCTCGAGCCCGTCGCCGACGGCTTCCGCAACTACCTCAAGCACCGCTTCACCATCCCCGACGAAGCCCTCCTCCTCGACAAGGCCCACCTGCTCACCCTCACCGCCCCCGAGATGACCGTCCTCGTCGGCGGCCTCCGCGCCCTCGACGCCAACACCGCCGGCAACCGCCAGGGCGTCCTCACCAAGCGCCCCGGCCTCCTCACCAACGACTTCTTCCTCAACCTCCTCGACATGCGCACCCAGTGGAGCCCCGCCACGCCGGATCACCAGCTCTTCGAAGGACGCGACCGCGCAACCGGCGAGCTCCGCTGGACCGCCACACGCGTCGACCTCGTCTTCGGCTCGCACTCCCAGCTCCGCGCCATCTCGGAGGTCTACGCCAGCAGCGACGCCCACGAAAAGTTCGTCCGCGACTTCGTCGCCGCATGGACCAAGGTCATGAATCTCGACCGCTTCGACGTGAAGTGACAACCCCCGGCCCCCCCGGCCGCCCCACGACCGCTCACCCCCAAAGGAGCCGCACATGACCAAGAACCGCGTCTGCCTCTGGTTCGACCGCGACGCCGAGGACGCGGCTCGCTTCTACGCCGCAACCTTCCCCGACAGCGCCGTCCAAGCCGTCCACCGCGCACCCGCCGACTACCCCACGGGCAAGAAAGGCGACGTCCTCATCGTCGACTTCACCGTCTGCGGTATCCCCTGCATGGGACTCAACGGCGGCCCCACTTTCAAACAGACCGAAGCCTTCTCGTTCCAGATCGCCACCGAAAACCAGGCCGAGACCGACGCCTACTGGAACGCCATCGTCCAGAACGGCGGCAGCCACAGCGACTGCGGCTGGTGCAAGGACCGCTGGGGAGTCTCCTGGCAGATCACCCCGCGAATCCTCACCCAGGCCATGGCCGCCGGCGGCGACGTCGCCCAGCGCGCCTTCCAGGCGATGATGACCATGACAAAGATCGACGTCGCAAAGATCCAGGCCGCGATCGAGGGACGTGAAGCGTGACCGGCCTCGGTGCACCCGGTCCTGCCTCACTCGATGCTTTCGCTTGGATGAGAATCGCACCGGCCCTCACGCTGCTCGCCTCCTTCGCCTTGGCTGCTGTCTCGTCGTGCGCCCCCGCACATGCGCCGGTGGAACTCGGCGTACCGGCTCGCGAGACCGCACGCCCCGGCCGCGTGCCCGACGAATTCCGAGCCCGTGTGAAGCGGGCGCTCGCGGGCTACGCCGATGTTGCCGATATCCCCAGCGTGAGCGTCGCTGTCGTGGACCAGGGCGGCCTCGTGTACGCGGCCTCCGTCGGATATGCCAACCGCGCCCAGCACAGGCCGGCCACCCCCGACACCCCGTACTTCATCGCCTCAGTTACCAAGGTGTTCACGGCGACACTCGCGCTCATGATGGCCAGCAACGGCGAACTCGATCTTGACGCTCCGGTATCCGACTATCTTCCCGACACCGTACGCGTGCCGACGGACGCCGACGGACGCCAAATCACGTCAAGGCACCTTCTGTCGCACTCCGCAGGGCTTCCCAAGAACCCTCCCAACAGGCGCGACCTTCAACCGCTGGGGCCGATCAACCCAGGCATCTGGGACACCTACAGCGTCCAGGACCTCTACGACGCTCTGGCCGCCACTCGCCTCGAAGCGGCCGTCGGCGAGCGATTCGAATACTCGAACTACGGGTACGCACTCCTCGGCCACGTCGTCGAAAGCGCCGCCGGCACGACCTTCGAGAACCTGCTCCGCACGCGCATCCTCGATCCGCTCGGCATGAGCGACACGGCGATAACCCTGACCCCGGACCTTGAGCAGCGGCTCGCCGCTTTCTACTGGGGCGACGATCGGGATCGAACCGAGCGGGCCGAACGCGCCCGTTTCGGCGAGGTCGCCGCGTTCATCGGCCTGACCTCCACAGTCAACGACCTCGCCTCCTTTGTCGCGGCCTACCTCCGCTGCCCGGATGGCGCGGTCCCCATCCCATGCGCCGGGCCGCAACGCATCGGCGAGCCGTTCGCGCAGGTCGACGAGGATTCTGTTCTCCGTTACGAGGTCGGACTCGGCTGGTTCCGGCTCTCGCGAATCGACGGAACGCAGACCGTGCTGCTCCACCCGGGAGAAGTGGACGGACACACCTCCTCCCTCCTCCTGCTCCCGAGCGAAGGGCTGGGCGTCATCGTGCTCCAGAATCTTGGCGGCGGGGAAGCGGAGGCCGCAGCCGAACAGATCGGCATCTGGCTGCTCCGCACTGCGTCGGAGGAGCTTTCAGGTTCACACGGATCGCACGAGCGCCCCGCGGGCTCCGGCCCTCAGCCCTGA
This sequence comes from Planctomycetota bacterium, assembly GCA_033763795.1. Taxonomy (GTDB): domain Bacteria; phylum Planctomycetota; class Phycisphaerae; order Phycisphaerales; family UBA1924; genus JAEUIV01. Next base: position 8,272 of record JANRJV010000024.1, read on the forward strand.
TCGGGCCGTAGCAGAGCAGCGCCCAGCATCGTCGAGTGACTCCCACAGAACCATCGCCCGGGACCCCGCCGAGGATGGGTGGAGAGTTCGACCGGGTGCTCTTAAGCTCGCTCGGGTGCCACGACCCAGCTTCCTCGCTGCACCGGCCCGCTTCCGCGCAACCTTCAATCTTGAGCGGATCAAGAGCGGATATCGTCGAGTCCCTCGCCAGTCCCCGCGCGCCGATCGCGAGCGCCGCATCTCGGCCACTATCATGCCACCCATGCCGCGCGACGACACCTCAGCGGGTGCAATCCGTCTCCGCCCCACGGCGCCCGGCGATCTGGCCGCTCTCTTCGAGATCGACCGCGACCCCGAAGGAAA
>JANRJV010000025.1:0-47705 GCA_033763795.1 Planctomycetota bacterium
CGGCGAACACGATCCCGTAACACGCGCCTTGGGCGTCGAGCCCGGGCGTTCGGATGACGCGGGCGGGCCCCTGACCGGGCTCGCCCGTCTTTTGCACGCGACGTTGACGCAGGAGTGATCCAGCGATGCCCACGCGAACGGACCGAGCCGGCTTCACGCTTGTTGAAGTGCTGATCGTGGTGGTGATCCTCGGGATCCTGGCCGCGATCGTGATCCCGCAGTACTCCAACGCGAGTCAGGAGGCGGTGAAGGCGACGCTGCGGCGTCAGCTTCAGACGATCGACGATCAGATCGAGGTGTATCGGGTGAACAACGCGGGGGTGCTGCCGACGGCGGACGCGACGGCGCCGTTCGGAGGCGGCGGGGGGTGGGGCGTGCTGGTGTCGGCGCGGTACCTGCGTGAGGCGCCGTTCAACGGGTATACGGGGGGCTCGGTGGTGGCGGCGGGGACGACGCGTTCTTCGGCGGCGGCGGCGATGCCCGGGCATCCGGCGGGGTGGCAGTTCGTGGTGACTGGCGACCGGCTGGACGTGTTCGCGTCGGGGTATGACGAGGTGCTGAACCGTCTGAGCAACGAGCCTTGAGCGAGGTCCGGGAGCGCTCGGGACCTTGCGGTGTGCGCGTGCGGCGCGGGTGCGGAGGGGCGTGAGTTGGGGGGCGCGGCGCGGTGGATGGAGCGGGCCGCGTGCGGGGCCGATGGGATTCGCGGAGGCGCGGCGGCGACGCGGACGAGCGTGACGAAGGAGCGGGCCCTTGCGCACGGGAACTCTCTGCAGGCTTGATCGCGGTCATCGCCCGGGCTTCACCCTGATCGAGGTGCTGCTGGTGGTGGTGATCCTGGGGATCGCCGGGGTGCTTGTGATCCCGTCGATGTCGCAGGCGAACGTGCTGCGTGTGCAGTCCGCGGTGCGGACGCTGGTATCGGACGTGACGTTCCTGCAGAGCGACGCGGTGGCGTTTCAGTCGCGGCGTGCGGTGTGGTTCGGGATGGTGCCGCGGTGGGACGACGCGCAGGAGCGCTGGGTGTTCGTCGAGGGGAACGGTTACACGCTGGCGGAGGTGAACGGCGCGGAGCTGGATCTTGCGAGCGATGCGCTGGAGGACCCGGACCGGCCGGGCCGGCCGCTGTCGCGGAACTTCGCGGATCCGGAGTTCGCCGGGGCGCAGGTGTTCGACGCGGACTTCAACGGCGGCGCGCTGCTGATCTTCGACGAGCTGGGCGGTCCCGTTGAGGAGCTGGACGGTCCGGAGCCGGGGAACGGGGGCAGCGTGATGGTGAGCGGCTCGGGGGCGGTTTTCCGGGTGGACGTGCAGGCGTACACGGGGCGGATCGTGGTGACCAAGACGCAGGACTCGGTTCCTTGATCGAGGTGTGACCGATGCACTGGCGAGATCTGGTGAGTTCCTCGGTGCTGCCCATCGGCGTCGACATCGGCGCGGGGGGCGTGCGTCTGGCGCAGCTGCGGCGCCGCGGCCGGGGGCTGGAGCTTGTTGCGACGGCGCGGGTGGAGCTGGGCGAGTCTCGCGGGGGGCCGGCGTGCGATGAGCATGTGTCGGCGGTGGTCGAGGCGGTGAGGTCGCGGGTCGAGGGTGGCGGGTTCCGGGGCCGGGCGTGCGTGGTATCGCTGGATGACAGGCTGGTGCGGGTGCGTTCGGTGCGGCATCCGCGGATGCCCGACGATGAGCTTGACCGTGCGGTGGCGCTGGATGCGCCGGGCCGGCTGGGGTTTGTCGAGGGCGAGGCGGCGGAGGTGGGGTGGCTGCGGGCGGGCGAGGTTCGCCAGGGCGACGACGTGCGCGACGAGATCATTCTCGTGGGGACGCGGCGCGAGCCCGTGGAGCGGCTGGTGTTTGCGCTGGCGGCGGCGGGGCTGCGGCCCGTGGGCGTGGAGCCGGGGTTCGTCGCGGCGGCGCGGAGCTTCTCGCGTTTCCTGAGGCGGACGGAGGATCAGAACACGGTGCGGGTGGTGGTCGACGTGGGGGTGCGCTCGACGGGGGTGACGATCATCCGCGGGCAGTCGGTGGTGTTCCACAAGCCCCTGGAGCTGGGCGGCGAGCTGATGACGCGTGCGGCTGCGGAGCGGCTTGGGGTTGAGCCGGCGGCGATCGAGGAGATCCGGCGTCAGCGTGCGGCGTCGGGGTCGTGCGCGGAGGCGCGGGTTGACCGGGCGCTGTTCGAGGCGGTGCGGCCGGTGATCATGGACGTGGCGAACGAGGTGGCGCTGTGTCTGCGGTATTTCGGTGTGTCGTTCCGCGGTCTGAGGCCCGACCGGTGCGTGCTGGTCGGGGGCGAGGCGAACGAGCCGCGGCTCGCGGAGCTGGTGGGGGAAGCGATTCATCTGCCGACGGTTGTGGGCGTTCCGCTGGAGGGGGTGACGGTGGCGCCCGAGTCGAGCGGCGCCGGGGGCTCCGACGCGGGCTGGGCGGTTGCGACGGGTCTTTCGCTGCGGGCGCTGCGCGCGGCGCCGGCGGCGTCGGCGACGCGCCGGCGTTCTGACGTGGCTGCGGCGGAGGGCGCGGGCGGTGGGGCGGCGTCGGGCGGTGCGCACGCGTCGGGCCGGCCCGGCGTGTCGCGTGCGCGGAGGGCGGCGTGATGCAGGGCGTTGACCTGATGCCGCGTCGTTGCCGGGAGGTTCTTGGTCGTCGCGCGGCGATGCGGCGTTGGTTTCTCGTGTATGCGCTGACGGCGACGGTGATCGGCGCGGGGCACGTGATGCTGTCGCGGAGCCGGTCGTTTGCGGCGCGGGAGCGGGACGTGCTTGCGGAGCGGGTCCGTCTGAACTGGAGCCGGAGTGAGATCGCGCAGCGGCTGGTGAAGGAGATCGAGGAGGTCGAGGGGACGATCACGCGGTACACGCGGCTGTCGTGGCCTGTGCGTTCGGCGCAGGTTCTGGAGGTGCTGGGCGGCGCGGCGAGCGGTGCGGTGACGTTCACGCAGGTGGCGCTGACGCCTCGCGAGGAGCGGCAGCCGGCGCGGGCGCGGGCGGCGGGCGCGGCGGGGGGAGCGACGGAGAAGGCGCCGGAGCCTCGGACGCTGATGGTGGTGGAGGTTGAGGGGATCGCGACGGACGACGTCGAGGTGGCGTCGTTTGTTTCGGGGCTGGAGGCGAGCCCCTTGTTCGGGTCCGTGCGGCTGGACTTTGCGCGGTCGCGCGAGGTTGAGGGGCGGGAGGCGCGGGCGTTCCGGGTGACGGGCGAGATTGATCTGAGCGCGCGGTACACGTTCGTGCGCGCGGCGGAGGGGGTGGACGATGTCGAGCCGTGATATGTGGCTCAGCGGTGGCTGGGCTGTGCTGGTGTTTCTGGGGGTGCTGATTTTCCTTGTGCCGCCGATGCGGGCGCGCGGGGCGATCGAGCGGGAGATCGAGGGGCTTGAGGTCGAGCTTGCCAAGCCGATGGACGGTCCGGAGACGATCGAGCGGCTGACGAACGACCTGGCGGCGCTGCGGGAGTTCGGCGAGGGGCGTATGACGCCCATCCCCGAGGAGAGCGACGTTGCGGGGCTGATGAGCTCGATCAGCCAGACGCTCTCGACGCTGAAGATCGATCGGCGGGACATCACGACGCGTGCGACGAAGGAGTATGAGGAGGCGCGGGCGGTGCCGCTGACGGCGGCGCTGACGGGGCCTTTCATGAACATCTACGAGGCGATCGGGGCGATTGAGTCGCTTCCCCGGCTTGTGCGTGTGGAGCGGCTGCGTATCGCGACGGCGGAGGAGGACCCGGGTGCGGCGTCGCGGAGCGGCGAGGTGCGGGCGGAGCTGTCGATCGAGGCATTCTTCACTGGCGCGCGGGCGCCGGTTGAAGGCGCGGCGGAGGGAGGCGGGCGATGAAGCACGTTGCGGCCCGCGTGAAGTTGCTGGTTGCGGCGGACAAGCGGAAAGCCGCGACGCTGGGCGGTCTTGTGCTGGTTCTTGGACTGCTGGTCGTGAAGAACGCGGTGTTCAGCGGGCCGGCGCGTGCGACGGCTGAGTCCGAGAGCGCCGACGGGATCGTCGGGCCTGATGATGCGGGCCGGGACGCTGTGAGCCGGACGATGGCGGCGCTTGGCGGATCCGGGCGCGGTCCGGTGGTGAAGCTGGCGGCTCCCAGCCGACTGGGGCGCGATGTGTTCGCGCTCGATCCGGCACACTTTCCCTTGGCATCACAGTCGTCAGAAGCGGAGTCGGACGAGTCGAGCGAGGTTGCTGGGCCCGTCGAATCCGTGCGTGTAAATGCCGATGTCCCAGTGGCTTCGCGCGAAGAGGAGCTTCGCGCGGAGGTCCGGGGCTGGAGGCTCCGGAGCGTGCTGCTGTCGCGTCAGGCGGCGGCGGTGCTGGAGCTGGGCGGAGACCAGACGAAGCGGACGGTGGTTCTGGAAGGTCAATCGGTTCGGGGGTGGACGCTTTCGGAGGTCGAGAAGGGGTCGGTTGTGGTGGAGAGAGAGGGCGTGCGGGTGCGTCTGGAGATCGAGACTCCTGACCGGTGAGCGAGTGATCGAGTCGAGCGGGCCCGCCGCCGCTCTTCGGAGTGCATGAGATGACGATGAAGCTCCATGGTTCGGTGGCGCGGCTGGGGATGAGCGGTGCGCTGGTGCTGGCGCTGGCGGCGGGGACGACGGCGCAGACGACGGGCGCGAGCTCGGCGGCGAGCGCGCAGCCTTCGGGCCAGGGAGCGGAGAGCGGCTCGAGCGGCGCGCCGTCGAAGGACGGGGCGCCGGCGCCTCAGGAGAAGGGCGGGAGCACTCCGGCGAAGGGGCGCGCGGCGAGCGGTCCGGCCACGTTCACGAAGGGCGGTGCCAAGGGGGCCGAGGGTGCTGGGGCCGAGGCGAACGCGGCGGCGAGCGGGGCTGTGTCGCTGTCGGCGCTGGGGGACCTGATCAAGCATTTCACGCCCGGCGCTCCGAACGGGAAGGCGGATGCCGGGGCAGCGGGGGGTGAGGGCGATCGTCCCGGGGCGCGGCCGAGCGGGCCGCAGTTCCCGGAGGACGTGCCGGTGTATGACGGGCAGCCGGAGGCCGCGGCGTCGGGTGAGGCGGGGGAAGAGGACGGGGTCGAGCCCAACGTGTCGGTGTCTGAGTATCTGACGGTCGACATGTTCGTGCAGGACGAGGACCTGGCGAACGTGCTGCAGATGCTGTCGCTGCAGAGCCGGCGGAACATCGTGGCGAGCAAGGACGTGGCGGCGCGGGTGACGGCGAACCTGTACGGGGTGACGTTCTACGAGGCGCTGGATTCGATCCTGCACGTGAACGGGTACGGGTACATCGAGAAGGGCAGCTTCATCTACGTGTACACGCTGGACGAGCTGCAGCAGATCAAGGCGGCGGAACGGCAGGTGGTCTCGAAGGTGATGCGCCTGAACTATCTGAACGCGAACGACGCGGCGGAGTTCGTGGCGCCGCTGCTCTCTGAGAAGGGGCAGATCAAGACGAACGGCGACGTGGGGAGCTTCACGATCCCCGAGAACACACCGACGGGCGATGAGCAGTTCGCGCTGGCGTCGACGCTGGTGATCTTCGACTACGAGGAGAACATCGCGGAGATCGAGAAGCTGCTGGAGAACCTTGACACGAAGCCGGCGCAGGTGCTGGTTGAGGCGACGATCCTGCAGACGACGCTGACGGAGGCGAACGCGTTCGGCGTCGACTTCGCGGTGCTGGACAGCGTCGACATGACGGACTTCCTTGACCTGGGCGGCATCCTGGGGTCGGCGAACCAGCTGAACCAGGGGAGCGACTTTGTGCCGTCGGACGGCCGGGGGTCGGCGATCGTGGGTACGCCCGGCAACACCGGCGGGCGGGGCACGTTCAAGCTGTCGATCCTGCACGACGACCTGGGCATCTTCATCCGTGCGCTGGACGAGGTGTCGGACGTTTCGGTGGTGAGCAACCCGAAGGTTCTGGCGCTGAACCGGCAGCCTGCGAAGGTGTCGATCGGGCAGAAGATCGGGTACCTCAAGAGCACGACGAACAACGGTGTGACGGAGCAGGACGTCGACTTCCTGCCGACGGGGACGTCGCTGGCGTTCCGGCCGTTCATCTCGAAGGACGGGCTGATCCGCATGGAGCTGAAGCCCAAGGTTTCCGAGGCTCGCATCAACGAGTTCACGGACAACGAGGGGCGTACGGTGACGGTGCCCGACGAGGTGAGCCAGGAGGTCACGACGAACGTGATCGTGCCTGACGGCTCGACGGTGGTGCTGGGGGGTCTGTTCCGCGAGGAGACTCGGCTGGCGCGGTCGCAGGTGCCGATCATCGGCGACATCCCGATCCTGGGGACGGCGTTCCGCGGTCATGACGACAGCACGAACCGTTTCGAGGTGATCTTCCTGATCAAGCCGACGATCATGAACGACAACGTGCTGCTGTCGCAGGGCGAGAAGGCGGTGTCGTTCACGGAGCATGTGCGGACGGGGTCGCGTCAGGGACTGCTGCCCTGGAGCCGGGAGCGGCAGACGGCGCAGCTGAACGTGCGAGCGGAGAAGCTGGCCGCGGAGGGCAAGACGGACCAGGCGCTGAACGCGCTGCGGCGTTCGCTGGAGCTGAACCCTCAGCAGCCCGACGCGTACCGGCTGCAGGAGCGTCTGAGCGGGGAGGCGAAGCGCTGGCCGCGGCGGCACATGCTGCAGAGCGTGGTCGAAGAGGCGGCGCAGGAGCGTGCGCGGTCGACGCCCGCGGGCGAGCCCGCCGGGCACGGGGTGACGGAGGGAGCGCCGGCGGCGCTGTCGACGCCCGAGTTCGGTCCCGGGACGGGGCCCGTGTCGTTCTGGACAGGTGCTGGGATGTTGCAGCTTGAGAACGCGGCGATGCTTCCGAGCCCGGCGGGGGCGGCGGGTGTTGCGAACGCGTCGACCGACGAGTGAACCTGGCGGCAATGAAGGAAGACAAGGCATGCGGCGCGCAAACAAGACGGCGACGGCGGCGGCGTTGGCGGCGTGGGCGCTGATCGGGCTCGCGGGTTGCACCGGCCACGGGCAGCACACGGGCAAGTTCAAGAAAGAAGCCCAGGACCGGATGAACAACGTGAAGGCGGCGACCGCCTGGGACATGGCGGAGCAGCAGTTCCTGTCCGGTGACCTGACGAAGGCGCTGCGGACGGTTGATGAATCGATCTCGCTGAACGCGAAGGTGGCGCGGAGCTTCGTGCTGCGCGGGCGGATCCTGATCGAGATGGGGCGTCTGGAGGAGGCGATGGCGTCTCTGCAGGAGGCGCAGGCGCTCGACGCCGAGAGCCACCAGGCGCATTACTACGCTGGGATCGTGTACGAGCGGTTCAGCCGTTTCGACAAGGCGCTGGAGGCGTACCTTGCGGCGGCGGAGCACGACGCGACGAACCCGCAGTATGTCATCGCGGCGTCGGAGATGCTGATCGACGCGGAGCGGCTGGACGAGGCGGAGAAACTGCTGACGGAGAACCGCACGACGTTCGAGCACAACGCGGGGATCCGGCAGACGCTGGGGCACATCGCCAAGATCCGGGGCGACGAGGACCGGGCGGTGGAGCTGTTCGAGGAGGCGTCGCTGCTGGCGCCGGACGACGCTTCGATCCTGGAGGATCTGGCGCGGGCGCAGATGCGGGCCGGGCGGTACGCGGAGGCGGAGGTCGGTTTCCGCCGGTTGTCCGAGCGGAAGGAGTTCGACGAGCGCCGGGACCTTGAGCTGGCGCGGGCGCAGTGCCTTGTGCAGCTTGACCGGCCCGTGGAGGCGCGTGAGCTGCTGCAGGCGATCGTGAGCGAGCCCGAGGGTGCGGCGGACCCGGCGGTGTGGCGGGAGCTTGCAGACGTTGCGATCACGCTGAAGGACTCGTTCCGGCTGAAGGAGGCGGCGCAGCGGATGATGTCGGTTGCTCCGCGGCGGCCCGAGGGGTACGCGTACATGGGGCTGTGGCAGCGTGAGCAGGGGAAGCTGGCTGAGGCCGCGAAGATGCTGGAGCGCGCGGTGGAGCTGGCGCCGGACGATCCGAGCCCTTCGGTTTTGCGGGCGCTGGTGCTGGTCGAGCTTGGGCGGACGGTCGAGGCCGAGCGGGTGCTGGAGCGTGCGGTGGCGCGGCATCCCGCGAGCGCGGAGGCGTCGGGGCTGCTGGCGTCGATCCGGTCGGCGGAGTCGGGGTCGGCGGTGGTGAGCGTTCCGGTCGGTGAATGAACGGCTTGAGGAGGCGCCGGGCCAATGGCCATGGGATCCGGGATCATCGCGAACGGGGTGGTGTGCGCGGCGGCGGCGGCGGGCGCGGCGGCGTGCGCGTGGCTGTCGCTGGGCGCGCTGTCGGCGTGGAGCGAGGGCGCGCGCCTGGGGGTGATCGGGGCCGGGGCGTTCGCGGGGGCTGCGGCGGCGCTGGGGGCGCTGATGAGCGTGCGAGTGGGGGCCGAGAAGAGGCTGATTGCGCGGCTGCGCGAGGCGGCGGGGGAGATCGATCCCTTGTCGTTCCCGGCGTCGCTGCGGAGCGTGGCGGTGGCGGCGCGGGATGCGCGGCGCGCGTGGGGCGCACGGGAGGCTGAGCTTGCGGCGCGGCTGCGCGAGGCGGAGGTCCGGGCGAACATCTCCGAGGCGGACCGGCAGCACGGGGAGGCGATCCTGAACACGCTGCGGGACGCGGTGATCGTGACGGATTCGTTCAACGAGGTGACGTTGGCGAACGCGCCGGCGGCGCGGCTGCTGGGGTTCGACCTCGACGGGGCGGCGCACAAGCCGGTCGACGAGGTCGTGCGCGACGAAGAGCTGCGGCGGATGATCGAGGACGTGCGGCGTTCGGGGGTAGTGAGCAAGACCAAGCACGCGGAGCACACGCTGTCGCCGCCGCAGGGCGGTTCGGCGTCGTTCGACGTGACGATCGCGGCGCTGCCCGGAGCGAAGGAGGAGGTGGGGGGTGTGGTGACGATCCTGCGTGACGTGACTCGTGAGAAGGAGATCAGCCAGATGAAGTCGGACTTCGTCTCGCAGGCCTCCCACGAGCTGCGGACGCCGATCAGCTCGATCAACGCGTACGTGGAGATGCTGCTGGACGCGGAGACGCAGGACGAGGCGCAGCGGCAGGAGTTCTACGGCGTGATCAAGGGCGAGGCCGAGCGGCTGAGCCGGATGATCGACAACATGCTGAACATCAGCCGGATCGAGGCGGGGATCGTGTCGGTCGACCGGGTGGAGGTGGACTTTGCGAAGCTGATCCGCGGGGTGATCGAGACGATGGCGCCCCAGGCGAAGGCGAAGCAGATCATGCTGGTGGAGAAGATCGGTCCGCTGATCTACACGGCGGAATCGGACCGTGACATGATGCACCAGGTGGTGATGAACCTGGTGTCGAACGCGATCAAGTACACGCCCGAGGGGGGCCGCGTGACGGTGGCGGTGGAGAACGACGACGCGTCGCGTTCGGTGCTGGTGTCGGTGAGCGACACGGGGCTCGGGATCCCGCCGGACGCGCTGCCGCGGCTGTTCGAGAAGTTCTTCCGGATCGAGAACTACAAGCGCGTGGCGAAGGGGACGGGCCTGGGGCTGAACCTTGTGAAGCACATCGTGGAGACGGTGCACCGGGGCCAGATCGGGGTGACGAGCCAGGTCGGGATGGGGAGCCGGTTCTGGTTCACGGTGCCGTTCGAATTTCAAGGAGGCTGACGCGTGAGTGCTGGCAAGATCCTGGTCGTGGACGACGAGGCGCACATCACGCATGTGCTGGCGCTGAAGCTGCGGAACGCGGGTTTCACGGTGCGTACGGCGTCGGACGGCGAGGAGGCGTTCGAGCTGGCGTCGCAGGATCCGCCCGACGTGCTGATCACGGACCTGCAGATGCCCTACATGACGGGGCTGGAGCTGTGCATCAAGCTGAAGAAGAAGCCGGCGACGGCGCAGATCCCTGCGCTGATGCTGACGGCGCGTGGGCACGCGCTGGGCGAGAGCGACCTTCAGAGCACGAACATACGGATGGTGCTGTCCAAGCCTTTCAGCCCGCGTCACGTGCTGGAGGAGGTCGAGCGGATCCTGGGTCGCGGGGGCGCGGCGGGTTCCGGGGACGGGGGCGGTGCGGGGACTGAGAAGGAGGCCGCGTGAGCATGTCCGGGCCGAGCGGGGCTGATTCGACGCACCTGGTGATCCGGGACCGTTGCCAGGTGCTGGGCGTTCCGACGTGGCGGTTTGACGCGCGGGGCGTGCTGGTGGAGCCGCCGTGCGAGTCGGGGGCGCTGGGCTCGTTCCTGCGGGCTCCGATCGTGGAGCGCGCGGTGACGGAGGCGGCGGCGGCGTGGCTGAAGGAGGAGACGCCGACGTCTATGGAGCGGTTCCCGGGTCTGCGGCTTGTGCCGCTGGTGGAGTCGCGTCGTCGGAAGCGTTCGGCGTGCGTGGTCGCGTGCCTGATCGGTCCGGGGCTGGTGGGGTCGGAGGCGTTCGGGGCGATCTGCGCGGAGGCGGGGCTGAGCGAGCAGGAGGCGGCGGCGGCGCTGGGCCCGGTGAGCGCGCCGGACTCGGCGGGCGTGACGCGGCTGGCGCTGTGCCTGAGCTGGATCCAGGGGGATCTGGAGGCGGGGGCGCAGCATGTGCAGGCGATCGGCGGGTTCAGCCGGCAGCTTGCGGAGTCGTACGAAGAGATCAGCCTGCTGTACAAGCTCGGTCAGTCGATGAACCAGCTGGCGCACCCTCAGAAGTTCGTGGCGCTGGCGTGCGAGGAGCTGCAGGCGACGCTGTCGTATTCGTGGATCGCGGTGCGGTTCTCGCCGGACCGTGACATTGCGCGAGCGATGGCGGGGCGTCTGTTCTGGCGTGGGGACCTGCCCTGCGACCGTGACAGGCTGGAGGCCGAGACGGCGCGGCTGCTGCTGACGGTGCAGCCCAAGTCGCCGGCGGTGCTGGCGGCGGACCGTCGCGGGCCGCTGGGTCGCGGGCAGGCGCAGCTGCTTGTGCAGCCTGTGGAGCGGAACGGGCGCGTGGTCGCGGCGATCTTCGCGGGGGACAAGAACGGCGATGATCAGCAGGTGAGCAGCACGGACATCAAGCTGATTGACGCGGCGGCGGCGAGCATGTCGGTGCTGCTGGACAACGCGATTCTGTACGACGATCAGGAGCGGATGTTCGTCGGGACGCTTGAGGCGCTGACGGCGACGATCGACGCGAAGGATCCGTACACGTGCGGCCACTCGCAGCGGGTTGCGGAGCTGGCGGGCGCGCTGGCGGCGGCGCACGGCCTGCAGGAGGATCAGGTGGAGCGGATCCGGCTTGCGGGCGTGGTGCACGACGTGGGCAAGATCGGCGTGCCGGAGTCGGTGCTGTGCAAGACGGGCCGGCTGACGGACGACGAGTTCGGGCAGATCAAGATGCACCCCGAGATCGGGTACCAGATCCTGCAGGGGATCCCGCAGTTCGAGGATCTGCTGCCGGGTGTGCTGTACCACCACGAGCGTTTCGACGGGCGGGGATACCCGCGCGGGCTGGTGGGGCGGGACACGCCGCTGATGGCGCGGATCATCGGGCTGGTGGACGCGTTCGACGCGATGAGCTCGAACCGCACGTACCGGTCGGCGATGGCGCGGACCCGGGTGTTCGAGGAGCTGCAGGAGCATCGGCTGACGCAGTTTGATCCGGAGCTTGTGGAGAGCTTCTCGAAGGTTGACCTGACGCGGTACGACGATCTGGTGGAGAAGCATCAGGCCGAGAGCGAGGCGGGCGGGCTCCTGATCCGGCGGAGGAAAGCGGCGTGAAGCTTTCGTACCAGGACTACGAGCACATGAGCGTGCTGACGCTGTCGGGGGACTACACCGCCGACGACGTGGAGCACTTCAACCGCGTGGTGGGGGAGCGGCGTCTGGCGGGGGTGCGGGACGTGCTGCTGGACTGTGAGAACCTGGAGTTCGTGGATTCGGCGGGGCTGGAGAGCTGGCTGCGTCTGCAGGAGACGCTGGGGGGCGAGGGGGGACAGCTGCGGCTGGTGCGGCCTGACGATGCGGTGAAGCGGATCCTGGGGCTGACGAGGCTGGATGCGGCGCTGGAGACGCACGCGACGCTCGAGAACGCGGTGAAGAGCCTGCGATGACACCTTCCATGGCGCAATCCAGGGCGGCGGCGCGGAGCCAGCTTGGCGACCGGATGGTCGAGCTTGGCCATCTGACGCTGGAGCAGCTGAAGGAGGCGCTGGAGGAGCAGAAGTCTCACGGGCACTCGAAGCTGCTGGGTGAGGTGCTGGTCGAGCTGGGGTTCGTGGGCGAGCACCTGGTGATGGAGGTGCTGGCGGAGAGCTACGGTGTTCCGTTCGCGCGGATCACGCCGCGGGTTGCGGACCCGCGTGTGATCGATCTTTTGCCCCGTGAGTTCATCGATTCGCACGGGGTTCTGCCGCTGTTCTGCGTGGATGGGACGCTGACGGTGGCGGTGTCGGAGCCGGCGAACCTGTTCCTTGTGGACGAGATCGCGCGGGTCAGCGGCAAGCGTGTGCAGATCGTTGCGGCGACGAACCAGGACATCCGGGCGACGCTGCTGGCGTACCTGCCTTCGGCGAACGTCTTCGTGATCGACGAGATCTACGACGACGTGGACATCCGGGAGTTTTCCGCGGCCGAGGCGCAGACGCTGGACCTTGATGCGCTGGAGGCGGTTGCGGGGCAGTCGCCGGTGGTGAAGCTGGTGAACTACGTGCTGTACCAGGCGATCCAGGAGCGTGCGAGCGACATTCATATCGAGCCGGAGGACCACCGGTGCCGGGTTCGGCTGCGGGTGGACGGCCGGCTGATCTCGAAGCTGTTCCCTCCGTACCAGATGCATCCGGCGGTGGTGTCGCGCGTGAAGATCATGGCGGGGATGGACATCTCCGAGCGGCGTATGCCTCAGGACGGGGACATCCACGTGGTGATCGACGGGCGGCCGGTGGACCTGCGGGTGTCGACGATGCCGGGGAAGCACGGCGAGAAGGTGGTGATCCGGATCATCGACAATCGCAACGCGATCATCGCGTTCGAGAAGATGGGGATGAGCGGCGAGATCCTGACGCGGTGGCGCGAGATCATCCGCGTTCCCAACGGGATGGTGCTGGTGACGGGGCCCACGGGGTCGGGCAAGAGCACGATGCTGTATTCGGTGATCTCGGAGATCGCGTCGGACGACGTGAACGTCTCGACGGTCGAGAACCCGGTGGAGGCGCAGCTGCCCGGGGTGAACCAGTTCCAGGTGAACGAGAAGGCGGGGTTCACGTTCGGCAAGGCACTGCGGGCGCTGCTGCGGCAGGACCCGGACGTCGTGATGGTGGGCGAGATCCGCGACCTGGAGACGGGGACGATCGCGACGCAGGCGGCGCTGACGGGGCACCTTGTGCTGTCGACGCTGCACACGAACGACGCGATCAGCGCGGTGACGCGGCTGGTCAACATGGGGATCGAGCCCTACCTGGTGGCGGCGATGCTGCGGGGCGTGCTGGCGCAGCGGCTGGTGCGGAAGATCTGCCCGCACTGCAAGGAGTCGTACCAGCCCGACGCGGCGACGGCGGAGACGATCATCGCGGCGGTGGGCGAGTGCACGGAGCTGTCGCGCGGTCCGGGGTGCTCGCGGTGCCGGGGGACGGGGTATGCCGGGCGGCTGGGGATTTTCGAGCTGTTCGTGCCGCAGGAGGCGATCCTCGAGCAGATCGCGGGCGGGGCGACGCTGCAGGAGCTGCGAGCGTTCCAGTCGCGGCTCGGGCATCGGACGCTGCGCGATGATGGTTTGTTCAAGGCCGCGGCGGGGCTGACGACGGTGGAAGAAGTGGTCCGGGCGACGGCGCTGTGAGCGCGGCGGCGCGGAGACGAGGCTGAGCATGCCGACATTCGCGTACAGAGCCCGGGACATGCACGGGGCGCCCGTCGAGGGTCAGATCGAGGCGCGTTCGCAGGGGGACGCGCTGCGGCTGCTCGACCGCGAGGGGAAGACGGTCACGGACATCCGCGTGGGCGCGAAGGCGATCGACCCGGCCGAGGCGCGGGCGCGTCAGGCGTCGGGGGGCGTGAAGCGCGACGAGATCATCTCTTTCTCGTCTCAGCTTGCGGTGATGCTGGAGACGGGCGTGCCGCTGGCGGAGGCGCTGGACGCGTTCGTGAAGTCTGCGAACGTCGGGGGGCTGCGGCGGGTGATGCAGATCGTGGCGGAGCGGATCCACGCGGGCGTGCCTTTCTCGGCGGCGATGCTGGAGTTTCCGCGGGTGTTCCCGGGTCTGATGGTGAGCCTGATGCAGGCGTCGGAGGCGTCGGGGCGGATGGGAGAGATGCTGGGGCGGATCTCTGAGTACCTGGCGAAGGAGCGGCGGACGGCGCGGCAGATCCGCGGGGCGCTGACGTATCCGGCGGTGATGATCGCGATTGCGGTCGTGGTGACGACGTTCCTGGTGACGTGGGTGCTGCCCAAGTTCGCGAAGATCTATGAGTCGCGTGAGGCGGCGCTGCCCACGATCACGAAGGTGGTGATCGGTTCGAGCCGGGTGCTGATCGAGCACTGGCCCTGGTTCGTCGGGGGTCTGGGGGCGATGGTGGCGGGGTTCCTGGTGATGCGCGGGACGGCGGGTGGCCGGCGGGCGCTGGACATGTTCAAGCTGCGGGCGCCGGTGGTGGGGCCCATGTTCCGCGCGTTCTACCTGACGCGCGCGTGCCGGACGCTGGGGACGCTGCTGGCGTCGGGTGTTCCGCTGCTGGAGGCGGTGCGGATCGTGCGGGGCGTGACGGAGAACTCGCAGTGGGAGCGGCTGTGGCTTGATCTTGAGGCGTCGCTGACGACGGGGAAGACGGTGGCGGAGGTGGTGTCGGCGTCGTGGCTGATCCCGCCGCAGGTTGCCCAGATGATCGCGGCGGGGGAGCGGTCGGGCCGGCTGCCCGAGGTGCTGGACCGGATCGGGGTGTCGACGGAGGCGGATCTTGACGAGGCGGTCAAGAGCGCGACGCAGCTGATCGAGCCGGCGATGATCATCTTTATGGGCGGGACGATCGGGGGGATCGCGATCGCGCTGCTGCTGCCGATCTTCAATGTTGCGAACGTGATGGCGCACTGAGGGGCGCCGGAGTCGCGCGGGCGGGCGGGCCTGCTCAGGCGCGGAGTGCGAGGTCGAGGAGCTGGGCCTCGACGCGTTCGCGGCCGTTCCATCGGTTGAGCCTGGGCTCGACGACGGCGTCGAGGCGCTGGCCGGCGCGGAGGATGTCGCGTTTCTCGCCCCAACCCCATCCCATGACGCGGAGCTCGCGTGCGCCTTGCCTGAGGAACATGGCGAGGTGTGCGCCGGTGGAGCCGACGGTCTCCGGTGTGCGGGCGATCTCGAGCTCGCGCAGGAGGAGGCGGGGTGCTGGGTTGGCGCGGCCGGCGGGGCCCATGGCTTCGAGCTGGCGTGCGGCCTGGATGGTGATCTCGTCGGTTGTGGCGGCGCAGTCGATGCGGAGGGAGGGGGTGAGCTCTTCGGGGGCGAGGCGTTCGGTGGCGTGCCGGATGAACTCTTCGGCGAAGGCGTCGAGGCTGTCCGGGTGGAGGGCGAGTCCGGCGGCCATGTCGTGACCGCCGAAGCGTGTGAGGCGGGCGGAGCAGGCGTGCAGGGCGTCGTAGAGGCTGAAGCCGTCGATGCTTCTGCCGGAGCCGGCGCATTCGTCCGCGGTTCGGTTGAGGAGGATGGTGGGTCTGTGGAAGGCGCCGATGAGCCTTGAGCAGACGATGCCAACGACGCCGGTGTGCCAGCCTTCGCCTGCGAGGACGATGGCGCGGCGGTCGTCGCGGGTCATTCCGGCGGCCTCGGCCATGCGGCGGGCCTCATCGAAGATCTTCTTCTCGGTGCGGCGTCGCTGCTCGTTGAGCCTTGTGAGCTGGGCGGCGAGCTCGGCGGCGCGGTCGGGGGCGGCAGTGGTCATGAGTTCGACGGCGTCGCGGGCGTGGCCCATTCGGCCGCAGGCGTTGATGCGGGGTCCGAGGATGAAGCCGACCTGCTCGGAGTCGATGTTCTCGCCGGCGAGGTTGGCGGCGTGGATGAGGGCGCGGAGGCCGATGTTGCCGCAGGTTTTGAGGCGTGCGAGGCCGTTCTTGGCGATGATGCGGTTCTCGCCGACGAGCGGGACGATGTCGGCGATGGTTGCCATGCCTGCGAGGGCGAGGCCGTCGAGGAGGGTTTCGCGGACGGGCGGAGAGACGCGGGTGGCGCCCTGGGCGAGGGTGGCGATGCGCCAGGCGAGCTTGAAGGCGACGGCGGCGCCGCAGAGCTCGCCGAAGGGGTACGCGGAGCCGGGCCGGCGCGGATGAACGACGGCGTACGCGTCCGGCGGCACTCCCTGGGGGGCGATGGTGTGGTGGTCCGTGATGATGAGGTCGAGGCCGGCGGCGCGTGCGGCGGCGGCGGCTTCGAAGGCTGTTACGCCGCAATCGACGGAGACGGCGACGCGGGCGCCCTCGCGTGCGAGGGCGGCCATGGCGGGGGCGTGGAGGCCGTAGCCCTCGTCGACGCGGTGGGGGACGTAGGTTCGGACGTCGGCGCCCGGGGCGATGACGCGGAGGGCATGAAAGAGAATTGAGGTTGCGCAGATGCCGTCGACGTCGTAGTCGCCGTACACGACGACGGGCTGGCCGGTGGTGACGGCGTGGAGGATGCGTTGTGCGGCGCGGTCGCAGTCCGGCAGGAGCGAGGGCTCGTGCATGGCGGTGAGGCGCGCGTCGAGGAAGGCGGAGATTGCGGGCTGGTCGCCCATGCCTCTTGCGGCGAGGACTCGGGCGACGAGGGGCTCGACACTGGGGGCGAGGGGCGGTGTGCCGGTCGCCTCCGGGCAGAGCATCCAACGGTGCGTGAGTCCTTTCATCGCATTTTGAGCGTACCGCGCCGGCGGGCGTGGACGGGCCGGAGGCGGGAATTTGGCGGGAATACTCGCGTGCTCGCCGGAGGGGGGTTAGTCTGTCGGTGGAGAACCTGACATCGAGCCGGGATCAGGCCGATAGTGTTCCCTGTGCTCCCCGGAGCGGGGGCTGTGGACCAGAGGAAGGCATCATGGACCGTCGCTACCGCACGATTCTGCTGTTTGGGGCCCCGGGCTCGGGCAAAGGGACGCAGGGGAAGATCCTGGGGCAGATCCCGGGCTTTTATCACCTGTCATGCGGCGAAGTGTTCCGGACGCTGAACACCAAGAGCGACCTGGGCCGGGTCTTCGTCGAGTATTCGTCGAAGGGTCTGCTGGTTCCGGACGACATGACGATCCGGATGTGGCGGGAGAACCTGCGGGCGCAGGAGATCCTGTCGCTGTACAAGCCCGACGATGACCTGCTGGTGCTGGACGGGATCCCGCGGAACGCGAACCAGGCGCGGATCATGGACGAGTACATCGAGGTTCTCGAGGTGATCCACCTGGTGTGCTCGAACGAGGAGAAGATGTTCGAGCGGCTGCGGCGGCGGGCGCTCAAAGAAAACCGCGTGGACGATGCGCGCGAGGATGTGATCCGCCGGCGCTGGAAGGTGTATCAGGACGAGACGAAGCCTGTGCTGGAGCACTATCCCTCGTCGATCATCAAGACGGTGGACGCGCTGGGGAGCCCGGCGAGCGTGCTGCAGCACATCCTTGAGCGGGTGGTGCCGATCCAGGACATGCACTTCCGGAACGTGCTGGAGTGAGGCGGGGCTGCGCGTGTGTGAAGGGCGCGCCGGGGCGGAGGGTGCGCGGGCGTGGTTACATGCCGCCGTGCTTGGCGGGGTCGCCGCCGGCCTTTTCCTGGCTGAGCTTGGCGTCGTCCATGAGATAGAGGCCCAGGAGCCAGTTGCCCTTGATGTAGGGGTCAACGGAGAACTTGCCCTCGACGGTGCCGTAGCTGGTGAAGCGATCCTTGCCTGAGGCGGCGGAGCCGAGGCGGACTTCGATGGCGTCGTAGGGGGTTGGTGGGACGCCGATGCAGCAGCCGTCCCACATGTTGCGCATGGAGAGCATCTCGTTCTGTGCGGCGGCGAGGATGGGGAAGGCGACGTAGCCCGTGACACGGACGTGCTTGCCGTCGAGCATGACGATGCGTTCGGGGAGGCGTTTCTTGCCGAGGCGCGGCTGGAAGGTCTCGCTGGCGGAGGCGAGGAGGTCCCATGTGACCTGGAGCGGGTCGTCGGCGGTGCCGGCGCCGCGTACGGGGAAGCGCTCGTCGAGGAGCGTCCAGCCGTCGTCGGTCTGACGCTTGCGCGCGGGGACGACTTCGAAGTTCTTGAAGCGCTCGTCGAGGACGGCGGCGGTTTCGGCGGAGGCGGCGTCGGGCGGTGCGGCGGGAGCGGTGGCGGTCGCGGCGGCGGCTGTTGAGCCCGGGGCGGGCTGGGGCGTGGCGGCGGCGGTGGAGGGCTCGGTCATGCTGGGCAAGCCGAGGAGCTTGTTGAGGTCGTCGAGCGTTTCGATCCTGGGGGCGGTGATCGGGGTTTGGGCAGTGGCGACGACGGGGGCGGGCGGGGTCGCGGGAGTGGAGTCGGGCTGAGGCGGAGCGCCGGCTTCAGCGACCGGGATGGAGGCGGGCTGAGGGGGCGCGGGCTCGATCGGAGCGACGTCGGGGGACCCGGTCTCGACGAGGTCGGCGGGTGAGGCGGGGGCGGGCACGGGGGCCGGCGGAGCGTTCATCTCGCGCTGGGCGAGGTCGAACTGCGCGTTGGTCTCGGCCTGCTGGGGAGTGATCGGGGCGGGCGGCTGCGCGGCGCGGTATTGCCGGAAGAGCAGCACGCTCGTGAGAGCGACCAGCAGCGCGACCGTGAACCAGAAAGCCTTCATGAGGGCGGTTGCTCCGGGGGACCCTTGAGGAATGCTAGGTGGGCGGGCGCGTGATCAGCCGATGGGCCTCAGGTTGCGGACGACGGGGGTGCGGTAGGCCATCGCGGCGGGGACGATTCCGGCGGCGGCGGCGAGGGCGATGGTCGCGAGGATGACCAGGAGCGTGAGCTCGAGGGGGAGGGCGGGCTCGATGACGAGTCCGAGGCGCTGCTTCATGATTCCGGCGACGAGGGTCGAGCCGGCGAAGGCAGCGAGGACGCCGGCGGCGGCGCCGAGCATGCCCAGTATGGCGGACTCCGTGACGACGAGGCCGAAGATGCGGCCCTGGCTGCATCCGAGGACGCGGAGGACGGCGATCTGGCGGCGGCGCTGCTCCATGCTGTTGTAGAGGGCGAGCATGATGGCGATGCCGCTGGAGACCATGACGACGGCGGCCATCGCGACGAAGAGCTGGTCGATGTTCGAGACGATGGTGAAGAGCTGGCGGATCTGGTCCGTGGGTGAGGCGGCGGTGATGCTGGGGTCGGAGCGGAGCATGCTGTAGACCTGGGGGAGAGCGGCGGAGGCGTCCTGGCCGGGGCGGGTGAGGACACGGAGGTAGATGCCGGTGATGAGGCGGTCGCGCTCGTCAAGGTCGGCGACGGTGGGGACGGGGGCGCGGGGGTCCTCGACGAGCATGCGGTCGAAGGCGTGCATGATCCACGAGCTGTCGAGGTTCATGAAGAGGGCGCGGTCGTGGGCGGAGCCGGTGGGGTTCAGGATGCCGACGACCTTGAAGGGGAATTCCTTGTGGACGTGGGGCTCGGCGGCGGCGGGCTGTTCGCCGCCCAGGGCGGCGGCGCGGGGCACGCCGTGGGTCACGAAGATGGTGTCTCCGATGGCGAGGCCCGAGCTGCGTGCGGCGGCGGCGCCGACAACGATCTCGAGCTCCTTCTCGAAGTAGCGTCCTTGGGCGAGGGACCAGCCGACCTGCGGGTCGGGCTTGAATTGCGAGAAGAATTCGGGAGTGGTGGCGAGGACGGGGAGGCCGCGGTAGCTGTCTCCGAGCTGGATGGGGATGGCGAACTCGAGAGGGAGTTCGGCCGCGAGCTTCTCGTACTCGCGCCAAGCGATGGGTCTTGCGGGGGCGTTGGCGTAGAAGACGCCGTTGAGCACGCTGACCATGGGGGAGCTGTCGCGGCTGACGAGGATGTGCATGTTGCCGCTGCCGCGTTCGAAGGCCTTTTCGCCGGCGTCGCGCATGGTGAGCAGGACGAGCATGAGGGCGACGGCGACGGCGACGGTGAGGATGGTGGTGAGCGTGGAGAAGAGCCGCGCGGTCATGCTGCGGCGGATGATGGTCATGTCGGTGAGGGCCATCAGGCGTTCCTCCCGAGCTGGTCGAAGGATGCGGTGCGTTCGAAGCGCTGGGCCATCGCCGGGTCGTGGCTGACGCAGAGGAGCGCGGCGTTCTTCTCGCGGCAGATGCGCTGGATGAGGTCGATGGCGGCGCGGGCGTTGTCGGGGTCGAGGCTGGCGGTGGGCTCGTCGGCGAGGACGAGGGCGGGCTCGCAGGCGACGGCGCGGGCGACGGCGACGCGCTGCTGCTGGCCGACGCTGAGGCGGTCGGCGTCGGCGTCGGGGCGGTCGATGCCGAGGTGGCGGAGGAGGGCTTCGGCGCGGGGCCGGTGTTCGCGGGGCGGGAGGTCGGTGAACATGAGGGCTGCCATGACGTTCTCGGCGGCGGAGAAGCCGTGGAGGAGGTTGAAGGTCTGGAAGATCATTCCGATGGTTCGGCCGCGGAACCTGTCGCGCGCGGCGCCGCGGAGGGAGTGGACGGGCTGGCCGGCGATGAGGACCTGGCCTTCGTTGGGCTCCATGAGTCCGGCGATGAGGTTGAGGAGTGTGCTCTTGCCCCGGCCGCTGCCGCCGGTGAGGAGCATCTGCTCGCCGGGATTCAGGTCGAGGGCGGCGACGTCGACGACCCAGGGGGTGGCGGCGCCGGTGGCGTCGTAGCGGAACCTGAGGTTTCGAATGGAGAGTGGCGGTGGTCGATCGCTCATCGCAGGGCGATGCTACAGCGATGATGGCGGCATCGCTTCAGCGCGGCGGGGCGTTCCAGCGCTCGACGAAGCGCGCGTACTGCTCGGCGGTATCGATTCCTGCCGGGGCGCGCAGCGAGGCGGCGTTCTCGGGCAGAGCGACGGCCATGGGCAGGCCGTGCTCGAGGGCGCGGAGCTGCTCGAGCTTCTCGGCGAGTTCGAGCGGGGTCGGGGCGAGGGTGACGTAGCGCGCGAGGAAGCGGCGTCGGTAGACGTAGAGGCCGACGTGGCGGAGGGGGGCGGCGGCGCCGGAGTTGTCGCGGTCGAAGGGGATGAGCGAGCGGGAGAAGTAGAGGGCGGCGCCGTCCTGCCGGCGGACGACCTTGACGACGTTGGGGTTCGCGGCGTCGGCGGGGTCCGAGATGGGGAGGGCGACGGTGGAGGCGTCGACGCCCCACGGCGCGGCGCGGAGGGCGGCGATGCCGGCTTCGATGAGGGCGGGCTCGATCTCGGGCTCGTCTCCCTGGACGTTGACGATGATCTCGTCGCCCGGGGCTTCGGGGATGGAGAGCCGGGCGCAGGCCTCGTGGAGGCGGGACGTGCCGTTGGGATGATCGGGGGAGGTAAGGACGCACTCGCCGCCGAAGGAGCGGACGGCGTGGGCGACGCGGTCGTCGTCGGTGGCGACGACGATGCGGGCGAGGCTGGGCGCGCGGCGGGCGGCTTCGACGACGTGGCGGATGAGCGGTCGGCCCGTGGCGTCGGCGAGGACCTTGCCCGGGAAGCGGGTGGAGCCGAGCCGCGCGGGGATGATTCCGATGACGGGTGGGCCGGGCATGGCGGTGCGGCGTGTGTGGTGTGGTGGCGGGCGCGGCGCGGCGGAAGGGGCCGGGGCGGGGCCGGGGCTCAGCCGGCCTTGCCGTCCTTGATGGCCTTGACGAGGTCCTGGAGCGACTGCCTGCGGAGTCTGATGTCGCGGAAGTTGATGCGCTGCATGGCGATGCCGGCGGCGAGTCGGAAGGCTTCTTCGGCCTGGGCGAGGTCGCGGCTTTCGACGGCGCGGCGTTCGAGGACTTCCATCAGGCCGTAGCGGAGCTCGGCGGCGGTCTCGTCGGTCTGGACGGGGTGACTTGTGATGGCTTCGCGGAAGCTGGCCTCGGCTTCGTCGAGCCAGCCGAGCTTGCTGAAGGCGATGCCCAAGCCCCAGAGGACGGGCGTGAGCATTCCCGGGGATTCGCGGGCGAGCTGGAGCTGCTCGATGGCTTTTTCGTGCTGGTTGAGTTCGAGGTAGCGCTTGCCCAGCTCGTAGCGGAGGGCGAGGTCGGTCGGGTTGTTGGCGACGCGTTCCTCGAACTCCTTGATCTCGATGAGTGAGAGCTGGCGTTCGGCCTGGTCGGCGAGCTTCTGCTTCTCGGCGTTGTCGGGGTTTGCCTTCGCGTCCTCGCGGATGGCGCGGACCTGGCGGCGGGCGACGCGGAGGTTGACGTCGCCGGCCTGCTGCTTGAAGCGGTAGTTCTTGGTCGCCTCGTAGGCGCGGAGGAGGATGTGATAGGCGAGCTTCTCGTCTTCGAGGGCGCCGCGTTCGAGGAGTAGGCGTGTGAGCTTCTGGACTGCGCCGACGTCGGTGGGTCGGGAGTCGTAGTCGGCGCGGGCGGAAGCGATGGCGCGTTCCTGGACCTCTTCGGTCTTGACGATGCGCTCTTCCTCTTCCTTGGCGCGCTGGCCGGCGATGTCCTTGACGTTGCGGCGGAAGGCGCCGGCCTCGACGGTGGAGCCCTGCTCGTAGCCGCTCTTCTTCATGGTCGACTGGGCGGAGAGGTTCTTGACTTCTCCGGCGAGGCGGCCGTCGGTGGGGTCCTTGCGGCAGGCGATCTCACCGGCGACGACGGCGTCCTCGAAGTTCTCGACCTGGGTGAAGAGATTCATGAGGCTGACGAAGGCGTCCTTCTTGGCCTTGGGGTCTTCGCCGGCGACGCCCAGGACGCGCTTGCCTATGAGGCGTGCGGCGTCGCGGAGGCCCAGCTTGACGGCGGCTTCGAGCGCGCGGAGTCCGGCGGCCCAGTCGAGCTGTGTGACGCCCCAGTAGAGGAGCGCCTTGAGGAAGCGGTCGACGGGGGATGAGCCGCCGACCTCGGCGATCTGGTCCTTGGTGGGGCCCTTGGGTCGCGCGGGGCCCGAGGCGAAGGAGGATCCGGAGGCGAGGAAGTTCTGGAGTGCCTCGGTGTTCCCCGGGTCGAGCCTGAGTCCCTGGAGCCAGAGGACCATGGCGTACTCGAAGTTGCTGGCTTCGTGGATGACCTTTGCGCGGTCGAAGAACTTTCGCGCGGCGGCGGGGTTGGGCTGGAAGGAGCCCTGCGACTCGGCCTGGGCCGGCTCACCGCCGGTCCCGGGCTCGTTTTCCTTTTTCTTTCCGAACCACGCTCGGCCCAACGCTCGCTCCAAGTGATGACGTGAACGGTTCGCAGGGGAGAGCCCGGCGGCTCCCGCGGGGGCGACGAATGCGACATGCTACGGGATCGGAGACGCCGCCCGCCACGGGTGCGGGGCTACACTGGTGCCCGATGAGCGTGGACCCGGTCGGCCTGCAGATCGTGATGTATCCGCATCCGGTGTTGCGGAAGCGGGCGAGCCCGGTGGGGCCCGTGACGGACGAGGTCCGCGCGGTGGCCCGGCGGATGATCGAGCTGATGAATGAAGCCGAGGGGATCGGGCTGGCGGCGCCGCAGGTGGGTCTGTCGTGGCGGCTGTTCGTGGTGGACGTGCCGCACTCGGACAAGCCCGAGGACGGGCACTCGCTGACGAGCGAGCCGATCAGCGCGACCAGAGGGCCCGAGGTGTACATCGACCCGGCTTTCTCGGACCCTGAGCGGGACCTGGTGCCGTTCGAGGAGGGGTGCCTCTCGCTGCCCGAGATCCGTGGGGAGGTGCGTCGGCCGTCGCGGATCACGGTGACGGCGACGAACCTCGAGGGGCAGCGGGTGAGCGTGCGGGGGGGCGGGCTGCTGGCGCGGTGCTGGCAGCACGAGATGGATCACCTGGACGGGACGCTGATTCTTGACCGGATGATGCAGATCGACCGGATGAAGAACCGTCAGGCGATTAAGGAACTTGAAGACCGGGGCAGGCGGTCGGGCTGAAGCGCCGGCGGGCCCCGATGGCTGGGACGTGTGAGCGCGATGAGGCTCGTCTACCTGGGATCGGGCGAGTTCGGGCTTCCGACGCTGCGTGCGCTGGTGCGGTCGCACGAGGTGGCGGCGGTGGTGACGCAGCCGGATCGGCCGGCGGGCCGGTCGCGGAAGCTGACGCCCACGCCGGTCGGTCAGTGGGCGGCGGAGCACCTGCCCGGGGCGCTGCTGCTCAAGCCGGAGGACGTGAACGATCCGGCGGTGGTGGGGGCGATCCGCGGCGTGGGGGCGGATGCGTTCGTGGTGATCGCGTTCGGGCAGAAGCTGGGGGAGCGGCTGCTCGAGGACGTGCTGGCGATCAACCTGCACGGGTCGCTGCTGCCGCGGTGGCGCGGGGCGGCCCCGATCAATCACGCGGTGCTGGCGGGCGACGCGGTGGTGGGGAACTCCGTGATCACGCTGGCGCAGACGATGGATGCGGGGCTGGTTCTGGCGACGTCGAGCCGGGCGCTGGATCCGTCGATGACGGCGGGGGAGCTGCACGATGCGCTGGCGGAGGACGGGCCCGCGCTGGTGCTGAGCGTGCTGGAGCGTGCGTCCATTGGGACGGTCGAGGGGGCGGCGCAGGACCCGGGGCTCGTGACGCGGGCGGGGAAGCTGCGCAAGAGCGACGGCGTGGTGGATTTCGGGCGTCCGGCGGAGGAGCTTCGCCGGCGGGTGCATGGTCTGACGCCCTGGCCCGGCGTGACGGTGCGGCTGCGGGAGGAATCGCTGCAGCTCATGCGGGTCGGGGTGGAGGAAGCGGGGGGGGCGAGACGTGCGGCGGGGGAAGTGGTGGACGCTTTGGGCGGAACGGTGGCGTGCGGAAACGGAACGGTGTTACGGATTCTGGAGGTGAAGCCGGCGGGCGGGCGAGTGATGAGCTGGAGCGAGTTCGTGCGTGGTCGGCATGTGCAGGCGGGCGAGATGCTGCGGAGCGGGACGGCGGAAGATGGCAGGGCGCGTGAGGGGGCGGAGTTGGGGCCGTGCTGACGCTATGGGACCTTGTGAAGGGGCTGTTCACTTCGGCGGAAGAGCCGAAGGCTGTGGCGCCGCGCCCGCGCAAGCCCGCGAAACGTCGTCCCGTGCGGCGGGAGGGAGAGAGCGGTGGCGCCGAGATGCCGCTGTTTGCGCCCGCGGGGGACGGGGCGGCGGCGGCGGCCGGTCAGGCGGCGCGTTCGGTGAAGGAAAAGCGAGCGGAAAGAGGCGGGAAGAGGCGAGAGATGGCGCCTGCGGGTGAGCCGCGAGCGATGAACGCGGCTGGGCGGCGCGAGAAGGTCTCGGCGGCGGATCTCTACGCTTCGCTGACGGCGGAGATGCTCGAGCGATACGGGGTGAAGGTGCGGAAGTGGCGGACGAGCATGTCGGGGATCGCGTGGGAGCTGCGGTACAAGGACGGGTCGGTGAAGCGGATGATCGAGGCGCCCCGGCCGCGCGGGCCCATGTCGGCGGCGGTGTTTCTGCACGAGATCGGGCATCACGCGATCGGCTTTGACCGGTACAAGCCGCGGTGTCTTGAGGAGTATCACGCGTGGGCGTGGGCGCTGCGACAGATGCAGGAATCTGAGGTTGCGGTGACGGAGTCGGTGCGGTACCGGATGCACCAGAGCCTGGCGTACGCGGTGGCGAAGGCGCGGCGTCGCGGGCTTCGGGAGCTTCCTCCCGAACTTGAGCCGTACCAGCGGTACCTTCCTCGGCGGCGGCGCAGACCGTCCCCGTCTTGAGCGACATGGGACCTTGCAGTCCGGACAAGCCCCTAAATCGGCCGAACTTCTTGGGTGAATGTCAAAATTCCGCTCAGTCCCCGGGGCAAAACCGGGGGTATGTTCTGATGGTTCGGGGTCGGCTGCCCTTTGGCCGGATAATCGACAGGTGATGCTGTATTTCGCGGAGAGGTTTCCTTTATGAAGTCTGCTGCGATCGTGGCCGCTGAGCGGCGGGTGTCGTCTTGGCGTCTTCGCGTGTCGCTTGTGCTGGCGAGCGGCCTGGCGTGCTCTCTCGGCGGGGCGGCGCTTGGGCAGCCCGGCCTGTGGGCGGCGGGCGGCGACACGAGCCTGAAGCTGCGGACGGGCGAGGTTGAGACTTCCATCTCGCGGATCAGCCTGACGGGTCTGAGCCGGGAGGCGAAGGCGGGGGGCGGCAAGGCGGTGATCCAGCTTGACGGTCCAATGTCGCGAGCGCGGGAGGAGGCGCTCGAGGCGGCGGGGGTTCGGCTGGGGCAGTATCTGCCGCCTTACGCGTATGTCGTGGACCTGAGCGAGGCGGACGAGGCGCGGCTGCCCGGGCTTTCGTTCGTGCGCTGGCAGGGTCGGTACGAGCGCGAGTGGAAGCTCGACCCCGAGATCGGCCTGCGGCGGTACGTGACGCCCGAGCGTCAGGAGACGCTGGCGCGGGGGCGGGCGTTCGTGGATGTGCACGTGTTCGAGGACGCGGACATCGACGCGGCGGCGGCGGCGATCGCCGGGCTGGCGGACGCGCGGGTCCACGCGGTCGAGGAAGCGAGCGGCGTGCGGCTGATCCGCGCGGAGATGAAGTTCGCCGACACGGTGCTGCTGGCGGACTTCCCCGAGGTGGCTTTCGTCGAGGACGCTCCGGAGAACGTGGAGCGATCGAACACGAACACGCGCTGGATCGTGCAGAGCAACGTGTCGGGGCTGACGCCGCTGTATGCCAATGGTCTCCGGGGGCAGGGTCAGCTCGTGGGCGTGATCGATTCGAACCTGGACAGCAACCACTGCTCGTTCGTGGACACCGACCCGATCGGCCCGGCTCACCGCAAGATCGAGGCGTACAACGCGTCGCTGGGCGCCGTGACGCACGGGACGCATGTCTCGGGGACGGTCGCGGGCGACGCGGGGGTCGATGACAACACGCGGGGCATCGCGTATCAGGCGCGGATTGTCTTCAACACGATCCCGGCGCAGACCGAGTCGGGGATCACGCAGCGGCTCAACCAGCATTACACCCAGGGAGCGCGGATCCACACGAACAGCTGGGGCGATGACGCGACGACGGCGTACACGGGTCAGTGCCGGGGCATCGATGCGCACACGTACGCGAACGAGGACAGCCTTGTGCTGTTCGCGGTGACGAACACGAGCTCGCTGAAGACCCCCGAGAACGCGAAGAACTGCCTGGCGGTCGGGGCGACGGGCGCGGCCGGCTCGCAGGAGTCGTTCTGCTCGGGCGGCGCGGGTCCCACGAATGACGGGCGGCGGAAGCCAGAGATCTTCGCGCCGGGCTGCTCGACGGCGTCGTCGGCCTCGGGCTCGTCGTGCGGCACGATCGCGCTGACGGGGACGTCGATGGCGTGCCCGGCGGTCGCGGGGGTGGCGGTGCTCGCGCGGCAGTACTTCGTCGACGGGTTCTATCCGACGGGGGCCGCGAATCCGAGCGACGGGTTCGTTCCCTCGGCGGCGCTCCTGAAGGGCGTGCTGCTGAATTCCGCGGTGGACATGGCGAACATCGCCGGCTTCCCGAGCAACCAGGAGGGGTGGGGGCGCGTGCTGGCGGACAACGCGCTGTACTTCCCGGGCGACGCGCGGAAGCTGTGGGTCCACGACGTGCGCAACGCTCAGGGGCTTTCGACCGGGGCGGCGTTCGAGCAGGGGATCAACGTGATCAGCTCGGCGCAGCCGCTGAAGATCACGCTGGTGTGGAGCGATCCCGCCGCCGCGGCGAACGCGAACCCGGCGGCGATCAACAACCTGAACCTTGAGGTGATGGGTCCGGCGGGGACGTTCAAGGGGAACGTCTTCGCGGGCGGTGTGTCGGCCGCGGGCGGGACCGCCGACGCCTCGAACAACGTGGAGATGGTGCTGCTGGCGGCGCCGACGCCCGGTGCGTACACGGTGCGCGTCTCGGCGGCGGCGGTGAACGTCGGTCTGCAGGGGTTTGCGCTGGTGGCAACGGGCGACGTGACGCTCGGGCCGCGGCCCCTGTCGGTCGTGGCGCTGAACTCGGTGGACTCGATCGCGCCGGGCGTTCCCAGCTTCTTCGACGTGCGCGTGGACGTCGGGGACGACGAGCTTGTGCCCGGCACGGCGTCGCTCTTCTATCGCGTCGACCCGCTGGCGCCGTACACGAGCGCGCCGCTGGAGCTGGTGAGCGGTGAGATCTACCGGGCGTACCTGCCGGCGTTTGATTGCAGCGATCTGCCGCAGTTTTACGTCTCGGCGGAGGGTGTGACGACCGGCGTGGTGCTCAGCCCGGTGGGCGGGCAGAGCACGCCGCTTTCCTTGGCGGTGGGCGAGACGTTCGTCGGCCTGTCGGACACGGGCGACGTGACGACCGGCTGGACGGTCGGCGCCCCGGGCGACACGGCGACGACCGGCGTCTGGGAGAACGCGCTGCCCGTCGGCACGACCTATCAGCCGGGGACGGATCGCACGCCGGGCCCGGGCGGGAACTGCTGGATCACCGGTCAGCACGTCCCCGGTCAGGCGGAGGGATCCAACGACGTCGACGGCGGAACGACGACGCTGACCTCGCCCCTGTTCGACCTGAGCGGGTTCACCGACCCTGAGCTCAGCTACTGGCGGTGGTTCTTCGGTTCCGCCGGGGACACGTTCACCGTGAGTCTGTCGAACGACGGCGGCGGCACGTGGACGGTGATCGAGAGCGTGGGCGCTTCCTCCGGCGGCTGGGTGGAGGCGCGGGTGCGTCCGTTGCTGGTGATGCCGCTGACGTCGCAGATGCAGCTGCGGTTCGTCGCCAACGACGGTTCGACGAACAGCTTCGTCGAGGCGGGCGTGGACGACATCAGCGTGAGCGAGTTCCGCTGCGTGGCGGCCCCGCCGACGTGCGTGGGCGACGTGACGAGCGACCTGGTCGTCAATTTCAGCGACATCACGCAGGTCCTGAAGTCGTGGGGCCAGGCCGGGCCGCTCGGTGACGCCAACGGCGACGACATGGTGAACTTCGGCGACATCACGACGGTGCTGGGGTCGTTCGGCGCGGACTGCCGCTGAGCGGGCGCGGGCCCGGGCTGTTGTCGAGGTCAGCGTTTGACGGCGACGCCGCGGTACATCGTCCCGCAGAAGCGGGGCGTGCGGCGGAGTTGGAACCGCTCGTCGGTGTCGAGCGCGAGCGGCGAGGCGCGGACTTCCGCGGCGATGTCGCGCGTGAGGTGGCAGCCGTCGTAGAGCCGGCGCGAGACGGGCTCCAGCAGGCGCTGAAGTCTTTGGACGCGCTTGTCGGGCGAGAGGCCGTGCTCCAGGTAGAGGAAGCGCCCTCTCGGCTTGAGGACGCGTGCGACTTCACGCAGCGCCGAGCCCAGGTCCGGGATGGTGCAGAGGGTCCAGCTGGTGACGACGGTGTCGAACTCGCCAGAGTCGAAGGGGAGCGTGAGGTCCGGGTTGAGCGCGCGTGCGTGGACGCGGATGGGCGAGCGCTCGAGTCTGCGCCTGGCGACGGAGCTCATGCCAAGGTTGGGCTCGACGGCGACGATCTCTCTGACGTGGTCGGGGTAGTGGGGGAGGTTGAGGCCCGTGCCGAAGCCGAGCTCGAGGATCCGTCCGCTGACGCGTGCGAGCAGGGCGGCGCGCTGCTCGCGCATGGCGCGGCGCGACATTTCGACCTCGATGACCCAGGGAAAGATATGATCTCGATAGATCGACACGTATCGGAATCTGCGGGGGGATCTTCGTGCTGCGGCTTGTTCGCGGCGGAGTGTTGTAGCCGCGGAGGACCCCGGTGATCAACAACGAGCGGGGCGGGCTGATGACGGGCGCGGGGCCGGCGCGGCGCGGCGCGGCGCTGCTGCTGATGCTGGCGGTTTGCGGCGCGGTCCTGGGCGCGGGGCGGCCGCCAAATGAAGCGGGCGAGGGCGACGAGCCGGGCGGGGGCGCGGTCGAGCGGATCAACGATCTTTCACTCGTCGCGCACGCGGAGGACCCTGTTGAAGCGGGGGTGGGAACGCGGATCGCGGACGTGCGTTTCGTGGGGCTCGACGGGGCCGCACGGACGGCGAGCGCTGCGGCGCGGGCGGGGCGGGGCCTGGTCATCGCGATGACGAGCACGACGTGTCCGCTGTCGAACCGCTACGGGCCCGAGCTGGCGCGGCTCGAGAAGGAGTTCGCCGGGCGCGGCGTTGCGTTCGTCTTCGTGAATGCGCAGAGCGACGAGAGCCCTGAAGAGATGGCGCGGCACGCGCGTGAGACCGGGTTCACGGGTCTGTATGCGGACGACCGGAGGGGCGAGGTCGTTGCGGCACTGGGGGCGCGCACGACGACGGAGGTGTTCGTCGTCGATTCGGCGCTGACGCTGGTGTACCGCGGAGCCGTGGACGATCAGTTCGGGGTGGGGGTTGCGCGGATCGAGCCCGGGACGCGGTTTCTGCGCGAGGCGCTGGAGGCGATGCTGGCGGGGGGGCGGCCTCGGGTGCGGGCGACGTGGTCGCCGGGATGCCTGCTGGAGATTCCGGATGAACGCGCGCGGGCGGAGGAGCGCGCACCTTCGGCGGAGGACTCGGGGGCGCGCATGACGTATCACGGGGGAGCGGCGCGGCTGATCGGCGAGTTCTGCGTCGCGTGCCACCGCCCCGGCGGCCCCGGGCCGTTTGCGCTGGACACGTACGCGGCGGTGGATGCGCGCGCGTCGATGATGTCCGCGATGATCAGGCAGGGGCTGATGCCGCCCTGGCACGGCGGGGAGCGCGGCGCGCCGGGCGAGATGCGCTGGGCGAACGACCGGCGCCTGCCGGAACGCGAGCGGCGGCTGCTGCTGGAATGGTTGAGCTCGTCCCGGACCCTCGGCGATCCCGGCGAGGCGCCGGCGTGGCGCGAGGAACCCGGGACGTGGGCGATCGGCGAGCCCGATGTGACCGTGTCGGGGCTGTTCGATGTTCCGGCGGAGTCGTCGGTCGGGCATGTGCGCGTGACCGTTCCGATCGCGGTTGAGGGCGAGCAGTGGCTAGAGGCGGTGGAGGTTCGGCCGGCGGGGCATGACGTCGTGCAGCGGGCGCTGATATGGATCCGAGAGGGCGGAGCCGACGGGGAGAGACCGGAGGCGGGAGCGTCCGGCGCGGACGAGTCCTGGAAGGGGCTGACGCTGCTGGCGTCGTACAGCCCGGGCGACGCGGTGCGGCGGATGCCCGCGGGGTGCGGCGTGCGGGTGACGGGGCGAGACGTGATCGTGATGGATGTGTACACGCGGGGCGGGGCGGCGCAGGCGCGGGGCCGCGTGCGTGTTGGGCTGCGGTGGTCGCGAGAGATGCCGGCGAGACGGGTGGTGAGCGTGCCCGTGCTGGCTCCGCCGTTTGAACTCGGTGCGGGGGAGCGGCGGGAGATTGAAGCGGAGGGGACGGTCGGCGCGGGGGGGCAGATCGTGGGACTGACGCCGCTCCTGGGGCCCCGGGGCAGGTCGCTCAAGGTTGAGATTGTCCGGGACGGTGCGGCGAGCCTGGTTCTGGCGGCGCCGCGCTACGACTGGCGGTGGCTGATCCGCTACGAACCGCTGGACGAGCTGGAAGTGGCGGATGGAAGCGGCATCCGGGTAAGTGGGATGGTGGACGCGACAGCCGAGAACCCGGCGAATCCCGAGCCCGGCGCGCCAGCGCGGAGCGGCCGCGGGGCGCGGGAGGAGATGGTGGGCGTCATCGTGGACATCGCGCGCGAGCTGCGCTGACGCGCCCGCGTCCGAGCAGGGTCCCCCCGCCGACGGGGTCGCGGCGTGCGGGGTCGAGGCGTTTGGCGTCCCGGCGCAAAAAAAGAAACGAGGCGGCAAAGATTCCGCCTCGTCTCCCCTCGAACGCCGCGTGCAGCTTCGCGGCGATCCGGATTGTGGACGCGACTCAGCGGTCGCGGTCGTTGCGATTGGGATTCTGGTTGTTGTTGTCGCGACTGGGGTTGTTGGGGAAGGTGTCGTTGGGACGGGCGTTGTCGCGGCGGTTGCGGTCGGTGTTGTTGAGATTGTCGTTTCGGCCGTCCCATCGGCGGAATTCGGGGGCGTCCACCTTGAAGGAGCGGTAGGCGTTGGTATAGCCCGTGCCGGTGTTCCAGCCCGTGAGATCGGTGGGCGCTTCCATCGCCGACTCGATCATCTCCTTGGTGGCGTCGATGCGGACGGATCCGTCGTACCCGACGTACGCGACCGACCATGGGACGAGGCGGACGGTGTCGGCGATGCCCAGGAAGTTGCTGTTGGGGTCGAAGCAGATGAAGGCGATGCGTCCGGAGGTGGTCTCGACGATAACGTCGTTGATGGCGCCGCCGTCCTCGTTGAGGACGCGCGCCCGCGACCCGATGAGCTCGCTGAGCAGCATGGAGCGGGTGCCCGAACGGTCGAGCGATCCGCCCGCGCGGTTGTGGGTATTGTCGGCGGTGCGGTCGCGTCCGGGCGCGCTGGTGTCCTGGTTGCCGCGGCCGGTGTCCGATCCCCGGCGGTCGGCGGTGTTGTTGCGCTCAGGATTGTCGTTGCGGTTAGCGTCGTTGGTGCGGTCGCGGCGATGATCGTCGCTGGTGCCGATGTTGTAGCCTTCGGTGCTGCGCGTGTCGGTGACGTTGTTGTTGCTGTTGTTGGTGCTGCCGGGGTTGTTGCGATCGCGGTTGTTGTTGTTGTTGTTGTTGTAGGAGTTGCCGCGGTTCCAGACGGGTCGGCCGGCGTCGTCGCGGAAGATGATGCGCTCGCCGTCGACGGTCGCGGAAGAGATGTAGTAGCGGGGGTTGGCGCCGTCCTTGGTGACGACGCGGACGCGGGCATCGAGCTTGTCGCCGCGCATCGGCGGGTGGGTCTGGCCCGAGGTGTACCAGGAAGGTCCGGCGATCAGTTCGCGGGTCTGGCCGGTCTGATCGCGGATGACGACGACCATCTCGTCGTTGTGGAGCGGGGCGTTCGCGTGCTCACGGTGGACCGCGATGACCTCGCCGCCCATGGCTTCCTCCGTCGCGGCGGCGATGGCCACGGCGTACGGATCGAGGTCGTCCTCGGCCTCGTTGGCGGCGCGGTCGCGAGCGTCGTTGTCGCGATCGGTGCGCTGATCGGGCTGGCCGATGTCGCGGTCCTTCGTGCGGTTCAGGCCCGTGTCGTCGTGGTAGCGATCGTCGAGATCATCGCCCCACCAGCCGGTGTTGCGGTCGCACCAATTCTCGGGGACGGCGTCGCCCCACTGACGGAGCTGGTCCGCGGTGAGATCGATGATCATGGTGTCGTCGTCGCGCCGCGGATCGTCCGAGAGCCTGGCGAAGGGGACGGCGACCGTGCGGCCGCCCATTCCCAGCACGTCGCCGCTCTTGATGAGTGCGTACTCGATACGCCCGGTGCCGCGGTTGATGACCAGGTCCTCGATCTCGCCCATGTCCTCATCGGCGCGGTTTTCGAGATTCAGGCCGATGAGGCCCGAGCCGAGCATGAAGCGTCGGTGGTTCTGCTGGGCCGCGGCGGTGTTGCCCGCGGCGTCGCGCTGAGCCTGGGGCTCGGCGGCGATCGTGCTGGCGGCGGCGCCCGCGATGAGCGCAATAAGCAGCGGCGTGATTCGAGCGGCCGTACGTCGCGTGGTCTTCTGCATGTGAGTCTTCTCCATGAGGTGAGAGTCTGAGTTCCCTGTTCGTCGTGCAGGTATTTATTCGGTCTGAGAATGAATCGATGAGCCTGCCGCCGGACAAAGGTCATTCATCCTCCGCCGATGTCCGCTTCGCCCCCTCCTGGATGACGGCGTACATCGAACGCACGCCCGCTTCGCGCATGCGGCGCGTCAGGACAACGAGCAGGCAGGTCAGCAGCAGCGCCCCCGAGAGAATGAACGCGGCATCGAGCCAGGCAAGGTGCGACGGATGAGGCGGATTCCAGAACCGCGCCAAGCCCGAGAGCAGGACGGTGACTGACGACAACACAATCAGGCACGACGCCACGTTCATGTTTCACCGGCGGGATGCACCGAGACAGTGCCTGCAGTCCCCCGCCTGACAAGCGGGGTCCACGCTCTCGGCGAACGTGGACCCCCCGAAGCTGAAGTTTGCACGCTTGAGGCGGTGGAATGATCAGCGGTCCGTGCCCGCGGCGGCGTTGACCCAGAGCTCGGCGATCTCCGTGAGCTTTGCGTCGGCGGCACGCTCTTCCTCGAGGGTCTTCTCGAAGGTTTCGCGGGCTGTCTCGTGGGAGAGCATGCGTGCGTAAGCGGCCAGGCAGCCGTAGAGCGCCATCTCATAGTGCTCCACCTTCTGGGCGGCGCAGATGAGAGCGGCGTCCCTGACGGCGGGTTCCGAGTTCTTGTCGTCGACCACTTCGGAGCCCTCCTCGATGAGGCCGTGCATCGCCTTGCACTCGTGTCCGAGCGGGCTGAGGCTCATCTTCTCGCAGAGCTCCTTGAGTCTGGAGACGTGGTCGAAGGTCTGTTGGAGATGGTCGTCGAAAGCCTGCTTGAGCGTGGCGTCATCCGCCGCGTCGCGCATCCTCGGCAGCGCGTCCAGCAGCTGCGTTTCCGCGCTGTACGCGTCCTTGATCTGTTCCTGCAACAGGTTGTTGAGCGTGGACATCTTCATTGGGAAAGGCCTCCTGCCGGATCGTGTCGTGCCGCGGATATCAGGCCTTGGCGACCTTGGTGGCGCCGCTGTTCTTGAGGACGTCGCGGACGATGTTGTCGCGGTCGTCTCCGGTGGCCTGGACGCCGACGAGGACGGCACCCTTGCGGAAGGCCTCGTCGTAGTGCTTGACTTCGTTCTCGGGGATGGCGAAACCGATGGCGGTGCCGATGGCGCCGCCGGCGGCGGCGCCCGCGCCCGCGCCGGCAAGAGCGGCGACGAGCGGTCCGGCCGCGAGGAGGCCCACGCCGCCCGTGGCGAGCGCGCCGACCATGGTCAGGCCGGCGATGAGGGCACCCGTGGCGCCGCCGAGCCCTGCGCCCAGTGCGGCGCCCTCGGGTGCTTTGGTCTTGGTGTCGATGCCGAAGGCCTCGTGGCGCGTCCCCTCGGCGGCGATGAGGCTGATGTCGGACGAGGGTACGCCTCGGGCTTCGAGGGCGTTGACGGCCGAGCTCGCGGCGGCGGCGGTATTGAAGAGTCCGGTGATGACTGCCATGATGTCTCCCTGTGAGTAAGCTTCAGCGGTTGTCGGCGGCACGCGTGTGCGCCGGCACCACAGACAGTTTCGCGTCACTCACTGGGGAGACGATGAACGCGCCGTAAATCGGGGCTCATCCCGCGCGTGGATCACACGGTCGGGTCGCACCGGCGGCGCGCTGCGAGCGGCTCACGCGCCCTGCGGGGGCGGCAGCGACTCGGCGCGCGTGACCGCGAGAGCGGGCGCGTCGCGCCCCGGCTCGGAAGCCGGGCGCCCGATGCGGTACCCGATGTTCTTGATGGTCTGGATCAGCGGTTCGCTGCGCCCGCGGTCGAGCTTGCGACGCAGCGCGGCGACATAGACATCGATGACGTTGCTCGAAGCGTCGAGGTCCGTTTCCCAGACGGCGCGCGAGATCTCGGCCCTGGGAAGGACCTTGCCCGGGTGACGCATGAGGTACTCGAGCAGGGCGAACTCGCGGTTGGAGAGGGCGATCTCCTCGCTCCCGGCGCGTCGGACGCGCCGCGTGTAGAGATCGAGCTCCAGGTCGTCGAGCTGGATGTGCCGGCCCGTGACCATCGCGTTGCGGCGCAGGCGCGCCCTGATGCGCGCCAGCAGTTCGCTGAACTCGAAGGGCTTGATGATGATGTCGTCGGCGCCGGCGTCGAGCCCTTCCACGCGGTTGTGCAGGTCCGAGAGACCTGTGACCAGGATGATCGGCGTTGAGACGGAGCGGCGGCGGATGTTCCGGCAGACGTCGAGGCCGTGCCGGTCCGGCAGCATGATGTCCAGCAGGATCATGTCGTACGGGTGCGTGGCCGCGGTGTCTTCGCCTTCGAAGCCCGTGTAGCAGGTGTCGGCGTCGAAGCCGTTGTCCTGCAGGCCCTGCTGGATCGCGGTCGCGACGGGCGGCGAGTCTTCGATTATGAGCACGCGCATCGGGTGAAACCCCTGAAATGGTCCGGTCGCGGAATGCGAGAGTATAAACCCTGCTGCCTTCTTTGCGCTTCAAATAAGACGAAGCGGCGTATCTTTGGTGTCCGAAAGTTCAACGCTTGGGGCGTGAGCTGTCGGCTGTCTGAGCGAATTCCGACACGATCGGGCGAAGTACTGAGAGAATCGAGCGTGCCGCATTCAGCGCGACCGCCCCACGGAGAGAGCGGCGGACCGCACGCTTGCGGAAGAGCAGCGAACTCAGGAAAAACAGCCCCGCGGCGAGGGCGTCCGGTCGCTTGAGTGCGTAGGACAAAGCACTGCCGAGCATCCCGTCGGGGCCGCCGGATCGGGAGATCTCCCGGGGGCGTGATGCGAGCCGCATCTGCCGCTTGCGGTGCTCCACGTCGGCGTGGAGTCTCGCGGCGTGGCCGTGGCGGGAGGATGAAGTGGGTCGATCACTCATCGGTATCGCTGTTGCCCAGCAGGGTGAAGAGAAGTGCGCCGACGCCTACGGCGGCCAGAAGGCAGGTGACCGGGCGGCGGGACACGACGTCCACGACGCGGTCGCTCAGCTCGGAGACGTTCTCGCGCGAGGCGTACGCGGAGACGGCGTCGCCGGCGCGGTGGGCCTTCTGCTTGAGGCTCTGAACGCCGGTGGTCCCCAGATCCTTGATGAGCTTTGCGAAGTCGTCGCGGATCGCGGCGACGTCGGCGCGGAGGTCGGTCAGTTCAAGTTCTTCCTCGGCGCGGCGGCGGCTGTTGTGAGCGTTACGCATTGTTTGTCTCCTTTGTGCGCGTGATGCGGCTTGTGAGAAGAGTCTTCCGATGAACGAACCAAGCATGGACTCATGCGAGCAAGGGGCTATGAAGCGCCGCTGAAAAATCGTCTCATCTTGAGCGCGCGGGCAGTCAGGGATCGCCCGAGCGGGGGACCCGTCGAAGATCGCCGGATGCGCTCACAGGGGCTTCACGGTGCGTTCATCGGGTCGGACGAGAGTCCGTGTGCCGGGCGGAAGCACGCCACAAGGGCGGGCGCCCCGGCTGGAGGCGGCACGCGTGAGACTTCGCAAACTGACATTGGTCGGGACGATCGCCGGGCTTCTCGCCGGGTGCGGTTCCGATGACGGGTACAACTCGCGCGGCGTCACGCGCGACGAGCGACCCACCACTGCGACGGACAATCCGAACCTGGGCGTGCACGCGGCGGACCGCGCCGAGCACGACGCGGGGCGCGTGCTCTCGATGATGCACGCGAGCAACACGCACGAGATCCAGATGGGCCGGCTCGCCGAGCAAAAGGCCTCGAGCCAGGCGGTGCGCGAGTACGGCCGGGCGCTGGTGAGGGACCATCAGGCGAGCGACGTCGAGGTCATGCGCCTGGTGCGCGAGTTCGGCGTGACGCTCACGTCGCCCGAGACGGTCCACCGCGAGATGGCGATGAAGAACACGCCGTCGGTGCCTTCCGCCGAGGATCACAACGCCGTGTATCGGCGGCTGGCGTCCTACAACGGGGTTGAATTCGACCGCGAGTTCGCCCGTCAGATGCAGATGGGGCACCGGCGGACCATCGAACTGCTGCGCGAGGAGCGCGACCGCGCGACGGACCCCGTCATCCGGGATCTGATCGCCCGGAAGTTGCCCGTGCTCGAAGCACACGAGCAGCAGGCGGCAACGCTGATGCAGTCGCGCTGAGCGCAACAGATCGCGGCACGCCCACTTCCCGGCGACCCCGGAGCGCTCTGCGCCCGGGGTTGCTTTATCATGCTCCGGCGGCCGACGCGACCCACGCGCATCGACGCCGCGGTGACGATCGTTCGAGCGCGCGCATAGACAGGGCCCGCCCTCGCCTGAGCAAGGACGAGCCCTGATGGGGTCACGAGAATCGGAAGCCGGGTCGGTTAGCGGCCACCGCCGCTGCGACCGCCCTGCGAGTTCTGGCCGCCGCGCGAGCGACCTTCCTGAGCGCGTTCGTAGGACTCGCGGGTGTAGTGGCGTCCCGCGGAGTCGATGTACTCATCGTCGTCGTCGTTACCGCGGCCGCGGGAGCTGCTGCCCCCGCCCCGAGAGCCTGATCGGGACGAGCCACGGTCGTCGTCGTCATCGGACGACGAGCGACCCGACGAGCCACGGGAACGGGACGACCCGCTCCGGCTCGATCCGTAGTCATCGTCATCACCGCTGGTGAAGCGGCCGAATTCGTCGCGTTCCTGGCTGCCGCCGCCGCTGCTTCCGCCGCCGCTGGACCGGCGACCGGAGGAAGAGCCGCCGCTGGAGCGGGAACCGCCGCGGCTGGAGCTGTAGTCATCGTCATCGCTGGTGAAGCGGCCGAATTCGTCGCGTTCCTGGCCGCCACCACCGCTGGTGCCGCTGGAACGGCGTCCGCCGGAGGAGGAGTACCCGCCGCCGGAACGTGAGCCGCCGCGGCTGGAGCCGCCTTCGTCGTCGTCGTAGCTGCTCGATCGGCCGGACGACCCGCGGCTGCGGCTGCTGCCGCGGTCGTCGTCATCGTAATCGCTGCCGCGACCGCCGTGCGAGTGCTGGCCGCCGCGCGACCGGCCTTCCTGGGCCCGCTCGTACGACTCGCGGGAATAGTGGCGTCCGAGCGAGTCAACGAAGTACTCATCGTCTTCGCCCCGGCCGCGCGACGAAGAACCGCCGCCGCTGCTGCGCGAGCCCGAACGCGACGAGCCGCGATCATCATCATCGTCGTACGAGGACGAACGACCGCCGGATGAGGACCCGCGTGAGCGGGAAGAGCCGCCCCGACCGCCGCCGCTGCTGCCGCCATCATCGTCGTGGCCGGCGAACCGGCCCATCTCGTCGCGCTCCTGCATCTGGGACGAGCGTTGCCCGCCCTCGGAACGACCTTCGTAACGATCGTCGTCGTAATCATCCCTGCGTGGCATATCGACACTCCTGTTGAGGTGTGGGTTCACGCTCCGGTCTTGCCGCAACGCTTGATTCAGCGCGACGCTCCCGGAGCCGCTCAAGAATGCCCGGTTGCCATAACCCGCGTGTGAACGCGTGCTGAACGCTCAATAATTTCCTGATGATGCTCGGCAGGACTCATCGGGAGCGATGCCGCGCCCGAGTGTCGCGCGCGAGCTCGCGACGCCGCGGTGAGCGGGCATTCACGGCGCCATCACGGTTTGCTCACAGCGCCGCCGCACACTCTGCATCATGCGCCCCATCTGGAAAGGCCACATCTCTTTCGGGCTCGTCAGCGTTCCGGTGACGCTCTTCCCCGCCGAGCAGCGGACGGAGGTCCAGTTCCACCTGATCGACTCGCGGGATCACGCGCGGGTCCGATACGAGCGCGTGAACGCAGAGACCGGCGAGGAAGTGCCGTGGGATCAGGTGGTCAAGGGGTATGAGTACAACGACGGCAATTACGTCCTGATCGGCGACGAGGATTTCAAGCGGGCCGCGCCGGAGGCGTCCAAAGCTGTCGAGATCCAGGGGTTTGTCGACGGCGCGGACATCGACCCGATGTACTTCGACAAGCCTTACTTCCTCGAGCCGGGAAAGGGCGGCGAGAAGGGCTACGCGCTTCTCCGCGAAGTGCTGCGCGAGACGGGGAAGATGGGCATCGCGCGGGTCGTGATACGCACGCGGCAATACCTTGCGGCGATGGCGCCGCGCGGCGACGTGCTCGTGCTGACGCTGCTGCGGTACCGGCACGAGCTGCGATCGCCCAAGGACCTGACGGTGCCGGGCGATCTGGAGAAGGTCGGCGTGTCGAAGGCAGAGGTGAAGATGGCCCGGACGCTCGTTGAATCGATGGCGAGGCCTTGGGACCCGTCGGAGTATCAGGACGAGTACCGCGACGCGCTGATGCAGTGGATCCAGAAGAAGATCGACTCGGGGCAGACCGAGCGCGTGGCCGAGCGGGCCGCGGACGACGACGCGCCCGCGCCGATCAACCTCATGGAGGCGCTCAAGCGGAGCCTGCAGTCGCAGGGGGGCTCGGCCCCGGACGCGGCCGAGACCAAGCCCAAGCGGGAGCGCGCTGCGC
The DNA here is from genome assembly GCA_033763795.1 of Planctomycetota bacterium. Lineage (GTDB taxonomy): Bacteria > Planctomycetota > Phycisphaerae > Phycisphaerales > UBA1924 > JAEUIV01. The sequence continues at coordinate 39,795 of JANRJV010000025.1, forward strand.
GCAGCCGGTCGCCGTCCTCTAAGGATCGCCAGGAGCCGCAGCCCGCGCGCAAGCCTTCGCGGAGGAAGACCGGCTGAGGCTGACGCTTCTCCGCGCACCGCATGCCCCTCGACGAATACAAGAAGAAGCGCGACTTCGCGCGCACGCCCGAACCGGGGGCAGAGGCCCCGGCCGACGCGTCGGGCCGCCTGTTCGTCGTGCAGAAGCACGACGCGTCGCGGCTGCACTACGACTTTCGGCTGCAGGTCGGAGACGTGCTGGCGTCCTGGGCCGTGCCCAAGGGCCCGTCGCTGAATCCCGTGCACAAGCGGCTGGCGGTGCACGTCGAGGATCACCCGCTGGAGTACGGCGATTTCGAGGGCATCATCCCCGCGGGCCAGTACGGCGGCGGCACGGTCATGCTGTGGGACCGGGGCGAGTGGACCCCCGAAGAAGCCGACCCGGCCCGCGCGATCAGGCGGGGCAAGCTCTCGTTCTCGCTCGAGGGCCGGAAGCTGCACGGCCGGTGGACGCTGACGCGGCTGCGGGCCTCGCGCGACGACGAGCGCGGCGACAACTGGCTGCTCATCAAGCATCAGGACGAGCACGCCTCGGACGACGGCGAGAGCCTGCTCAAGGAGAAGGACCGGAGCATCAAGTCGGGCCGGACGCTGCGCGAGATCGCCGCGGCCGCCGATGCGACGTGGACCGCCGGCGGCGCCGTGGAGAACCACCGCGACGAGAAGGCGCCGGGGGAAGAGGCGGCGCGGGTCGCCGCGGCGGAGGCCGCGATCGCGCAGGGAGTGCCGGCCGATCCGTCGCACGTCAAGGGCGCGGCGGCGTCGCCCATGCCTCGGCAGATCAGGCCGCAGCTGTGCACGCTGACCGACCGCGCGCCGCCCGAGGACGGGTGGCTGTACGAGATCAAGTTCGATGGATACCGCTTGATCGCGCGCCGCTCCGGGTCGTCGGTGCATCTGCTGACGCGCTCGGGGGCCGACTGGACCGACAAGTTCAGGCCGCTCTCGGAAGCGGTGGGGGACCTGCCCGTTCGCAGCGCGATCTTCGACGGCGAAGCGACCATCGTCGACGCGGGCGGCCGCACCGCGTTCCAGGAGCTGCAGAGCGCGATCAAGGCCCGGCACTTCGACGGGCTGGTCTACTTCGTCTTCGACCTGCTCTACCTCGACGGGTTCGACCTGACGCAGACGCCGCTCGTCGAGCGCAAGCGCCTGCTGCGTCAGATCGTCCCCGAGACCGGGCGGGGCATGATCCGGTTCTCCGACCACGTCACGGGCAACGGCGCCGACGTGCACAAGAACGCCTGCCAGCTCGCGCTCGAGGGGATTATCTGCAAGAAGGCGGACGCGCCCTACGTTCAGATGCGCTCGCGCAGCTGGCTCAAGGTCAAGTGCGGACGGAGGCAGGAGTTCGTGGTCATCGGCTGGACGCCGCCCGGCGGCGCGCGGAAGCACTTCGGCGCGCTGCTGCTCGGGGCGTACGACGCCGACGGGCAGCTCGCCTACACGGGGCGCGTCGGGACCGGCTTCGACGAGAGCACGCTTCGGGACATCCGCCAGAGGCTCGACCGGCTCGCGGTCGAGAAATGTCCGGCGGACGTGCCGCCGGATCGGGCCGAGAGCAGGGGGGTGCGATGGGTGAAGCCCGAGCTCGTGGCGGAGGTGGAGTTCACGCAGTGGACGGACGAGGGGCGATTGCGGCATCCGTCGTTCCAGGGTCTGCGCGAGGACAAGCCCGCCGGGCAGGTGCGGATCGAGAAGCCCCGCCCGCTCGAATCGATCAAGGGCGGCGCGCAAGCCGCGCCGGTCGAACTGGCCCCTTCACAGCCGGAGGAACAAGCCGTGACGTCAGCATCGGCGCCCTCAAGCGATGTGCCGCATAGAACCTCCGGTGACGCTGCGGGTGACAGGCCGGCGCGCGGTAAACCGGCGCGCGGCAAGTCGGGCGGCGCGCTGGTTGCGGGCATCAGGATCTCGCATCCCGAGCGCGTGCTCTATCCGGAAACCGGGGTTACCAAGCTGGAGCTGGCGCGCTACTACGAGATGGTGGGGGAGCGCATGCTGCCATTCGTCGCAGGCAGACCGCTCAGCACCGTGCGCTGCCCCGCGGGCCGGGGAGGCCAGTGCTTCTTTCAGAAGCACGTGCGCGAGACCTTCGGCGAGCCCGTGACATCGATCCGCGTAGAGGAGGAGGACGGGCCCGCGGACTACATCGCGATCGACTCGGCGCAGGGCCTGGTCGCGCTCGTGCAGTTCGGCGTCCTGGAGATCCACCCCTGGGGATCGAGCGGCCGCGATCTGGAGCGGCCCGACCAGATCACGATTGATCTCGATCCGGCGCCGGACGTCCCGTTCGCGCGCGTCAAGCAGGGGGCCGAGCTTGTGAGGCGTCTGCTCGAGGCGGCTGGGCTCAGGCCCTTCCTGAAGACGACCGGCGGCAAGGGGCTGCACGTCGTCGCTCCGCTGAAGCCGAGAGCCTCGTGGGACGAGGCCAAGGCGTTCTGCCTGGAAGTCGCGCGGACGCTCGTGAACGCCGAGCCCGACCGCTACATCGCGACGGCGACCAAGTCGAAGCGTCTGGGGAAGATCTTCGTGGATTACCTGCGCAACGGGCGGGGGGCGACGTCAATCGCCCCGTATTCGTCGCGGGCGCGAGCCAACGGGACGGTGGCCGTGCCCCTGGCGTGGGACGAACTCAAGGAACTGGAGAAGCCCGACGTGTGGACGGTGCGGACGCTCGGCGAGCGGTTGGCGAGGGGGGCGATCGACCCGTGGTCGAGCTACGAGGAGTCACGCCGCGAACTGCCCCTGCTGCGGGATCCGGACGCGTCTCCGCCGCCGCGCACCGATCGCTCCACGAAGAGTCGCCCGTCGAAGGCGGCCGCGAAGCCCGCGGCGCGTGGCGGAGAAGAGCGGTCCGGCCCGCCGGCCTCCAAGGCCAAAGCGCCGACGAAAGCTCCCGTCAGGCGCGGCGCATCGAAAGCGGCGGCGAAGAGCGCAATAGCTCCGTCGACCGGCAAGAAGCGCGGACAATCGAAGGCCGCGGGCACGCGCGGCGGCGGACGCAAGTCCCGCTAGTCGTCTCTGGTTCCGCCGGCGCAGCGCTCAAGGAGCCGCGTCGCGAGCCGGCACGCCAGCGGCGACAGGAGCCGCCCCGCGTCGGGGGCCGGAAGTCGACGGCAGGGGACGCGAGTTCGCTCGGACGAGCCTCGCCGCGAAGCTCGGGACACACGCGGCGAGGATGCTCAGCGCCCGGTAGTGCCGCGGCATGTGCAGGTGCAGCTTCCTGGTGCCGATGGCCGAGACGATCGCGTCCGCCATGGCCTCGGCGCTGATCGACCGGTGCGAGACACTGCGCCAGAGCAGGCGCATATCCGGCGCGTCGAAGTACGGCGTGCGGATGATGCCCGGCAGAACGAGAGTGAACCGAACCCCGGAGCTCTCGTGTTCGCTCGCGAGCGCTTCCGTCAGGTTGCAGAGCGCGGCCTTGGTCGGACCGTAGGCGGGATGCCAGTAGCAGCCGATGACGCTGGACATGGACCCGATGTTGAAGACGTGACCACGCCCCTCGGCGAGCATGCGCGGCAGCACCGCCCGGATGCACTCGATCGGGGCCAGGTAGTTCAGCCTGATCAGCCGCTCGAAGTCCGGGGATTGATGCTCCAGGAAGGGGCCGTACCTGCCGGCGCCGGCGTTGTTGACCAGTATGACGGGCCCGTCCGCCGCCGGCTCTTCCGCGAGCACGCGCGTCAGCAGCGGCGCGATCTCATCTGTGCGGCTCAGATCGAACGCCACCGCCCGCGAAGGAGCGGACCGTTCGCACTCCGCCGCGACCTCGCTCAGCAGAGGCGCCCGGCGCGCGATGAGCACCGTTCGGTATCTCTCGCGCGCCAGTGCCCGCGCTACGGCGGCCCCGATTCCCGACGAAGCGCCGGTGACGATGGCGGTGCCCCTGCAGTTGTCGCCGGGGAGGACTGCCCCCATGTATGAACGGACCCGTGCGCCCGGAAGAGCACACGCGTCCGACGGATGGAGGGGCGACGTCACGGCTGTGTCGCCCGCGCGGGTCTCCCGACCGCGTTTCCAGCCGCTCGATCTCTCTCCCGCCGGTGCGGTCCGGCGGCGAGAGCATGACGGCGGCGGGCACTTCGAGCAATCAGCAAACCGCAGGACATTGTGCGAATCCTTTCTCAGGGGTGACAAATGCCCGTCGGGTCATCTCGGCTTCATGTGCCGGAGCACACTTCGCGCTCCACGGGCGTCCATCGCCCGCATCAGAAATCCACCTGGGAGGACGACCATGAAGTGCGAGCAGTGCGGCAATACCTACGACAGGATGATGGAAGTCACGTACATGGGAGCCACGCATCACTACGACTGCTTCGAGTGCGCCATTCATGCGCTGGCTCCCTGGTGTGCGCACTGCGGCTGCCGGGTCATCGGGCACGGGCTCGATCAGGAAGGATCCGTGTACTGCTGCACCCACTGTCAGCGGCACGGGCCCCGGTCCGTCGGCGGCTGATCACTCCACGGGCCCCCCCGTGATGGGAAGAACGACGCCGTTCACGAAGCTCGAGTCCGCGTGCGAGGCGAGGAAGACGAACGCCGGCGCGATCTCCTCGGGCTGAGCGGGGCGACCCATCTGGGACTTGCCCGTCTCTTTGCCGAAGTTCGCGACGTCTTCCGGCTCCATCCCCTCGTCGGCGGCGTTGAGGGGCGTCCAGACGGGCCCGGGCGCGATGCAGTTGGCGCGGATGCCCTTCTCGATCAGCTCCTTGGCCAGGCACTTGGTGATGGCATGGATCGCCCCCTTGGTGGCGCCGTAGGCGCTCAGGCGGTCGGAGCCGTGGATCCCGACGACCGATCCGGTCGCGATGATCGCCGAGCCCGGCTGCATGTGTGCCACCGCGGCGCGTGCGAGCCTGATGTAGGCGTAGACGTTGACCTTCATGGTGGTGTCGAGCTCGGCCTCGTCCAGCTCGTCGACCTCGGTGCGGTTCTGGTGCGCCGCGTTGTGCACGAGGATGTCGAGCGAACCCAGGTCGTCGACGGTCCTGTCTATTACGCTCTGGCAAAAGTCCGCGTCCGCGAGGTCGCCCTCGAACACCACGCACCGCCGGCCCAGCTGCTCGATGGCGCTGCGCACCAGTTCCGCGTCGGACGCCTCCTCGGGCATGGCGGTCAGCGCGACGTCGGCGCCTTCACGGGCGTAGAAGTACGCCACGGCCCGGCCGATGCCAGAGTCACCACCCGTGATCAGCGCCACCTTGCCCTCGAGCTTGTTAGACGCGCGGTAGTGCTCGCCCCGCCAGAGCGGCTCGGGCTTCAAGCGGCTCTCGAGACCGGGCGAGGCTTGATGCTGCTTGGGGAACGGCGGCTTCGGGTACCTGTCGCCGGCGACATGCTTCGATTCGGTGGCCAAGGGGCGACCTCCTGGGAGTGTGCGGGTGCGCGTGGTAAAAAAAGACGCCGGAGCGCCCGAAAGCGGCTCCGGCGTCCTCGTGGGGGTTCAGTACCGGGGCGTCACGATTCAGCGGGGGTTCGTGGGAGAACCGCCGGGGTTCGTGTTGCCCGGGTTGGTGTTGCGGTTGGGGTCGCGATTCTGATCGCGGTTCTGGTCTCGGTTCTGGTCGCGGCCGTCGTTGCGGTCGGTGCTCCGGTTGATGCCGCGGTTCATGGAGTCGGGCCACATCTGGTGGTCCTGGTACAGCATGCGGTTGATGCCCGTCTGATCGTTGCCGGCGGCCCGGGTGTAGGTCGCGGTGTAGATGATGTTGGCGGCTTCGCCGGTCATGGTCGTGCTGTTGGGGTTATTGAGGTTGTTGGCGTTGTTGCCGGTGTTGGTCGTGTTGGTCGTCATGTCACCGGCCCCGGACTTGAACATGGTCACGCGGTAGGAGTCGTTCCCGAGGAGTTCGAGAACGACCTTCTTGCCCGCGTGCGATGAAGCGGCGCGGTTCTGGTCCATCCCGCCCCCCGGCTGCGAGTGGCTGGGCGTGAGGACAATCCGCCGTCCTGCGGCGTCGAAGGTCCCCGAGCTCATGTGCATGTTGCCGCCCATGCTGTCCATGAACACGGCGTGGTACATGTTCGAGTCGCGGTCGAAGCTGAGGTACGAGAGGCCGCGGAACGCCTCCGGGCCGATCGTCATGGTCGAGAGGTCGCGGTTCTGATTGGCCTGGTTGCCGCGGTCGGCGCCGGTCCCGGCCGGGCCGGTCGTCTTGTCGGACATATCCGTCGAGACGAAAGTCTGACGCAGCACGTTGCCGCCCATGATCAGATCCGAGACGGCGTAGCCCGTGCAAGACTTCATGGTGCCGCCGGCCGTCGCTCCGGCGCGGTCGTCGGGCCGGGGTTCCGTGCGCTGGTTGGTGGGATCGGGATTCGCGTTCTTGTGCATCCCGGCCTTCCAGTTGTCGGTGTTCAGGCGGATGTCGACGCGGAACGTCCCCTGCATCTGGGCGAGCAGCGGGGAGGCCGACGACGGGCTCTGATTCGCGCCCGCGCGGTCGCGCTGCATGTTGTCCTGGTTGTTCTGGTCGCGGTTGTTCTGGTCGTTGGCGGGATTGGAGCGGTCGCTGGCGGGCCGCCGCGGATCGACGAGATTCGGGTCGCGGTTCTGCCCGAGCGCAGCGCCCGCGAGCAGCGAGAGCGCCGTACAGGTCAGAGAAAGCAGGTTCTTGCTGGTCATGTGATGGTCCTGTGCTGGAGTGCGTGATCATCCGCGGCCATGGCGTCCCGGATCGGACGGGCCATGGAATCCGGGAAACATGTCTTGGAAAGTCCCGCCTCCGGTTGAGGCCGAGGGCGGGATGGCGCAAATGAACAGAGACGTGTAAAAGTCGAAAGAACGTGTTAGGACGAGCTGCCGGTCATGGACGAACGGCGACCGGAGGACGAGCCGCTGGCGCCGCCGGAAGAACCCGACGAGCCGGACGAGCCCGAGGATCCCGACGAGCCCGACGAGCCCGACGAGCCCGATGAACCGCCCGAGCTGGAACCGGTCGACGAACCCGAACCCATGAACGACGAGCCCGACGACCCGCTGGACGACGAGTCATCATCGGACCCGCCGCCGCTGGAGCGCTTGATGCGGAGCTGGTTGTTGACGTCCTTGACGCCCAGGATGGACTCGGCGAGCTGCTCAACTTCGAACTTCGCCTGGCGGGATTCGACGGTGCCGGTGAGGGTGACTTCGCCGTCGCTCACGCGCACTTCGATGTCCGAGGGATCGATGTCGTACGACTGCATGAGCCGGTCGTTGACCTCTTCCTGGATGCGCGAGTCGGAGCGGGTGTAGTTCTTGGGCGCGCCGCGGCTGCCGGAGCGGCCCATGCGACCGCCGCTCATGCCGCTGCCGTAGCCGCCCTGCGAGCCGTAGCCGCCCGAGCCGTAGCCCTGGGAGCCACCGCCGTAGCCGCCCATTCCGCCGGAACCCATGCCGCCGGAACCACCGTAGGAACCGCCGCCATAGGACCTGCCGCTGTAGGAGCCGGAGCTGGAGTAGTCGGTGTCACCGCCGGACGTGGAGCCAAGTCGGCCCGAAGTCCCGTAGCCACCGCCGTAGCCGCCGGAGCCGTAGCCCTGCGAGCCACCGCCGTAGCCGCCCTGCGAGCCGTAGCCGCTCGAGCCACCTCCGTAGCCGCCGGAGCCGTAGCCCTGCGAGCCACCGCCATAGCCGCCCTGCGAGCCGTAGCCCTGCGAGCTACCGCCGTAGCCGCCCTGCGAGCCGTAGCCCTGCGACCCACCGCCGTAGCCACCGGAGCCGTAGCCCTGTGACCCACCGCCGTAGCCGCCCTGTGTGCCGTAGCCCTGCGAGCCGCCGCCGTAGCCGCCCGAGCCGTAGCCCTGGGAGCCACCGCCGTAGCAACCGGAGCCGTAGCCCTGCGAGCCACCGCCGTAGCCGCCCTGC
>JANRJV010000026.1:0-13866 GCA_033763795.1 Planctomycetota bacterium
CGAGGGCGTGGCCTCGGTCAACGAATCGGCCATCACCGGGGAGTCGGCCCCCGTGATCCGCGAATCGGGCGGCGACCGCTCGTCCGTGACGGGCGGCACGCGCGTCCTCTCCGACTGGCTGGTCGTCCGCATCGCCGCGAATCCGGGCGAGTCGTTCCTCGACCGCATGATCTCGATGATCGAGGGCGCCAAGCGCCAGAAGACTCCCAACGAGGTCGCGCTCGACATCCTGCTGGCCGCCCTGTCGATCGTCTTCCTGCTGGCGTGCGCGACGCTGCTGCCGTACTCGCTCTTCGCGGCCATGGAGGCCCGCCGGGCCGACCCGTCGTCGACCGCGTCCCCGGTCGGGGTCACGACGCTCATCGCGCTGCTGGTGTGCCTGATCCCGACGACGATCGGCGCGCTGCTGGCCGCGATCCGCATCGCCGGGCTGGACCGCATGGTGCAGGCCAACGTGATCGCGACCAGCGGCCGGGCCGTCGAAGCGGCGGGCGACGTCGACGTGCTCCTCCTCGACAAGACCGGGACCATCACGCTGGGCAACCGGCAGGCGGCCCGCTTCGTCCCCGTGCCGGGCGTCGAGGAGTCCGCCCTTGCGGACGCGGCCCAGCTCGCGTCGCTCGCCGATGAGACGCCCGAGGGGCGCAGCATCGTCGTGCTCGCCAAGCAGCGCTTCCAGCTCCGCGAGCGCGACATCCACGCGCTGGGCGCCCAGTTCCTGCCCTTCGCCGCGCAGACACGGATGAGCGGCGTCGACCTCGACGGACGCATGATCCGCAAGGGCGCCGCCGACGCCGTCGAGTCCTTCGTGACGCGCCTGGGCGGGACCTACCCCGACTCCGTCCGGGCCGCGGTGACCGAGGTCTCCAAGCGCGGCAGCACGCCGCTGGTCGTCTCCGAGGGCGCCCGCGTGCTGGGGGTCATCGAGCTCAAGGACGTGGTCAAGGGCGGCATGAGCGAGCGCTTCGCGGAGCTGCGCCGCATGGGCATCAAGACGGTGATGATCACGGGCGACAACCCCGTGACCGCCGCCGCCATCGCCGCCGAGGCGGGCGTCGACGACTTCCTGGCCCAGGCCACTCCCGAGCGCAAGCTCGAGCTGATCCGCGAGTATCAGCGGGGCGGGCGCCTTGTCGCCATGACGGGCGACGGCACGAACGACGCCCCCGCCCTCGCGCAGGCCGACGTCGCCGTCGCGATGAACACGGGGACTCAGGCCGCGAAGGAAGCGGGCAACATGGTCGATCTCGACTCGAACCCCACGAAGCTCATCGAGGTCGTGCGCATCGGCAAGCAGCTCCTGATGACCCGCGGCTCGCTCACCACCTTCAGCATCGCCAACGACGTCGCCAAGTACTTCGCCATCATCCCCGCCGCCTTCGCAGCCACGTACCCCGAGCTGAACTCGCTGAACGTCATGCGCCTGGCGACGCCCTCCAGCGCCATCCTTGCCGCCGTCATCTTCAACGCGCTGGTCATCATCGGGCTCATCCCGCTGGCACTCCGCGGCGTGTCGTACAGGCCCGTCGACGCCTCGCGACTGCTGCGGAACAACCTGCTGGTGTACGGCGTGGGCGGACTGATCGTCCCCTTCATCGGGATCAAGCTCATCGACCTGATTCTCGTCGCTCTGGGAGCCGCCTGACATGCTGCACGAACCCGCGCCCGACCGGACGTCCGACCTGCCTCTCTCGCGGCACATCGTGGACTCACTGCGGCCCGCGGCGTCATTGCTCGTCCTGTTCACGCTGCTGCTGGGCCTGGCGTACCCGCTGGCCGTCACCGGCGCCGCGCGGGCCGTCCTGCCCGGTCCCGCCCGCGGGTCGGTGGTCGAGAACAGTGGGGGGGAGGCGCTCGGCTCGCGGCTGATCGGCCAGTCGTTCACGGATCCCAAGTACTTCTGGGGTCGGCTCTCGGCGACGCCTTCGAGGCCCTACAACGCGGCGTTCAGCGGCGGATCGAACTACGGCCCGCTCAATTCGGCGCTGGTCGACGCGGCGCGGGCCCGCATCGAAGCGCTCCGAGCGGCGGAGCGCGCCGTCGCAGCCCCCGAGGCTCCCGGGCCCGTCCCGCAGGATCTGGTCACGAGCTCGGGCAGCGGCCTGGACCCGCACATCTCGCCCGCCGCGGCCGAGTTTCAGGTCGCGCGCGTCGCCAGGGCCCGAGGGCTCAGCGAGGACGACGTCCGTGCCGCCGTCCGCCGCCACACGTCGGGCCGGCAGTTCGGGATCCTGGGCGAGCCCCGCGTGAATGTGCTGCTCCTCAATCTCGATCTCGACGGCGTACGTTTCGCGGGCGACGCGGATGTGGCAAACTAGTCGTCTTGCCCGACAACCGGCCCAACCCCGATGACCTGCTGGCCCAGACGTTGGCCGCCGACGCCGCCGCCCGTCGAGGCCGGCTGAAGATCTTCTTCGGCGCCTCGCCCGGCGTAGGCAAGACCTACGCCATGCTCACCGCCGCCCGCACGCTCGCGGCCCGAGGCGTCGACGTCGTCGTCGGCGTCGTAGAGACGCACGGCCGGGCCGAGACCGAGGGCCAGCTCCTGGGCCTGGACATCCTCCCCCGCCGCGCCGTCGAATACCGCGGCGCGACCCTGCAGGAGTTCGACCTCGACGCCGCGCTGGAGCGCAAGCCCGAGTTCATCCTCGTCGACGAACTGGCGCACACCAACGCGCCGGGGCTCGCCAACGAGAAGCGGTGGCAGGACGTCCGCGCGCTGCTCGACGCGGGCATCCACGTCTACTCGACGCTGAACGTGCAGCACATCGAGTCGCTGAACGACCTCGTCGCGCAGATCACGGGCGTCCGTGTGCGCGAGACTGTGCCCGACTCCGTCGTCGAGCAGGCGGACGAGGTCGAGCTGGTCGACCTCCCGCCCGATGCGCTCCTGGAGCGGCTGCGGCAGGGAAAGGTGTACGTGCCCGCGATGGCGGAGAAGGCGGTCCAGTCCTTCTTCAGGCGCGGCAATCTCGCCGCGCTGCGCGAGCTGGCCCTCCGCCGCACCGCCGAGTGGGTGGACACGCAGGTCGACACGCTCAAGCGCGAGCAGGGGGCGACGCAGGCGTGGGGCGCGAGCGAACGAATCCTGGTGGGCGTGGGCCCCAGCCCCAACTCCGCGACGCTCCTGCGCGCCGCCAAGCGGCTCGCCATGGCGCTCCGCGCCGACATCCTCGCGGTCTACGTCGAGCCCCCGGTCGACCGCCTCGACGCGGCCGGCCGCGAGCGGCTGCTCGGCAACCTCCGCCTCGCCGAATCGCTCGGCGCCGAGACGATCACCGTCGGCCTCCGCCCGGGCATGACCATCAGCGAGCAGCTCCTGGTCTACGCCCGCGAGCGCAACGTCAGCAAGATCCTCGTGGGCAAGCCCGCGCCGCGGCGGTTCCTCGATCGGCTCCACGGGTCGCCGGTCGATCGGCTCATCCGCCAGAGCACCGACATCGACGTCTACGTCATCCGATCCGATCCGGACGAGCGCGCCCCCGCGCCCATCTGGAGCACACTGCTCAATCAGCCGCAGAGCTCCACCTGGCCCGGCTACGTGGAAGCGCTGGCCATCGCGGCGGGATCGCTGGCGCTGGGATGGCTGGTGTTCAGGCCCCCGGACCTGGCGACGGAGGCGATGATCTGCCTGCTGGGGCTCGTCTGCGCCGCGCTGCGCGCGGGCCGCGGACCGGCGCTGGCCGCGTCATTCGCCGGTGTGCTCGCGTTCAACTACCTCTTCACGGAACCCCTCTACACCCTCTATATCAGCAACCCCAGCGATGTCGTCACGCTGCTGATGATCCTGCTTGTGAGCATGGTGGTCGGGTCGCTGACGTCGCGCGTGCGCGAGAACGCGCGGACCGCGATCGAGCGCGAGCGGCGCACCGCGGCCCTCTATTCGATGACGCGCGAGCTCGCCGCCGCCCGCGACGGGCCGGACGTCGTCGAGGCCGCGTCGCGCCACATCCGCGAGACCTTCGGCTGCGGCGTGGCCGTCGTGCTGCCCACGTCCTTCGGCGGGCTCGAGATCGCCCCGGGAGACCCATCGGCCCTCACGCTCAACGAGTCGGCCCTGGGCGTCGCCCGCTGGTGCTACGACCACGGCAAGCCCTGCGGCGCGGGCACGGCCGTGCTCCCCTCCGCTCAGGTGCTGGCCATCCCGCTCACCGCCTCCCGCGGCAAGGTCGGCGCGCTCGTCGTCGAGCCCGGGGAAGCCCACAACGCGCTCACCGCGGCGCGCCTCATGCTGCTGGACACCTTCGCGCAGCAGCTCGGGCTCGCGCTCGAGCGGACCGCCATGATGCGCGAGTCGCAGGACGCACGCCTGGCTGCCGAGGGCGAGCGACTGCGCAGCACGCTTCTGGCGTCCGTGTCCCACGACCTGCGCACGCCGCTCGCCGCCATCGCGGGCTCCGCCAGCACGCTCCGCGACAGCAACGCCGGGCTCGACGAGGCGACCCGTGTCGAGCTCCTCGACTCCGTGGTCGAGGAAGCGCAGCGGCTGAACCGGCTGATCGGCAACCTCCTGTTCGCCACGCGCCTCGAGGCGGGAGCCGTCGAGCCCAAGCGCGAGTGGTGCTCCGTGGAGGAGATCGTGGGCGCCGCCGTCAACCGTGTCGAGTCCGCCCTCGCCGGTCGCCCCATGCGCACGAGGCTCTCGCCCGACCTCCCGCTCATCCGCGTCGACGCCGCCATGCTGGAGCAGGCGCTGATCAACCTCCTCGAGAACGCGGCCCGGCACACGCCCCCGGGCACGCCCGTCGAGATCGCGTCGTTCCAGCACGAGGGCTCGGTCGTGATCGCCGTCGAGGACGAGGGTCCGGGCATCAACCCCGGCGAGGAGCGGGCCATCTTCCGCCGATTCGCCCGCGGGTCGCGCCCGGGCGGCGAGGGGTCGGGCCTGGGGCTCGCCATCTGCGACGGCATCCTCCGCACGCACGGCGGCCGCGTCTGGGCCGAGAACCGGCCGGAGCGCGGCGTGGCGTTCAAGATGGCGCTTCCGATCGAGCCCCAGCCGGCGGTGCCGACGCAGCGCTCGGAGGAGTCAGCGGATGCCAGGCCTTGAGCCGCTGATCCTCGTCATCGAGGACGAAGCGCCCATCCGGCGCTTCCTCCGCGCGACGCTCGGCGCGCACGGGTATCGCGTCAACGAGTCCGCCTCCGGCAAGGACGGCGTCATCCAGGCGGGCATGCAGCCGCCTCATGCCGTCATCCTCGACCTGGGACTCCCCGACATGGACGGGCTTGAGGTGCTGCGCGAGCTCCGCCGCTGGTCGAGCGTGCCGGTCATCGTCCTCTCCGCCCGCGGGCAGGAGAGCGACAAGGTCGCCGCGCTCGACGCCGGCGCCGACGATTATCTCACGAAGCCCTTCGGCGTGGGCGAACTCACCGCCCGCATCCGCGTCGCGCTCCGTCACGCCGCACGCACCGGCGGCGCCGCCTCGACCCATGCCTTCGGCGACATCCGCGTCGACCTGGCCCGCCGCGTCGTCACCCGCGATGGACAGGAAGTCCGGCTCACGCCCACGGAGTACAACCTGCTGGCGCTGCTCGTCAAGCACGCCGGCAAGGTCCTCACGCACCGCCAGCTCCTCACCGAGGTGTGGGGGCCGTCGCACGCGGCGGACGTGCAGTATCTGCGGGTCTTCATGCAGCAGCTCCGGCACAAGCTCGAGGCCGAGCCCGCCCAGCCGCGCTGGCTCATCACCGAGTCCGGGGTCGGATACAGGCTGCGCGACGCCTGAAGCGTTCCGCGCAGATGTTCTTCAGGCGAGCGCGTCCCCGCGGAACACGGCGGCCGGCTCGGGGCTCAGCGCGAACTCGCCCTTCATCACCTGCTCCAGCGCCTCCATCAGGTGGCGCTCGCCGTCCCGCTTCGAGACATAGCCCCAGGCGCCGCACATCACCGCTCGCTCCACCAGGTCCGCCCGCGCATGACCGCTGAAGACGACCGTGCGGGTCTCCGGGAAGGCGCGTGAGATCTCAGAGAGCGCCTCCAGCGGATCGCGCCCCGGCATGTCGATGTCGAGCACCACGAGCGCAGGCTTCAACCGGCCCACTTCTTCCGCCAATGAATCCGCGCTCGTCAGATGACCCACGGGGACGAACCGCTCGCTCGAAAGCATCAGCGTCCGTACCGCCTCACCGACGAGCTCATTGTCGTCCACGCAGAGTACCCGCCATGCCGGTCGGCTCATGCGCCCGCCCCGCCGCGTGCCACCGGCGCCAGCGCGTCCCGCAGCGCGCCGGGCCTCAGATCGGGCAGGTCGATCAGCCCCGGGCTCGACCCGCTCCGGACCCCGACGCGCACGGCCAGCCGCCCCGGACGCTCCTCGGAGTACCGCAGCAGCTGCTCGGACGGCACCTCGGGCCCGAGCACCCAGAAGTCCGCCTCGGGCGCCGTCGGACTTGAGTGAGCGTGCGCGCTGACGCCCATGCCCGAGAGCAGCGTACGCACGAACGCGGACATGCGGGAGTCCGCCAGCGTGACCGCCGCAGTGCACTTGGGGGGTCCGTCCGGGCGGGCGACGGGGAAGCTCAGGGTGAACGTCGTTCCCTTGCTGTGCTCAGAGTGCAGACGCACCTTGCCGCCGTACCGCTCCATCAGGTTGTAGACGATGGACAGGCCCAGCCCGGTGCCCACGCCGCGCGCCTTGGTCGTGAAGAAGGGCTCCATGCAGCGCCGCAGCACCTCTTCGGACATGCCGGGGCCGTCGTCGATGATCTTCAGATGAACGACCTCGCCCTGGCCCTCGGCCTCGACGCGGATGGTCCCGGCACCGCGCGCACGGATGGCGTCGCCCGCGTTCTGAACGAGGTTGAAGACGATCTGCGTCAGCGCGTGCGCCGGGAAGCGGATCCGCGGCGTGTCGGCCGTGCTCACCCCCTGCAGCATCACCCCCCGCGGCAAGCCCGCCTTGAGCAGCCCGGAGGTCGCCGCCCACCACTCCCGAAGCGACGTCTCCCCGGCCACCGCTTCCTTGTCCTCCGGGTCCACCGCCAGGGCCCGCAGACCCACGGCCAGCGTCCGCAGATAGGACGTCACCTCGCCCAGCTCGACCACCGCGCGCCGCGCCCGCTCGGGCAGCTCGACCTTGCCCAGGTCGTTGATCCACATGTTCATGGGCACGATGAGGTTCGCGATGTCGTGCCCCAGCCCGGCCGAGAGCGTGCCCAGCGACGACATGCGCTCGCTCAGCCGCAGGCGGTGGTGTGATTCTTCGAGCGCCGCCGTCCGCTCGTCGACGAGCCGCTGCAGGTGCTCCCGGTGCAGCTCCAGCTCGCGCTCGGCGAGTCGCTGGGCCGTCACGTCCTGGACCGTTCCCACCATGCGCGCCGGTCGGCCCATCAGGAACGTCGCCACGCCCATCGCCCGGACGATGCGCATCGCCTTGGTCGTCCGGTGGATGACGCGATACTCCGCCTCGTACCGCCCGCTGCCCGCGGGATGGAACGAAGCCTCGACCGCGCGCGTCGTCGGCTCCACGTCGTCGGGGTGCAGCCCCGCGAAGAAGACGTCCATCGTGATCGGCTCGTCGGGGCCGGCGCCCCACAGGCTGCGCAGCCGGTCGTCCCACTCGATCAGGCCCGTCGCCAGGTCGTAGTCGAAGACGCCCAGCTCCGTCGCTTCCTTGGCGATGCGCAGCGTCGCTTCGCGTGAGGCGAGCGTCTCGCGCGCGACCTCCAGTTCATGGACGTCGGTCGCCGTGCCGAACCATTCGGCGTGCTCGCCCTCCCCCCGCCTCGTGGCGCGGCTCAGGTGCCAGCGGTACGACCCGTCCGACATCGCCAGCCGGTGGAAGCACTCGTAGGGCTCGCCGGTGCGCGCCGCGGCCTCCCACGCCGCCGCCGTCCTGGCGAGGTCGTCCGAGTGCATCAGCGGGCGCCACGACCAGGCCCGCTCGCTCGCGCTCCCCGCCTCGGCGCCGCGGTAGATCGCGCGCCGGGAGTTGTAATAGGTCACGGTGCCGTCGCTGTCGGCGATCCACACGAGCTGGGGCATCGTGTCCGCGAGCTGCTTGAGCCGTTCTTCACTGACGCGCAGCGCCCTGTCCGCCAGCACGCGCTCCGTGACGTCCGCCGCGACGCCCGTGATGCGCTCGGGTTTGCCCCGCTCGTCGAGCGTGATCTGCGAGCGGTTGAGCAGCCAGCGGACCGACCCGTCGGGGCGCACGACCCTGTACTCGTGCACGAAGGTCTGACCCGACTCGATCGAGGCCGCCGTCCGGCTCCAGAGCTCTGCCCGGTCGTCCGGATGGACCAGCGCATTGAACGACTCCATCGTAGGAACAAACGTCGCCGCGTCGACCCCGTAGAGCGGGAACGTCTCGGGCGACCACCACAGCTCGCCTGTCGCGATGCGGAACTCGTAGACACCCAGCTTGCCCGTCCGCAGCGCGATCTCCAGCCGCTGCCGCTCGCGGGCCAGCGACCGTGCCGCCTCGGCCAGCGCCAGCTCCGCCCGCCGCCGCTCCGTGATGTCCACCCCCGACGACTGCACCTCGACCGCGTTGCCGTTCTCGTCGAACGTGAGCGCAACGTTCGTCCAGAGGCTCCATTGCGGACCCTCGGCGGTCTCCAACCGGTTCTCGATGACCACGCGCGGCGAGTCCGGCGTCAGCCGGGCCAGCTGCTGGCGGATCGACTCGTGATCCGCCTCTGGAATAAAGGGCCAGAACGACTTGCCGGTCAGCTCCTCCGGCGTGCTGCTGAACGCACGCGCGTACGCGCCGTTGACGAACAGGATCTCCCCGTCCGTTCGGAACCGGCACAACATCTCAGCCTGGCTCTCGACGATCGCCCGGTAGCGAGCCTCGCTCGCCCGCAGCGCTTCCTCCGCGGCGTGCCGCTCCGTCACGTCGGCGACGACGCCGATCAGCCGCTTGCCGTCCTCGTCGAACCTCCCGCTCACCTGAATGGTCCGCCACTGCCCGTCGCTCTCGCGGCGGATCCGGCACACGCGGTCGAACGAGCCGTGCGCCTGCGCGGCTCCAGTGAGGGCCGCCTCAAACGTCGCGCGATCCTGCGCGTGAATGACATGCGCGAAAAACTCCGCCGCGCTCACCGGCCCACGCGCCGGGTCGCGCCCGAAGATCTCGTAGATCCGGTTGTTCTGCCACACCGGCACGTCGTTGTGAGGCGTCCACTCGAAGACGCCCAGCCTCGCCACCTCTGTCGCCAGGCTCTGCCGCTCGTCGCTGGCCCGCAGCTTGTGCTCGAGCCTGATCCGCTCCGACAGGTCGTAGAAGTGGCAGACCACGCCGAACCGGCCGTCGGGCAGCTCGACGCGGTCGATCTGCCAGTCATACGCCTCGACTCCGCCCTGGTCCAGACGCTCCTCCACCGTGCGCGACGTGCTGTAGGGCTCCCCTGTCTCCAGCGTGTGCCGGAACCGCTCGATCACCTCGGAGGCGAAGGGTTCCTTCCAGACCTCCCGGACAATCTCGCGGAAGTCGCGGCCGATCAGCCCCTCGATCCCCGCGAAAGTCTGGACGGTGCCCCTGCTCGTCACCCGAAGCTTGAAGTCCGCGTCGACGAGATACACGCCGAACGGGTTCTTCTCGATGAGCGTGCCGAGCGTGTGCGTGCTACGCCGCATCAGCTCGTCCGCCTCGCGGCGCTCCGTCACGTCGAGCATGACCCCGACGTTGACCAGCGTGTCCGGAGTGCCCCAGCGCCGGAACGTCCGACCCTGCTTGAGGAGCCAGCGCACGCGCCCGTCGTCCGCGCGGACGATCCGGAACTCCTCCCGGAACTCGCCGCCGCGCTCCAGGCGCAGCGAGCGGTCCAGTGCGCTGCGCACACGCTCCCGGTCGTCGGGGTGCACGAGGGCCATGGTCCGCTCGAGCGTCATGGGCGTTCCAATCGGCACGCCCGTCAGCGCGTACATCTCGTCGGACCAGGTGACCGTGTCATCGGCCACGCTGTGATAGTGAACGCCGAAGCCCGCCGTGCGCGCGGCGAGACTCAGCCTCTCGTCGCGGTCGCGCAGCGCGTCTTCGGCCGCCTTCCACTGCGTAATGTCGTCGAAAAAGATCGCGACACGCCGCGCCGCCGGATCGCCGAAGCGCGTCGCCGTCACGCGGAACCACTTGCCCAGGGGCGCCGCCCGCTTCTCGAAGCTCGCCGTTTCCCCGGTGATCGCCACCCGGCCGTAGATGTCGACCCACGCCCGCTCCAGGTTGGGAACCATCTCAAGAATCGTGCCCGCGCGAGGATCCGTAAGACCCGTCAGCTCGATGAACGCCTGGTTCCACTCAAGAAAGCGGTAATCGCGCGGCGCGCCATCCGCATCGAGGATCATCTCGATGGTGGAGAACCCGCGATCTTGCCCGAGGAGCAGGTCGCGGTATGCCGCATCAGCGCGCTGCTCCAGCAGCACCGATGATGTCGTCGGCGGCGACATCAGCTCGCGAGCCTGGGAGGTTTGGGGTTTCACCACGGAATCATCGTCTCCACCTACCCGACGCCGAAAAGAGCCTATCGGTCGCCAAGCTAGAAGGCCAGCACCGAGATTCATCTACCCTTCATTCAGCGGATAAGAACGCGCTCACGCGGCGCGGGCTTGTTGTGAGCGCGAACCCGCGCCGTCGGCACGATGCATGACCTTCGCTTCTCCGCGCGCACGCCGCCGCGCACCCGACCGGCCGCGCTGCCGAACGAGTCCGGCGAGGTCCGCCGGCCTCCGGAAACGCCGCCGGGCCGCCGTCTTCGCCGCCCCGGCCGCCCGCCCGCGACACTTGTACACCTCTCAGGTGGGCCCTATGCTCTCCCCGTCGGGCGCGTAGTTCAGTCGGCTAGAACGCACGCTTCACACGCGTGAGGTCACTGGTTCGAGTCCAGTCGCGCCCATTCGCCCGTGCCGGCCGCGTTTCATCCGGCGGGCCCACTGCATCAATCGATTCCTCCGGGCAAACCCGCGGCGCGGGGCGTTGCTCGTCCGGCCTTCGCGCTCTATATTCCAGACAAACGTGTCCGGATTAGCGGCCTTTCGCGCAGCGGTGCAGCCGTCCCACGCACGAGAAGCCGGGCCGGACTCCCGGGAGGATCGCACCGCGGACGGCGCCTGGAAGGAGAGCTCGCCATGCCCCGGGTCGGGACAGCGTCGGAAGCGGTCGAGGCCATCCGCAGCGGCATGAACGTCTTTGTGCACGGCGGCGCGGCGACGCCCGTCCCCCTGCTCGACGCCCTCGCCGAACGAAGCGACCTCGAGAACGTCACGCTCTATCACCTCCACACGGAGGGGACCTCATCCTTCGTCTCCGAGCGCTGCGCGGGACGCATCCGCTCGGTCTCGTTCTTCACGGGCGCCGCGGCGCGCCCGGCGGTCGAGGCGGGACGGGCCGACTTCCTGCCCGTCTTCCTCTCCGACGTGCCGGGCCTGCTCAGCTCGGGACGCGTCCGAATCGACGCCGCTTTGCTGCACCTCTCGCCCACCGATCGCCACGGGCTGCACAGCCTGGGCGTCTCCTGCGACGCTGCCCGCACCGCCGCGGACATCGCGCCCATCGTCATCGCTGAGGTCAACGCCCGCATGCCCCGCACGGGCGGCAACACCGTCGTCGACCCCAGGCGCCTGACCCGCTGGTGCGAGACCGATCGGCCGCTGCCCGCCCACGCACCCGCGCCCATCGGCCCCGTCGAGGCCCGCATCGGCGAGATCATCGCCGAGCTCGTCGAAGACGGCGCCACGCTCCAGATGGGCATCGGCGCCATCCCCGACGCCGTGCTCTCCCGGCTGGGTAACAAGCGGGACCTGGGCGTCCACAGCGAGATGTTCTCCGACGGGCTCATCCCGCTCGTCGAGGGCGGCGTCGTCACAAACCGCCGCAAGGAAGTCCACCCGGGACGGAGCGTGACGAGCTTCGTCATGGGCTCGCAGCGACTCTACGACTTCATCCACGAGAACCCCCTCGTCGAGTTCCACGGCTGCGACCGCACCAACGACACCGCCCTCATCCGCAAGAACCCCAAAGTCACCGCCATCAACAGCGCTCTGGAGATCGATCTCACGGGGCAGATCTGCGCCGACTCCATCGGGCACAAGATCTACTCCGGCATCGGCGGCCAGATGGACTTCATCCGTGGCGCGGCCCTCTCACGCGGCGGCAAGCCCATCATCGCGCTCCCGTCCACGGCGGCCAAGGGCACCATCTCACGCATCAAGGCGGAGCTCACACCCGGCGCGGGCGTCGTCACCACGCGCGGCCACGTCCACTGGGTCGCGACCGAGTACGGAGCGGTCAACCTCGCCGGACTGACGCTGCGCCAGCGCGGCGAGGCGCTGATTTCGATCGCGCACCCGGAGTTCCGCCGCGAGCTGGCGCGATCGCTCGCGGACATCCGCCACTACACGGTCTCCTGCTAGCGCGGTTCTGAGACGGCAGCGCCGCGGCTGCGCGCGGCGCGTCGCCCCGTTCCTTCGAGAGCTCATAGCCAGCGCCGCGCGGCGCGGCGGCCGAATCGCGCCGAAATGAGGCACCCTTCAGCCAGCGGCCCGGGCCGATCTGCGCCATCTCGCGCGCGGGCCATGAAATGCGCACAAAGTCGTTCTCATCCGCGCGCCACCGTCGGCTCACGCGTCTAGGGATTCGTCCTGTTCTGACGCGGCAAATCGCCTGATTCGCGGCGTGTATGGCCCGCGTTCGCATGACCAACTCCCGAATCTCGAGACAATCCATTTGAGCGACCTCATCGGATATCGGAACGTTGACTTCATGTGGGGTGAGAAGAAACTCAATACGAGACGGGTGCTCGGCGCGGCGCTGCTGCTGGCCTTGGCCAGCTCGCCGCACCACGCACAGGGCCAGATCGAGCAGGTCAGCTTCAACGCCCGCACCCGGGCCGAGCATCTCGGCGGCGAGGGGCAGCGGTTCGAACAAGGCCTGCACTGGGGCTGGAACACCGCCGGCGAGCGCGACTCGCTCCGCACCGCGGTCTTCTCTCAGGGCAACGAGTTCGCCGCCGGTGAAGCCGGCGCGACCTCCATCGAGTCGTCGAACCACTTCGCCCGCTTCGGCTTCGACGCCTACGCCTCCGCCTTCGCCCTCAACTTCGATCCCGCCGACCCCGGCGCACTCAGCACCTCATCCGACGCTTCCGCCTTCGCGACGTGCAGCTTCGCCTGCACCCTCCGCGAGCCGGGGCGCATGGTGATCCGCGGCTCGGGCTTCGCCGACCTGATCTCCTTCGGCGAGGGCCGCGCCGAGTGGTCCTTCGCGCTGGTCGCGCTCGACGCCCAGGGGCGGTTCATCGACGAGCGCGTTCTGGCCGGCGGCCCCGGCGCCTGGACGATGGATGTGGAGGTCGAGATGCCGGCGGGAGCCGCGTTCGTCGCGATGGAATGGCGCTCGGACGCTCTGGGCGAGCTGGCCGTCGAGGCCAGTGAGGCGTTGCTGCACGGCGAGATCTCGCTGCACGTCCTGCCCGGCGGCGTTCCCGCCTGCGCGGGCGACGCCGACGCCGGCGGCCTGGTCGACTTCGCGGACATCAACGCCGTCCTCGCCGCCTTCGGCTCGAACTACGGCGGGCTGCCCGCCGCGGGCGACGCGGACCTCAGCGGCGCCGTGGACTTCAACGACATCGTGACGGTCCTCCGCAACTTCGGCGTACCGTGCGACAACGCGGCGGACCAGAGCTGATTCGAGGGGGCGCCCGGCAAAAAAGAAAGCGGGGCCCCGTGAGGAGCCCCGCTGGGGTCGATGCGGAGTTGGTGTTGAGTTAGACCGAGCGGCGACGACGGACGCTGACCAGCGCCAGGCCGGCGCAGGCGAGCCCGCCGGCGGTGGGCAGGGGGATCAGCGTGAGCTGGTCCTGAGCGAGCGTGTCGCCCGCATCCACCACGCCGTTGTTGTTGGTGTCGTTGTAGAGACGGAGCACGCG
>JANRJV010000027.1:0-9839 GCA_033763795.1 Planctomycetota bacterium
GCCGCGCCCGCCAGCAGCGCCGCCCCGCCGGGCGCGGGCACCGTCTCGTAGGTGAACACCGCCGTCAGTCCCTCGTAGTTCGAGATCGCCCCCGCTTCCAGCGTGACCGCCCGGATCAGCGAGTCGGTGGCGGTGTTCGACGTCAGCACCTCGATGTTGAACTCGAGCGTGTACTGCTCGCCCGGCGTCATGATGTACGAGAACGGGCTCGAACTGAACGGCGTCTGGAACTCCACCAGCCCCTGGCCGGCCAGGGCCGTCGCAGGGTCGCTCCGGAACGCCAGCAGCGAGCCGCCGCCGTCGCGGAACTTGTAGCCGAAGCTCACAGTCGAGTTCAGATGCGAGTCGAAGACAGCGCCGCCGCTGTTAACAAGCTTGCCGCCCAGCCGCACGTTCGGCGCCGACAGCCGCACGGGCAGCGACCCGATGGTCAACCGCACGCTCATCGTGCTCTGAGTGAAGCACACGCCGCGCTGAACAATCGTCGTGAAGTCGTCCCGGAAATCCACGGTCGCCACCTGTCCGGCCTCGAGATCCGTGATCATCACGTCCGCCTCGGCCACCGCCGCCGGGCCCGGCACGCCGCTCCCCGACGTCGAGCGGACGAACTCCGGCGTCCCGAACGAGAGCTGCGCAAGCGCCGGACGCGCCGCCACACCACACGCCACCACGCACGCCCCGACGACCAACGTTCCCATCTTCATCTCTGATCCTCCGTGCGCGGCGTTTCGGCGCCGCTCCTGTGCGACCTGATCGAAGACCCTTCGCCCAGCAGCCTCTCACCGCCCTCCGCGGCGCCGCCGGCCCGCAAAGGCGAGCGCCAGCACCGCCGCGCCGCCCGGCCCAGGGATCGTCAGCGAGTACGAGTCCTGAACCGGAAGATCGGGGAACGTGTACTCCGCCGTGGACCCGTCGGAGAACACGAACGTCGCCCGGGCGTTCGGCGCCGCGCCGTTGTTGAACAGCACCGTCCGCGCGTCCACGTTGAACGCGCCGCTGTCGAAATCGATGTCCCACTGGCCCGCGAAGCGCACGCCCGGGCCGAAGTTCGTGAACGCGTACGCGAAGGCGTCCGGGCCCGCGCCGTTGTCGTTGTCGTGCTCCCCCTGCGTCAGGAGCGCGGTCTGCGTCCCGTCGCCGCCCGTGAACTGCTCGCGCCCCAGGTAGAGAAAGTCGTAGAGGAACTGCGTGTCGCCCACGGTCATGGTCCACGACTCGAGCGCGACGCCCGGCCCCGAGAGATTCGTCACCGAGAACGCGACGGTGTTGAAGGGGTCGCCGCCGCCGTCGCCGTTCACCATCGTGAACGAGACCAGGCCCCCCGACGCGCTCCGCGCGAACGCCAAGGCGGCGACGCCGCCCACGAGCATGCTGGTTTTCAAGGCTCACTCTCCCTGTGCGTGCCGGCATTACCGGCTTCGTGACCTTGAACATATCACGAGTTCGGCCGAAAGCCAGCGCCGGCCGCACGGCACGCGCCCGGCCCCCACGCGCGGGGCGTCCCGCTCTCGCTTCCCAGCGGGCCCGCCGGGCCCGGACCCGCCCGCGCCGGACCCGCTCAGATCTGGAGCTGGATCCGCTCGACGATGTCGTCGGCCGTGTCCGCCGCGCCGTCGGGACCGTCGGAGGTCACGATCAGCGTCCGCGCCTCGCGCGGCGAGGGGCCCTCGAGCCTGAACCGCAGCGGGTTGCCCCACTTGTCCGTGAACGACGCCGCGTCCGTCTTGAGGTCGGCGAAGCTGGTGGGCGTCTTGTTTTCGTTGTTCAGCCGGAAGTCGGTGACGAGCACGGCCAGCTGCTGCGCCTGGATGGCGATCGACATCGACTCGCCGTCCTTCTTCGTCTGCTGCACCTGCTCGACGTAGCTCTTGTTGCCGCCGAAGGACCCGAACATGAGCGCCAGCACGATCGCGGCCACGACCAGGATCCCCAGCAGGCTGAACGCCGACACTCCCGAGCACCGCGGGTCAAAACGCTGGGTCAGCATGGCATGCACTCCTCGTCTGCGAGCGCCGAGCGAACGGCGGCGACGCCGCAATGGTAGCCCCCGGCCCGTGTCCGCCGGCCCGCGACCGCCGCGCCGCCCGTATCGTCACGGCATGCAATGCCTGCGCGCCGCCCCGCAGGGCGGGCTGCACATCCTGGTCAAAGCCGTCCCCGGCGCCTCGCGCGACGAGATCGCCGGCGTGCTGGGCGAGCGGCTCAAGGTCCGCGTCAGCGCCGCGCCCGAAGGCGGCAAGGCTAACCGCGCCATCGCGGAGCTTCTCGCCGCCGCGCTGGGACTGAAACCGCGCGATGTCGAGCTGGTGGCCGGGCCGGCGAGCGCCGAGAAGACGTTCCAAGCGTCGGGCGTCACGCTCGAGGAAGCCGCGCGCCTGCTGGGCGCCGCGCTCGGGTGAACGGGGCCCGCTCAGGCCGGGCTGGGCATCAGGCCCGGGCCGGCGTCGAGGCCTTCCTGTCGGCCGGGTTCGGGGCTGGGGGGCGGGACGCGCGGTTTGGTCCGCTCGGCGGCCAGAAGATCGCTCACCGTGGGCTTGCCCAGGCTCTCGCCCTTCATCAGCTTGTCGACCTCGGCGGCGGTCAGCGTCTCGTGCTTCAGCAGCGCCAGCGCCACCGCTTCCACCTTCTCCCAGTTGGCCTCGAGCATGCGCTCGGCGTCCTTGTACGCCTCGTCCGCCATGCGGCGGATCTCCTCGTCGACCAGGCGGGCCGTCTCTTCCGAGTACTCGCGCTCGGGCATGAACGACTCGCGCGTGTCCACGCCCGAGTAGCGGACGAAGCCCAGCTTGTCGGACATGCCCCACTCGAGCACCATGTGCCGGGCGAGCTGCGTGAGCATGGTGATGTCCATCGCGGCGCCGGAGGAGATGTCGCCCGTGCGGCGCTGCTCGGCGATGCGGCCGCCGCACACCAGGCGCATCGTCGCCGACAGCCAGCGGAGCCCGTAGCCGTAGCGGTCCTTCTCGGGGAGGCTGAAGGTCGCGCCCATGGCCTGCCCGCGGGGGATGATCGTGACCTTGTGCAGCGGGTCGGCGTCGGGGAGCAGCCTCTGCAGCACGGCGTGGCCGGCCTCGTGGAACGCCGTCGCGACGCGCTCCTTCTCCTCGATCACGCGGCTCTTGCGCGAGCGCCCGTAGCGGATCTTGTCGCGGGCCTCCTCCAGGTCCGACTGCTCGACCCATTCCTTGTCGAGCAGAGTGGCCATGATCGCCGCCTCGTTCATGATGGCGGCCAGCTCGGCGCCGGAGAACATGGGCGTGCCGCGGGCGATGCGCTCCAGGTCGACGTCGGGGCTGAGCTTGATCTTGCGTGCGTGGACCTTGAGGATCTCGAAGCGGCCCTTGATGTCGGGCAGCGGGACGATGACCTGCCGGTCGAAGCGGCCGGGGCGCGTGAGCGCGGGGTCCAGCACGTCCGCGCGGTTGGTCGCGGCGATGACGATGATCTGGTCCGAGGTGTCGAAGCCGTCCATCTCAACGAGGATCGCGTTGAGCGTCTGCTCGCGCTCGTCGTGCCCGCCCGTGGAGAAGCCCCCGCCGCGGCGCCGGCCCACGGCGTCGATCTCATCGAGGAAGATAATGCAGGGCGAGCTCTCCTTGGCCTGCTTGAAGAGGTCGCGGACGCGCGACGCGCCGACGCCCACGAACATCTCCACGAAGTCGGAGCCCGAGATCGAGAAGAAGGGCACGTCCGCCTCGCCGGCGATGGCCTTGGCCAGGAGGGTCTTGCCGCAGCCGGGGTCGCCCACGAGCAGCACGCCGCGCGGGATGCGCCCGCCCAGCCTCATGAACTTCTTCGGGTTGCGGAGGAACTCGACGATCTCCGTGACCTCGTCCTTGGCTTCCTCGACGCCCGCGACGTCGGCGAAGGTGACGCCGGTCGACTCCTTGGCGAGCAGGCGGTGGCGCGACTTGCCGAAGTTGCCAAGCATGCCGCCGGGGCCGCTCGCGCCGCGGAGCCCGCGCGCGATCAGCATCCACAGCACGACGAAGAAGAGGATCGTTAGCAGGAGCGGCGAGAAGAGGATCTGCATCCACACGGCCGGGCCGCTGGTCGTCCGGAAGCCGCCGCCGGTCAGCTCCTTCAGGTCCTGGTAGACCGAGTCCTTGGCGCCCACGGGGATCGGGAACTGCACCATCTGGTCGACCGTCTCGGGAGGCACGGGCCGCTTCTTGGCCATGACCGCCCGGTCTTCCATGCGGATCTCAGAGAGCGAGCCCTCGGCGTAGAGCGCCTGGAACTCCTGCCAGGTCACCTCGCGCGTGCCCACGCTCACGGTCTGGAAGATCAGCACCAGCAGCAGCACGACGCCGATCAGCACCATCCAGCCCAGCGGGTTGGGCGTCATCTTCTTGGAGGCGGCGGCGGCGGGTCCGGGCCCGGAGGAAGCGCGGGGCTCGCCGCCGTCGCTCGCGGGTCGCTGGCTGCCGAGGGGGTTCTTTCGTCCTTCAGGGGGCATGTGACTCCAGCAATCTTCGACGCGGATCGGCCCTTGGATCAGGCTTTTAGGCGTCTGTTGGCGCAGATCGCGATCGGTCGGTGGGCATCCGCCGATTCAGGAAGAGAATAGGCATCGGCTACCACGAGGACCGGAGCTCGGCGACGATGTCCTTGGCCAGCTCGTCGATCGCGGCCCGCTCGCCCAGGTTCAGCCGCTCGCGTGCGCCGCGGGCCGGCACGAAGGGGTCGGCGGCCTTGAAGTTCCGCCTGGAAACAAGAACCTCCCCCGAACGGTTCTTCTTCCAGTCGAAGTCGACGGTGAGTTGGACGGCCAGTTCCTGCACGAGGCCGGTCTCGCTGCCGCGGCTGAGGCGGCGCATCTCGGAGTCGGTGATGGCGCCCGAGAGCGTGGTGTCCGCGCCGTCGCCCGAGGTCACGCGCCAGGGGGTGGTGCGGTGGATCTCCTTGATGATGGCGTCGGTGAGCGTGAACTCCAGCCCGTGCGAGAAGGTGCTGTTCTCGAAGATGGGCACGGCGACGGTCCGCACGTCGGCGCGGTAGGCGTCGGTGAACGAGTAGCCCTGCTGGGGCGACGAGGCGCAGCCCGCGACCAGGAGCGTCGCGGCGCAGCATTTCAGCAACATGAGACGGCTCATCCGGTCGGCTCCTGCGCGGTCTCCTGATCGGGCTGGGGCGGCGGCGGGTCGCCGGCCGGGCTTTCGGGCGAGGGCTCGACGCTGGGCATCTGCGCTTCGGGCGTCGGCTCCAGCCAGCCGCGCTCGCGCATGAGTTCCTCGCCGCGGAGCGCCGAGAGCGTGCGGGGATGATCGCGGACGAGCCGGCGGAGGGCGACGCGGGCCGAGGGCTCGTCGCCCACGCGGAGGTACCAGCGGCCGGTGTCCAGGAGCTGCGCGGCCATGGACTCGTCGAGCCGGGCGACGAGGGCCTCGTTCATGCCCGAGCTGTCGGCCTCGACGGGATAGCGGCGGATGAAGTCCTGGACCTGGACGCGGGCGTTGATGAGCTCGGCGGCGTTGTAGCGCGGTCCCTTGAAGCGGCCGACGTCGGACTGGATGCGGCGCTGGCGGGCCTTGATGGAGTTGGGCCCGGTGGGGAAGTTCTGGAGGTAGAGGTCGTACATGTCGTGGGCCTGGGCGAGGTCGCGGCGGCGGTAGTAGAAGTCGGCGAGCTCGATGGCGGCCTTCTCGGCGGCCTGGCTCTTGGGGAGGCGTTCCTGCACGCGGATGAGCAGCTCCTCGGCGACGTCGGAGCTGTCGGCCCAGCGGAAGCCGAAGATGCGGAGCTTGAGGCCGTAGGCGTAGCGGATGGCGATCTCGAGCTCGCGCTCGACGGCGAGGGGGAACTCGGCGCTCTGTGGGAAGTTCTTGCAGATGTCCTCGTAGTCGTAGAGCGCCTTGAACTCCCTGTCCTGAGCGGTCAATGCGTCGCCTCGGAGCAGGAGGGCCTCGGCGATGTACGGGCTCTTGGCGCGGCGGTTGGCCTCGAGCCAGGGGTCGAGGACGGCCTGCGCGGCGGCGGGGTCGTCCTGGGCGAGCAGGCGGCGGGCCTCGGCGATGGTGGCGGCGTCGGTGCCCGGTTCGGGCGAGGCGACCCCCTGCCACTGACGGGAGTCGTCGAGCTTGAATTCCTGGGACTGGCAGAGGGCGGGCGGCGCGGCGGCGAGCACGAGAGCGAGCGCGGCGGGGAGGAGTTTGGCGGCAGACCGCTTCACGGTCGGGGATGGCATGTCCGATAGGATACGCGGTTCCGTGCGGGGCCGGGCGGCGGAGCGTGGGAGCCGGACCGGAGCGGGGCGAGCGTTTACGAGCATGAAGGTGATCCTGTTCTACAACCCGCGTTCGGGCAGCGGTGCGGCGGCGCGGGCGGCCGATGCGCTCGACGCGGCGCTGCGGCCGCGGGGGGTCGAGTGCGCGATGGTTGAGGCGTTCAACGGCTCGACGTCGGCGGTCTTGTCGGGCCCGCTGGCGTGGGCCGATGCGCTGGTGGTTCTGGGGGGTGACGGGACGGTGCAGTCGGCGGCGGAGTGCGCGGTGGAGCGGGGCGTGCCGCTGTACCACGTTCCGATGGGGACGGAGAACCTGTTCGCGCGTCAGTTCGGGATGCGTCGCGAGGCGGAGGCGGTGTACGCGGCGCTGCGTTCGGGCCGGACGACGGGCGTTGACGTGGCGCGGTGCAACGGTCGGTCGTTCGTTCTGATGTGCTCGGCGGGGCCCGACGCGTCGGTGATACACCGGCTGTCGCGGGTGCGCACGGGAGCGATCTCGCACCTCAGCTACATCCGGCCCGTGCTGGCGGAGGCGTTCGACCCGGCGCTGCGGCGGGTGCGGATCACGGTCGACGGGCGGACGGTGGTGGACGGTCGTCGGGGGATGGTGATCGTGGCGAACAGCCGGCAGTACGCGCTGCGGGCGGACCCGGCGCGGCGTGCGGTGATGGACGACGGCAAGCTGGACGTGGTGTTCTTCCCGGCGTGGACGTCGCTGGGCGCGGCGGGGTGGCTGCTGTCGGCGCGGCTGGGGGTTCACCGCGTGCGGGGCGGGTGGGTGTACGAGTCGGGGCGGGACGTGCGGATCGAGGGGCTGAGCGGGGGCGTGCCGGTGCAACTGGACGGCGAGGCGGCGGAAGCGAGCGCGGAGCGTGTGGACGTGCGGGTGGACCCGGGGAAGCTGCGGGTGCTGCTGCCGGGGTGATGTGGAAGCGGGGCGAGAACGAAAAAGACCGGCGGCCGTGGGGGTTCGGCCGCCGGTCCGGAATGCTCGAGGATCGCGCGCCGTTGAGCGGGCGGCGGCTCCTGAGGACGTGCTCCTATGTTCAGCGGCGGCGGCGCGCGACGGCCAGCGCGGCGCCCGCGAAGACGAGGAACGAGCCCGGAGCGGGCACGACGGCGAGAGTGCGGATGTCGAGGCCGCCGGCGATCTCATCGATGAGGGTGAGCTGCCCGGTGGTGTTGTCGATGCGATAGAGCTTGCTGGTCGAGTCGGTGACGGGGGTGGCGACGACCCAGCCGGTGTTGGT
Organism: Planctomycetota bacterium; assembly: GCA_033763795.1. Taxonomy (GTDB): domain Bacteria; phylum Planctomycetota; class Phycisphaerae; order Phycisphaerales; family UBA1924; genus JAEUIV01. The sequence continues at coordinate 7,477 of JANRJV010000027.1, forward strand.
GGAGGGTGAGAAGTCGAAGCCGCCGCGAGCGCCGATGTCGACGCCCAGACCGCCGACGGTGGTGATCTGGCCGCTGTTGGGGTCATCGAGACGGCCGAGCACGTCGGCGTCGGAATCGATGACGAAGAGCTGGGTGAAACCCGCGCCGGCGAAGCTGTTGGTGTAGGCGGCGAAGGAGACGTCCTGGTCGCGGCCGAAGTTCACGTCTCCCGCGGCGTAGGTGAGGTCGCCGTCGGCGGTGGCGGTGATGGGGCTGACGGTGGGATTGAGGCGGAGGTTCTGGTTGGTGTCGGAGACGACGCGGATGCGGTCGACGACGGGGTTGAAGTCGAAGCCGAAGGCGGCGCCGTTGAGGGTGGCGCCGGTGATAGCGCCGACGGAGGTTGCCTCACCGGTGAAGGTGTTGAGGGTATAGATGTTGCCGAAGGAGCCGAGGGCGTAGAGCTGGTTGTCGGCGGGGCGGAAGTCCATTCCGACGACCTGCTCGTTGTTCTCGAGGCCCGAGATGGCGACGCCGCTGATGGGGTTGGCGGGCGTGGCGCTGTCCCAGCTGAGCAGGAAGCCCACGCTGGTGGTGCCGTACATGAGTTCGGCGTGGGCGGCGCCGGCGAGGGCGGCGATGCTTGCCGCGGCGACGCCGCGGATGAGCGCGTTCTTCATCTCTCTGACTCCTTCCGTGGCGGGGCGGCTGTGCTGGGCCGCGGTCCGCCGCTGTGCTTGGGTTCGGCGGAGACCGATCCCCGCCGACCATTGCAACTTAGTTAGAAAGCGGCGGGTGACAAGGGCGTGATGGTTGTTTTGACACTTATAAGCGTGAATTCACGGGGAATCACGGGCGCGGTGCGGCGGATGATGAAAGGGTGTTCACCGATGCCGCGTGGGGGCGGCGCCGGATTCACGTCGAGTTCGAATGTTGCTTGGAGGGAGAGGATGTGCTGAAGTGAGCCAGAGGGGAAAACCCATGCATGGGCGATCGGGTGCGGCCTTTGCGGGACTTCCGCTTGCACGGGCCGCGCGTGCCGGGAGGTTCGGGGCTGGTCCGCTGCAGTCGGACGCGCCCGTGTGACGGCCGCTCCCGGCGGTTGAGTCCGTCACAGAAGGATGCGCGGACCGGGGTGTGCGCACGGCCGGATGCGGGGTCGGTGGTTAAGAAGCGATGAAACGAAACTGAAGTGGCGGCGGGGCGGGCGGATGGGGCGCGTGCGCGGAAACTGTCTCGAATGTCGGGAGGGGCGGGCCGGGGCGGGCGGAGGCGTGCGCACGGGAGTTGAGGATGCACGGTCGAGCGTTGCTCGACCGTGGCCCCGAGAGTGCTCGGGCGGGGACGTGAGGCCGGTGCGGAGGGGGGAAACGGGCGGGCGGACGGGGCGGGTTCGGGGGGTGTACGCTACGGGCGTGGCTGGCAAGGGCAATCAGAAGAAGAACGACGCGCCGGAGGTGCACAATCGGCGGGCGCGGCATGAATACGCGATCGACGAGACGCTTGAGGTGGGGATCAAGCTGGTCGGGACGGAGGTTCGTTCGCTGCGCGCGGGGAAGGGCTCGCTGGCGGAGGGGTATGTGCGGGCGGAGCTGGAGCCGCCGCGGCTGCTGCTGTTCGGGGTGCACATCGATGAGTATGCGCCGGCGGGTCCTGTGCGTGCGGGGCGTCAGCACGCGCTGCGGCGGGCGCGGGTCCTGCTGGCGCACGGTCGGGAGATCCGGAAGCTGTACACGGCGCAGCAGACCAAGGGCGTGACGATCGTGCCGCTGCGGCTGTACTTCAACGAGCGTGGGATCGCGAAGGTTCTGATCGGGGTGGGCCGGGGGAAGAAGGCGTTCGACAAGCGCGAGGACATCAAGAAGCGTGAGACGCAGCGCGAGATCCAGCGGCAGATGTCGCGGCGGCTGTGAGGGAACGGTTCGAGCAGGGGTTGTATGGCACACGTGCTGACGCTGGCGCATTCACCGGATCCGGACGATGTGTTCATGTGGTGGCCCCTGGGGGGCGGCGGGGCCGAGCCGAGCTTCGAGACGGGGCGTTTCCGGTTCGAGACGATGCCCGAGGACATCCAGGCGCTGAACCGGCGGGCGATCGAGCGGGGCGATCTGGATGTGACGGCGATCTCGATCAACACGTATGCGCTGGTTCGGGAGCGGTACCGGCTGACGGACTGCGCGGGGAGCTTCGGGGAGGGGTACGGGCCCAAGCTGGTGGTTCGGGCGGGGAGCGACGGGCCGCGGGCGGGGGCGGGTGCGGAGGAGATCGGGCGGTGGCTGTCGGGGCGGAGTCTGGCGGTTCCGGGGCTGGATACGACGGCGTACCTGGTGCTGCGGCTGGCGGTGGGCGCGGCGCCGGCGGGGCGGGTCGTGCCGACGGTGTT
>JANRJV010000028.1:0-82376 GCA_033763795.1 Planctomycetota bacterium
CGAGTTCCCGACCGGGTCGGGCCGCAGGCTCACGCTCGCCGAGGTGGCGCTGGAGCTGCGCGGCCGCCTGATCAACCTCTTCCTGCCCGACGCCTCGGGGCGACGCCCCTGCCACGGCGCGGACGAGCGTTTCGCGAAGGATCCCGCCTGGCGTGACCTCGTCCTCTTCTATGAGCATTTTCATCCCGAGAGCGGCCGCGGCGTCGGCGCGTCGCATCAGACGGGATGGACGGCTCTGGTCGCGACCATGGCGCTCGTCCAGGCCGGCAGAAGCATGCTCCACCAGACCTCGGGCATGGATACGCTCCTGGCATGACCGCGCCACACCTCCGCCGATGCCTCGCCGTCCTGGTGCTCGCCCCCTTCGTGGCGTTCATTGCATTCAGCGCGCTCGCGGGGTGCGCGGGCGACCGCCGCGAGTCCGCGGAGACGGGCGGGGCACCCGCCGAGCCCCTCACCGCCGACGAGCAGATCCGCGAGGTTCAGAAGGAGCGGCAGCGCATGCGCGCCCGCTGAGCGCCGTCAGACGGGGATCAGGCCGATGACCCGCGCGAGGGCGGTGATCTGGGCGCGCAGGGAGTACGCCGGCGGATCGCTGGCGTTGTGGTGCAGCAGGATGCACGTGACATCGTCGTTGAGCGAGGCGCCCTGCTGCCAGTCGCGCAGACGGCGCAGCAGGTTCCCGATGATCTCGCCGGGTTTCGAGACATCCAGTGATTCCGCCAGTTGGAGCATGCCGCGCTCGCCCAGCATGTTGCCTGAGCCGTCCCTGGCTTCCATCAGCCCATCGGTGTAGATGAACACGAGGTCGCCCTTCTGGAGCTTGACTGCGAACTGGGAAAAGTCCGTGGGCTCGATGATTCCCAGGGGAAGATTGGTGTCCGAAGACGAGGCTCCCGCGCCATCCCCGGTGAGCAGTTCCCAGCGCTGAGCGGCCGCGCGGTAGAGCAGCGGCCGCGGGTGGCCCGCGTTCACTATCAGGAGTTCGTCCGTCGGCGCGAAATAGGTCGCCAGCACGGCCGTCGCGTAGCGCCCGCCCGAACTCTCCATCTGGAACGCGCCGTTGAGGGCCCGCGTGAAGCGCGTGTTGTCGGCGGTGTTCATGTTCCGCCGGACGAGTCCCCGCAGCGTCCGCGCCGCCTCGCCGACCTCCGCCCCGTGTCCCGAAACGTCGGCCACGACGAAGCGCGCGATGTTCCCCGAGTTGCACATCGACACGTAGTGCACGTCCCCGCCCTCGGACTCGCCTTCGAAGGGCTCGCTGAACACCCACGCGTCGAGGCCCGGAGTCGAAAGCCCGCTCTCGATCCGCTCGTTCCCGCCCCAGATCTCCATGCACGCCAGCGAGTGCGGCTGGGCGGACCGCGCCGCCGAGGTCGAAGGCTCGGGCGAAGGTTGCATCGGTTGGGGCGGAGCGCGCATGGTCTATCCTCTTTGATTCCGGTCCCGTGCTGGAGGTTCCGTCATGCGTCCGCCCCCCGCAACCCCCGAGTTTTTGGCGGCCTGCCGCGGCGACGCCCCCGCGGATCTCGCCCTCATCAACGCCAGAGTCGTCAACGTTCTATCAGGCGAAGTTCGGCCCGGTTCGGTGCTCGTCAGCGCGGGCCGCATCGCCGCCGTCATCGACGACCCTCGGCCCGCCTCGCCCGCCGCTCCGGGTAACGTGATCGACCTACAGGGCGCGTTCCTCGCACCGGGCTTCATCGATGCGCACATGCACGTCGAAAGCTCCATGCTCCCGCCGAGCCAGTTCGTCCGCCTCGCCTCCCCTCACGGCACGACCGGCGCCGTCTTCGACCCGCACGAGATCGCCAACGTGCAGGGCGTGCCCGGCATCCGGGCGATCATCGAAGACGCGGCGGGCCTGCCGCTCGACGCCATGATCGCGCTCAGCTCCTGCGTGCCGTCGTGCGATCTGGAATCCTCGGGGGCCCGTCTGGAGGCTGACGATCTCGCTCCGCTGATGGATCACCCATCGGTCGTCGCGCTCGCCGAGGTCATGAACTTCCCGGGCGTGGTCGCGGGCGACGCCGGGCTGCTCGCGAAGATCAACATGGCCCGGCCGCGCCTCGCGGTCGACGGCCACGCGCCGCGCCTTTCGGGCCGAGCACTCCAGGCCTACATCGCCGCGGGGATCTCCTCCGACCACGAGTGCACAACGCACGAAGAAGCCCGGGAAAAGCTCCGCGCCGGCATGCACATCCACATCCGGCAAGGCTCGGCGGCACGCAACCTCGACGCCATCCTCCCGCTCATCACGCCCGCCACCGCCCACCGATTCTCCTTCTGCACCGACGACCGGCACCCCGGCGACCTCCGCGACGAGGGGCACATCGATCATGTCGTGCGCCTGGCCATCGCCCATGGGCTCGACCCCGTGCTGGCGCTGACGATCGCGTCGATCAACACCGCGCGTCACTATCGCCGCCCTGGGCGCGGGGCCATCGCGCCGGGCTACGCCGCGGACATGATCGTCTTCGATGATCTGGCGGCCCCCAGGCCCCGCATGACATTCTTCGAGGGATCGCTCGTATCGCGTGACGGGGTCTACCTCCCGGCGTCGAAGGCCGCCCGGTTCGCCCCGCCGCGCATCGTCCTCTCTCGAAGCCTGGAGTCGGCGAGCTTCCGCGTGGCAGTGCCGGACTCATCCGGCGCGCGCCTGCGCGTCATCGGCATGGATCCCCATCAGCTCGTCACCGCTCATCTTTTCGAGCCGCCCACGGTGCGCGACGGCGCTGTCGTCGCCGACCCTTCGCGTGACATCCTCAAGATGGCCGTCATCGAGCGGCACGGCGGGTCGGGCTCGGTCGGGCTGGGCTTCGTCCGCGGCTTCGGGCTCGCCTCGGGCGCGATCGCCAGCACGGTGGGCCACGACGCTCACAACCTGTGCATTGTCGGGACCAATGACGATGACATGCTGCTCGCCGCGCGCACGCTCGCGGCAGTAGGGGGCGGCCAGTGCGCCGTCGCCCGGGGCGAGGTCCTCGCAAAGCTGCCGCTCCCGATCGCCGGGCTGATGTCCGACCGGTCCGCCGAGGAAGTGATCGCCTCCCAGCGCCGGCTGCTCGACGCGACCCGCGCGCTCGGATGTCCGCATCACGACCCGTTCATGCCGCTCAGCTTCATGACGCTGCCCGTCATCCCCAGCCTCAAGCTCACGGAGAAGGGACTCGTCGACGTCGATCGCTTTCGCGTCGTCCCGCTCTTTGCGGACTAGCGCGCCGGGGGCTGCGCACCGCGCGGCGGCGCGTCCGGCCCCGAAGGCGCGGGCCGAGCCCTCTGGAACTCCTCGTCCGCCCCCGCTGCCCGCCCTTCGCGCTCGCGCCGCTCAGCTTCTTCCTGCGCGATCCGCGACCACTTGGTCTCCGTGGGGTCGCCGCCCGCGGAAACGCCGAAGATCCAGCACATGAAGTTGAACGCTGCCCTCAACAACGCCGCGGCTCCGGTGAGCGGATTGTAGAGCGCGCCTCCGGCCGGGCCGCGAAGGTTCAGAAATCCCGTCGGCAGAAGAGCCACGCCGCCAGACCCGTCACCACCACCTGGAAGCCCAGCGTCGTCCCCAGCACCCACGCGACGGAGCGCGAGCGCAGCTCTTCCTGGATGCGCGCCTGCACGCGGCGGTCGTCCACGCGCTCTTCCTCGGACGCGGGCTCAAGGTTCACCTGCACGGGCCCGCCCCCGCCGTCTTCCCCCGCGGTCTGGAGGTTCCGGAAGGTCGACTCCTCGATCATCCAGCGCGTCATCAGCCCGACGGTCTCCTGCGTCTTGGGCAGGAAGGTCTTGAGCCCGAACACCATCGCGTGCCACTTCTCCAGCGTCCCGCCGTTCTTCTCGAGCTCGGCGCGCCGCGATTCCTGCCGCTCCAGCCGCTCGCGCAGCGTCTGCAGCCTCTGCTCCCGGTCGGTGCCGCCGTTCTGCGACGCGGCGGATCCCTGCTCCAGCGCCCGCTTGAGCCGGCCCAGCACGCCGCCCGTCGACGGCGCCGCGGGTGCGTCCGGAGCGGCCGCGGGCGCCGCCCCCGCCGGAGATTCTCCGTCCGGCGTGGCTTCCAGCTCCGCGATCGCCTTCCGCGTCGCCTCGACCCGCGCGGCCTGGTCGACTTGCCGCTGCTCCTGCCCCGCGCGGATGCCCAGCAGCACCGCGTCCGCCGTGTGCGTGACGAAGATCATCCCCCACGCCAGCAGCGTCAACATCAGCGCCGCGATCGTCGAGCGGAACACCACGCCGAACAGCACGCACATGCAGAACAACGAGCTGAAGATCACGACCACCAGCGGCACGGCCAGCAGCACCTTGAACTCCCACACCCCGCCGCGAAGCCCCAGCACCAGCAGCGACGCCACCGAGAACACGCCCACCTGCAGCGCCACGAACAGCAGCCCCGAGAGATACTTCGTGAGAAACAGCCGAAGCCGCCCGATGGGCTTGCTCAGCGTCATCTCGATCGCCCCGCCCGCCAGAAAATCGGGGAACACGCTCGCCGTCGAGATCAGCGCCAGGATCGTCGCGATCCACGTCAGCCAGATCCCCAGGCCCATGTTCACGAAGTACATCTTGTAGAGCTCGGCCGAAGGGAGGAACCGCGTCGACAGCGGCGGGATCTCGATCGTCCACGTCAGGAACGTCAGCCCCCGCTCGTTGTTCCCGATCATCGCGAAGATCGCCACCACAAGCCCCGAGAGCGCCAGCACGAACCAGAACAGCCGCTTGGCGTTCAGCTCCCGATAGGCGTCCAGGAAGATCGCCGCAGTCTGCGTCATCATCGCGCGCCGTCCTTCGCTCCGGGGAGCAGTTCGCCGCCCGTCGTCGGGTCGTGCACCGCCTGCATGAACAGGTCCTCGAGCGACGGCCTCATCGCCCGCATGGAGCGGATCTCGACGTCCGCCCGCCGCAGCGCGTCGATCAGCGGCTGGACACGCCGCGCCTCGGTCGTCGCGGCCCGGACGACCGCCCCCTCGACCGTGACGGGCTCACCGGTCGGAAGCCGGGGCCCGCCCGCGCCGTCCGCCCGCGATGTCCCCTCGCCCATGCCCGCAAGGGCGCCCGCCAGCCGCGTCGCCCCCTCCGCGGCGACCTCGATCTCGTACCGCTCCTGGTGCTTGGTGAGCGAGTCGATCGTCCCTTGGCTTGCGACCTGGCCCTGCACAAGGATCGCCACGCGGTCGCACACCATCTCCAGCTCGCTCAGCAGGTGGCTGTTGATGAGCACGGTCTTGCCGCGCCGCTTCAGTTCCTGCGTCATCATGCGGATGTCGCGCCGTCCGACCGGGTCCACGCCGTCCGTCGGCTCGTCCAGCAGCACCAGCTCCGGATCGTTCATGAGCGCCTGCGCGATACCGATGCGCTGCCGCATGCCCTTGGAATAGCCGCGCACCCGCGTCCCCGCCCAGCGCGTCATCCCGACCAGGTCCAGCAACTCCGCCGCCCGCGCTCTGCGATCGCGCCGCCCCACCGCGCTGAGCGCCGCGTAGAAGTCCAGCACCTGTGCGCCCGTCAGATACTCCGGGAACCGGTGATGCTCCGGCAGGTATCCCACGCGCCGCAGCGTCTCCTTCCGGCCCACCGGCTCGCCCAGCATGTGCCCGGCGCACGTCGTCGGGCGGATCACCGTCATCAGGATCTTCACCAGCGTGCTCTTGCCCGCCCCGTTGGGCCCCAGCAGACCGAAGATCTCCCCCCGGCCCACGCGCATGTCGATCCCGCGCAGCGCCCGCACCTTCCCCCGGTATGTCTTCGACACACCGGTCAAATCCATCGCCCACTCGGCCGTCGAAGTGATTGGAGCCACGCGCGGAACCTCCCGGTGTGGTCGTTGGGAGTTCTCGATCATCAGTTGCAGGGCCGGATCCTACCGGGACCCCGCCCGAATCCCCGCACCGAACACGTACCATCCCCACTCATGCATCCGACGACCCGCGACTTCGTGGCCGCGCTCGACCGTGCCGGCGAACTCCGCCGCATCCCGGCGGGCGTTTCGCCGGTCCTCGAGATCGCGCAGATCACGGACCTCGTCAGCAAGTCGCGCTGCGCCCAGCCCCCCTCGGCGGCCGCGCAGCGGAACGACCCTCGCTTCTGGGACCGCGGCGGGCAAGCCCTGCTCTTCACGAGCGTGCAAGGCTCCGACATCCCCGTCCTCATCAATGCCTGGGGCAGCTACCGCCGCATGGAGATGGCGCTCGGGTGCCCGCAGGGGTTCGAGTCGATCGCGCAGCGCATCGGCGAGCTCGTGAAGCCCCAGCCGCCCCGCTCGCTGGGCGAAGCGTTCCAGAAGTTGAAGCAGGTTCTCCCGCTGCTCCGCGTCCCGCCCAGACGCCGCAAGGGCATGGGGCTTTGCCAGGAAGTCGTGCTCAAGGGAGACGCCGCGGACGTACGCCGCCTGCCCATCATCCGCTGCTGGCCTCACGACGGCGACTCCGCCGCCCTCGGCTACCCCCCGGGAATCAACGACTCCATCCCCGGCGTCGACGCCCGCGACGAATCCATCCGCGGCCGCTACATCACCCTCGCCGGCATCCACACCATCCACGCCCGCGACCGCGACGACCCGCGACCCGCCTCGCACAACATCGGCATGTATCGCGTCCAGGTGCTCGGCCCGCGCACTCTCGCCATGCACTGGCACATGCACCACGACGGAGCCGCCCACTGGCGCTCCTGGAAAGCACGCGGCGAGCCCATGCCCGTCGCCATCGCACTAGGCGGCGAGAGCGTCATGCCCTACGCCGCGACCTGCCCGCTCCCGCCCGGCATCTCCGAGCTGCTCATGGCGGGCTATCTCAACGGCAAGGGCATCCCGCTCTGCCGCGCCCGCACCGTCCCGCTCTGGGTGCCCGCGAGCGCGGAGATCATCATCGAGGGGTACGTCTCGCATGAAGCGGGGCCGATCGGCTGGGATCCCAGCCGCCCCGACGCCGGCCCGCTCGGACCCGGCGCCGTCTTCGAGGGACCCTTCGGCGATCACACCGGCTTCTACTCCCTCCCCGACCGCTACCCCATCCTCACTGTCACCGCCATCACGCACCGCCGCGATCCCATCTATCCCACGACCATCGTCGGCCTGCCTCCGCAGGAGGACTACTACCTGGGCAAGGCGACGGAGCGCATCATGCTCCCCCTGCTGAAGGTCATCCTCCCCGACATCGAGGACTACGACCTGCCGCTCTTCGGGGCTTTCCACAACGCCGCCTTCCTCCGCATCCGCAAGCACTACCCCTTCCACGCGCGCCGCGTGATGCACGGCGTGTGGGGCGCCGGCCAGATGTCCTGGACCAAGACCATCGCCGTCGTCGACGATGAGGTCGACGTCCACGACACCTCCGCCGTGCTCCGCGCCGTGGGCCAGCACTGCCACCCCGCGCGCGACTCCGAGCTCGTCCGGGGCCCGATCGACATCCTCGACCACGCGACTCCCTTTCTGGGCGGCGGCTCCAAGCTGGGGCTCGACGCCACGCGCAAGTCGTCCGCCGAGGAGCGCCACACCGAGCCCGTCGAGCTCCCCGCCGGCGCGTGCGACCCCGACGCCATCGGCCCCGTCCAGCATGCCGATGCGGACAAGTGTCTCGCACGCGTCCGCGATATCCCGGGCGTGCTCGACGCGCGCATCCCCGACGAGCTCGGCGGCTGGTGGCTCCTCATCCGCGCCCGCAAGATCGAGCCCGGCGACGGCGCGAAAGTCATCCAGGCTCTGGGCGCCGTCCCGAATGAGGCCCCGCTGCCCCGATGGACCATCGTCCTGGGCCCGGACGCGTCGCTCGACTCGTTTGATGACGCGCTCTTCCACTGGGCGGCGAACATGTCCCCCGAGCGCGACCGCTTCCTCAGCCGATGCGGACGCCGCGTCGCCTTCGACGCCACCCCCAAGCTGCCCGGCGACGAGCGCTCAGGCTGGCCCGTCCGCGCCTGGCCCCCGCTCATCCGCATGGACGACGCGACCGCCGCGCTGGTCCGCGCCCGCTGGGCGGAGTACGGCCTGCCCGCCCCGGCCCCGACCCCCGACATCACTTCATCGCGCTGATCACCAACCGCTTCATCCGGTCGCACAGCTCCGCCGCGGGCACGGGCAGGTCGTCGATCTCGCCCTCGAAGAGCGCGCCCGCCTTCACCTGCCGCGCCACGCGCTGATACGCCGTCACGATCGTCGAGTGGTTGTTGCGGTTCAGAGCCTGCGCGATCTCCGGGTAACTCTGGGAAGTCATCTCCCGCGCCAGGTACGAGATCAGCGACCGCGCCAGCACGATCCGCTTGTGCCGCCCCCTGCCCAGGACCTCCGACATCTCCACCCCCAGCGCCCGGCACACCGTCTCGCAGATCACCGCGATCCGCACGGGCTTGCGCGGCCGGTCGTTCTGCTCGCTCGCGAGAAGACAGCGGATGAGCCCGCCCCCGACCTGGTCCCGCGTGCACGCCAGCTCGGGGTTCCGCGTGAGCAGGAGCTGCAGCCGCGCCAGCGCGCCCTCGATGTCGCGCACGGAGCCCGTGCACGCCTGCACCAGCGCCTCGACCCCGGACTGTTCGAGCCTCATGCCCCGCGCCGCCGCCAGCCGGCGCGCGATCCCCGCCCGCGTCACGGCGTCGGGCCGATCGACCCGCGCCACCATCCCCGACAGGCACCGAGAGACCAGCCGCTCGTGCAGATGCTGGATCTGCTTGGGATGCTCGTCCGACGCGAGCGCCACGCGCGATCCGCACAGGTCCAGCGCGTCGAACGTGTGGAGAAACTCCTGCTGCGTCGAGCTCTTGCCCGCGAGGAAGTGCACGTCGTCGATGCACAGGAGCGCCAGCCGCCGCAGCGATGAGCGGAAGCTCTCGATCGTCCCGCTCTTGACGGCGGCGATGTACTCGTTGGTGAACTGTTCGCCCGTCATCGCCCGCACCGGCGCGCCGGGATGCAGCCTCGCGAACCTGCCCGCCAGCCCCTGGAGCAGGTGCGTCTTGCCCACCCCGCACTCGCCGTGGATGAACAGGATCTGGAACGGGCAAGGCACATCGGACGCCAGCTGGGTCGCGGAGTCGAACGCCGTCCGATTGGACGAGCCCACGACGAACGCCTCGAGCGCGTAGCGGTCCGTGGTCTCCACGCCGCTGGCGGTCGTCCGCGCAGCGCGGCTCCACCGGCCGGTGCTCGCCCCGCCGCCGGCGTGATGATTCGTGTGGTGTGGCCCGCTGCGCTCGGCCGGCTTGCCCGACTGGGGCCCCGCCGACGCCGCCGCCGGGCCCGGCCCGCCGTCGAACCGCGCGGGGTCCACGCGCCACGACAGCGACATGTCCTCGTCGCCCGTCTCGCGCCGCGCCGCCGAGAGAACCGTCTCACCGAAGTTGGTCGCCAGCCACGACGCGTGGAACGCGGTCGGCACCGCGATCTCCAGCGTCCGCCCCGCCAGCGTGAGTTCCGCGATCCCCCGGAACGACCTCTCGAATCGATCCTGCCCTACACCCGCCGCCACTCGGTCGATGATCCGACCGCACACGCCGTCCACGCCGCTCGTTTCCACCGTGGGTCTCTTCCGTGAGCGTGACGACCGGAACAAACACACTCGGCCGTCTCGTGCGCAACAGCCCGCCCTCCGTGTCCAATCGCCGGGAGACTCTGGCACGAAGACAGCGCCCGCGGACCCAGCCCGCGGGATCTTCCCGTCAGAGTCGTTTGAGCTTGTCCTGCGCCGCCGCTCGATCTCAAAGCACCCGAGCGCCGCACACAGTCCCGTCGAACGGTCGTCCTTTGACCGAGTCACAAAGTACAGCGTCGTCGCCGCGCGTCAACGCCCGCGGCGCGATGTTTCGGCGCAACCCGCGTCAGCCGAGCGCCAGCGGGCAAAAAAATCTTGAGCGCTCCGCTCTCGACCTGTTGTCCACGATCGATGCGCCGCGCGGTTGAGCAAGAGTGGAAAACCGACGAGCGCCGCGTGCGCACGCCGACTCGCTCTCACTCGGGCGCGGCAGATGTGCGCAGAGGCTTCACGAACGCCGCCCGCCGGCCGAACGCGTCGAAGCCCGCGCGTGCGTACACCCGACGCGCAGGCGTATTCCGCTCATCCACAGCGCACGAAATCCACGATTCGTTCCGGCCCGCCAGCACCGCCAGGCCGTGATGCACCAGCAGCGACCCCAGCCCCATTCCCCGCAGCGCGGGGCTCAATCCCAGGTACACCAGCTCCACGGAATCCTGATCAGCGCACGAGTTGAAGAGCAGCGCGCCCTCGACTCGACCCTTCGATTCCACAAGCCACCACATGTTGGGGTCGAAGCGCCCGGTCGCACGATGACTCTCGAGCACGTCCTTCGTCTCGCGCAGCCCGCACAGCTCCGGACAATCCAGCGTGTCGATGTACGTCCGCTCCAGCCCGGCGATGAGCTCCGCGTCATCGTGCGCCGCGTACCGCCGCACGCGCACGCCCTCGGGCCAATCCCGAACGGGCGGCATGCTCCCGAGCCGCGGAGTAGGGCGGCGCAAGTAGGTCAGAGTTCCGACTCCGCGGAACCCGGCGCTCAGCAGCGCACGCTGCGCCGCCTGCTCGTGAACCTCCAGCAGCGCCTGCCCCAATGCGGTGCCCCGCAGCGCTGCGAACGCCGCTTCGATCACCGCCGCCAGTTCCTTCTCCTCTCCCGCGTTCGCGGGCGTGGACGTGAACGTCATGGCCGACCCGCCCGCGCCCCGCACGATGAGGCACACCTGCCGAGGCCCCGCCGCCGCGCCTTGTGCACCGCGCTTCGCAGAGCACCACATGTGGCCCAGGTCGATCCCGTGAAGCAGCGCCGAATCGAGCATGCGCTGCGCCGCCTGACCGTCGCCCCGCCCCGGGCCCAGCAGCCGCCGCGCCGCCGCCAGTTGCCCCCGCGAATCGACCGGTCCGATGACGAGCCCCGGATCCAGCGGGGGCCGCCCCGCCGGCGCTCGCGCTCCCGCGGCCTCGCTGGAACTGCCCGGCTCGCCGGGCGTACCGGGTCCCTGCGGCGATCGATGGGATGCGGTGCTCATCGAGGCGGCTCCAGCCCTCGCCCGCCGCCGTGGGCCCCGGAAGTTCCCATCCGTGCGGCGCGTCCATTACACTACCCGTCCCTCATCGACTCTCCCAAGGAGTTTTCGCGTGCGTCGAACGGTTCTCGCAACAGGGATGATCCTCGCGGCGTGCGGCCTTGGGACTCCGTGGGTTTCCCCGGTCAGGACCGCCTGCGCAGCTCCGGAGCCCGATCCGGTTCCCCGCCGGTGGGAGTTCCGCGTCCAGCCGGGCCCGCTCCGCGTCGCTACCTACGACGTCCCGGGACTGGGCCCGCGCACATTCCTCTACTTCACCTACAAGGTCGTGAACAACACCGGAGAGGACCGCGAGTTCGCCCCCGCCTTCGAGCTGGCGACCGATTCGGGCCGCGTTGTCCGGTCGGGCCGTGACGTGCCCCACGGGGTCGTCCAGAGCCTGCTCCAGAAGATCGACAACCCCTTCCTGCTCGACGAGGTCTCGTCCCAGGGCAGACTCCTCCAGGGTGAGGAAAACGCCCGGGAGGCCCTCGTGGTCTTCCTGGCGCCGGAGAACACCGCCGCCGAGTACACCCTCTTCCTGTCGGGGTTCTCGGGCGAGACCAAGGCGGTCGCCCGCCCTGACACGGGCGAGGAAGTGATCCTCCGCAAGACCCTCATGCTGGTCCACGAGGGGACGGGCCTGCTGGACGGGGAATCGGGCCGGCCGCTCTACCGGTCGCTGGAGCGCTGGATTCTCCGCTGACCACCCGCTATGCTTTCCGCCCCGTTCCCGGAAGGTCCGTCCGGACCACTCCCGGCGTCCGGCGGCCGGCGTTCAAGTCCTTCCCGCGCCCCATCCAACGGGGCGATGACCCGCTCCGACAAGAGGCTCCCGCAATGGCACACAAGAAAGGTCAGGGTTCGACCAAGAACGGTCGCGACTCCAACCCCCAGTACCTGGGCGTCAAGCTCTACAGCGGCGAGCCCGCCAACACCGGCTCCATCATCGTCCGCCAGCGCGGCACGCCCGTGCGACCGGGCTTCATGGTCGCCCGCGGCAAGGACGACACCCTCTTTGCCCTCTGCGCCGGCACCGTGAAGTGGATGGGCAACAAGGTCCACATCCTCCCCGCCGATCCGGCCACGCCCAAGCCCTTTTACATCTGAAGATCCGCTCAGCACGCAACCTACCCAGACGGGCCGCCTCCGCGGCCTGTCTGTCCTTTTGGCGCTGACGCACCCGTCGGGCGCAGCTCAGGCGCAGGCCTCCCGCGCCGCCGTACGGCCCGCGCAGCCGCACGCTTGCGGGGCGAAGGCGCGCCTCACCCCCGCAGCGCGTTCAGGTCACTCTTCTCCGGCTCTCACTGCGCAGGCAGCAGGAACACCTTCACCATGATGTCGCCGATGCCCAGCAGGGCGGCCCCCGCGATGATGCCCGCGCAGATCGGTTCCTGCGTCTCGACCCACAGGAGATTGCCCTTGGAGTTCTTCTTCGTGCCGTAGATCCGGTGCATCAGCCAGAAGAAGAACCCGCCCAGGAACATCATGAAGGTCGAAGCGGGGGGGACGACCACGCCCAGGCCGATCGCCAGGGGCGAGAGCCAGAACTTGCCGCGCGTGATGATGCGGGCGATCTCGAAGACGAGCCCGACCGCCGCCGCGATGATCATCGACGTGACGATCGACTCTGTGAGAAGCGAGGGCCGGTCGTCGCCGGCGAAGATTGAAGTGATGAGGTCCGACACGCCCTTCCACTGCACGGCTCCGGGGAAGGTGAACTGCCCGTTTTCCGGCGCCATGATGTTCTGCACGTGCTGCGGGTCGACGGCCGCCTTGGCCGGGTCGTATTGCGACATGAACAGCACCGAGAACAGCCACGTGCTGGCGATGCCCCCCGAGAGAATCCCGATGCAGTGCCCGATCGCCTGCTGGCGGGGCTTGGCCCCCAGCATGTAGCCGGGCTTGATGTCCATCAGCAGGTTCGAGGCGTTGAGCGCCACCTCCGAGCACATCACGCCCGTCATCAGGTTCGTCGCGGGGTGCTTGGGGTCGGCGTAGCCGAAGATGAACTGCGGGATCTTGGAGAGCGACCCGCCCGGCGTGATGCCCGTCAGGGCGGTGCTGCTCACCGCGATCAGCGACAGCACGAAGATCAAGGGCAGCGAGATCGCCCCCAGAACCCAGTCCACCCCGAAGAAGTCGTGCGCCATCCACACGCCGATCGCCCCGACGATCGGCACGCCCACGTACGAAACCCACAGCGGCAGCTCGATATCGCGGAGCGGATCGTGCGACGCGTCGACCTTGGGCCCGCGGCGGGTGAAGCTCTTGAACGCCTGCACGAAGATCTGAGGTTTGGCAAACAGCGAGACCATCGCCGCCACCACCATGATCGAGATGCCCCACCACAGGGCCCAGGTGTTCATGATGTGCGCCCGGCCGTAGATCGCTTCGCCCGCCTCGGTGATGCGGGCGGGCTTGATCTCCCCGATCGAGATCATCCAGGGAACGATGAAGATGAAGTTGACGATCATCCCCACCATCAGGCTGACGCCCGCCTTGATGCCCATCAGGCCGCCGGCCCCGAACATCGCCAGGTCCAGCTCGGGCCGCAGGCCCAGCTGCCGGATGTCCACGCCCCCCAGCCTGGGCAGCGCCGCGTGTCCCTTGACGACGAGGTAGTAGTACCAGTCGTCCAGCGTGTGGGGCAGGTGCCACGACTTCGTGAAGCCCAGCCACTTCTCCTGGATGAGCTGCATGTACGAGGCGCCGGAGATGAACGAGATCGTGCCCGCGATCGCCGCGGAGATCGCCAGCGCCTTGGCCTTGAACAGCCCGCTGTCCGCGCCGGACGTGTAGAGCGTGTCCAGAACCACGCCGCACGCCCGGCCCTCGGGGAAGGGCTGCTGCTCCTCGTTGATGAAGCGCCTCTTCATCGGGAACGCGACCAGCACCCCCAGCACCGACAGCACGATGTTGAACAGCAGCATGTGCCAGGGGTTCAGCGGGGCGTTGATGGCCCACATGTAGGCGGCCATGCCCGCCACCAGCGGGCTGGTCATGTACCCGGCCGCCGTCGCGATCGACTGCGAACAGTTGTTCTCGAGGATCGTCAGGTCGCGCATCCCGAAGCGCGACAGGATGCGGAACATCGCGAACGCGAGGATCACGCTCGTCAGCCCGACGCCCAGGGTCCAGCCCGTCTTGGCGCCGACGTAGAGGTTCGTCGCGCTGAGGATGCCCCCCAGCATGAACCCGATGACCGCCGCGCGGAGCGTGAGCTGGGGCATGTCGCCCCGCCAGACGTTCTCCAGCCACCAGCGGTCCTTCTGCTCGCGGGTCCAGGTGCGGATCTGCTCGTCGGAAAGATGCTGGATGGCCATGTCGGGCGAATGTACGCGCTGAACGGGCGTTGAAGCAACGCCCTTGCCTCAGGAAGCGCTCGGGCCCCCGCCCGGTCCGCGCCGCGCGCCCCCGAGAGAACTCATCAGGTCCGAGGCGATCCCGTCGGCAAAGAGCAGCCCATCTTCGGTCAGCGTCCAGCGTCCGCCCGCGACGAGCAGCAGCCCGCGCCGCGCCTGAAGCTCCGCCGCGCGGCGCAGGGGATTCTCCGCGCCCAGCGCCGCCGCGCGTCCGAGAATCTCGGCCTCGGGGAGCCCCTCGCGCAGCCGCAGCCCCGTCATGATCCGCTCGGCCAGCGCCCGCGAAGCGTCGGGCGTCTCATGGTCCACCATGGGGCTGTACCCGCCCCGGGCCGCGACGCCGCTCATCCAGTCCGCCAGCCGCGGCACGTTCTTCCACCGGTGGCCCGCCGCGTGGCCCGACGCCGACGGGCCGCACGCCAGCCACTGATCCTGACGCCAGTACGCCATGTTGTGGCGGCACTCCGCGCCCGCCAGCGCGAAGTTGCTGACCTCGTAGCGCTCCAGCCCCGCCTCGGCGAGCCTGCGCGCGGTCAGCCGCTGCATCGCGACTTCCAGGTCGTCGGGCGCGGGGACGAACTCGCCCCGCTCCAGCCTGCGCGTCATCGCGGTGTTCGGCTCGTACGTCAGCGCATAGCACGACACGTGCTCCACGCCCCCCTCGCCGCTCCCCGCGCCGCCCGCCAGGCCCAGCGCCCAGTCCAGGTCCCCCTCCCAGTCAGCGAGCGTCTGCCCCGGGATCGCGAAGATGAGGTCGATGCTGCGCCGCGCGATCCCCGCATCCGCCGCCAGCCGCAGGGCCCGCTCCACGTTCGCCGGATCGTGCCAGCGCTCCAGCGTCTTGAGGTGGGCCGCGTGCGACGACTGCGCCCCGATGCTGACGCGCGTCACCCCGCCCGCGACCAGCACCTCCATCAGCTCGGCCGAGACCGTCTCGGGGTTGCACTCCACCGTGAATTCATGCCCCGGCGCCGTCTCGAACAGTCCGCCCAGCGCGTCCAGCAGCCTGCGCCACAGGTCGGGCTTGAGCAGGCTGGGCGTCCCCCCGCCGACGAAAATCGTGTCGAGGGTCGGCCGGCCCGCCCCCTGCACGCGCGCCGCGTGCGCCGACGCCGCACGAAGCTCCGCGATCAGCCTCTCGACGAACTCGGGCTGGCGGTCCTGCGTGTCCACAAAGCTGTAGAAGTCGCAGTAGTGGCACTTGTGGAAGCAGAACGGCACATGGATGTACAGCGACCGGACCGGCTCCCGCAGCGCCGCCAGCGGGACGTCGGAGCCCGGCCCGGATGAGAATCCGCCGGAGGGTGCGATCGGAAGTGAGGATGAACCGGTCGGCATTTGGGTTCTGGAAGGGATGGAAAACGGAACCGGGCAGCCCCCCTCGCCCGAACAGACTTACACTAGGTGTAGCCGCGCGAGAGGCTCTGGGCTTGGGGACGGCGTCGTCGCCCTGGGAAGCGTCAGAATCGCTCGCGCGGGCGGCGGAGACCCTCCGCGATGGATGTCAAGCTCGTCATCGCCCGACCGGACGGAAGCTCCAAGGAAATCACCGTCAAGCCCGGCCGCTACATCGTGGGCCGGCGCCCCGACGCCGAGCTGCGCATCCCGCTTCCCACCGTCTCGCGCGACCATTGCGAGATTATCCACGACGGCTCCAGCCTCTCCGTCCGCGACCTGGGCTCTTCCAACGGCACCTTCAAGAACAACGAACGCATCCAGAAGGCCAGCCTCGGCGCGGGCGACATCCTGGGCGTCGGCTCCTTCCAGATGACCGTCATCATCGATGGGCGACCCCCCGAGTCCAAGGGGTCCGCTCACGCCGCCGCCGTCTCGCGGCCCGACCCCGACGAGGAAGACGAAGACATTCTCATCAACGGCCCCGGGCCCCGAGCCGGGTCCGTCCCCCCGGGCAGCCTCGCCGAGACCGTGCAGCGTTCGTCCTCGCCCGCCTCGCGCGGGGCGTCGGACGACGACAGCAGCGTCTTCGAGTTCGATTTCGACTTTGAAGACGACGACCGACCCCGGCTCTGAGATCCCGGGCCCGGAGCCGCGCCGCGACCGGCGCGCCCCGCCCGGCGCTCAGGCCTTGGGTTTCTCCGCGGGAGCCTCGGCGGCGTCGGTCTTCGCCACTTCCGGGGGCTTGGTGGGGATCTTGATGTTCGTCGCGCAGGCGCGGCACCGCACCAGCCGTCCCCGGGCCCCGGCGGGAACCGCCAGAATCGCCCGGCAACGCAGGTTCGGGCACATCACTCGGATCACGTTCTCGGGCATGTGCGCTCGCGTCCCCAGCGGTGTCTGAGCAACATCGGACCGCTCCGCTCCCGCCTTGATCGTGCTTGCGATGCCCGTGCGCGCACGCCCGCTACACTCGCGCGTCTCGCATGAACCCGACACACGCCGCCCACGAATCGCCCCCGCCGACCGCTCCCGCGCGTCCGATAGGCCGCGCCGCCGCGGTCGTGGGCCTCCAATGGGGGGACGAGGGCAAGGGCAAGGTCATCGACCTCCTCGCCGGATCCTTCGACGCCGTGGTGCGATACAACGGCGGGGCCAACGCGGGCCACTCAGTCGTCATCGAAGGACGCCGCCACGCGCTCCACCTCATCCCGTCGGGCGTCTTCCATCCGCGCGTCAAGGGCGTTATCGGCAACGGCGTGGTCATCGACCCCGAGTCGCTCGTCCGCGAGATCGAGGGCGTCGTCGCGGCGGGAGTGGGGGCCCTCGATCTCGCCATCTCCGACCGCGCCCACGTCGTCATGCCGTACCACAAGCTCGAGGACGCCGCACGCGAGGCCGCCCTCGCCGCGCAGCACGGCCCCGCGTCCGCCATCGGCACCACCAAGCGCGGCATAGGACCCGCCTACGCCGACAAGGCAACCCGCGCCACCGCCGTGCGCATGGGAGACCTGCTCCGCCCCGCGCTGCTCCGCGACAAGCTCGCGCGCATCCTCCCGGCCAAGGCCGCCGTCCTCCGCGCCCTCGCGCCCGACGCCCCCGTCGATCTCGACGCCGAACGCCTCGCCACCGACGCCCTGCGCCTGGGCGAGAAGCTCGCGCCGCGCATCACCGACACCACCTACCTCCTCCACGACATGCTCGCCCGCGGCGGCTCGCTCCTTTTCGAAGGCGCCAACGCCACCCTTCTCGACGTCGACCACGGCACCTTCCCCTACGTCACCAGCTCCAACTGCTCGGTACTGGGAATCCCCGCCGGCACGGGCGTCCCCGGCTCGCACCTCTCGCGCGTCATAGGCGTCATGAAGGCCTACTGCACCCGCGTCGGCGGCGGGCCCTTCCCGACCGAGCTGCTCGACGAGCGCGGCAACCGCATCCGCGAACGCGGCCGGGAGTACGGCACGACCACCGGCCGACCACGACGCTGCGGATGGCTCGACCTCGTCGCTCTCCGCTACGCCGTCATGCTCAACGGCGTCACCTCCATCGCCCTCATGCTGCTCGACGTCCTCGCAGGCTTCGACGAGATCTGCGTCTGCACGGGCTACAGGATCGACGGCCGAGTCACCGACCGCTTCGTCCCCGACGCCGAGGTCCTCGCGCACGTCCAGCCCGTCTACGAGCGCCTGCCGGGCTTCGCCTCCGAGATCGGCTCGGCCCGCGCCCGCGCGGACCTGCCCCGACAGGCGCTCGACTACGTCCGCTTCATCGAGCAGGCGACGGGCGTCCCCGTGGAGATCGTCTCCGTGGGCCCCGACCGCGCCCAGACCATCAAGGGCGCCTGACCCCACGCGGGCCCGGTAGACTCTCCCCCCCCGCCGCGCCTCCGGGCCCGCGCGGCTCCAGGAGATGCGCGATGGCCGAGCCCAAGCCCCAGATCACGTTCGATGACTTCGCAAAGGTCGACCTGCGCGTCGCCCGCGTCATCGCCGCCGAGCCACATCCCAACGCCGACAAGCTCCTGAAGCTCCAGCTCGACGACGGTTCGGGAACTCCCCGTCAGATCTGCGCGGGCATCCGCGCCCAGTACACCCCCGAGCAGATGATCGGCCGGCTCATCGTCATCGTCGCGAACCTCGCCCCGCGCATGATCCGCGGCGAAGAGAGCCGCGGCATGCTCCTCGCAGCGTCCGATATGCCCAAGGACGCGCCCGACGCCGCCGAAACCCGCCGCGTCGTCGTCCTGGGCCCCGCCGACGAGATCCCCCCCGGCAGCATCGTCAGCTGACCGGACGCCCGCGGCCGCTTCCGAGAACCAGCCGCGGCCCCGCCCGACCGCCCGCAATCCCGACCGGACGGCTTGCCCCCTCCGCACAGCCGCACCCGATCCGTGCGCCCACGCCGCGCCCCGCTTGGAGCGAGCCCCGCCCGACCTCATCCTTGAACTGTCGCACCGGGGAGCAGCCCCGGCGCGACGGACAATTCAAACAGGAAGGGAGTCAGTCATGTCGATTCGAGTTGCTTCGTTCGCGGTGGCGGTGTGCGGCGTGTTGGCGGTCGTCGCGGCGGGTTACGCCGCTCCCAGCCAGGGAGCGGAAGCGCGCCCCGACGCGGCCGTCAACGCGGCCCCGACCAAGACCAGCAGCCCCATGATCGCCGCTCCGGGGCCCGCGGCGCTCGCCTGCTCGGGTCTTCTGCTTCTCGCTCCTCGTCGTAAGGCGAGCGTCTGAGCCGAGGTTTCGATCGTTCCATCGCCACGCAGCACGGGCCGCGGTTGAACTCCTCCCCGCGGCCTGTGTCTTTTTTGGGAAGTCTCACCCCCGCGCCGCCGCTCAGCCGGACATCCACGCGCCGCTCAGCACCGCCCCCGCCGGCCGCCCCGTCACCGCCGGCAGCGTGATCGGCACCCGATCCTCCGCCAGCGCCCCCAGCACCGCGAAGCTCACCGACTCCCGCGCCTCGGGCGCCACGCCCAGCGCCGCCGTCGTCTCGAGCGAGCCGCCCCCGATCGCTTCGCCGATCGACGCCCGCAGCGCCGCGTTCCGCACGCCGCCCCCCGCCGCGAACACCCGCGCGCCCGCCGGGAGTGCGCCGGCGATCGCGCGCCCCACGGCGCGGCACGCCGTCGCCGCCAGGTCCGCGCCGCTCAGCCCGAGCCGCCCCTCGATCCACTTCGACAGCTCATCGCCCGTGCCCAGCGAGCGCCCGCCGGCCCGCTGAGCCCCCAGCAGCGCCGTCAGCTCGTCCGCCGCGGCGACATCCGCGCGCCCCGACAGCGCCGCGTTGCCGCCCT
Source organism: Planctomycetota bacterium (assembly GCA_033763795.1). GTDB lineage: Bacteria > Planctomycetota > Phycisphaerae > Phycisphaerales > UBA1924 > JAEUIV01. The sequence goes on from JANRJV010000028.1 coordinate 19,565, forward strand.
CGTCGTACGCGGCCCCGAGCGCCCGCCGGGCCACGCCGTCCAGAACATGATTGCACGCGCACACGTCGAGGCCGCGCACCCCCGCAACGTCCGGCTCCGCCCCGCCCCGCGCCGGCAGCAGCGTGACGTTGCAGAACCCGCCGAGGTTCACGATCGCCCGGCTCTCATCTCCCGAGAACAGCACCGCGTCCGCGATGGGCGTGATCGGCGCCCCCTGCCCGCCCGCCGCCAGATCGCCCGCCCGAAGATCGAAGCACACCCTCGCGCCCAGCGCCCGCGCCACGGGCGCCGGGTTCATCAGTTGCCACGACACGGGCGGCGCGTGGAACACCGTCTGCCCATGTACGACGATCAGATCGGCCCGCCGCTCCCCCAGCCAGCCCCGCAGCGATTCCGCGTGAAACACGCCGAAGTCCCGCGCGAGCCCCGCGAACTCTCCGGCGCTCGCGGGCCGCTGCTCCGCCGCCGCCCTCAGTGGGCCCGCCAGCGACCCCAGCGGAAACGACGCCGAGTCGATCACCCGCGCGCGCATCGACAGCCCGCTCCCCAGCACCTCCACCAGCGACGCGTCGAGCGCATCGATGCTCGTGCCCGTCATGCATCCCACGATCATCCGCGTTCGTTCGGCCATGACGTCGCCTTTACCCCGTCCCCGCCCGCGGCCCGGGATGCTCGTAGTCATCGACGACGCGCTCGTAATGGGCCGCGGAATCGTCCAGCCCCCCGGGCCGATTCCGCCGCGTCCACAGCCCGCGATGCTCCTCGATGATCGACCCCAGGTCCGCCGCCAGCCGGATCCGCGCCGGCCCGCGCGGCACGCCGCCCGGCTCCGCCAGCGCCGCCCGGCAGACAACCCCCTTGTCCGCCGCGTGCTCCGCCGCGTGCAGCGTGTGCGCCAGCTCTTCCGCGACCAGCGCATCGAGCCCGCCCCGGAACGACTCGAACTCATCCCGCAGATCCGCCAGCCGCGCCCGCAGCGCCGCCCACTCTTCGAGCGACCCCACGCGCGCCGCGTCCGTCGGCTGCGCCGCCAGCGGCCGGTGCAGCTCCACCACGATCGCGTTCGTGTTGCGCAGCCCCCGCGAAAGCCCCCGGTCCGCGTCTCCCAGCGCCTCCAGCCACGCGCCGAGCCTGCCCGTCCGGTCGTCCAGAATCTGCCGCCCCGCGGCCGCCGCCGGAAAACTCCCCGCTTCGCCCCGCCACGCCGCGTGCGCCGCGTGCGCGACCGCGTGCAGCGTCACGGGCCAGTGCTGGCGATGTCCGCGGTCGCCCCACGCGCACGTCAGCATCGGCGCCCCGCCACCGGCCGCCGCCGCCCGGGCCGCACCATCCAGGTTCTCGTGACGGTTCCGCGTCCTCCCCGTCATGCTCAGCCAGCAGCTCGTCCCCGGACAGAACCACCGCTCCAGCCCCGCGCGCTCCAGCGTCTGCGACCATTGATCAAAGGGCGTGTCCCCCTCGTAGCCCCACGCAAGCGCGCCAGCCCCCTCCGGCGCCAGCGACAGACTCGACGGCTCCCGCAGCGCGATATCCGCCCAGAAGAGCGACCGCTTCCCGTGCCGCTTCACGATCGCATCGACCCCGCGCACATGCTCGAAGTACAGGGCGGCCCGCCCCCGCGCCGCCACCTCCGACCGAGAGCGCCCCTGCCCCACGTCGAACGCCTCGTCACATCCGATGTTCACCAGTCCCGACGTGAAGCAAGGCAGCAGCTCGTCCAGCAGCTCCCCGATCAGCTCCAGCGACCGCGGATCCGTCGGGCACAGCGAGTGCGGCCCGTGCTTCGTGAACGCCCGCCCGTCGTCCGTCTCGAACGTCCACGCCGTCTCCGCCCCCTCGATCTCCGCCAGCGGCGCATACCGGGGAAGCCGGAGCCACCGGTGCAGATGCCCGAAACAGTTCTGGTTCGCCGCCAGCTCGATCCCGCGTTCAACGCACGTCCGGTCCAGCTCGCGAATCTCCGCGGGCGTCAGGGGCGACGAGCCCGCCCACGCCTCCGCGTGCGCGGAATAAGCGAACGTGTGCTCGGTGTAGAGCTGCAGGTGGTTGAGCTTCAGCGACTCCATCCGGTCGGCCAGCTCGATGAGCGACGCGAGCGTCGGCACCTTGTCGCGCGAAACGTCGAGCATCAGCCCCCGCGTCGCCAGCGCCGGCTCGTCCGTGATCCGCACGTGCGGCAGCCTCGGGCCGCCCCCGCGCAGCATCTGCCCAAGCGTCACCAGCCCGTGCCGAACGCCCGCGGCCTCCGCCGCACAGATCACCACCCGTCGCGACGGCCCATCCACCGTCAGCCGGTACGCCCCCGCCGGCGCGCCGGCGCGCGGCGACCGCCGCTCCAGCACCACGTCCGCTCCGTCGTCTCCGGGCCCCGCGAGCCTCGACCCTGGGACGAGCCTCGACACCATCGACCCGTCGAAGCCCAGGCACCGCGGCCGTTCCGGCAGTTCAAGATGCCCCGGGCCCAGCGGCTCGATCAGCCGGGGCGCGGGAATCAGAAGCTCGGCAAGGCCCGCCGCGTCCATGCCGCGCCAGACTACCCAGACCGTCCCTCGCTCTACACTCGCCCTGTGCTCATCGATCAGACCCGGCTCAACCTCCGCGTGCTCTCCCAGAGCCCGAGCGACCTCGTCGTCGTCAAGCCCGCCGGCATGGCCACCGAGCTCACGCGCGACCCCAAGCGCTCGGCCCTCATCTCGCACATCCGCGCCGCCGCCGCCGAGGGCGTGCAGCCCAGGCTCGTTCACAGGCTCGACCGCATCACCCGCGGCGTCGTCGTCGTCGCCCTCACCCGCGAAGCCGCCGCGTTCTACGGCGAGCAGATCCGCGAGGGCGTCTGGGAGAAGTATTACCTCGCCCGCATCCCCACCCCCGATCCGCGCACGAACCCTCTCCACCAGGGCCTCATCGGCCGCCACAAGGCCTACATCAAGGAACACGAAAAGCACGCCTCACTCGTCCGCTCGGGCGGCAAGACCTCGTTCCTCGAGATCCTCGCCATCGAGCCCGCCCCCGGACGACAGGGCCAATCCCACGCCCTCATCCGCCTGCTCACGGGCCGCCTCCACCAGATCCGCGTCATGTTCGCCGGGCTGGGCCTCCCGCTGGTCGGGGACGACGTCTACGGCGGGTCGCTCGACGAAGGGCCCGTCTTCCTCGAGCACACCGCCCTCTGGTACGTCGACGCCCACACCCGCGAGCTCCGCCTCGCCCACGATCCGCACGACCCGGAACGCGAGCCGCTCGCCCCCGCGCTGCGCACGGCCCTCCGCGCCGTCCTGCGGCTCTGATGATCCGCGCCTTCATTCCCTGAGAAACCCGGGAGCGCGCCCGCCGGTACAATCGTGTTCGGCGAATGTCCGCCTCAGTTCAGAGTCAAGTCACCGCCGGGCGGGTGTCCACACAAGGAGAGTCCTGATGCATCGTTGGCTCGCGTGCACGGCGCTGGTCGCGGCGGTCTGCGCCGCCCCGGTCCAGGCCCAGCAGATCGACGCCGAGGAGTTCGTCCTCGACAACGGCATGAAGTTCATCCTCTACCCCCGCACGGAGGAGCCGAACATCATCGCCGCCGGGTGGCTCGCCAAGGTCGGCTCGGTCAACGAGCGACCCGGCATCACCGGCATCTCACACTTCTTCGAACACATGATGTTCAAGGGAACCAACACCATCGGGACCCGCGATCCGGAGAAGGACCGCGAGCTCCGCATGAAACAGAAGGCCGTACGCGACAAGATCCTCCAGCTCACCCTCACCGCCCAGTACGACCGCTGGAAGAACGGCCAGATCGACGACCCCTGGGACCCCGCCAACGACACGGACGAGCTCGCCAAGCTCCGCGGGGAGCTCAACGATCTCATGAAGCAGCACAAGGACATCATCGTCAAGGACGAGTTCGATAAGGTCTACTCCGAGCTGGGCGGCTCGGGCATGAACGCCTTCACCTCCTACGACATCACCTTCTACTTCATCAACGTCCCCGCCAATAAGTTCGAGCTCTGGGCCTGGATGGAGAGCGACCGCCTCACCGACTCCGTCTTCCGCGAGTTCTACGCCGAGCGCGACGTCGTCCACGAGGAACGCCGCCTCCGCACCGAGAGCACGCCCACCGGCATCTTCCAGGAGCAGTTCGACGCCATGTTCTGGCAGGCGTCCCCCTACGCCTGGCCCGTCATCGGCTGGACCAGCGACCTCAACAGCTATACCAAGGAGCAGGCCGAGGAATACTTCAACATCTACTACCGCCCCAACAACCTCGTGGGCGTCATCGTCGGAGACTTCAAGGTCGAGGAGGTCAAGCCCGTCATCGAGCGCTACTTCGGCCGACTCTCCCGCGGCGGCGAGGTCCCCCCCGTCGTCACCCTCGAAATGAAGCAGATGGCCGAGCAGCGCATGATCGCCGAGTGCGACTGCCAGCCTCAGGTCGAGGTCCGCTACAAGACCGTCCCCTACGCCCACGCCGACTCCTACGCCCTGGGCGTCATGGCCGACATCCTCAACGGCCGCTCGGGCCGCCTCTACAAGTCCATGATCGAGGGCGAGAAGATCGCCTCCAGCGCCCAGGCCGGGTCGGGTGGCTTCTTCGGAGCCGCCAAGTACGCCGGCTCCTTCTCCTTCGCCGCCGAGACCAAGGGCGACGCCAAGCCTGAGCAGCTCGAGGCCGCCTGGTACCGCGAGCTCGAACGCCTCCAGAAAGAGCCCGTCACCGAACGCGAGCTCCAGAAGGTCAAGAACCAGAGCGCCGCCAACAGCTACCGCAGGCTCCAGAGCAACTTCTTCCTCATGGTCCAGCTCGGTCTGCTCGAGAACCTGGGCCGCTGGCAGTACATCAACGAAGACCCCGCCAAGATCCAGGCCGTCACCGCCGAGGACATCCAGCGCGTCGCCAACAAGTACTTCGACAAGACCAACCGCTCCGTGGGACTCTACTACCGCAAGGCCGGCTCCGAGACCGCCAACGAGGACCCCGAATTCACCAAGCTCCGCGAGAAGCTCGGCCCGCAGATGGCCACCGCCTTCAAGAAGCAGCTCGAGATGATCACCAAGGAGACCGACTCCGAGAAGCTCAAGCAGGCCGTCAGCCAGATGAACGCCGCCATCAGCGCGGGCCAGGTCCCGCCCAACATGACCGACGCCATCCGGTACATGGCGACCAAGATCGAGCAGCGGCTCACCGAGCTCGAAAAGGCCGCCCCCAAGAACTGACCCACGCCCACGCCAACGGAGAATCACCAGTGAAAACCGCATTCTTCCGCCGCGCGGCGCTCGTCACCGCCGCGGCCTGCCTCACCCTCGCCTCCGCCGTCCCCGCAGCGACCCCGGGCTCGGGCCTCCCCGCACGCCCCGAGGACATCAACTTCAAGCCCCTCTCCTTCACGCCCCCCAAGGCCGCCCAGTACCGCCGCACGCTGTCCAGCGGCGTGCCCGTCTACCTCATCCCCTCCAAAGAATTCCCGCTCGTCAACATCACCCTTGGCTTCCGCCCCGCCGGTCATCTCGAGGACAAGACCGGCCTCGCCGCCATGACGAACGCGATGATCCGCCGAGGCGGCACCACCAGCATCTCCGCCCAGGAGCTGGACGAGTCCTTCGACTTCCTCGGCGCCCAGGCCTCCTCCACCAACCTCAACGCCCTCAAGTCCAACCTCGACGAGGCCATGCGCCTGTTCTTCGACATGGTCCGCAACCCGGGCTTCCAGGAGGACAAGGTCCGCATCTACAAGGACGAGCTCGTCGAGCAGATGAAGCAGCGCAACGACGACCCCGACTCCATCCTCGCCCTCACGGGCCAGCGCCTTCTCTGGGGCGACAAGCACTTCGAGGGCCGCGTCGCCACCCAGGCGGACATCGAGGGAATCACCATCGATGACCTCCGCCGATTCCACGCCCGCGTCTACCACCCCGGGAACCTCATCATCGGCGTCACCGGCGACTTCGAAGAGGCCGAGATGCTCTCTCGACTCGACGCCGCACTTTCGGGATGGAACAAGGGCGAGCCCGTCCCCGACCCCACCGACACCGACTACACCCCCACCCCGGGCCTCTACTACGTCGAGAAGGACACGCCCCAGGGCAAGATCTGGATCGCCCAGCGAGGCCTCAAGCGCGACCATCCGGACATCATCGCCGTCGAAGTCCTCAACGACATCCTCGGCGGCGGCGGCTTCACCTCCAGGCTCATGAAGCGCATCCGCTCCGACGAGGGACTCACCTACGGCGTGGGCTCAGCCTTCCAGAACCGCGTCTATTACCCCGGGCTCTTCCGCGTCAACACCTTCTCCAAGAACCGAACCGTCGCCCTCACCACCAAGATGGTCATGGAGGAGATCGAGAAGATCCGCTCCAGCCCCGTCTCCCAGGAAGAGCTCGACGTCGCGAAGAAGGGCTTCATCGAGACCTTCCCCCGACGCTTCGAGTCCAAGGCCGGCACCGTCAACACCTTCATCGATGACGAGTGGACCCGACGCCCCGCCGACTGGTGGGACACCTACCGCGACCGCATGAACTCCGTCACCGTCTCCGACGTGCAGCGCGTCGCACAGGAGCACCTCTCCCCCGACAAGCTCATCATGCTCGTCGTCGGCAAGTGGTCAGAGATCAAGGACGGCGACCCCACCGAGCAGCGCGACTCCCACAAGGCAAGCATGCTCCAGTTCTTCGGCGGCGCCGAGCCCCGCAAGCTCCCGCTCCTCGACCCCCTCACGCAGCAGCCGCTCCCCGAAGAGCAGGCCAAGGACTGAGCGTCCTACACATCTCGACTCTCATCCAGAATTTCACGCACGCCGCGACCCCTCAAGGGTCGCGGCTTTTTTTCCGCCCGCGCCCGCCGCGGCCCCCGCGCTCGCATCGCGCTCGCCGCGCCGCCACCAACCTTCAGTGAACGCCCAGGTACCGCCGGCGCACCTCGTCGCTCGCCGCCAGCTTCTCCGACGGGCCCTCAAGGTCGATCTTCCCGACCTCCAGCACGTACGCGTAGTGCGCGATCCGCATCGCCGCCCGCGCGTTCTGCTCAACCAGCAGGATCGTCGTGCCCGACGCGTTGATCTCGCGGATGATCCTGAAGATCGTCTGGCAGATCTGCGGCGCCAGCCCCAGGCTCGGCTCGTCCAGCAGCAGCAGCCGGGGCCGCGCCAGCAGCGCCCGCGCGATCGCCAGCATCTGCTGCTCGCCCCCCGACAGCGTCCCGGCGCTCTGGTGCAGCCGCTCGCGCACCCGCGGGAAAAGGTTCAGCGCCATCTCCCAGTCGCGTGCCACGCCCGCCGCATCGCTCCGCGTCGTCGCCCCGAGCTTCAGGTTCTCCTCGACCGACAGGTTCGCGAAGATCCCCCGCCCCTCCGGGGCCTGCACCAGCCCCAGCCGCACGATCTCGTGCGGCGCCATGCGCGCGATCGACCGCCCCTCGTACGTGATCGTCCCCGCCGCGGGCCTCACGATCCCCGAGATCGCCCGCAGCGTCGTGCTCTTGCCCGCCCCGTTGCTCCCCACCAGCGTGACGATCGCCCCCCGCTCCACCTTCAGGCTGATCCCGTGCAGCGCACGGATCGCCCCGTAGTTCACCTTCAGCCCGCTGATCTCAAGCATCAGAAGGCCCTCCGACCGCCGGCCGCCGCCCGCTCGCGTACGCCGTGTCGATCCCCTCCGCGTCGTCGTCGGCTCCCAGGTACGCCTCCACCACCTTCGGGTTCGACTGGATCTCCGCCGGCGTCCCCTCCGCGATGATCTTCCCGTAGTCGAGCACCGTGATCCGCTCGCAGATGTCCATCACGACGCCCATGTCATGCTCGATCAGCAGGATCGTCACGCCGAAGTCGCGCCGCACCCCGCGGATCAGCTCGCGCAGCCCCAGCTTCTCCTGCGAGTTCATCCCCGCCGCCGGCTCGTCCAGCAGCAGCACCCGCGGCTCGGTCGCCAGCGCCCGCGCGATCTCCAGCTTCCGCTGATCGCCGTAGGGCAGGTTGCGCGCCTGATCCTGCGCACGCCCCTCCAGCCCGAACACACGCAGCAGCCGCCGCGCCCGCTCCTCGATCGCCCGCTCTTCTCCGCGCTGCCACGGAGTCCGCAGCAGCGCCCGGAACGTCCCGTGCCGCGCCCGCACGTGGCAGCCCAGCCGCACGTTGTCCAGCACCGACAGCTCGCCGAACAAACGGATGTTCTGGAACGTCCGCGACAGCCCCGCCTCCGCGATCAAGAAAGGCCGCCGCCCCGTGATCTCCCCGCCCCCCAGCTCCACCCGCCCCGCGTCCGGCCGGTACACCCCCGTCAGCAGGTTGAACACCGTCGTCTTGCCAGCCCCGTTGGGGCCGATCAGCCCGCGCAGCGAGCCCGTCGGCAGCGCGATGCTGAAGTCCTGCACGGCCTTCAGGCCGCCGAAAGACTTGCAGATCCCCGTCACACGCAGCGCCTCGCCGCTCATGCCCGACCCTTCCCGCCACCGCCCACCGCGTGCAGCAGCCCGCGCCACATCGACCGCTCCCAGATCTCGTGCACGCCGAACAGCCCCTGAGGCCGCAGGATCATCAGCAGCACCAGCGCCAGCGCGAACAAAATCATCCGGTACCGCCCCAGGTCATGCCCCGCGTCGATCGCCGACCGCGCGGCGAACCCCAGCGCCACCGCGATCCCCGCCGCCAGCGCTGCCTTGAAGAACAGCCCGCCGCTGCGCCCCCGCGCCCGCATCACCAGCCCCGCGACCGCCGCGACCGCGCCGATCCCCGCCAGCGCGGGCCACAGCCTCAGCAGAGGCTCGGGGTTGCGCAGCAGCTCCGGCAGGATCGTCACGATCGCCGCCGCGATCGTCGCCCCAGAGATCGACCCGAGTCCCCCCAGCACCACCATGATGATGATGTCGAAGCTCTTCTGGAACCCCAGCTCGCCGGGGTTCAGCGTCACGCCGATCGTGTGCGCGAACAGACCCCCCGCGACCCCCGCGAAGAACGCGCTGATCGTGAAAGCGCTCACCTTGAACTTCGTCGTGTTGACCCCCATCGCCTCCGACGCGATCTCGTCCTCGCGGATCGAGAGGAACGCCCGCCCCGTCGCGGACCTCTTCAATCGGTACGCCGCCAGCAGCGTCAGGCTGACCACCAGGAACACCCAGAACAGGCTCGAATAGAAGGGCAGGCCGGAGAACCCCAGCGCCCCGCCCACCTTCGTAGGCAGCTGCCAGATCGGCGTCTCCCGCACCTCCTCGACCGTGTACAGCACGTCCCCCGTCTGCGACTGCACCAGCACGCGCACGATCTCGCCGAACCCCAGCGTGACGATCGCCAGGTAGTCGCCCTTGAGCCGCAGCGAGGGCAGCCCCACCACATACCCGCACGCCGCCGCGAACAGTCCCCCCGCCACCAGCGACCCCGCGAACATCAGGTCCGCCAGCGTCACAAAGGGGGCCTCGCGTCCCGAGATCGTCGAACTGATCAGCCCCCCCTGCAGGTCGGGCGAGCCGTACCCCAGCATCGACCCGTAGTACACGATCATCGCCGACACGTAGCCGCCCACCATCATGAACGCCGCGTGCCCGATCGAGAACTGCCCCGTGAACCCGTTGACCATCGTCAGCGACACCGCCAGCACGATGTTCACGCCGATGTCCAGCAGCACCTTCGCGTAGAAGTCCCCGATCAGGGGCGTCGCGAAAAAGTGCAGCACCAGCGCCAGCGCCACGCCCCCCAGCGCCGGCGCCGCCGAGCGCAGCGCCGACCCCGCCGCCCCCGGCGCCAGCTCTCGCGATCGTTCGGGAAGCGACGCCATCGCTCAGACTTTCTCCACCGAGGCGCGCCCGAGGATCCCGCTGGGCCGCACCAGCAGCACAAGGATCAGCAGCGAGAAGACGTACACGTCCCGCAGCTCCGGATTCACGTACGCCGTCCCGAAGAACTCCAGCAGCCCGATCAGCAGCCCGCCGATCATCGCCCCGCGGATGTTCCCGATCCCGCCAACGACCGCCGCCACGAACGCCTTCAGCCCCAGCAGCACCCACGTCGCCGCCGCCGTCTGGTTCAGTCCCGGATACTTCTGCCCGTACAGGAACCCCGCCGCCGCCGCCAGCATCGCCCCCAGCACGAACGTCACGCTGATCACACGGTCCACCGGGATCCCCATCAGCGACGCCGTCGTCGGGTTGTAGCTCACCGCCCGCATCGAGCGCCCGAACTTCGTCCGGTGCACAAGGAAGTCCAGCGCGAACATCAGCACCAGCGCCGTCGACGCCCCGATCACGTCCACAGGCTGGATCTTCACCCCGCCCACCAGCCGCGTGCTCCCGTCCGCATCGGTCACCACCGTCCCGCCGATCGTCGCCAGGGGACGCGCGTCCGACAGGAACGTCGGCATCCGCTGAGGCCTCGTCCCGAACATCGCCTCCAGCTGCCCCACGTTCTGCAGCAGCAGCGACACGCCGATCGCCGTGATCAGCACGTTCAGCCGCGGCGCCCGCCGCAGAGGCTTGTACGCCAGCCGCTCGATGATGAACCCCACCAGCCCGCACGTGCTCATCGCGCACAGCAGCACCAGCAGACCCGAGAACAGCCCCGTGTCGCCCGACTGCTTCACCAGCCGCGCCGCCTGCGCGAGCCCCAGCGACAGCCAGCCCCACGCCGCCACCAGCGCGAACGTCCCCGCATAGCTCGTCCGCTGCAGCCGGAAAGGCTCGATCCGCCCCCGCCTGCTCCACAGCCACGCCTCCGCCGCCGTCGCGATCGCCGCGAGCCCGACCGCACCCCACAGCGTCTGCACCACCCACGGCGCCACCGGCGCAGCCTCCCCGCCCGGGCCCCACCCCGCGACCGTCGCCGTCGCGAACGACACCCACGCCCCCAGCACGAACACGTCGCTGTGCGCGAAGTTGATGAACTTCAGGATGCCGTACACCATCGTGTAGCCCAGCGCAATCAGCGCGTACAGGCTTCCGACGGCCAGCGCATCAATAAGGGTCTGAAGGAACTTATCGACCACGGGCCGGGATGGTAATGGATCACGCCCGCCGGAGCATCGCCCCGCCGAACCCCCTCCGCCCCCGAGCCCTATGCCGCCCTCGCCTTACTCCTTGGGCGGCACGTTCGCCACCCAGCTCGGCATCCCGTTCTTCACCTGCACCATCACCACGGGCTTGCTCGCGTTGCGGTTCTTGTCCATCGTGATCGAGCCCGTCACCCCAGGGAAGTCCTTCGTCTCCGCGATCGCCTTGGCCAGGTCCTTCCCCTTGAGGCCCCCCGTCGCCGCCTGGCAGCGCTTCATCGCGTCAAACAGCACCATCATCGCGTCGTACCCCAGCCCCGCCAGCGCGTCGGGTGTAGCCCCGCCGAACTCGGACCGGAACCGCTCGTTGAACTGCCCCAGCCCGCTGCCCGGCTGGTCGGGCGCCGTGTGATTCGAGTAATACGCACCCTCGATCGCGTCCCCGCCGATCTTGCCCAGCTGCTCGGAGTCCCAGCCGTCGCCGCCGATCAGCGGCACGTTCTTCCCGATCCCCAGACGCCGCGCCTGAATCGCGATGTTGCCCCCGTCCGTGTAATACCCCGGCGCGAAGATGATCTGCGGGTCGGCCGCCTTGATCGAGGTCAGCTGCGCAGAGAAGTCCGTGTCGCCACCCGAGTACGCCTGCTCGATCACCACCGTCCCGCCCAGCGCCTTGAAGCTCTTGTTGAAGTCGTCCTTCAGACCCTTCGAATACGCCTGCGTCTGATCGAACAGCACCGCCGCCCGCTCAAGCTTCAGGTTCTCGCGCACGAACCGCGCGATCGCGAACGCCTGCTGATCGTCCGTGAAGCACACGCGGAACACCATGTCCCGGCCCGCCGTCACGCGCGGGTTCGTGCTGCTCGGCGAGATCATCGGGACCCCGTACTGCTGGCACACCGCACCGCCCGCCAGCGACAGGCTCGACGCCACCTCGCCCAGCACCGCAACCACCTTGTCATCAGTGATCAGCCGCGTGACCGCGATCCCCGCTTCCTTCGACTCGCCCTTGGTGTCGTACGTCTTGAGCTGGATCGGCCGCCCGTTCAGGCCGCCCGCCGCGTTGATGTCCTTGATCGCCAGCTGGATGCCCCGGTCCGTCGACTGACCGAACGTCGCTTCCTTCCCCGTCATGGAGCCGTAGTGACCGACCAGGATCGGCTCGGCCGCGCCCCCCTGCGCCGCCGCGGCCCCGCACATCCCCAGCACGCAGCCGGCCGCCGCCACCACCCCGGCAAGCACCCCGAGGAACCGACGCCGACCGCCACCCATCGCTCGCACGTTCGCCATTGTCCAGTCTTCCTTTCTTCGCCTGCGGGGCCCGGACTGCCCGGTCCATCGCCCGCGTCTCGTCACCTTCACACCACCGTACCCAACCCGTTCGACCAGCCCGCACAACCCGCACCTTCCCGCCGGCCGCCCGGCCCGCCGCGGCCCGGCCCCGTGCTCCCGACGCGAACCTCCGCCCCGCCAGCACTCAGGCGGAACATTCCCCTCCCCGCGCAGGTTTCTACCGCTAGCATCACTCCGCGATTCTGTCTCACAACCTTCCCCCCGGACGTGCACGCCGGCAGCCCACAGGAACCCCGTACCCATGCGAATCCTCGCCGCCTCGCTCCGCAGCCTCGCCCTGGCCGCCGCCGTCCTCGTCTCCGCCCCCGCCGCCCGGGCCCAGGAGTCGGAGTCGTCCGCGTCGCTCGTCGTAGGCAGCAAGGCCCCGGCTCTTCCCCCCGTCACCTGGATCCGCGGCGAGCCCATCACCGCCTGGGAGCCCGGCCAGATCTACATCCTCGACTTCTGGGCCACCTGGTGCGGCCCGTGCATCGCCGCCATGCCCCACATGATCGAGATCCAGGACAAGTACAAGGATCAGAAGGTCAACGTCGTGGGCCTGGCCATCTGGCCCCGCAGCAAGCAGAAGCCCACCCCCGAATTCGTCGACTCCTACAAGACCCGCAGCGGCGCCGCCATCAACTACCGCATCGCCGACGACATCGAGAACGGCGTCGCACGCGCCTTCATGTCCGCCGCCGGCCGCAACGGCATCCCCACCGTCATGATCGTCGACCGGGCCGGACAGCTCGCCTGGATGGGACATCCCATGAGCGGTATGGACGAAGCCCTCGAGCAGATCGTCGCCGGAACCTTCGACGTCAAGCAGGCCGCCGAACTCGAGAAGGCCCGTGTCGCCCGCGAGAGCAAGGCCCAGTCGCTCATGGAGGCATTCTCCCGCGCCCAGATCGCCGGAGACTGGGAAAAGGTCCTCTCCGTCGCCGATGAGATGCTCGCGCTCGACCCCAAAAACCTCTGGCAGGCCGGCCTCTACAAGTACTTCATCACCCTCACCAAGCTGAACCAGAAGGAAAAGGCCGCCCAGATCGGCGCCCAGCTCGTCGACGTCGCCTTCAAGGACGAAGCGCCCCAGCTCAACGCCCTCGCCTTCACCATCGTCGACGCCACCGAGATCAAGCCCGAAGACCGCGACCTCGACCTCGCCCTCCGCGCCGCCACGCTCGCCAACGAGCTCGAGAAGGGCAAGGAGGCCTACGCCCTCCGCACCCTCGCCGCGGTCCACTTCGCACGCAAGGACCACGCCAAGGCCGTCGAGCTCCAGCAGGCCGCCATCGACGCCCTGGGCCAGGATCAGGCAGACGCCAAGGCCGAGTTCGAGAAGGACCTCGCCGAGTACAAGTCCGCCGCCGGCAACTGAGCCCCGCGCCCCTCACACCCCCGCCTCATCATCCTTCCAGCCCGACCTGTTCCACGAGGTGATGCCGCGCGCCGCCCGGCTGCAGCGTGCTCCGCATCAGCTTGACGCTCCGCACCTCAAACGTCGGCCCATCGAGCGCCGCCGCCACCCGTGCTCCGCCCCCCGCGTACCGCACCAGCGTGAGGTGAGGCACAAACCGCTCCTCATCCCGCGCCCGCGGATGCCGCGCCAGCCGGTGCGCCAGCCGCCTGTGCAGCTCCAGCAGCGCCGCCGGCTCGTCCGTCCGCGCCGCCACCAGACGGGGCGCGCCCCGCTCGGGCAGTGTGATCAGCTCCACAGGCAAAAGCCGGAACGCCCCGATCCCCGCGCACGACCGCCGCACAGACTCCCTCACCTCTTCCATCCGCGCCGCCGCCGTGTCCCCGATGAACTGCACCGTCAGGTGCACGCACTCGACATCCACCGCCCGTCCCCCCGCCCCCGACTCCGTCGCGCGCCGCAGCAGCTCCCGCGCGCACTCCTCGGGCGGATACACCGCCGCGAACAGCCGCAGATTCGCCACGGGCCGCCCCATCAGTCCCCGTCATCCTCCGCGCGCACCAGCGCCATCAGCCGGTCGACCGTCAGCGTGGCGATCGTCGGCTCGAACATCGTCGCCTCCCCCAGCCGCTCGCGCGCCGTCGTGTGACCCACCGCAACCACACGGAACCCCGCGCCCCGCGCCGCAGCCACGCCCCGCACGCTGTCCTCGATCGCCACGCTCGACCCCGGCCGCGAGCCCAGCCGCTCCGCCGCCAGCAGGTAAGGCCCGGGGTCCGGCTTGCTCCGCGGCGTGTCCTCGTACGCCACGATCGTCGACACGCACTCCAGCGCGCCGAACGACTCCAGCACAGGAACGATCTGCCCACGCAGACCCGCCGAACACACGCCCACCTTCGCCACCCGCGCCGCCGCGCGCATCAGCTCCACCGACCCCGGGTACACCCGGTACAGCCCCGCACGAACCTGCACCAGCACCGCCTCCGTCTTCCGTTCCAGCAGCTCCGCCAGCCCCCGATCGCTCAGCCGCTCGCCCCGCCGCCGATACAGCTCCCGGAACACCTCCGCGTCGGGCCAGCCCACCCACGCGTCCCCCTCCCAGTCAAAGCCCAGCGGCTCGCACACCACGCGCAGCGCCTCGTCGTGCAGGTGCTCCGAGTCCGCGATCACCCCGTCAAAGTCGAACACCAGCGCGTCCATCCGCCCATCCTACGCCCCGCGCACGCCCCGCCCCCTGTCCGCGCTCAACCTGCAGAGCCCACTATCCTCTTGTCCATGTCTCCCGCGATCGTCTTCGACGACGGCCAAGGCGCGCTCGGTCCCCTGACGGATCTCCGCCCCTCCATGCTCGTCCGCACAGGCGCCTTCACCACCATCGAGCGCCTGCGCCTCCTCCTCGCGCTCGAAGCCGAGGCCGAGCTCTGCACCCTCTGGGTCCCCGCCGAACTCGAAGCCCTCGCCCGCGAGCAGACCGACCTCCCCGTCAACGACCCCGAAGCGCTCCCCGACGACCCCGAGGGCATCCTCCTCTTCAACGGCCGCTGCCCCGTCCCGCCCGACGAGGCATGGACGCTCCAGCTGGGCGCCGCGATCCTCGACGACACCGCCGCCGTCGTCGCCGCGCGCCTCGACGCCCCCGCCGCGCGCCGCTTCCTCTCCTCGGGCTCGCTCCCCGACCGCGTCCGCACCACCCGCCTGACGACCCCCGCGCTCCTCAACCACCCCTGGGACGTCATCCGCTTCCGCGACCGCGCCTTCGAAATCGATCTCGAAGTCATGCTCGCCCGCGAGACCCAGCCGCTCCCGCCGGGCGTGATCGCCGTCGACGATGAGCGCGTCCGCATCAGCCCCGAAGCGCTCGTCTACCCCTCGGTCGTCATCGACGCCGAGCAGGGCCCCGTCATCATCGATGAGCACGCCACCATCCGCCCCGGCGCCATACTCATCGGCCCCGCCTACATAGGCCCGGGCTCCACCGTCCTCGACCGCGCCCTCATCAAGCCCCACACCGCCATCGGGCCCGTCTGCAAGGTCGCCGGAGAAGTGGGGGGGACCATCTTCCAGGGCTTCGCCAACAAGGCCCACGACGGACACCTCGGAGACTCATGGGTCGGCCAGTGGGCCAACCTCGGCGCCGGAACCACCAACTCAAACCTCCTCAACACCTACGGCTCCGTCGTCGCACAGGCAGAGCCCAACTCACCCCGCGTCCGCACGGGCCTCACCTTCCTGGGCTGCATCATCGCCGACCACGTCAAGCTCGCCATCATGACCCGCGTCATGACCGGCTCCGTCTTCGGCACGGGCTCCATGATCGCCGACCCCGCCCCGCCCACCGCCGTGGGCCGCTTCGAATGGCTCACGGGCGAACGCCGCCAGCCCTTCCGCTTCGAAAAGTTCCTGGAGG
This sequence comes from Planctomycetota bacterium, assembly GCA_033763795.1. Taxonomy (GTDB): domain Bacteria; phylum Planctomycetota; class Phycisphaerae; order Phycisphaerales; family UBA1924; genus JAEUIV01. Next base: position 35,671 of record JANRJV010000028.1, read on the forward strand.
TCGCCCGCGCCGCCATGGCCCGCCGCAAGGTCGAGCCCTCGCCCGCCTATCTGGCCCGCCTCCGCGCCCTCGCCGGCGCGTGAAGGCCGCCGCGACCCCCGGCCCCCGGGCCCCCCGGCCCCGCCCCCTCACTCCACGTTCTGCACCTGCTCCTTGATCCGGTCGATCGCCCCCTTGATCTCGACCACCGCCCGCGAGATCTCCGCATCGCCGGACTTGCTCGCGATCGTGTTCGCCTCGCGCAGCATCTCCTGCGAAAGGAAGTCCAGCGTCCGCCCGATCGGACGGCCGTCCGACTCCGCCAGCAGATCCTTGAAGTGCGCCAGGTGACCCGACAGCCGCGCAACCTCCTCCGCGATGTCGCTCTTCTCCGCGTACACCGCCACTTCGCGCAGAAGGTCGACCGGCTCCACGCGAACCTTCGCGTCCTGCAGCAGCGACTCGATCCGCGTCTGCAGGCGCTTCTGATACTCCCGCACCACGCCCGGCGCCAGCTCCGCCACGCGCGAGAGGTTCCGCATGATCAGCTCGTGATGATGCATCAGGTCCGCAACCAGCAGCCGGCCCTCCCGCTCCCGCGTCGCCAGCAGACCCGCGCACGCCTTCTCCAGCAGACCGCTGAACGCCTGACGCGCACGCTGCAGCCGCTCCTCCTCGTCCGAAGGAGGCTGCAGAACGCCCGGCAGGGAGAGCAGCGACGAGACGTCCATCCGCGCCGACCCGTCCGCCACCCCCCGCGAACGCCGCAGCTGCTCCATGTACCGCTCGATCGCCTCGTGATTGATCGTGTACGCCGCCGCCGCCGAGCTGTCGCTCGTCTTGCACACCAGCGTGATCGTCCCCCGCGTCAGCCGACGCCGCAGCTCGGTCTCCATCTCGGGCTCCAGCCCCTGCAGCTCCTCGGGCATCCGGATCGACGCCTTGAAGTACTTCCCGTTCAGCGAGCGCACCTCAAGGAAATAGTGCACACCCTCGCGGTGGCTCGACGCCTCGCCAAAGCCGGTCATACTTCGAACCAAGCGCAAGGTCTCCCTGCACGAAGGGGCCGCCAGGCCGCCGCTCGATCACTGCTGAGGAGTCGGAGTCGCTGACGGCGCGGGCTGCTGCTCGGTCGGCGCGGCCGCCGGGGCCGGCGTCTCGCTCGCCGGCGCGGGAGCCGGCGCTTCACCGGTCGCCGCCGGAGCCGCCCCGTCGCTCGGCGCGCTCGTCCCGGTGCCGGGATTCGTCCCCGCGCTGATCGGCGCGGGCGCCGGAGCCCCCGCGGGCGCTTCACCAGCCGCCGGCAGAGGAGTCTGCGCCGGCGGCCTCACCACGTAGTTCAGCCCCACCGCGAACCCGAGGAACAGCACGAAGATGAAGATGGTCGCCAGCGTCAGCGCGTCGCCCGTCTTGGCGCCGAACGCCGTGTTACCCGATCCGCTCGACGAGCCGAACGCCTCGCTCAGCCCGCCGCCCTGCGGCCGCTGAATCAGCACGATCAGCATCATCATCACGCTGATCACGACAAAGAGCGCCACCAGCACGCCCACCAGCCAGAACGGCAACTGTCCGACAATCAGCATCCGCGCACCTCGTGTCCGCCGCCTCGAATCCACCGCGTCGCGTAGCGGATCGACAAGTGTAGCAGGCAGCCCGCCTACCCGCACAAACCTCGACCGACGCCCCCCCCGCGCTACCCCCGCACGACGCGCACGGCACCACCGCCCGGCAGCCCCGACCGCCGACCCGACCCGGCTTCAAACCCTACTCAGATGTAGTACATCGAGCGCTGCGGCGCCGCCATCCGTTCCTCGGAAAGCTGCACCAGCTCCGCCACGCTCATCGTCCCCAGGCCGCCCAGGATCACGCCGCTCAACCGCTCGTTGATCAGCTCCAGCGCCGCCCGGCCCGGCGAGGGCTCCCGCGCCGGAGTCTCCTCCAGCTCCTCTTCCGCCGGCTCCAGCGCCGTGATCAGGTCCGTCACCTTGATCTGCTCAGCAGGCCGCGCCAGGCGGTACCCGCCCCCGGCCCCGACCTTCGACTCCAGGATCGACGCCGACCGCAGCGCCAGAAGAATCGACTCCAGGAACTTCGCCGGAAGATCTTCCGACTCCGCCAGCTCGCGCGACTGGACATACCCCGTCGCCTTCTTCTGCGCCAGACGGACAGTGGCCTTGATGCCGTACTCGGACCGCTTGCTCAGACGCATGAGACCCTCACTGAGCCCAGTGTGACCGGTGTGGACTCGCTCCTCGACTTCGGGAGGAATTTCCGGTTGGATGCTGGGTCAGAGAAGAACTCGAAACTCAATCGCAATTGTTTCCTGAGGCGGCCCGGGTTTCAGCTTTGTTAACGGCTCCCCCTTCGCGCGCCATTGGAACATCGCATCGATCAGCGGTCGGTCAATGTCAGGATTTCCGGACGAGCGAACAAGCTCAACATCCTCAACCGTCCCGTCTGACCGGAAAAGAATCTTGAATACCGGATCCCGCGCCGCTCCCATCAGCCGCGAGTAGTGCGTGAACCGGGGCCGACGCGTCAGCACCTCCAATCCCTTGCCCGAAAGAGGTTGGCCGAGCTTGCGCATCGGAGCGCTGACGATCGATGTCGCATCCGACTCGCGGTCCGACGCCAGACCCAGCTCGCGCGCTCCGCTCGCCGCCGGCGCGGGCGGGAGACTGTTCGGTCTCGCCGCCTCCGACGCCCCCGGCCCCGGAACCCCCGGCGCCGCCGGCGTGGCCGCCCTCGGCGCCGCCTCCGAAGCCGCATCTCCTACTTCCGCTGTCGATGTTTCGCTCGGCGCCGCCTCCGAAGCCTCCTCCACCTCAGCCTCCGGCATCGGGCCGACTTCCAAGTCCGCAACTTCCGGCGCGGGAGGCAGCGGCTGCGCAGCCGCCGGCGCCGTCGCCAGCAGTGGGGGAGCCGCTGCGCCGATCTCCTCCGGCGCAGGCTCTGTCGACTCTCCTTCCTGATCCTCCACCGCTTCGCTCTCGCCCTCGCTCGGCGGAACCTCGCTCTCCAGCCGCTCCGACTCGCGCAGCTCCCCGTCGAGCGTCGGCGTCGCGCCGCTTTCCATCTCGGCCGCCGGCTGATCCGCGCCGGCGACGGACGCGCCCCCCGCCGCGGGCGCGCCGATCACCTCCGGCTCCGCCGCCCCCTCGACCCCTTCCCGCTCAGCCTGCTGGGGCCCGACCTCCAGCGTCGTTTCGTCGCTCTCGGCCGATTCGTCCTCGCTGGGCTCAGCCTCCGCACGCTCGTCACGTTCCGGCAACGGCCGCTCTCCGACCAGGATCGCGACCTCATCGCTCGGCGGCGGGGGCGACGCCGACGGCCCCGCATCCCGCGCCTCCACTCGCTCGACCGACTCCTCCTCCTCTTCCGCCGCGCGCGACTCCTCAGGCGCCGCCTGCGCAGCGGCAGGCTCGCCCGCCGGCGCGCTCGCCAGCGAACACTCCCCCTGCGGAGAAGGCGGTGTCGCGGCCGACGGCAACTCCGGCCCGCTCGGCCCGGACGAAGGATCAAGCGTCAGCGCAGGCTGCTCCACCTCGCTGGGCTCGGCGAAGTGCTCCTTGTACTCCTCGAATCCCAGCCACGTCTCGCGCGCCTCGCCCGTCTCCGCCATCCCGAGCTTCACCGCCTCCGGCTGGGGCGGCGGCTCGATCAACGGCGCCTCCGGAGGTTCCGGAGCGGGCTCCGGCGCAGGCTCCGGAGGGTCGGGCGGCACCGCCTCAGGCGGCACAAACGCCATCTCCAGCAGCCCCTCCGCGCCCCCGCGCAGCTCCGTCGCCGGCTCACGCTCCACCCGCACCGTCGAAAGCACAGCTCCCGTCCCCGCGTGCATGAGCATGCTCGCGAGAAACCCCACCAGCAACGGATCTGTCCGCGAACGCCTGCGCACCACGGCCAACTGTACCCCCGCCCCGCCCCCGTCGGCCCACCGCCGCCGTCCCCGCCTCCGCGCCGCCGTCCCCGCATGAGCACGCGTACACTCCGCCCCGCCGATGCCCCTCAGCCTCACCCGAGAACGCTTCATCGCGCTGGCCCGCCAGGCCCACGAATCTCTCGCGGCCCGCCGGGCCGGCGCCCACGCCGCTGCCCCCGCGCCCACACCCGTCGTCCCCCTGGGCCTTCGCCTGCTGGGCGACCAGCTCACCCCCGTCCTCGCCTACCGCAGGCTCGTCGTCCGCGACGACCGCACCGCCCCCTCCTTCCTCTTCGAGAGCGTCGAGAACGGCGAGCGCATCGGCCGCTACTCCATCCTCGGCGCCGCGCCCACGCTCGAGGTCGTCGCCCACGCCGAGCGCCTCACCATCCGCGACCGCCGCGCCGAGTCGGCCCACCGCGTCACCCACGAAACCTGCCCCGACCCCCTCGCCCGCCTCGCCCAGCTCACGGCTCATCTCGCGCCCGTCGACCTCCCCGCCGATGTCGCCGCGCGCCTCCCCGGCTCCTCCGCCGGCGGCTGGGTCGGATACGCCGCCTACGACGCCGCCCGCTACACCGAGCCCGGCAAGATCCCCTTCTCAGCCGCCCCGCGCGACGATCGAGGCCTCCCCGACCTGCACTTTGCCTTCTACCCGCGCGTTGTCATCTTCGATCACGTACAGACCCTGGTGCACGTCGTGGAGCTCGTCGAGGTCCCCGTCGCCGACGAGGCCGGCGCCGCCTTCGACGCCGCGCATTCCCGCCTGCTCGCGCTGGCGCGCGACCTCCAGACCCACAGCAAGCCGCTCCCCTCCGGCGCGCTCACCGCGCACGACCGCCCCCACCCCGGCCTCCGCTCCAACATGACGCGCCAGCAGCACGAGCACATCGTCGCCCGCGCCAAGGACTACATCCGCGCCGGAGACATCTTCCAGGTCGTCGTGGGCCAGCGCTTCGAGCTCGCCAGCCCCGCCGACCCCTTCGACGTCTACCGCGCCCTCCGCGCCGTCAACCCCAGCCCCTACATGGCCTACCTCCAGGCCGAGGGCTGCATCCTCGTCGCCTCCAGCCCCGAGATCCTCTGCCGCGTTCGCCGCGACCCTTCCGGCGCGCTCCGCGTCACGAACCGCCCCCTCGCAGGCACGCGCCGCCGCGGCTCATCGCCCGATGAGGACGACGCACTCGCCCGCGAGCTCCTCGCCGACCAGAAGGAACGCGCCGAGCACATCATGCTCGTCGACCTCGGGCGAAACGACGTCGGACGCGTCGCCCGCGCCGGCTCCGTCTCGCTCCCGACCCTCATGGCCGTCGAACGCTACAGCCACGTCATGCACATCAGCTCGACCGTCGAGGGCCTCCTCGCCCCCGGCGCCACCGCCTGGGACGCGCTCCGCGCCGCCCTCCCCGTGGGCACCATTTCCGGCGCCCCCAAGATCCGCGCCATGCAGATCATCGACGAACTCGAGCCCGTCCGCCGCGGGCCCTACGGCGGGGGCTTCGGCCACGCCGCCCTCTCGGGCGAGATGGACATCGCCCTCGCCCTCAGAACCATCGTCGTCCCCACCGCGCTCCGCAAGGGCGACCACTGGACCTATCACCTCCAGGCCTCCGGAGGCATCGTCCACGATTCAGACCCCGCCGCGGAGTTCCAGGAAACCGTGAACAAGGCCGCCGCGCTCGTCCGCGCCGTCCAGGTCGCCGAACAGGCCTTCTGCTCCACGGGCGACGCCTGACGATTCGACCGCCTCGGCTCAGCTCAGCCGAGCGTCTTGCCGTCCGACCCGCCCGCCAGCGACGTCCGCATCGCCGTGTCCGCCGAAACGTTCTTCATGCGGTAGTAGTCCATGATCCCCATGTTGCCCGTCCGGAACGCGTCGGACATCGCCCGCGGCACCTCGGCCTCCGCCAGCACCACCAGCGCCTTGTTCTTCTGCTCCTCGGCCCGGAACTCCTGCTCCTGAGCCACCGCCATCGCCCGCCGGATCTCCGCCTGCGCCTGCGCCCGCTTCTTGTCCGCCTCAGCCTGGTCGGTCTGCAGCTTCGCGCCGATGTTCTCGCCCACGTCGATGTCCGCGATGTCAATCGACAGGATCTCGAACGCCGTCCCCGCGTCCAGCCCCTTGCCCAGCACAGTCTTGGAGATGCGGTCGGGGTTCTCGAGGACGTCCTTGTGCGTTTCCGCCGAGCCGATCGTCGACACGATGCCCTCGCCCACGCGCGCCACGATCGTCTCCTCCGTCGCGCCGCCGATCAGCCGCTGGATGTTCGCCCGCACCGTCACCCGCGCCCGCGCCTTCAGCTGGATCCCGTCCTTCGCCACCGCGTCGATCGTCGTTCGGCCCAGCTTGGGGTTCGGAACATCGATCACCTTGGGGTTCACCGACGTCTGCACCGCGTCCAGGATGTCGCGACCCGCCAGGTCGATCGCGCACGCCGTGTCGAAGGGAAGCTGGATCCGCGCCCGGTTCGCCGCGATCAGCGCGTTGATCACCGAAGGCACCCGCCCGCCCGCCAGGAAGTGCGTCTCAAGCTGGTTCGTCGAGAGATCCAGCCCCGCCTTCTTCGCCCGGATCCGCGACAGCACGATCGTCCGCGGATCGACCTTCCTCAGCTTCATGCCCAGCAGCGAGAAGATCGAGACCTTCGCGTCAGACAGCAGCGCCTGCACCCACAGATTCACGAAGTTGAACGCCATGATCGCGAAGATCAGGACGACAAACCCGACGACGATCGCGATGCCGAACAGCAGAATCTGTGCGCTCATGAGATTTCCTTAGAGGGACGGAGAATCCCTCTCCATGGTATCCGAATCGCGTCGTCACACGCGCGGGCACACGCGCGGGCACACGCGCCGGCGCCCGCCCGTCGCCGCACGCACGCGAAACCGCCCCGCCCGCCGCCCCGAATTCCCCCTCACGCCATCCCGCGGACCCGCACCACGTTCCCCTCAACCGACGTCACGCGCAGCCGCTGACCGCGCTCGACCGCGCCCCCCTCGGCCAGAACTTCCAGCTTCGTACCCTCGATCTCCGCCGTCCCCACAGGACGCAGAGGCGTCAGCGCCACCCCCGTCGCCCCCACCAGCGCCTGCTGCTGCTCCGTCAGCCTCTGCTCCTCCGCCGCACGCTGCTCGATGTTCTCCACGCTCTCGCTCAAAATCAGATGCTTCCCCATCGGCGTGTGCGGCATCACCCGCAGCGCAAAGTTGATCGCCATCGGGCACAGCACGAACGCCAGCAGCAGCCCGATCGCGCCCCAGCCCGTCGACACACGGAAGAACACCACCACCGCCGCGATCGCCGCCACCCCCGCCGTCAGACCGATCAACCCCCCCGAAGGAACGAACACCTCCAGGAAAATCAGCGACAGCGCCACGAACAGAAGCCCGAACGCCCAGAGAAGCAACGTTTGCTCGGTCACGCGAGGTTCTCCCCTGCCGCATTCGTCCCACCCGACGGTCCGGTTGCGGGCGCGTCCGATGATCCGGCCGGTTCCACCGCCACCCGATACTCCGTCACCGACGTCACGCGCACCGGCACCCCCCGATCGATGAAACCGATCTCCGCCACAACGTCGATCAGCTCGTCGTCGAATTCCGCCGTCCCCGAGGGCCGCAGCACCGTCGTCGTCCGGCCCAGCGCGCCCACCGCCACGCGCTCGCGACCCGTCGAGGGATTCATCGCCCCAAGCATCGTCGGCGCGTCTTCATCGCTCACCACCTGCTGATCCGCCAGCACCAGCCGACCCGCCACGGGGAACTTGTGCGTGTACCGCGTGAACAGGTACACACCCACGCCCGCCACGAACACCGACAGGCACACCACAGACACCGCCCACGCCAGCGGCCCGCCCGCCCCGTCGGGCCCGACCCCGGGGAACAGCTGGCCCGCCCCCGCGAACGTGCCGATCAGCCCCGCGAACAAGAGCAGCAGACCCAGCACGCCCGGGATCCCCAGCCCCGGCAGTATGAAAAGCTCCATCAGGATCAGCGCCACCCCGGACAGGATCATCGCCATCGCCCACCACGCCGACGCCCCGATCAGCAGCGGCGGAACGATCAGCCCCGCCAGCGCCCCCAGCGCGATCATCCCGGGAAGCCCCACCCCCGGCATGCTCATCTCGATGAACATCGCCATCAGGAACACGACGATCAGCACCCCCCGCACCACCAGCCCGCTGAACCCCATCGTCATGAACGCCACCAGCGACTCCGACCAGCTCTGGTCCAGTCGGCTCAGGTTCGTCGCGCCCGTGAACGACTTCAGTTCCGCGTCCGTCGCGATCGTGTGCGCCGGATCAGCAAAGCCGTATCTCTTCAGGTCCGATTCCTTCAGCGTCAGCAGCGTCTGGCCGTCCGTCGCATACTCCACAAGCTCGTACCGCCCCCGCTCCGCCGCCGAGAACACAGGCCGCGTCGAAGGCGTCGTCAGGATGAAGTCGACGTCCCGCTCCGTCTGCTCCGCGATCGCGGGCGACGCCGAGTTGAACGCCGTGGCCGACGCCCCCTCTTCCTCGCCGCGCGATCCCGAGTCCGACGACGACGCCCGCGCGTCCGGCTCCTCGCCCTCGGCGGCTTCTCCCGCCGCAACGGGGCCCGCGCTCGCCGCCCCGCTCGCGACATAGGGCCGGCCCCGCCGCGGCTCCTCGTCAAAGATCGCCCGGTACTCCGCCTCATCGACGAAGTACATCCGCCCGGTCTGCCGGTCGCGGACCCGCCACAGTTCCACCCCCAGCGTCACGAACCCCTGCACCAGCTTCTCGTCGTACCCGCGCAGCCGCGCTGAATCGACAAGCTCCGCAAGCAAGGGCGCCAGGATCTTCTGCCGCTCCGTCGCCTGCAGCCCCTGCGCGAACTGCACGGGGTTGCCCGACACCGGCGCCGCGTCGCCCATCGTCGCGTGCGGCGCCAGCACGATCTCCCGGCACGCCAGCGCGATGATCGCACCGCCCGAATACGCCGTCGGATTCACCCACGCGATCGTGTTCGCGATCGGCGACTGCTTGATCGCCGTGCAGATCTCCAGCACCGCCCCGACCTCGCCGCCCGGCGTGTTCAGGTCGAACACGATCCCGTCCGCCCCGCCGTCGACCGCCCGCGCCATCCGCCGCTTCACGCTGTGCGCCGTCACCGCGTTGATCTCGCCCTCGATCGTGATCACCGCGAGGTTCGCCGCGTGCCGCGCCGCCGGCACCGCCATCGGACCCGCCCCGCTCGACCCCGCCGAGACGCTCGCCGCCGACTCCGCACGCGACGCCGACTCGGTCGACGCACCGGCGTCCGCCAGCCCAACCAGCAGCACGGCACACATCAGCGCAACCAGACGCACCGCCGCCCGCAAAGCCCGCGCGCCGCGACCGTTCAACTCATTCAACCGTTGCCACAGGGTCATCATCCTGACGGATCCCTACCTTTGCTCGCTCCCCGACGGTTATTCTAGCGCTCCCATGCCCGCTTTCTGGCAAACCGTTCTCCCGGTCGCCCTGGGAGGTTCTCTCGGCGCTCTGGCCCGCCTCGCCGTCTACCACCTCGCCGCCGGCCCGACCCGGACCCACGGCCCCTGGCCCACAATGCTCATCAACCTCATCGGCTGTCTCGCCCTGGGCCTGTTCCTCGGCTGGGCAACCCGCCGGCCCGATCTCGACGAACGCATGAAAGCGTTCCTCACCGTCGGCGTCCTCGGCGCCTTCACCACCTTCTCAACCTACGCCGCCGACGCCCTCAAGCTCATCCACGAGCAGCGGTGGGGGATCGCCCTCATCTACATCACCGCCAGCTCCGCCCTGGGCCTCGCCCTCTGCGCAGGCGGATACGCCCTCGCCCGCTAGCCCGCCCGCTCACCCCTCGCTCTGCTCCACCGTCCAGCTCAGCTCCCCGCGCGTGCAGTCGATGTGCACCGCGAAAAACCCGCGCGAACCGTCCCCCGACCGGTCGTGCCCCCGCACCAGCGGCCAGATGATCCGCCGGTCCGTCTCCGGCAGCGGCAGCCCGTCCAGCGCCCCGGGCTCGTGCCACTCCAGGTCCCCCTCCCCGATGCTGTGCGGCTCCAGCTCCACCGCCCCCAGCACCCGGTACCAGAACATCAGCCAGTTCGTCTGCCCCATGTACCCGTGCTCGCTGATGATCCCCCCCAGCCGCAGCCGCTCGATCGGGATGTCCAGCGACGCCTCCTCCATGATCTCGCGCCGCGCGCACATCGCCGGCGACTCGCCCGACCCCGTGTCCAGCTTTCCGCCGATCGGCGAGTACAGACCCCGGTTCGGATCCCGCGTCCGCCGGATCAGCAGCAGCCGCCCGCGCGCGTCGCGGAGCTCGCAAAGAACCGCGATCTTGTAGGGGTAGCTCGCCTTTCCCGCCTGCGTCGTCTCGGACATCGGACCAAGACTAACGCCCGCGCACGCCCCCCGCCCCGCCAGCCTCCGGATTTCTCCACCGCCCCGCGCGCCCCGGCCGATTCAACATGGAATGATTCTCAAGAACGAGACCGCCGAACTCATGCCAAGGCCCGCACGTCCAACATCCTTCAACATCGAGGGCAAGCACGCCTACCTCATCGGCATAGGCGGCTGCGGCATGTCGGGCCTCGCCCGAATGCTCCGCGCCCGCGGGGCCTTCGTCAGCGGCTCGGACAAGGAACGATCTCAGGTCACCGACGCCCTCGCCGCGGAGGGCCTCGACGTCGGCTTCGACCAGTCACGCGCCTGGCTCCCCGAAACCTGCGACCTCGTCGTCGCCTCCGCCGCCGTCAGGCCCGACCACCCCCAGACCGTCGCCGCCGTACTCCGCGGCATCCCCATCTACACCTACGCCGAAGCACTGGGCCTCTGCATGCTGGGCCGCACGGGCGTCGCCGTCGCCGGGACCCACGGCAAGAGCACCACCGTCGCCATGCTGGGCCACGTCCTCATACAGGCCGGCATCGACCCCACCGTCATCGTCGGCGCCACCGCGCCCCAGCTCGCCTCACGACCGGGAGAGAGCTCGGGCTTCCGCCTCGGACGAGAGACCATCCCCGTCGGCCCCCTCCAGGACCGACCCGGGGTCCTCATCGCCGAGGCCTGCGAGTTCAACCGCTCCTTCCACAACCTCCACCCGACCATCGCCGCCATCACCAGCGTCGAGGCCGACCATCTCGACATCTACGGCTCGCTCGACGCCGTCGTCGCCAGCTTCCGCGACTTCGCACACCTGCTCCCCCCCGCACGCGAAGGCGGCAAGCTCTTCATCGCCCACGACGGCGCCCACCGCCGCGAAGTCACAGGAGGCGTCGCCTGCGACGTCGAGACCGTCGGCTTCGTCCCCACCGCCGACTGGGTCGTCACCTACGACTCCCGCACCCGCCGCGTCGGACTCAGCCGCGCCGGATCGCTCGTCGGCATGTGGACCCTCCGCATACCCGGCGCACACATGGCCATCGACAGCGCCTTCGCCGCATGCCTCGCCATGGCCCTCGGCGCCCCCGTCCCCGTCATCGAGGAAGCCCTCTCCACCTTCGTGGGCGTCGACCGCCGCATGCACTTCCTGGGAGAGAAGCCCCTCCCCGGGGGAGGCGCCGTCCGCGTCTACGACGACTACGGCCACCACCCCACGGAAATCGACGCCACCCTCCGCGCCCTCCGCGAAGCCGAACGCCCCGAAGAACGCGGCGGCCGGCTCATCTGCGTCTTCCAGCCCCACCAGCACAGCCGCACACGATTCCTCCTCGAAGAGTTCGCCCAGGCCTTCAGCCAGGCCGACGCCGTCATCGTCCCGCACATCTACTTCGTCCGCGACAGCGAGGCCGAGAAGACCCGCGTCAGCGCCGCCGACCTCGTCGACCGGCTCCGCGAACGCGGCGTCCAGGCCATGCACCTCTACCCCTTCGAGGCCATCGTCGAACAGCTCCAGAACGTCTGCCGACCGGGAGACCTGCTCGTCGTCATGGGCGCCGGGCCCGTCTGGCAGGTCGCCGCCGGATTCCTCGCCTCGGGCGCGCCCATCGCCCCCGCGCCGCGGCCCTGAGCCGACCCCCGTCCGCGCCTATTGTTCGAGCACGCGGGTGGTCCGTGGGCGAAGGGGCTCTGGTCGCGCGCCGCTCAACCGACCGCACGTCCCGACGAGACCACAATGAACGCCCTCAGCGAACTGCTGATCGAATACAACGCCGATGTCCCCACCTGGTTCCGCATCGGAGGCAAGGCAGACGTCCTCGCCCGCCCCCGCACCGCCGAACAGGTCCGCGACATCCTCCTCATGTTCGCCTGCCACCCCGTCCGCGTCCTGGGCGACGGCGCCAACCTTCTTGTCGATGACGACGGAATCGACGGCGTCGTCATCGACATGCGCTCCGTGAACGCCGTCACCTTCGACGAACGCCCCGAACTCGACCGCGTCCACGTCCGCGCCGCCGCCGGCGCCAACCTCCCCAAGCTCATCACAGAGTGCGTCCGCCGCGGCTTCGCAGGGCTCGAAACCCTCGCCGGAATCCCCGCGACCCTCGGCGGCGCCGTCGTCATGAACGCCGGCGGAGCCTTCGGCCAGATCGGCGACCTCGTCGAGTCCGTCGACGCGCTCTCACGCTCGGGCGAACATCTCACCATCCCCCGCCACGAGCTCCACTTCTCCTACCGCCACTCAGGACTCAACCACCTCTTCATCACCGGCGCCACCCTCGCCCTCCGCCGCGTCAGCGACGACGAGCGCCCCGCCCTCCGCGAGAAGCTCAAGCAGGTCATGGAGTACAAGAAAAACAGCCAGCCACTCGCGGAAAACTCCGCCGGCTGTTGGTGGAAGAACCCCCGCGACCCCGCCGACCCCTCCAAGCGCATCAGCGCCGGACGCATCATCGATCAATGCGGGCTCAAGGGCCTCACCGTCGGCGGCGCCACCGTCAGCCCAGTCCACGCCAACTTCGTCGTCACCGCCGCCGGATGCCGCGCCCGCGACGTCGTCGAGCTCATGGAGCGCGTCCGCGCCGCCGTCGCCTCACGCACCGGCATCCAGCTCCAGCCCGAGGTCGTCTACTGGCGACGCTCCGCCGCCCCCGCCGCCTCGCCCGCCCCGGCTCCCGCCCCGGGCCTCGCGTAAGCCCCGTCCCACGCCGAGACCGTCCGAACCAGCATCAGCCGCCCGGACCGCCACACGACCTCGTCCCCCGCCCGCGGCCCATACCCGGACCCCTCGCTCAGCAGCATCAACGCTCCCGCCCCGGGCCCCGCATCCGCCCCGGCCCCCGCTCGCCCCGCGCCCGCCTCTTCGCGCGCCGCCGCGGTCCGAGGCCAAGCCCCCGTCGCCAGATATACCCGCGCCCCGCTCCACACCATCCCGGGCGACGTCCACAAAGGCTCGTTCCGCCGCGCCAGCTCCTCAAACAGCGCCGGCCAGTGCGCCGAAGGCGGCGCCAGAACCCGCACGCCAACCGCGCTCATCACCAGCGCCGCCATCACCACCACCGGCGCCACCCACCGCACCAGGATCCGCCGCGCCGCCCCCGACATCCACCTCGGCCCGTGCACCAGCCCGAGCGCGCTCAGCCACGCCGCGAACGGATACACCACCAGCGCATACCGCGCCGACTTCCCCGCAAACATCGACAGCGCTGCCAGCCACACCCCGCACCAAACCAGCGCCAGCAGCCCGCCGCGCTCCGCCCGCCGCTCGCGCACCACCCACGCCCCGCCCACCACCAGCGCCGGCAGGAAAGGCCAGTACGTCGACCCCAGCAGCTCCGCGTAGAACCACGCCGGGTCGCCGCCGAAACTCTCCCCCGTCCCCCGCTCCAGCCCCTGCTTCCCGAAGTAATGCCCCCAGAACACACCGGGATACGCCATCTCCATCGCCACGTGCCACGGCGTCGCCACCGCCATCGCCAGCGCCGCGCCCGCCGCCACGAGCAGCGCCTCGCGACGCCGCCCCGCCATCACCAGCGCCGCCGCGAACACCGGCGCCGCCAGGAGTGGCGCCACGGGCTTCGTCAGGAGCGCCAGCCCCAGCGGCACACCCACACCCACCACGAACCCCGCATCCGCCGCCAGCCCCGCCCCGCGCTCGCCCGAGTGCCGCTCCCGCCCCAGCGCCCGCGCCACAGGAAGCCCCGCAGCCAACACAAACAGCGTCACCCACAGGTCCAGCGTGATCGCCCACGTATGCCGGAAAAACTCCAGCGTCAGCGCCAGCACCAGCGCCGCCACCAGACCCACGCGCCGCCCGCTCCCGCGCCGCGCCAGCTCATACGTCAGCGCCACGCATCCCAGCGCCGCCGCCAGCGCCGGCAGCCGCGCCGACCACAGCGACACGCCCAGCACATGCAGCACCAGCCCGTGAATCCACAGCGCCACCGGCGGCTTGTTCATGTACGCCGTGTCGCCCGCCATCAGCGGAAACAGCGTCCCCTCGCGCCACCCGTGCAGCCCCACCGCCGCGTACAGCTGGCTGTCCACCCGGAAATCGCCCTGACCCGCCGCCGTCAACCACACCGCCGCCAGCACCAGCAGCGGCGCCAGCAGCACTCGGGCCCGGAGCGTCGCGCGGGGACGGCGCATCGCCGCAGTCTACGGCTGGATAGGCTCATCGACCGATGAAGCGCACGCTCACACCAGAGCTCATGGACGCCCCCGACGTCCCCAGGCCCCAGCTCGCCGGTGCGCTCGCCTTCCTCCGCATGGTCAACCGCCGTTGGGGCGGCTCGCGCGCCCTCATCTCCCATCTCCGCCGCTGGTCCGCCCGATGGCCCGCCCGCCGGCCCGTCACGCTCCTCGACATCGCCACCGGCAGCGCCGACATCCCCCTCGCCGCGCGACGCTGGGCCCTCGCCAGAGGCCACGACCTCCGCGTCACCGCCGTCGACCTCCACGAAGCAACCCTCGAGCTCGCCCGCGAACACCTCGACCTCGCCGCACGCGCCGAGCCCGAAGTCGCCCGCGGCATCACCCTCCTCCGCGCCGACGCACGCAACCTCCGCGAGCACTTCGCCCCCGCCTCCTTCGACTACGTCCACGCCGCACTCTTCCTCCATCACCTCCCCGACATCGAAGCCCTCACAGTCCTCGCCCAGATGGACGCCCTCGCCCGCGCCGGCATTGTCTGGAGCGATCTCAACCGCTCACGCCTCCACCGCGCCCTCATCGAACCCTCCATCTGGTTCGCCCCGCCCATCGTCCGCCACGACGGCCGCGTCAGCGTCGAGGGCGCCTTCACGCGCTCCGAAGCCGAGCAGATGGCCCGCCGCGTCGGGATCAACTACGCCCCCTACCACCGCCCGCCCCTCTGGTACCGCTTCACCCTCGCCGGCGAAAAACCCGGATGCTGGAACACGACATGACCGCCCTCCCCGACGCCATCATCATCGGCGGCGGTCCCGCCGGCAGCAGCGCCGCCTTCCACCTCGCACGCGCCGGACGACACGTCATCCTCCTCGAAGCAAAGCCCTTCCCGCGCATCAAGGTCTGCGGCGAGTGCATCAGCCCCGCCGCTGCAACCATCCTCGAAGCCATGGTGCCTCCCTCGACGCTCCGCGCCGCCGGCGCCCACCAGGTCCGCGACTTCGTCCTCCGGCGCGGCGGCCGCGCCCACGCATGGACCATGCCCGCCCCGACGTGGGTCCTCTCCCGCGCCGCGCTCGACACCTTGCTCCTCGACGCCGCCCGCGCCGCCGGCGCGATCATCCGCCAACCCGCCCGCGCCCGCGCCGTGCGCATGCACGACGACCGCGCACAGGTGGAACTCGACTCGGGCGAGACTCTCGCCGCCCGCATCGTCGTCCACGCCGACGGCCAGGGCCGCCTCGACGCCGCGCCGCCCACCCCTGCGCGCCCCGGCGTCGTCGGATTCAAGTGCCATTTCGACCCCGGCCCAAACCCCGTCGCCGGGCTCCACATGCACGCCGCACCCGGCGCTTACCTCGGCGTCGTCCAGGTCGAGGCAGCACTCGCCACCGCCGCATTCGTCGTCCGTACGGAGCTTGTCCGTCGGGCGGGCGGCTCGGGAGATCAGCTCCTCGCCGACCTCATGCCGCATTATCGGCCCGAAACCCGCCGCTCACCCTGGCTCACCTGCGGCGTCGCCCGCGGCGGCTATCAGCCGGGAAACCACCCGCGCAGTTTCCGCATCGGCAACGCCGCCGCCGCCGTCGAGCCCGTGGGCGGCGAAGGAATAGGCCTCGCCCTCTGGGCCGGTTCCGCCCTGGAAAGGGCACTCTCGCACTCCCAACCGGGCAATCCGCCCGACGCCCAGGCCATTCTCGCACGCGCCTACCGCCGGCGGCTCGCGCTCCGCTCGCCCGCCTGCGCCGCCGCGGCATGGACTTTGATGCACGATTGGCCGATGCGTACCGTCTGGCCGATCCTCTCAACTCCCCGCATGAAATCCGCTCTGCTCGCCCCGTGGTACGCCCTCTTGGGAAAATCCCCCGCACACGCCCCGCCTCTCTTCACGCACGATTCCGCAACAACAGCCGCCCCCGCCCGTTGAGCCCCCACACCCGGACGTTCTAAAGTCAACCCGGTCAATGCACCCGCACGACACCATCCCGCACCCCTCTCAGACGCCCCCCCCCAGGCTCGAGCTGCACAAGCGCGCCGTCCTCGCTCTCATCCTCATCGGCCTCGTCGCGCTCGGCGCCAGCATCACGGGCGTCCTCCTCCTCCGCAAGATCAACGGCGAGATCGACGCCGCCACACGCACCATGCGCGCCAACGCCACCCTCACCGCCCACCTCAGGCAGGAGTTCCTCCTCAGCCGCATGGCAGAGAAGAACCTCATCATCGAGGACTCCGCCAGCCGCATGGACGAGATGTCCGAGCGCATCCGCGTCTCCCACGACGCCATGGAGCAGCTCATCGCCAAGATGGAGAAGGACGCAACGGGCGAGATCGCCGAGCGCGTCAAGACGCTCCGCGAAGGCTTCGAGGACTTCGTCCGCGAGCTCAAGGTCGTCGAGGAGCTCAGCCGCGCCGACACCCTCGCCAAGGCAGCCGAGCTCTCCCGCGGCGAGGGCCGCGAGAAATTCAACGCCGCCCGCGAGATCCTCATCGGCATCATCGCCCGCAACAGGGAACGCATCGCCGCCGTGGCGCAGAGCGGTCAGGGCGACGCTCACGCGCTCACCCAGCTCGTCACCGTCGCGCGCGACGCTCTCGAGACGCTCCACGACCTCCAGTACTCCGAGCAGGCAAGCCTCACCGTCTTCTCGCCACAGGAGCGCGAGCGATACTTCGCCGAGCTCGACAAGGGCCTGCTCGCCGTCCGCGAGAACATCGCCACGATCGCCGCCGGCTCCGATTCTCAGCAAGACCGCGAGGATTCCGCACGCCTGTCCCAGGCCGTCACCGAATGGGCCACCCTGAGCGACCGCGTCCGACAGCTCGCCAAGGCCGACACCAAATCCGAAGCACGCTGGCGCTCCACCACCGCCGTCCGCGCCGCCTTCACACGCTCCTCCCAGGCACTCGAGGACGTCATCGAGGCCGCCGACCGACAGACCGCCGACGCCCTCACCTCCCGCGACCGCTCGCTCCGCGCCAGCCACGGCGTGCTCCTCGCCGGCGCACTCGCCGGCGTCACCATCTGCACCATCGCCATGTGGCTCGTCGTCAACCTCGTCCTGCGCGAGTACCGCGCCGCGGCCGACGTCCTCCTCCACGCCGAATAATCACCACGCACCCCCCGGCCCCCCGGCCCCCGCGCGCTCAGCCCAGCGGCTTCTTCTGCCGCTTGCCCGCCAGGTAGCTCTCCATGATCGTCGCGCCAAGGTCGCCCGCCGTGCAATAGAACGCCACGCCACGCACCAGCCGCGTGAACTGGTCCACGAACCCGACCCACTCCATCCCGTGATACTCCTCGATCAGCGCGAAAGTGCTGATCCGGATCCCCGCCTGCGTGCACCGGAACGCTTCTTCCAGCGTCGCCTTCGCCGTCCGGGGGTTGGGCGGATAGATCAGGTGCAGCGTGTCCTTGTGCTCGCCCGAAAGGTGCGCCGTGGGCTCGCCGTCCGTGATGATGAACATCTGCTTGTTCGCCGCCCCACGCCGCGACAGCTTCTGCCGCGCCAGCCGCAGACCGTGCTGCAGGTTCGTGAAGTGCTGGTGCGTCTTCGCCGCGTCCTTCAGCGGCACCTTCACCCGCACCTCCCACGCCCGGGTGCTGATCGGCTTGGGCATGACCAGGGGCAGGTCGCGCTCCTCGATCGGCTCCGCCACCGACGAAAATCCCACGAACTCCACCGTGTCCAGCGGAAACTTCTCCCGCACCAGCGCCCGCATCCCCATCGCCACGCGCTTGGCCGCTATGTGACGCCCGTACCGCATCATCGACCCCGAAAGATCGATCAGGATTACCAGCGCGCTGTCCGCCGTCGACTCAACGTTGTGAAGCTCGAAGTCCCCGTCGCGCAGCTTCAGGGGAAGCAGCGAACCCGCCTCCGAACCTCCCGCCCCCGCCCCCGCCCCGCGCTCCGACGCCACGCGCGCCATCGCGTTCCGCATCGTCGGGCCCAGCGCAAGCTCCGACAGCGCATCGCCCCATTGATAGGGCTTCGTCCCCTCGCTCCGCTCGCCCGCACGCCCCGCCTCGGGCGTCGCGTGCCCGTCGCGAACCCCCGCCCGCAACCCCCGGAAAATCTCCAGGAACGCCCGGTGCTGCATCCCCCGCACCATCCGCGGCGTCAGCTTCAGCTCGCCCCCCTCGCCCTTCTCCAGCAGACCCGCCTGGATCATCTCGTTGATTAGCTGCTGGATCTGCTCGCTCGCCTCGGGCAGCGCATCCAGCGCGTCCTGCCCGTGCTGCAGCAGAAACTCCACAAGCTGCGGATGCGGGAACAGATCGTCCGGAGACAGAAACCGCCCACGCTCCCCGTCAAACTCCGAGAACGTGAACTTCACGCCGCGCCTCCGCCCCGCACGCTCAAAGGATCTCGACCACCTCGAAACGCATCACCTTCCGCGGCGCATCCACGCGGATGATCTCCCCGATCCGCGCCTTCATCAGCGCCTCGCCCATCGGGCTCGTCGCCGTTACCTCCACGTAGTCCGCCGCCATCGACGCCGACGCCTCGCCCACCAGCTTGTAGATCTCCTCGTCGCCCGAGTCGACCTCGCGAAGCTTCACCGTCGCCCCCACAAACACCACCCCCTCGACGATCGTCCCCTCCTCCAGCACCTTCACCGCCGCCAGACGCTGCTCCAGCGCCCGGATCTCCGCCTCCTCCATCGCCTGGTCCTCGCGCGCCGCGTGGTAGTCCGCGTTCTCCTTCAGATCGCCCAGCGCACGGGCCTCCGCAATCCGCGTTGCCAGCACCGGACGGTTGGACTTCAGCGCCGCCAAACGTGCATCCAGCTTGGCCTTTTCGGCCGGAGTGACGAATTCCATCCTCGGTTCTCCGCGTGGTCCGGACGAGTTCCCGACCCGAGACCCCCGGCGGCGCGAAACGCACCACCCGGTCGGACCGACTTCCGGCGAATGATCCGCAAACTGTAGCCGCCCCGGGCCCGCCGTGCGCGCCCGCGCACACCCACCCCGCCAGCCCCGTCAGACTCTACGACGATCCAGCCACACCCACACCGCCACCGCGAACAACCCCGGCGCCGCCGCCAGCCCCCACTCCAAGGGCTGCATCACAGGAGACAACGCGCGCGGCGCATCCGTCAGACCCCACACCGCCGTGAGAGGCGAAAGCAGCTCCACCGCGCGGCCCCCCCAGCCGCCCAGCGCCGCCAGCGCCGCCGGCGCCGCCGCGACCAGCGCCACCAGCCCCGCCGTCGTCGCCCAGCGACGCCCCCAGCCGTCCGCACGACCATACGACCAGCGCACCACCACCGCCGCAACCAGCGACCACGACGTCAGCATCAGCGACAGACCCGCCGTCACCTCCAGCGACCAGTACGTCAGCAGAGGCATGGGCCACACCACCGCCTGCACAGGCGCCAGCAGCACCCCAAGGTCCCCCAGCACCGACCGCGTGGGCTTCTCCGGATACGCCTGACTCAGCCGCAGCGCAGGCCACAGCACGCAAAGACCCAGCACGATCACCAGCATCAGCCCCCGGCACCCCAGCACGAACTGCTCCGTCGTCGGAACAGTCAGGCTCCGCACCGTGAACAGCGTCAGCAGCGAACCAGACATCAGGTACAGCGCCCACAGCAGCGCCAGCGGCCGGGGCTCGCCCTTGCGATGCGCCCAGGGATCACGCTCCGAACGCACCCGCAGCTCAGGCACCCACACCATCGGACCCAGCCGCAGCCCCGCGCTCTCGCCCCCGCGCGAAGCCGCGCCGCCGCCGCTCCCCGCGCCGGAGCCGCCCGCCGAATCGGGTTGGGAAGTGGGGCCCTGCAAGGCCCAGAGCCTCACTGACGCGCTGCCGTCTTGTCAACCAGCACGACGTCCGTGTGGATCTCGATCGACTTCTGCACCGTGTCGAACCGCCGCGCCAGGATGTCCCGCAGCCGCGCCCGACGCGTCTCCGCCGACACCTGCCCCGGCGCAAACTCCCCGGGCGCCGACCCCCAGTTGATCCGCGCTCCCGCGTCGCTCACCAGCGTCAGATGACCCGTCGACATGTACGACCCCAGGTCCACCCCACGCAGACGCTTCGACTCGGGCATGTCCCGCAGCGAACGCACAAGGCTGATCGCCGCCTGCACGTCCCCGCCCGGCCAGGGCTGCCCGTACACGATCCCCAGAGAGTCAGTGGGGGGCGCGGACTTCGGATTCGTGATCACCGGCATCGACCCCGCCGCCACAGGCGTCCGCGGCGGCAGCTTCAGGATCTCGCCCCCGACCGCCACCAGGTACTGCCGGCCCCGGTGCTCGACCACCGCCGCCGGGATCCGCCAGTCCGCCGCGATGTTGATCTTCCCGCCCGGACGACGCTCCACAGACCGCAGACGCGACAGCCACCCCGTCGCCGTCAGATACTGCCGCGCCGCCTCCAGCGCCCCCTGATCGAACGGATCCGCCGACAGCTTCTCCGCCGCGATCCGCACAAGGTCGTTCTGAATCGCCGCAGGAAGCCACGTCTCACGCGACGAGGGACGCCCCGGCGCCGCCGGAGACACCGGCCAGTTGAACCGAACCTGCAGCTCGCTCCGCCGGATCTCCGCCACCTCGCGC
Source organism: Planctomycetota bacterium (assembly GCA_033763795.1). Taxonomy (GTDB): domain Bacteria; phylum Planctomycetota; class Phycisphaerae; order Phycisphaerales; family UBA1924; genus JAEUIV01. The sequence goes on from JANRJV010000028.1 coordinate 56,654, forward strand.
CGCAGCGGCCCCTCACCGAAATACCACGCCGCTCCCAGCACAAGGATCAGACCCACCGACAAGGGGCCCGACACCCGCACGCCCGCCGATCCCGCCCCGCTCCACGCACGCGCCGCCGCCCCGGCCACGCGCGCGAACAGACCGGCCGAACGGGGCTTGCCACGCGACTTGCTCGAAGAATTGGTCGAAGGGGGCACGGCTGAAAACAGGGTCAGGGTCTCGGGGTCAACAGCGCGCGGTCAACAATGTGCGCGCACAACGAAGGCATGTCGAGGCCCATCGCACCAGCCGCCTTCGGGACAAGCGAATGCCCCGTGAAGCCCGGCATCGTGTTCACCTCGAGAAACCATGCCCGATCCTCATCGTCGAGAATGAAGTCCGCTCTGCACAGATGGCGGATCCCCATCAGCCGCGCTAGAACCTCCACCTGCCGCGCCGTCTGCTCACGCACCACCTGGGGCAGTTCGGGGTCGATTCGGTACACCGTGTCCTCACGTGTGTACTTCGCCTCATAGTCGTACAGCCCGTCCGCCGGCGCAATGTGGATCCAGGGCAGCGCCCGCATGTTCGCCCCCCCGCCGGGCGTCCCCCGGTCCAGCACCCCCAGCGTCAGCTCCTTCCCCGGCACATAAGGCTCCACCATGTACGCCTTCCCCGAACGCGCCGCCTCCGCGTGCGCCCGCCTCCACTCCTCCTCGCTCCGGCAGATGAACAGGCCGATCGTCGACCCCTCGAACACCGGCTTCACCACCACCGGCAAAGGCAGCGGCAGCCCCTCATCGCCCGCTTTCAGAACGCACGTCGGATGAACGTTCAGCCCCGCCTGCATCGCCACCGACTTGCTCGCAACCTTGTCCATCGCCAGCCGCGCCGCCCGCGGCCCGCACCCCACATAGGGCCGGCCCCCCGCCTCCAGCAGGTCCTGCATCGGACCCCCCTCGCCGAAAGGCCCGTGCAGCACCGGCCAAACCACATCCCCATCCAGCGACGACAGCTCCTTCCCCGTCGGCCGGTCGATCTCAACGTAGTTCACCGTGAACCGACCGCTCGACGCCAGCGCCTCCGCCACCGCCCGCCCGCTCATCAGGCTCACAGGCCGCTCCGCGTCCGGACCACCGGCAAGGACAAGAACAGTCTGCATGCGTGCCACGCTCGCGATCAAAGTGCGGACCAGGACGCCGGAACAGGCCTCGGCGCTCCATTCACTATCGGGCGGCTCAAGCACCGCCGCACAATCACCGCCGCTACTCGCGCGCGAACAGCCCAGGCTCCGCGCCGCTCCCCTCCGGGACCGCAGGCGCCTCCACCCCCACATACGCCGCCCCGTCCGGAGTCAGCATCCGGCCGCGCCGCGTCCGCGCCAGGAACCCCACCTGCAGCAGGAAAGGCTCCACCACGTCCTCCAGCGTCTGGCCGTCCTCGCCCATCGTCGCCGCGATCGCCTCCAGCCCCACAGGACCGCCCCGATACGTCGTCCCGATCACCTTCAGATACGCCCGGTCAAGATCGTCCAGACCCCGCGGATCGATCCCCTCCAGCGCCAGCGCCTCATCCACCACCCGCTCGTCGATCTTCCCCCCCGACCGCACCTGCGCATAATCGCGCACACGCCGCAGCAGCCGGTTCGCGATCCGCGGCGTGCCCCGGCTCCGCCGCGCAATCGCACCAATCGCCGGGATCGGCGGCTCCAGCCCCAGAAGCCGCGCACTCCGCGACAGGATCAGCCGCAGCTCATCCTCCGGGTAATACCGCAGGTGATGCGCGATCCCGAAGCGGCTCCGCAGCGGCGCCGAGATCAGCCCCGCCCGTGTCGTCGCCCCGATCAGCGTGAAGGGCTTCAGCCGGATCGTCACCGTCCGCGCGTTCATCCCGCTGTCGACCGCAACGTCGATCTTCCCGTCCTCCATCGCCGGATAAATGAACTCCTCCACCGCGATCGGCAGCCGGTGGATCTCGTCGATGAACAGCACGTCCCCCGCCTTCAGCTTCGTCAGCGCGCCCACAAGGTCCGACCCGCGCGTGATCGCCGGCCCGCTCGTCGTGTGCAGGCTCGTCCCCATCTCCTGCGCGATCACGTGCGCCAGCGTCGTCTTCCCCAGCCCGGGAGGCCCGTGCAGAAGAATGTGCTCGGGAGACTCCTTCCGCTCCTTCGCCGCGCGCAGCGCGATCCGCAGCCGGGTCACCAGCTCGGACTGCCCGACATACTGCTCGATCGTCTGCGGCCGGAGCGACCACGAAAGCTGCTCCTCCTCAGGCGACGTCTTCTCCGCCGCGATCCATCGCTGCGTGGCCATGCACCCAGTGTAGTGCCCGCGCCCCGCCCGGCGCGCAGCCGACATCCGCCGCCCCCCGCCACGTCTCTACGCCCAGCCCGCGCCGCGCTCAGCCGCGCTCAGCCGCGCCGACGCCGACGCGCACCCGCCAGCATCGCCCCCGCCGCCAGCAGCCCGGTCCCCGGCGCCGGCACGATCAGGTTCACGCCGTCGATCACGCCCACCGTCGTCCACCCGTTCGTCGCACCGATCATCTCCGGGTCGAACGAGAACTTCAGATCCGTCCGCCCGCTCAGCGACGCCAGCCAGGGCGAGAACCCCGCGTCGTTGAACGTGATGTTGATGTCGCCCTCGAACACCTCCGAGCCCGGCGACGTCCCCGCCTGGATGTTGCTGATCACCCCCGCCAGCACCGGGTTCCCCAGCACCGACAGCGAGAACGTCGCGTCCGTGAACTGCACGAAACCGCCCGACACCCCCGTCACGGAGAAGGGCGAGATGCTCAGCGTCTGCGACAGCGGGTCCGAAAGCAGCGGCGTCAGCAGCGGGTCCGACACGAACCCGTCGTCCACGAACTGCGTCACGTCCCCAGCGAAACCCAGCCCAGCCAGCGGCCCGTTGTCCATGAACACCGTCGTCCCGTCGAAGCTGATCCGCGGGTCCTGCCACGCCTCGGGACGCGCCGCCAGAAGCTGCCCCGTCTCCACCATGGGCTTCACCACCATCCGCCGGCTGTTCGCCGGGTCCATCGCGTTCGCCACTCCCCGCGCCCCGCGGTGCGCCGCCACCGTCGCGCCGATGCTCGTCGCGCTCGCATCCACCCGCAGCGACGCCGACAGCACAAAAGTCCCGGGCTGCGCCGTCAGGATCGTGGGCCCGGAGTCCCCGCCGTTCACCAGCGCCTGCGGATCAACGTCCACCGCGCTGTCCGCGCCGCCCGAGTTGACCGCGTCGCTCTGGATCGCCGCCCGCCGGGCCTTGTCCACCAGCACCTTGTGCGCCACCCGCGCCGTCGTCGTGAACGTCGTGGGCGTGCCCCCGATGTCGCGCCGCATCGTCGCCGACCAGCTCTCCGTGCCCCCCGCCGTCCGCGAGCCCTCCAGCCGCGACCCGGCGTTCCCGTCGATGCGGATCTTGTAGCCCCGCACCCAGCGCATCTGCCCCCCGTCCATGATCTGCCGGGGCAGCGTGAATTCCGCAGACGCGCCCGCCACCGCGATCGCCGAGCTCGTCTGCTGCGCCGGCAGACCCGCGTGACCCAGCCGGTTGTCCAGCCGGTTCGCCTCCGCCATCGCCTGCAGCCGCAGCGTCTTGGTCCCCGCCGCGTCGTCCGCCGCGTTCCGCAGCTGCGCCGACGCATCACCCTTCGCCACGTCGATGTCCACGTCCATGGGCATGGGCATACCGGGCGGCATCGCCGGGATCGTCACGCGCTGCCGCCGAGTCTTCCCGTCCATCGTGTTCGTCCCGGGACCGGCGAGCGCGAACGAATGATTCGCGTTCAGGTTCGCCAGCGTCACCAGCGCATCGGTGAAGACCGCCTGCGCGGAGCCCGCGCACACCAGGATCACGCCCACCGCCAGCAGTCGACCGTTCATCTCCGCTCTCCTGTGCAAGAGGTCACACCGATCACGCGCCGCGCCGACGCCGAGGCGCCGCCGCCCACACCGCCAGCACCACCGCTCCCGCCGGCGAAGGGATCACCGTCAGCTTGTACCCGTACGCCTGCGCCATCATCGCCAGCACCAGTTCCGAAGGCAGCAGCCTCTCCCCAGGGTTCGCCACCGGGTTCATCAGGTCGTGCGTCTGGTCGTAGTCCATCCCGTTCAGCGTCGCGATCTGCCCGGGCACCGTGTGCGTCCCGTCCGCGGACTCCGTCAGGACCGCGAAGTCGCCGTTCTCGAACGTGAACCGCCGAAGCCCGCCCGGCGTCGGCGCCCCGACCCGGTCCGCGAAGCGCGAGTACTGGATCGTGAACCCCAGCGCGTGCCCGATCTCGTGGATCGCCGTCGAATAGAAGTCGATCAGCGTGCTCACGCTGAACCCCGTCCGCGGGTCCGTCACGTTCTCCCGCGCCACGTAGTACGCCGGGAACCCCGCCACCTGCATGAACTCCGAGTTGTTCCCCGGCGTCTGGTCCAGGAACGACGACTGGCTCCCCTCAAGGTTCCTGTTCACCCGGATCCGCGCCCGCAGGGGCTTGCCCGCCTGGTCCTGCTCGTACATGTCCGCCGCCGCCAGAACCTCGTTCCCGAACGCGTCCGTCTTCGAATAGTCGATCGTGAAGTTCTCGCGACCCACCGCGTTGATGCTGCGGATCCGCGACGTCCACTGCCGCTGCGCCTCGCGGATGATCGTCCGCTCCAGCTCGGAGAAGTCGTTGTTCCCCGCCAGGTTGTCCGTGATCATGAACGCCGCGCGCGCCCCAGGCCCGAACCCCGCGCACACGACCACAGCCGCCGCCAAGGTCAAAAGGTCCGACCGCTTCATGTCCATGACCTCCCACCGATCCACGTGCAACCTGACCCGCATCCAATAGACCACACGAACGCCCCCGGGGCAAGCCGCAACCTCTTTTTTTCCGGGCCCCGCTCCCCCCGCGCGCCCGCGGTATGGTCAACCCCCATGACCACCTGGAACGCCTCGCTCCTCCGCTGCGGCTCCTTCAGGCTCGACGCCGGGTGCATGTTCGGGCTCATCCCCCGTGTCGTCTGGTCGCGATGGTTCCCCCCCGGAGTCATCGACGACCTCAACCGCATGCCCCTCCAGCAAAACTCGCTCCTCCTCGAAAGCGCCGGCACGCTCGTCGTCATCGAGGCCGGCATAGGCGACAAGATGACCCCCAAAGAGCACGCCATGTACGCCCAGGAGCGCCAGCCCACCGGCGCCGTCGGCGCCGGCCGCCCCCGGACCATCGTCGACGCACTCCACGAAGCCGGCGCCCGCCCCGCCGACGTCTCCGCCGTCATCCTCACGCACCTGCACTTCGACCACGCCGGCGGCATCACCCAGCTCGATTCCAGCCGCGACCCCGCCTCCGCCCGGCTCACCTTCCCCAACGCCCGCATCTTCGCCCAGCGCCGCGAGTGGGACGACGCCCTCGCCGGCCGCTCCACCATGAACAAGACCTACCTCCCCTCACACCTCGGGCCCGACGTCCGCGAGCGACTCACCCTCCTCGAGGGCGACGCCCCCGTCATGCCCGGCATCGACGTCATCACCGCCCCGGGCCACACCTGGGGCCAGCAGCTCATCCGCGTCCAGACCGACCGGGGCCCCGTCGTCTTCTCGAGCGACGTCATGCCCACCGCGCTCCACTGCCGCGCCACCACCAACCTCGCCTACGACGTCGAGCCATACACCAGCATGATCGAGCGCCACAAAATGCTCGACCGCGCCGCCCGCGAGCGCTGGACCCTCGTCCTCGACCACGAGCCCGGACACCCCGTATTCACCGTCAAACCCGACGAGCAGGGCTACTTCGCCCTCCACCCCGCCCAGCTCGAAACGTAACCGCCGTCCGTCCGGATAGGATGACCTCAAATGAGTGGGCCCGGACGTGATCCGCTTCACGATTCGCTCGCCGGAACCGTCTTCGCACTCCCCGCGGACGCCGACAGCGGGCACGACCGCTTCGACCTCGCCGAAGCGGTCACCGTCCTCTCCAACTACGACCTGGGCGTCATCTCCGCCGTGCAGGAGTTCCGCCGCGGCTCGCGCCGCTCCCCCAAGCTCCTCCTCAAGTGCGACCGCGGCCCCCTCATCCTCAAACGGCTCGCCCCCGGACGCGACGAGCCCGCACGCATCGCCTTCGCACACGAACTCCAGCGCGCCCTCGCCGCCGCCGCATTCCCCCTCCCCGCCCTCTTCCCCTCACGGTCCGCCGAGACCCTCGTCAGGCTCCACGGCCACAGCTACGAGCTCTTCGAATGCGTCGCCGGCCAGACCTTCGACCACTCCCCGGAAGCAACCTTCGAAGCCGGCGCGACCTTAGGACGCTTTCATGAGATCCTCGCCGCCGCCAGGCCCGCGGGCGACCCGCCCACAGGCAGCTATCACAACCTCCCGGGCGTCCTCACAAGCCTCGCCGCCATCCCCGAACGCACCGCCGAGCCCGCCCTCGCCGCCACCGCGACCTCCCTCGCCTCCATCTACTCCGCCGCCGCCGAACACGCACGCCGCGCCGGGCTCGACCACTGGCCGCCCCAGCTCATCCACGGCGATTGGCACCCCGGAAATCTCCTCTTCCGTGCGGGGAAAGTCGTCGCCGTCATCGACTACGACACCGCCCGCCTCCAGCCGCGCATCATCGACCTCGCAAACGGCGCTCTTCAGTTTTCACTCACCCGCACCGAGGGCGACCCGGAATCCTGGCCCGACACCCCCGACGAACTCAGGCTCAAGCGCTTCTGCCAGGGCTACGATTCCGCCGTCAGAACCCTCGTCAGCCGAGGCGAGATACAAGCACTCCCCTGGCTCATGGTCGAAGCCATGATCGCCGAGTCCGCCCTGCCCATCGCCGCAACCGGAAAGTTCGGCAGGCTCGACCCCGCCCCGTTTCTCCGAATGGTCGAACGCAAGGCCCGCTGGATCATGAGCAGCGCCGAGCGAATCTCCCGCATCATCAACTGACACCCCCCAAAGCCGGTAAGACTCTGCGACCATCCCGGGCCTCTCGGAAGGAAAACCAGGCCATGCCGCTCACCCACTCCCACCTCCGCACCCTCGCGCTCGCCGCGGCTGTCGCCCTCGTCGCACCCGCCTCCGCCTCTCCCTCCGAGCTGGGCGACCTCCTCCCCAGACTCGACGCGGGCACATGGGCCGAGCGCGAGCAGGCCTCCGATGCACTCCTCTCACTCGTCCGCGGCGCGGGCATACCCCCCGCCGAGATGCGCGAGGCCGTCGTCGAAGCCCTCCGCACCGGCGAGCTCTCCCTCGAGCAGCGCGTCCGACTCATGTCCGCGCTCCGCCGCGCCTTCGCCCTCTCGCCGCGCGGCGCACTGGGCGTCCGCTTCTCCGATAACCCCGCCGCCGGCGGCGTCGCCGTCATGCAGGTCGTCGCAGGCTTCCCCGCACGCGACCTCAACCTCCTCCGCGACGGCGACTTCGTCACCCACGCCGACGGCATCTCGCTCAGCCAGGGACTCAACCTCGAGATGGACGCCAACGGCCAGCTCGGCCGCTCACTCTTCCGCCGCATCATCATCTCGCACGATCCGGGCGAAGAAATCCTCCTCCGCGTCGTTCGCCGCCTCGTCCAGCCAGATCAGGCCCTCCCCGCTCCACCCGAGGGCGAGCTCCAGCCCCCCGGCACCGAGCTCGTCACCATGGGGCCCGGCAAAAACGCCGAGATCCTCGACATCCGCGTCCCCCTGGGCTCCTTCGAGTCGCTCCGCGAAACCATGCCCATCCCCGGCGCCGAGTACGAAGACGCCTGGCGCCTCCGCATGCACCGCCTGGGAATCCCGCTCATCGAGGCCCAGCGCGTCCACGAATCCGAATCGCTCGACGCCTCGGACTGGACCGCCAACATGCGCCCCCTCCGCAACATCCCGCCCCTCGCCTCGGGCTCGCGCCTCAGCGGCGACGCCGTCGAGATGCTCGCAATCGGCGGCGCCATTGCCCGCAACGACGGCTTCGGCCGCGTCCGCGTCCTCCGCGAGGCCCAGCCCGTCATCCGCTTCGACCCCAAGGATCAGATGAAGCCCATCCAGCGCATCCGCGAGGTCATCTTCCCCGGCGGGCAGCGCATCGAAGGCCCCGCCGCCACGGAGATCGCCGACCTCCAGCGCGCCTTCGTCGCCATGCAGCAGCAGGCCGCACTCCAGTTCGCACGCGCCCAGGACCCGCAGCTCCCCAAGGCCGAACGCGAAAAGGCACGCCAGGAAGCCGAGATGACCGCCCGCCTCGTCGCCGACATCCAGAACAAGATCACCGAGCGACGCGCTCAGGCCGCCCGCCAGGCCGCCGGTGAACACGCCGGCGCTGAAAACCAGCAAGAGCCCTGATCGCTCCTCCGACCGGCACCCCAGGTCTCCCGGTCCACCCGCCCTGCGCGCACAAGTCTGCTTCCAGCGCAGCCGCAAAGCGCGCGCTCACAACGCAATCGCGCACATTCTTCCAAACTCTCGCCGCCGCCCGGGTTGACGCTCCGCGCTCCCCCGCCGCCGCAATGCTGCTCACCTCCCTTGCGCGCATACCACCGTCCGCCCGCCCTTATGCGACGGGTTCACCGCCGGGAGCGGCCGTCACACGGGCTCGGCCGACTGCAGCGCGCCGAGCCCCGAACCTCCCGGCACGCGCGGCCCGTGCAAGCGGAAGTCCCGCAAAGGCCGCACCGATCGCCCATGCATGGGTTTTCTCAGCCCCGCCAGACACGCCCGAGCCACGCACCAGCCGACGACCACGAGCCAGGACCAACCGCAGCCAACAGCCCCGCCGACCTCAGCTGGCCACGATGTTCACCATCCGGCCCGGAACCACGATCACCTTGTGAACCGTCTTCCCCGCCAGGAACGCGGCCACCTTCTCGTCCGCCAGCGCCGCCGCGCGCACCGCTGATTCGTCCGCCGACGCCGCAACCACCACGCGCCCGCGCACCTTCCCCGCGACCTGCACCGGCAGCTCCACTGTCTCCTGCGTCAGCATCGCCGGGTCCGCCTCGGGGAACCGCTCGCGCACCACGCTCCCCGCGCGCCCCAGCCTGCTCCACAGCTCCTCCGCGATGTGCGGCGCCAGCGGCGCCAGCATCAGCACCAGCGGCTCCGCCGCCGCCCGCGGCATGGGCTGCCCCGCGAACGCCTTCCCCAGGTGATTGTTCAACTCGATCAGCTTCGCGATCGCCGTGTTGAACGACAGCACCTCAAAGTCCCGCCGAACCCCCTCGATCGTCCGGTGCAGCGTCCGCCGCGTCTCCTCGGGCAGCTCCGCCTCGCTCACGGTCGCCGCGCCGCTCTCCTCGTCGATCATCCCCCGCCACACCCGCTGCAGGAACCGGTGCACCCCCACGATGTCCCGCGGGTTCCAGGGCTTGGACTGCTCCAGCGGCCCCATGTACATCTCGTACAGCCGCATCGAGTCCGCCCCGTACTCCGCGCACACATCATCGGGCGTGATCACGTTCTTGAGGCTCTTGCCCATCTTCCCGAACTCGCGCCGCACCGGCCTGCCCTCATACAGGAACGTCCCGGGCGACGCCGCGTCCTCGCTCACCCGTGCCGCCTCCACGTACACGCCCCGCTCGTCCGTGTACGCCGGCGCCTGGATGTACCCCTGGTTGAACAGCTTGCCGAAAGGCTCGGGCGTGCTCACGTGCCCCAGGTCGAACAGCACCTTGTGCCAGAAGCGCGCGTACAGCAGGTGCAGCACGGCGTGCTCCGCTCCGCCCACGTACAGGTCCACGCCGCCGCTGTGATGCAGCCCCGGGGCGAACCGCTCGCCCTCCGCCGCCGCGCTCCCGCCGGCCCCGCCGCGCCGCGACAGCATCCAGTACCGCTCCGTCTGCGCGTCCACGAACGCCCGCTCGTTCGCCGGGTCGAGGTACCGCAGGTAATACCAGCACGACCCCGCCCACTGCGGCATCGTGTTCAGCTCGCGCCGATACCGCCGCGGACCGTTGCCCAGGTCCAGCGTCAGGTGCGCCCACTCGCGCGCCCGCCCCAGCGGCGGCCGCGGCGCCGCCGACGGATCGTCCGTCGCCAGCGGGCGGTAGTCGTCGATCTCGGGCAGCTCCACCGGCAGCATGTGCTCCGGCAGCGGGATGGGCCGCTCGTTCTTCGCGTCGCCCTCCTCGTACACGATCGGGAAGGGCTCGCCCCAGTACCGCTGACGCGAGAAGAGCCAGTCGCGCAGCTTGTACTGCACCGTCGCCCGCCCGTGGCCCCGCTCCTCGATGAGCGTGCCCATCCGCCGCCTGGCCTCGCCGGTCGCGAGCCCCTCGAGCTCCGCCGGCGCCACGGCGTATCCGTCGCCGGCGAACGCCGCGCCCGTCCGCGCATAGAACGCCCGCTCGCCGAACCACGCGCACAGCTCGTCGAAGCTCGAGAACCCGAAGTCCTCCAGGGCCTCCTGCCACGTCACCCGCACGGAGCCGCGACGCCCGCCCAGCGCGCCGGGCACGTCCGACACCAGCTGCGCCGTCTCCAGCGTCAGCCGCGTCGGATCGTCCTCGGTCCTCCGCGGCCGCGAGCGGATCAGCGCCAGCGCATCCGCGAAGCCCTCGGGCCCGATGCTGTTGGACGTCACATACCCCAGGAAGTCGGCCAGCACGGTGAACCACATCTCGCCGCGCCGCTCCTCCTCGGTCGCCGCGCCGCAGAAGTGCCGCATCGCCAGCACCGTCCGCGGGTACAGCACGTCGCGGATCGGAAGCCCGAACTGCCGGGCAAAGTCGAAGTCCCGCTGGTCGTGCGCCGGCACCGCCATGATCGCGCCGGTGCCGTACCCCGGCAGCACGTAGTCCGCGATGAACACCGGCAGCCGCTCGCCCGTCGACGGGTTCACCGCGTAGGCGCCGATGAAGACGCCGGTCTTGTCGCGTGCGTCCGACTGCCGCTCCAGGTCCGACCGCCGCGCCGCCGCGGCCCGGTACGCCTCGACCGCCTCGCCGGGCGTCGCGAACGCCCCGGCCGCTCCGCCGCCTTCCAGGGCGCGGCCGCGCCACGACTCGGGCACGGTCTCGCCCCAGCGGGCCGCGACCAGCTCGTCAACCGCCGGGTGCTCGGGCGCCAGCACGACGTACGTCGCCCCCGCCAGCGTGTCGGGCCGCGTCGTGAAGACGCGCAGCCGCCGCTTGCCGCACTCGAAGTCGATGAACGCGCCCTCGCTGCGCCCGATCCAGTTGCGCTGCATCAGCTTGATGGGCTCGGGCCAGTCGACTCCCTCGAGGTCGCTCAGCAGGCGCTCCGCGTACGCCGTGATGCGCATCATCCACTGCCGCATGGGCCGCTTGAAGACCGGATGGTTGCCGCGCTCGGAGCGCCCCTCGCTGGTCACTTCCTCGTTCGCGAGCACGGTCCCCAGCGCCGGGCACCAGTTGACGTTCACGTCCGCCAGGTACGCCAGCCGGTAGGAGTCGATGAGGGCCGCGCGCTCCTGGGCGTTGCTGCGGTCCCAGGGCTTGGCCGCGGGCGGCGCGCTGCGCGTCCCGCGCTCGAACTCCTCCACCAGCTCCGCGATGGGCCGGGCACGCCCCTGCGCCGGGTCGAACCACGAGCCGTAGATCTGCAGGAAGATCCACTGCGTCCACTTGTAGAACGAGACGTCGGTGGTCGACACGCCGCGCCGCGACTCGTGCCCCATGCCCAGGCGGCGCAGCTGCCGCCGGAAGTTCGCGACGTTCTTCTCGGTCGAGACGCGCGGATGCGTCCCCGTGTCCAGCGCGTACTGCTCGGCGGGCAGGCCGAAGGCGTCGTAGCCCATGGCGTGCAGCACGTTCTTGCCCAGCATGCGCTGGTAGCGCGCGAAGATGTCGGTGGCGATGTAGCCCAGCGGATGCCCGACGTGTAGCCCCGCGCCCGAGGGATAGGGGAACATGTCGAGCACGTAGAGCTTGGGCTGGGCGGCGTCGAAGCCGGGCTCGCCCGGGTTCGGCGCGCGGTACACCTGATCGGCGTCCCAGCGGTCCTGCCAGCGGGATTCGATCCCGGCGGCCAGCGCCGCCGTGTACCGGAACGGAGGTGTGTCGTCGGGCATCGGGGGGCTCGGCGGGGACGGGCCCGCCGCGGCCGAACCGCGGGGAAGGCGGGGCGCGGCGGGGGAGGATCGGTCGCGAGTGTAGTCGAGCGGGGGGATCAGCCGGCGTCGGGCCTGAGCGCCTTGCCGGCCTTCTCCGCGAGCAGCTTCTTGGCCTCGCCCACCAGGTAGAAGCTGCCCGTGATGCACACCAGGTCGTCGCGCCCGGCGGCGCGTACGGCGATCGAGAGGGCCTCGTCGAGCGTCTCGGCCGACTGGCACATCTTGCCCGTCTGCTCGACGAACATGCGGGCCAGCTCCTTGGGGTCGGCCGCGCGGGCGTTGCCCTTGGACGCGGTGAAGATCACCTTGTCCGCGCCGATCGCCACGCGCTTGAGCAGCTCTTCCAGGTCCTTGTCGGCGGCGCAGCCGAAGATGACGATCATCGAGTCGTAGGGCACGTGCGCCCCGATCGACTTCATCAGCGCGGTCAGGGCCGGCGCGTTGTGCGCCCCGTCGAGCATGATGCGCGGCTCTTTCCACGCCAGCTCCATCCGCCCCGGGATCTGGACGCTCTCGAGCCCCTGCACGACCTTGCTCTCGGGGAGCTCGAAGCCGCGCTCGGCCAGCTTGTCGAGCACCGCCAGCACCAGGCCGCAGTTGTACGCCTGGTGCTCGCCCGGCAGGGGGACCGGGATGTGCTCGTAGGTGCAGCGGTCGGTCGAGAGGCCGACACGCATGTGCGGCCCGAGCTGCGGGTTGGTCTCGAAGCGGAAACTGAATTCGATGTCGTCGCCCACCACCTGGAAGTGCGCCCCGGCCTCGGCGGCGGCGCTGCGCAGCGTCTCGATGACCAGCTTGTCCTGCTGGAAGGTGAGCGCGGGGATGTCCTTCTTGAAAATGCCCGCCTTCTGGTACGCGATCTTGTCGAGCGTGTTGCCCAGGATCTGCATGTGGTCCATGCCGATGGACCCGATGACCGCGACCTCGGGCGTGATGATGTTCGTGGAGTCGAGCCGGCCGCCCAGCCCCACCTCGATCACCGCGGCGTCGACCGCCTGCTCGGCGAAGTGGACGAACGCGACGGCGGTGATGACCTCGAAGAAGGTCGGCTCGCCCAGCTTCGCGGGCAGGGCGGCCACGGCGGAGGCGACGCGGCCCATGATGTCCGTGAAGGCCTGGTGGGAGATCATGCTCCCGTTGATGACGATGCGCTCGCGCAGCTCCATGAGGTGCGGGCTGGTGTAGGTGCCGACGGTGTAGCCGCAGGAGCGGAGGCACGAGGTGAGCATCGCGCAGATGGAGCCCTTGCCGTTGGTCCCGGCGACGTGGATGCAGCGGAGGGCTTCCTGCGGGTTGCCCAGCTCCTCCATGATCTGCCGCATGCGGTCGAGCTTGAAGACCTTGGGGTCGATGCGCGAGGCCCGCGTGCGCTCGATGTCCATGCGGTCATAGAGGAACTTGAGTGCGGCCTGATAGTTCGCGAAGGTGGCCTTCGACTTCTTGGCGACAGGCTTGACGGCCGGCTTGGCGCTGGGCTTGGCGGGCTTGACCGTCACCTTGGGCTTGGCGACTTCGGGTTTGGCCTTGGAGGATGCGCGGCCCCGGCTGGGAGCAGTCTTTGACATGGGAAGGAGAGTGTACCTGAAAGTGCGGGTTTTACACAATTTTTGGTGAGGCGACGAGCCGTAAGTCTCTGCCAGATAGGACTTTGCGAGTTGTTAGTGAACGCAAAGCACACGCGGCCTTTGCGCTCTGTGTGTGCATACGCATGCCAAGGGCCCCGAGTTCGATCGGGGCGGCGGTGGGGGCCGCCGGCGGGGGTGCGGCCGAGTGCGGCGCTGCTGCCGACGGCGCTGCGACGACCGGGCGCGGCGACGACCCGCGGCGCTACTGCCAGTTGCGCGCGGACCGCGTCTCGAGCGCGGCGAAGGCAATGCAGTCAAACTCGGCGACCTTCAGCAGGCCGCGGCCGGAGCAGCCGTAGCGCAGCGGTGCACTCGACCCACTATCGTCACGGCTCGCAGAGTTTAGTTACCCCCGACCTTTGGCGCTGCCGCCGCCAGATAACCGCGCACTCTTTTGGAGTTTCTCTAAGAGTTTCAAGGTGCAGAGATCGACACCTGTTTCGTGCGAGAAACATCGTCGGGGGTATCAAATACTCCGTCCGGTCCGGCACTGAGCACGCGGATCGTCATGCGGGTCGTGTCGACCTTCACGTAACCGCGCACCTCGCTTTTCCAGCCGTCAACGATCGCGGTGCGATGGCCTGTGAGCACGGGGAGTAGGGATACGTCAGCAGGCATCCAGCCCGCTTCAAGTGCGCCTTCGAGTCTTGCCTCGACGGCTTCCAATACGTTATCTGTCACCAAGCCGGAGCCCGTGCGGGGTATGGTATAATGAAGCTGCCGGGCCAGCTCAAGGAGCACTGCCACAATCACCAGCGGGGTTGCGCAGGCAACTATCAACAGAACATATCTAATTTTCTTGGCACTTTGCATTAACTATCTCACCTCAAAGAATTGATCTCTTTCGCGCTGTCGCTGCACATGCCGGATCTCATGAGTAACATCTTGATACCTGTAATTGCTTCGGTTATGTTGAAATGAAACACTCGAAAGGGGTCGGTACGAGTGCGAATCTCAATCAATATAGATCTGTGGCCCTGCTGCATGACTTCACTGCGAGCTGTAATGGCCCTGACTGTTCCGTCCGCGCTCACTCCTGCGTCATATCCCAATCTCTGTAGCCGCTCCGCGACATCCTGAGCAGAGCTGGAGGCTGCCAGTTCATCGGAAATAATCCGCAGGGCTTGCATAAGTCCGATGCTTTGCCAATCTGGTGGCAATCTGGACTTCGCATGATGGAGCACGAGGTAGATGCTGGGGATAGCACAACAAAGAGCATGCTACACACGCCTAGCCGTAACAGTCGTGAACTATACAATGCGCACAACATCGGCTAGTTCCTCGGTGCCGGAGCCGCCTCGACCATGAGGCGTTTCATTTCGCGGACGGCGTCGCGCAGCCCGGTGAAGACGGCGCGGCTGACGATAGCGTGGCCTATGTGCAGTTCGGCGACTTCGGGGAGGGCGGCGACGGGGCGGACATTGTGATAGTTGAGGGCGTGTCCGGCGTTGAAGCGCATGCCGAGCTTTCTGATGCGTTCGCCGGCGTTGCGGACGAGTTCGAGCTGGCGTGCGAGCTCTGGGATGAGGAAGTCGCCGCCGGCCCTGGCGTAGGCGTGTGCGTAGGGGCCCGTGTGGACTTCGCAGACATCGAAGCCCGCGGCGCGGGCGGCGTCGACCTGGCGTGGGTCGGGGTCGATGAAGGCGGAGACGATCATGCCGGCGGCGCGGAGGCGGGCGACGACGTCTGTGAGGCGGGAGAGGTTGGCGGCGACGTCGAGGCCGCCCTCGGTGGTGACTTCCTGTCGACCTTCGGGGACGAGCATGGAGATCTGCGGTCTGACGCGGCTGGCGATGGCGACCATCTCGTCGGTGGCGGCCATTTCGAGGTTGAGCTTGACGTTGACGGTCTCGCGGAGTCGCTCGACGTCCTGATCGCGGATGTGTCGGCGGTCTTCGCGGAGGTGGACGGTGATGCCGTCGGCGCCGCCGAGTTCGGCTTCGTGGGCGGCGCGGATGGGGTCGGGCTCGACGCCACGCCGCGCCTGGCGGACGGTGCAGACATGATCGATGTTGACGCCGAGCTGGATCATGTGGGGACTGTATGGCGGAGGGAGTGGGGAGTGGGGAGAGGGCCAGTGGCCAGTAGGCAGTGAGGCAGTAGGCAGAGGGGGAGTGGGGAGTGGGGAGTGGAGTGGGAGGCGAGTGGGCCAGTGGGCAGTAGGCAGTGGGGAGTGGCGATTGGCGATTGGCGAGTGGCGATTGGCGATTGGCGAGTGGCGAGTGAGTGGAGAGTTGGGGGGGCGGGTAGCATCTTGCGGGTCTTTGGAGGCACTTCCATGAACATGTCGCGGCGGTCGTTTTCCCGTCTGACGTTGGCGGTTGCGGCGGCCGGGGCCGCGGGTCCGATGCGCGGCGCGCTGGCGCGGCGTGCGGACGAGCCGGGCCGTTACTTCGACTGGGTCGAGACGGCGGCGGGGGCGAAGGTGGCGACGGGCGGGGGCGGGAATGTTCTGCTGGTGATGTCGCGCGGCGAGTCGCTGCTGGTCGACTGCAAGAACCCCGGGCTGGGGGCGACGCTGCGGCGCGAGGCGGAGTCGTACGGTTCGCCCCTGGCGGCGGTGGTGAACACGCATCATCATCGTGATCATGTTGGGGGGAACTCGGCGTTCGCGGGGGACGTGCCGCTGTGGGCGCATGCGCGTTCGAAGGAGCGGATCGAGGGGCAGATCGAGGGTCTGCTGCAGGGCGGTCAGCAGACGCTGAAGCAGATGGAGGCGTCAGAGAAGCCCGTGCCGCGGGCGGCGCTGGAGGAGGCGCGTCGGTTCGTGGAGGGGATCGCGGGGCTGCAGCCTTCGAGCTTTGCGCCGACGAAGCTGGTTGAAGCTGCGGAGGAGACGGTGACGCTTCCGGGCGGGCTGAGCGCGCGGCTGGTGCATTTCGGGCCGGGTCACACGGATAACGACCTGGTGGTGCATCTGCCCTCGCTCAACATGGTGCACACGGGCGACCTGCTGTTCCACAAGCGGCATCCGTTCATCGACTTCCCGGCGGGCGCGACGATCGAGGGCTGGAAGCGCTCGCTGAAGGAGATCAACGCGCTGTGCGACGAGGGGACCGTCGTCGTGCCGGGGCACGGCGACCTGACGGGCCGCGGGGCGCTGCAGGAGCAGGCGGACTATTTCGACGCGATGATCGAGATCGTGGAGGCGGCGCGGGCGCAGGGCAAGACGCGTGAGGAAGTGATCGCGCTCAAGCCCGAGCGGTTCGCGGGGTACGGTCACGAGCAGCTGTTGCCGCGGGTGCTGGGCGCACTGTTCGATGCGCCCCGGGCCGACTGAACGCCGGGGCGGTCAGGAGGCGGGTCAGAAGTTGAAGAGGCCCTCGAGCACGCGGGGGATGAGCCCCTTGCGCGTGGAGCGGTCGAGGTCGCCCGTGTTCTCGGCGATCAGCTTGAGGTCGAAGATCTGGTTGGACTGGACGGTGTTGGTGGCGGTGACGTCCTCGGAGCGGCAGATTCCCGAGAGGACGACGACGGCGCCCTCCTCGTCGGTCTTGACCTCGCGGCGTGCTTCGAGGACGAGGGTGCCGTTGGGCTTGACCTCGAGGATCTTGGCGGTGATGCGGTCGGTCAGGCGGTCTTCGCGCCTGTACTTGCCCTCGCCCTCGAAGTCGCTGCCCGACTCGATGTCGATGGCGGGGAGGCGGGCGTCGCTCGTAGGCTTGACGCGGAGTTCGAGGAGGCTTTCGAGGTCGAGGAACTTCTCGAAGGCGAAGCTGTTCTCGTAGTCCTTGGAGCTCTCGCCCTTCTGCTTGCGGTCGAACTGGCTGCGTTCGGAGACGATGATGGTGATGAGCCCTTCGGCCTGGAATTCGCGCGGGCGCGGGGGCTCGACCGAGTAGAGGCTGACGGTGGCGACGGCGTTGGGGTCCGCGGGCTCGGCGCTGACGGGCGCGGGGACGCCGCGGGTCCCGGCCGAGGGCGGCGCGGGGGTCTCGTAGAGGCTCTGGGCGGCGGCGGCGCCGGCGGCGCAGGAGAGGGCGAGGGCGGCGTGGATGGCGCGGGGGGCGCGGGGGGCGCGGGGAGTGGAGCTGCGAATCATCGTGGTCGTGCCTCGCTGCTGGGAGTGGTGGATGGTGCGTCGTCGAGGTCCGCGACGGCGACGCCCGGGCCGGCGACGCGGGCGACGAACGCCTTGCGCGAGCCCTCGCTCGTGAACTCGATGACGTCGCCCATGCGGGCGTCGGAGCGTGCGCGGGCGCGGGTGGTGACTTCGAAGCCGGCGCGGAGGGCGTGGACGGTGACGAGCTCGTTGCGGCGGACGATGACGGGCGTCTCGGTGTGCTCGCGGCGGAGGAGCGTGCCGGCGGTGAGGCGCGTGCGGGCGAGGGAGCCGGCGGCGTCTTCGGTCCTGGTGAGCGGGGCCGTGCCGCCCAGCGGGACCCAGACGCGCGACTCGGTGAGGATCTCGGGCGAGATGACGTCGCCGCGGGCGAGGTCGGACTGGAGGATGACGACGGAGCGGAGGACCTCGCCTCGGACGCGGAGCGAGCGGTTCTCGATGAGGCGGTCGCCCTCGATGACGCGGGCGTGCAGTCCCAGCGCGGCGCCGTGGGAGGTCGAGACGGTCTGGACGGCGATGCGGCGGCCGGGGTGCTGGATGTCGAGCAGGGGCTCGTCGCGGGCGTCGAACTCCAGCCGGAGCTCATCGGGCGGGACGCCCAGCAGCGCGCAAACGGAGCGCGTGATTTCGCGGCGGAGGGTGGGGGCTGCGGGGTCGAAGTGGACGCGGGGCTGATCGGGAGTCGGCGCGGGGGCCTGCCGCTCGGCCGGCGCTGCGCGGAAGCGGACCTCGCAGACGTTGCCGCTGAGCGAGACGGTGCCGAGGGTCGCGCCGGCGTGCTCCAGGGCGGCGCGGACCTGTTCGTGGCGGATCACGGTCCATGATGGGGACGCTCCCGCGGGCGGAGTGGCGGGATTGGCGGCGTCGCCCGCGGCGGGGATGATGACGACGTGCGCGAGCGCCCGGGCCTGCTCGCCTTCGAGCGTGGCGACGTCGGCGAGCGTGACGGGCGCGCCGGGGGCGACGCGCGCGGCCGGCAGCAGGGTGATCGAGGCGGCTTGGGCGTGGCCCGCCAGGAGCAGGAGCGAGAGGATGAGGGCGCGGGGCGTCATTCAGGCGGGCTCAGCGGCGGAGGTTGGCGACGCTGCGGAGGGTTTCGTCGGCGGCGCGGATGACGTTGGAGTTCATCTCGAAGGCGCGCTGGGTGCGGATGAGGTCGATGAGCTCGCGGGTGGGGTCGACGTTGGAGCCTTCGAGGAAGCCGGCCTGGATCCGGCCGAAGTTCTGCGTGGCGGGCTGCCCGGTGATGGGGGGGCCCGAGGCGCCCGTCTCGATGTAGAGGTTCTCGCCGGCCTGCTTGAGTCCCGCGGGGTTGATGAAGGCGGCGATCTCGATCTGGCCGATCTCGGCGGGCTCGTTCTGCCCGGGCTGGAGGACGAAGACCCGGCCGTCGGCGTTGACCGTGAGCTTGATGGCGTCCTGCGGGACGGTGATGTTGGGGACGAGGCGGCGTCCCTGGTCGTTGGCGAGGACGATCTCGCCCTCGGAGTTGACGGTGAAGTTTCCGGCGCGGGTGTATGCGACGCCTCCGGGCGCGCGGTCGTCCTCGACCTGGACCTGGAAGAAGCCGATGCCGTCGATCATGAGGTCGAGGTCTCGCCCGGTGTTGAGGGGCGCGCCCTGGGTGAAGTCGAGCTGCGTGCCCGATACCTTGACGCCCAGGCCCACGTAGAGGCCGGTGGGTCGCTCGTCGCCGTTGGCGTTCTCGACGCCCGGGAGCTCCTTCTCCTGGTAGATGAGGTCCTGGAAGTTTGTTCGGCTGGACTTGAAGCCCTCGGTGTTGACGTTCGCCAGGTTGTTGGCGATGACGTCGAGGTCGGTGTTGAGGGCGGAGAGGCCCGTGGCGGCGGAGTGGAGTGCGACGAGTGCCATTGGTGGGGGTCGTGCTCGTGGTGGTGGGGTTGAAGCGAGCGGCTCAGGAGACTCGGCCCAGGGAGTTGATGGCGCGGCCCATCATCTCGTTGATGTATCCGATGATGGTGGCGCCGGACTCGACGGCGCGCGAGGCGCTGGTGACGGACATCATGGCCTTGACGGCGTCGGTGGCGGAGGCCTCGAGGTGTTCCTGGAGGATGCGGCCGGCGGCGGGGCGGCGCTGGAGCGTCTGGCCCTCGGGAGCGGCCATCAGGCCCGAGCCGGTCTTGACGAGGCGCTCGGGCTCGGGGACCGCGACGAAGGCGAGGCGGGCGATCTCGCTGTCGTCCTGGACGACGGCTCCGTCGGAGCGGATCTTGAGCGGGCGCGTGGGGTTGATGGTGATGGGGTTGTCGGACGCGTCGAGGACGGGGAAGCCGTCCGAGGCGGTGACGAGTCGGCCTTCGGATGAGACGGTCAGGCGGCCGTCGCGGGTGACGCGGAGGCCCTCGGGCCCCGGGGCGGCGCGGACGAGGAGGAAGCCGTCGCCCTCGATGCCGACGTCGAGGGCGTTGCCGGTGCGTTCGAGTGCGCCCTGCGAGGTCGAGACGCGGGTGGCGACGGGCATGACGCCCGCGCCGAGGCGTTCGAGCAGCTTGTTGGAGGGGAGGAAGGTCAAGCCGTCTTCGATGCGGGCGGGCTCGCGCTGGCGGATGGCCAGCGTGTCGGGCTTGAAGGCGGTGGTGCTGACGTTGGCGAGGTTGTTCGAGAGGACGTCCTGGCGGGCCATCTGGGCCGACATGCCCGACGCGGAGATGTACAGGCCGTAGTTCATCGCTGGTTTGATCCGCTGAGCGCTCCGGCGGGGGAGCGGTGGGTGTCGGCGGCGGGAGCAACGAGAGCGGCGGCGTGGAGGGCTGCGGCGACGCGCGCGGCGGCGATGAGGCGGGCGCCGAGGTCGGCGTGCGGGCCGGTGGCGGGGGCCTCGGGAAGGACGGGGCCGCGGGCGGGAGGTTGGGCCGCGCTCCGGCGGACTGGAAGTCGATGGCGCATGGGGGCACTCCTTGCCGACGTTCGGGGTTTCACAAACCGCGTGCCAGCGGGCGGCGGGAGCGGGACCGGTCGGGGCAGGGACGCGGGGGTTATCTGACGTTGCGGGGGCGGGGACGACGCGCACGGCGTGCGCTGTAGCGCAAAGCGGACGCGATCGACGATGATGGAGGTTCGATGGCTCACGTTTCCATCCCGCCGCCGTTCGACTCCGTGTGCCGCGTGTTCCTGGGCTACCTGCGCGTTGAGTGCGGGCTGTCGGCGAACACGCTGGAGGCGTACGCGCGGGATCTTCGCGATCTGGCGGTGGAGCTGAACGAGTCGGAGATCCCGGCGTTGTCGGAGGTTCAGCCGGCGGACCTGGCGCGGCACGTCGGGGGCCTGAGCGCGCGGCGGAAGATGGCGGCGTCTTCGGTGGCGCGGCATCTGGCGACGCTGCGGGTCTTTTTCCGGTGGCTCAAGTCCGAGGGGCGGATCGAGCGCGACCCGACGGAGTGGCTGGAGAGGCCTGCGCAGTGGCAGCGTCTGCCGATGATCCTGACTCCCCAGAACATGCGGGCGCTGATCGCGGCGCCGGAGCTGGCGGCGGCGCTGGCGGCGGCCGAGCCCGCGGCGGAGCGCGGGCCGCCCCTGTGGATCCGCGACAAGGCGATCCTCGAGCTGATGTACGCGTGCGGGCTGCGCGCCTCGGAAGTGGGGCTGCTGACGGTCGAGGGGGTGAAGCCCGGCCTGCGGGCGGCGGTGGTCACCGGGAAGGGGAACAAGCAGCGGATCGTCCCGTTCGGGAAGCCCGCGGCGGGTGCGCTGGAGCGCTACGTGCTGAAGTGTCGCCCGCTGCTGGTGAGGCCCGACGGGCGCGACAAGGGTCGGATGTTCCTGTCGCGGACGGGCCGGCCGCTGGAGCGCGTGGCGATCTGGCAGCTCGTGAAGCGCTACGCGGCGATCGCCGGGCTGCGCGACGTGCACCCGCACCTGCTGCGGCACAGCTTCGCGACGGACCTTCTGCGCGGCGGGGCGGACCTGCGCGTCGTGCAGGAGTTCCTGGGCCACTCGAACATCACGACGACGCAGATCTACACGCGGATCGACGCGCCGCGGCTGCGCGAGGTGCACAAGAAGTTCCATCCGCGGGCGTGATTGCGGCTGCGGCGAGCGGAGCGGCGTGCATTGGGGGAACGGCGCGCGGGTTGAGCGCGGGTTGAACGCGCGGTTGCTGGCGCGCTCAGATCGGGCGCTTGGTGGAGTCGCCCGGCTCCCAGTGCTCGGGGCGGACTGCTGCGGGCTTGAAGGCGGGCGGTGCGGCGCGAGCGGGGGCGGCTCCCGAGGCGGCGAGGGCGGTGTCGCCCGGGTCGCCGCCGATGGCCATGTTTAGGGCGCCGACGGCGCGGGGGACGGCGAGCTGACCGAGCTTGGCGGCGCGGATCTCGCGCTCGACGCGCTCGTCGAGCTCGCTGACGGCGGTGACGATGAAGCCGGCCTCGATGCCGGCGCGGAAGCGGAGCGTGGAGAAGATGAGGCCCGCGAGCAGTGCGAGGGGCATGAACAGCCGCGTGGCGTAGAGCGTGAGAACCGGCGGGGCGTCGCTGCGGGCGGCGCGCACGGCGGCGGACTCGGCGACGAGCGTGTCGTACGCGGTGAAGACGCCGCCGTAGGAGAGCTCGGGGAGCAGGCGGCCCAGCGGCAGGGCGAGCAGGACGATGAGCAGCGTCAGCGACGTGGCGGTGACGGCGCGCTCGACGCCCGGCACCTGGGCGCCGGCGGCGATGACCACGCCCTGGAGCAGCAGGACGGAGAGCAGCAGCGCGGAGATGACTCCCGCGGCCTGCACGAGGGTGGTGATGCGGCGGATGAGGGCGTCGGTGGCGCCGGGGGCGATGTTGACCTCGGCGCGGGCGGGCTGGTCTTCACGCAGGGCTTCGGCGGTGCGGCGGGCCTGCTCGTCGGCGGTGCGGGGCGAGGTTGAGCGGACGACGCGCGGTGGCGCTTCGGGGGCGGCCGGGTCGGGGGCGACGCGCTCGACGCGCGCGTCGGTGAAGTGGACCGCCATCCAGACGGCGGTCTGAGCGGCGAGCGCGAGGGCCAGGACCGCGGCGCAGACCGTGACCCCGAAGCGCAGGTGCGCGAGGGCCGCGGACATATGGGGTCGAGGCTGGTAGGTCACGCCGACAGCTCCGCGGGGCGCTGGTGTGGCGGCCTCGCGGGGCAGATATCGGCCCGTCCGGGGTGCGGCTCGACCGTCCGCGGGGAGTTACACGCGGCGGCGACGCGGAATCACGACGAGCCCGGCGGCGCCGCTGAGGAGGAGCGCGGCCGCGGGCGCGGGGACCTCGATGCCGTACTGCAGATGGTCGACTTCCCAGTCCTGCGAGTCGGGCATCTCGATCTCGATGGCGGTGACGCCGGTCGAGACGACAGCGCCGAAGAAGCGGTCCTCGGCGGTGCCGCCGAAGGTGTCGCCATCGCCGAGGAGGCTGGTGATGTCGCCGACGAGCCCGCCGGCGTCATAGACGCGGAAGTTGACGGTGCCCGAGCCGACGCCGGTGGCGGTGATGCCGACGTCGGTCCAGACGATGCCGACGTGCGTTGGGAGACCGCCGAGGGCCATGGCGTCGAATTCGAAGCGGAGGACGTTGGTGGTGAGTGCGATGAGCGATCGGCCGGCGATGCCGCTGCCGTCGATCGCGCCGTCGTCGGCGTCGACGGAGTCGGTCTGGAGGCCCGGGAAGGTGATGGCCGTGCCGGGGGAGGCGAGCGTGACGCCCAGGGTGTTCAGGGCACCGTCCTCGAAGTTCTCGAGCTCGAAGCGGCTGAAGGTGACGGCGGCGAACGGGCTGTCCGCCTCAGAGAGGTACGGACCGAGGATCCCTCCGGCGAAGGAGGACGACGCGATGAAAGCCGACGCCGCGGCTGCTGCGAGAACGGTGTTCATTTCTCTCTTCTCCATTGGGCCGCCGGGCGGCGGCGGTGTCCCTGTGCGGAGCAGAGTGTGACACGAGTCATCGGAGGCGGCAACTCTCGTCCGAAAATACGGGCCGGGGGCTCGGGCGGGGGCGGCGCCGCTGGCGGCGGGCGGTCCCGGTCGCGGAGGGCGATCCGGTGCGGAGTGGCGACGGGGGATCTGGAGTTGCCGGGCGGGGCGGGCTACCATTTTCAAGGAAAATTGAAAACACGCGGACGCGGGCGGGGGGCATCGCCAGCGTGGTTCTGCCGTAGCTTTGGATCCGTTCATGACGACACGACCGACCGGAACCGTCCCGACCTCGCCGCACACTGATCCGATGGACGGCGGTTTTCTTGCAGACGTCGCGGCGGGGGCGGTGCGGCTGACGCCCGAGCAGGGTCTGGAGCTGCTGCGCGCGGCGCCGACGATGACGCTGGGGCGGTACGCCGACGCGCGGTGCCGGAGGGTGCACGGCGACACGATCCGGACGTACATCATCGACCGGAACATCAACTACACGAACGTGTGCAATGCTAAGTGCACGTTCTGCGCGTTCCGGCGCGACGGCGACGAGCACGACGCGTACACGCTCGAGCCCGAGCAGATCCACGAGAAGATCGCGGAGCTGGTGGCGATCGGGGGCACGCAGATCCTGATGCAGGGGGGGATGAACCCGGCGCTGCCGCTGGACTGGTACCTGAAGCTGCTGCGGTCGATCAAAGAGAAGTTCCCGCAGGTTCACGTGCACGCGTTCAGCCCGCCGGAGTTCATTGAGTTCGTGCATTTCTTCGATCCGCCGGGGTCGACGCTGGAGGAGAAGATCCGCTGGGTGATGGTGCGGCTGCGTGAGGCGGGGCTGGACTCGCTGCCGGGGGGCGGGGGCGAGATCTTCGCGGGCCCGGTGCGGCGGAAGATCGGCCTTGGCAAGTGCGACGCCGAGGCGTGGCTGACGACGATGTACGTGGCGCACACGCTGGGGATGTTCACGAGCGCGACGATGATGTTCGGGCACATCGAGGGGTACGCCGACCGCGTGCATCACATGGCGCTGGTGCGGAGCTGGCAGGACCGGGCGCTCAGGGAGGGGGCGAGCGACGAGGCGTTGGCAGGGGCGCCGGCGGGGTCGCGCTCGGCGGCGATGGGTCACTACAAGGCGTTCATCAGCTGGCCCTTCCAGCGTGAGAACACTCCGCTGGGCCGGGTGCGCGACTGGGCGGACGGCAGCCGGGCGGAAGAGCTGCTTCCCAACGCGGTCTTCCCGGGCGATGCGGTGGCGAACCTCACGGGCGACGGCGATCCGAGGGCGCACGCGGAGTTCGGGCGGCGCGTGCGGCGGAGCGGGGCGGTCGATTACCTGCGGACGCAGGCGCTCAGCCGCCTGTTCCTGGACAACATCTATTCGATCGGGGCGAGCTGGGTGACGATGGGGCCTCACATCGGTCAGGTGGCGCTGTCGTTCGGGGCGAACGACATGGGCAGCGTGATGATGGAGGAGAACGTCGTGTCGGCGGCGGGGACGACGTACTGCCTGAACGAGCCGGTGCTGTGCCGGCTGATCCGCGAGGCGGGGTTCGTTCCCGTGCAGCGCGACAACGCGTACGACCTGCTGCGGGTGCACGCGGGCGAGCAGAGCCCGGACCTGCGCGTGGGCGACTGGTCGCAGCACCGCGTGAAGAAGCTGCACCAGCAGACGCAGGCGCCCCGGGCGGCGCAGAAGGTCGAGCTGACGGCGAGCGCGGCGAAGTGATACACGCGATGTGACGCGCGGCTGACCCCGCAATGACTGGGAGTTGGCCCGCGGAGCGGCGGGCGGGATCGGCGCGCGGCGATACACTCGCGGGCGGTCATACCGGAGACGCAATGCGATGAAGCCCGTGCCCGCCGAGACGTATCTCGAGAACCTGAACTGGCGCTACGCGACGAAGAAGTTCGACGCGACGAAGAAGATTCCCGATGCGCAGTGGAAGGCGCTGGAGCAGGCGATGGTGCTGGCGCCGTCGTCGTACGGGCTGCAGCCCCTGAAGTTCGTGGTGGTGACGGACGCGGCGGTGCGGGCCAAGCTGAAGGCGGCGGCGTGGAACCAGCCGCAGGTGACGGAGGCGTCGCACGTGGTGGTGTTCTGCCGGCTGCTGAATCCTTCCGCGGCGGACGTGGACGCGTACATGGCGCGGATCGCGGAGGT
>JANRJV010000029.1:0-26098 GCA_033763795.1 Planctomycetota bacterium
ACGCAAGGCGCGAACGTCCGTTGTGGTTACACGCTGACGATCCGCCGGGCCAAGGGCCGAAAACCACGTGACCCCGCGACGGGCGTTCGACCGCACTCCGGAGATGCATTGATGGTCGCCATTTACTCGCCCATTCCGGCCAGCGTTGCCTGCGAGATCACGGAATGCGCGCTGACGCGCGAGCAGCTCGTGCTCGAGATCCAGGGGTACAACCCCAGCGCGACGCTGGAGTATCTGGGGCGGTTCACGACGCGGGCGCTGCACCGGTATCTCGAGCATCTGCAGGCCGCGAGCGAGCCGCGCGGGCGGATGGCGCGGTGGCTGCGGCCGGGCGACACGCCGGCGATCATGGGCTTCTGCGCGTCGGATGAGTGAGCCCCAGAGTCTCGGCGCCGCTCTCGCGCGGCGGGGCGGAGGCGGGGTTCATTCCCCGGCCGGGCCCCGGCCGCCCGAGCGTTCGCGCGCAAGCTTGTCGAACTGCTTCTTGAGCAGCCGGTAGCGCAACAGCGACTTGGCGCGGGTGACAAGCTCGAGCTTATGGACGGGCTTGGTGAGGAAGTCGTCGGCGCCGCATTCGACGGCCCGCTCGACGTCGCCCACGTCGCTGAGGGCGGTGACCATCACGACGGGGATGTCGCGCGTGAGCGGGTCGGCCTTGACGTGCCGACAGACCTGAAAGCCGCTCATCCGGGGCATCATGACGTCGAGGATGACAAGGTCCGGAGCCTCGGCGTCGACCTCGGCGAGCGCCTGCACGCCGTCGGCGGCGGTGCGGACCCGGCAGCCGACCTCTTCGAGATAGGCCTGGAGCAGCTCGAGGTTCTGCTCGTGGTCGTCCACGACGAGGATCGAGGCCTGGCTGAGGTCGATCTGGGCGTCGATGGCGGCTTCGGTGGAGGCGACAGGCGAGGCGGGTGGCACGTCGGAGGATGACACGGTCCTTGGACTCCTCTGGTGCCGTGGCGGCGGCGGAGGGACTATCGTACGCGCGACACGAGCGGCGCCCGGAGTCCCCCGGGCGCCCGGCGCGGCGGGCCGCGTCTCGATCGGCCCGGCGAGGTCGTGCGGGGCGAAAACAGTCGTTCGCACTACGAACAACACCCTAATTGGACAACTTATCGACGAGTTGTGAACACCGCGCGTTGGGACCACGTCATACTGCTAGGCAAGCCGCTGACGCGGCCGGCATCTCGGAGCCCGACACGACATGGGGTACGCCCCGAAGAAAATCCGGCCCTCCTGGGAGGACCGCTTCCGCCGTCCCAGTTTCCAGGATCTTCGCGAAGACCTGCATGAGCCCATGGGCGGGCTTGTCGACTTCGCGCGCGAGCGTCTGGCCAGCGTCCCGGGCGTTGTTGAGGAGCTGGCGTGGCAGGGCGTGCCCTGGCGCTGGACGCTGCTGTACCGGCTGGGGTCCGATCCCGCGCACGCGTGGGCGTACCTCGTGCCCGATCCGACGGCGCCGAAGTTCGTGATGCCGATTGCGCGGAGCGTGGTCGACGCGCTGCCCTGGAACCGGCTGAAGAAGCACGTGCGCGACGGCGTGACGCAGGGCCGGCTGGTGAACAACGTGTACTGGGCGACCTGGGACCTGGCGAGCAAGACGCAGCTCGCGGAGCTCCTGGCGGTCGCCGAGCAGACGCGGAAGATCTTGGCCGCGCGGAACTGACCCAAGCGGAGGCGAGGCCGGGGCGGGCGGGATCGAGCGCGGCACGTGCGCCGGTCAGCCGGCGCCTCTCCGTCGACCTTCGAGCGCCTTCATCGAGAACGTCTCCCACTTGCCGTCGAGCGGTTCGGGAGCAGCTTCGTCGGCGGGGTGCCAGCACGGCGCGGAGGGGTCGACGCCGTAGGTCGATGCGAGCTCGCCCGGATCCGGGTCGCTGAATGGGCTGTCGCGTCCGATCAGGACGGCGCTGCTCCAGCCGCGGGGACGGGCGGCGAGCAGGTCGAGCTCGATGGCGAGCGAGCGGGCGAACTGCGCCTCGGAGAGGCGCATCCCCGGGTTGCCGCGGCATACGACGCACAGGACGAAGTTTTCCTGTGTGAGCGCGCCGTCGTCGGCGCTCACGGTGCGCACGGTGCGGCGGTTGCGGCAGTTGGGGCAGGCCGGCTCCGCTGCGGCGTGCTCGAACATGAAGCGGACGGGGTCGAGCGAGGCTCCCATCTGCGCGATGAGCCGGGCGACGTCCGGCTCGTCGACGAGCTGGCGGGCCTCGCGGCCTTCCTGCGCGCGGGCGTGCGCCAC
Source organism: Planctomycetota bacterium (assembly GCA_033763795.1). Classification (GTDB taxonomy): domain Bacteria; phylum Planctomycetota; class Phycisphaerae; order Phycisphaerales; family UBA1924; genus JAEUIV01. The sequence continues at coordinate 2,246 of JANRJV010000029.1, forward strand.
GGCGAGGGCCAGCTTGAACGAGGCGTCGGACGGCGCGGGCGGGCGGCGGTCCTCGGGTGAGAGGCGAGCGCCAGATTCGACCGCGGCGAGCGCGCGGAGCCACCGACGCTCGTCCTCGGAATCGGCGATGGACGCCAGCGCCAGGCACGCGCTGGGCAGCAGGCCCCGCGGCGTGCGGTCGGCGCGGTCGAGCTCGGCGGCGAGGACGAAGAGTGTGCGCGCCAGGCGCCGGCCGCGCTCGGTGCGGATCTCGAAGGCGACTTCTTCGCCCAGGTCGAAGTACGCCTGCGGGTCGGCGGGTCGCAGCGCCAGGAGCCTCTCGACGAGGTCGGGCACGGCGACGTTCGGCCCGCTTGGCGCGGGCGGAGCGGCGGCGGGGGCGGGGGCATCGCGCTGCGCGGCGGGCGCGGGCGCGGAGGGCGCGGGGTCCTGAGCCGCGAGAAGGCACGCGAATGCGAGCGCGGGCGCGATGTGCATCATGACGAGGCCTCCGGCGCGGGCGGGGGCGGGTCGGCGCCCAGGCGGTGCATCCAGAGTTCGCCCAGAAGAGCTTCGAGGGTCTCGATCTGCGCGGAGGCGGCGGGCGCGGCGCGCCGGGCGCCGGCGGCGCGGGCGAGCGCGGCGTCGACCGCGGCGGCGCGGCCGGGCCTCTCCAGACGGACGATGCGGGCGAGCAGTTCGGCGATCGAGAGCTGCTCGGCGGCGAACGCGGCGAGCGGGCCCGCGGCGAGCGTGCGGCGTGCTTCGGCGCGGCGCGCCAGCACCGCCGCGTCCGGCACACCCAGCGACGACAGCTCGGAGGCGAAGCGCTCGCGGAGGCGCGTCGCCGCGTCGAGAGGATCGGGCGCGGGGGCGGGCTCTTCCGCCGCTGCTTCGGCGGGCGCTGACGAACGCGCCGAGGCGGAGTCGTACGCGAGCGCCAGCTGACGGGCCGCCTCGTCGACCCCGGGCTGGTCGGCGGCGGCGAGCAGCTCGGTCAGACGCTCGGCGACGGCGGTCCGCGCGGCGACGGTCCACGCCTCCTCGTCGGGCGCGGGGAGCGCGCGGCCGGTCAGTTCCTGGATGAGCTCGCGGACATGGGGCTGGCGCGGCGCGCGGGGAAGTGCTTCGAGGACCGCGTAGAGCATGGCGGGGTTCTCACGCTGCTCGAGCGCGATGCGCCGGCCCAGCAGGCGCATCTCGTTCGACGGGCCCCAGCAGGCGTGCTCGGCGACGACGTCGCAGTCGGCCGGGCCCAACGTGAGCGCGTCGAAGCGCCGGCCCCGGAGTTCCTCGATCTGCGCGGGCTTGCGGCGCAGCTCGAGCAGCTCGCTCGCGAGGCGGCCGTCGGGGTCGGTCGCGGGGGCCGTCAGGCGTGAGGCGATGGCGGAGTCGCCGATGCTGGGCGGCGCGGTTGAGAGGGCGGCGGCGTCGCGCACCGCGCGCTCGGAGCGCTCGCTGTCGCCCGCCCACAGCGCGCCGGCGGCGAGGTTGAGGTGCGCCAGCCGAGCGGCGCGGTGCAGCGCGGCGGCGGCGGCCTGATCGGCGCGGGAAGACTGCGTGCGCGGCGCTTCGCGCAGCGCCGAGGTCATGAGCGACGCCCAGCGTCGAACGGGCTCGGGGACCGCGGGTTCGGGGAGCACCGTGGGCGGGATCTCGGCGCGCGGGCCGGGGATGATGCGCGGCTCGCGGCTCGCGGGGGGCGCGGCGTCGGGCGCGGCTGAGGGACGGGCGGCATCGCGCACGGCGGACTCTTGGGCGGCGCCCGCGGAGGCTTCGACGGGATCGGCGGACTCGGGCGCGGCGGCGGGCCCTCTCGCGGAATTGAGCGCGACGATGGCCCGCGCCATCAGCGTCGAGGCGGAGATGCAGAAGGCAAGGATCAGCAGCTTGGTCCAGCTGCGCAGCCTGCGGGCGCGCAGGACTGTCTCGGGAGATGGGGCGTCGACGGGCGCATCGGTCGCTCCCGGGTCCGGCGCGCGGGGCGGCGGCATGGCGGCGGGCGGAACGACGATGGCGACGCCGGGCATGCCCCGCGAAAGAGCCCCGACCATGGCGATCGCGCGGGGGGTCCATCCGCCGGCGAGCGCGTAGGCGTGCCACGCGGTCTGCGGCAACGGGGGCGCGGCTGCCGCGGGCGCGCGGCGCATCACGGGGACCGGCGGAGGGCCCGCGGCGCCCGGGTGGACCGCAGCGCGGCGTCGCGCCAGGTCGTCGGCGATGAGCTCGGCGCGTACGGCGGGATCGATGAGCTGCGCGGTCGCGACGTGCAGCGCCTGGCGGACCTCGTCGGCCTCGGCGGTCTTGCCCAGCGGGTGCTGCGCGAGGCGGTCGAGCCGGCGGCGCAGCGCGGCCCGCACCTCGGCCGGGGCGCACGCCTCGGGCTCGAGCGCCAGGAGCGAGAAGGGCCCGCGCGCCGGGTCGTACTCGGCGAAGAATCTGCGGATGGTGTCGGCGCTGTTCAGGGCTGGGCCTTTCCGCGAGGGAGCGCGAGCTGGAGCGACAGGAGGCGCTCGCCCCATGGGGTGGGCCCGAGTGTGGGGAAGAGGACGCGGTGCTGCTCGAGCGCCGCGCGGGCGGCTTCGGGGTCGAAGCGCGCGAGGGTCTCGATGCTGCGCACGCGGGCTTCGAACCACGCGTCGGAGCGGTCTTCGAGGCCGGCGGCGAGCGTGCGCCAGGACTCGTGGGCGCGCTCGTGCAGGCCGCGCTCTTCGGCGAGCAGCGCGTGCTCGCGCAGGAGCTGGGCGTTGCGCGGGTGGGCCGAGAGGAGCGACAGGTACTGCTCGAGGGCCTCGCGTCCGGCGTAGTCGTCCTGCTCGGCGCGGAACAGGTGTGCGTTCGCCTGCGCGATGGCGGCGAGGATCGAGGCGGTCCGCTGATCGGTGAGATCTGCGGTGTCGCGCGATTCGGCGGCGAGGACACGCCGGCCCGCGTCGATGATCTGCCGCGCGATCACGAGGCGGACCCCGGGCTCGAGCCGGGCCGCGGACCAGCGGTCGAGCGCATCCTTGAGCATCAGGCGTAGGGCTGACGCGGCGAGCGGGGCGCCCTCGTCCTCCAGCGCTCTGGCGGAGTCGGAGGCCTCGCTCCAGCGGCCCCGCGCCAGCGCCACCTGCGCGGCGCGGAAACGCAGCTCGTGAGCGAGCTCGGCGGCGGAGGCCCGGTCGAGGTCAACGAGCGCGCGGAGACCGTCGAGCGCCCGCTGGGCGCGGTCGGCGGGCGGCTCGCTCAACGAGAGCAGCACATCCAGCACGCGCCGCGCGGTCGAGATCGAGCGGCGGACCGATTCGGCGTCGGCGGGCGCGCTCGCGGCGCGGACGCTCTCGTGCAGCGGCTCGGCGACATCGAGAAACGCCGCGGCGGCGGCGGCCCGGTCCTGCGGCTCCTTGGCGGCGAGGAAGCGCTCGTAGAGAAGCCGCGCCGCGTGATGCCGGGCGCGCGAAGCGATGGGAGCACGCTCGGGGATCGCGAGAAGGCGGCGCACGGCCTCCTCGGTGGACGTGGTGCCGTCGGTCGCGCGGGCGAAGACGAGCGCGTCGGTCGCGGGGTTGCCCGGGTGCTGGCGGATGAACTCGTCGGCAAGGTCGCGCTTGCGGCGGGTGAGTTCGGGGGCGTCGCCGCCGCGGCCCAGCGCGAGGTCGTAGGCGACGAGCGCGGCGCGGCGGCTGGAGGCCGCCTGATCGGGGAGCGATGCGTCGAGACGTCGCGCGGCGCCCTCGAGAAAGCCCGCGGCGAGGGCCAGGTCCTTCCACGATTCGGCGGCGTAGAAGGTGGCCAGCCCGCGCAGGCGCTCGACGCCCCCGCGCGCGGCGGCGAACTCGCCCGCGTCGTCCGAGGCGAGCGCGGTCGCGAGATACTGGGCCGCCTCGCGGAAACTCGCCCGCACGGACGGGACGTCGGCGGGCCGATCCGCGGCGGCGGAGCCGGGCTCGAGCGCGCGGGCGCCGCGCTCGTAGGCGCGAAGGCCCCGGATGTACGCGGGGAGAAACGCGCCCTGCGCGGTTTCGTCGAGACGGTCGAAGAAGCGGGCGGCCAGGTCGAGAACCTGCGCGAGCTCTCCGGCGGACGCGAGCGATTGGATGCCCGCGCGGGCCAGCGGACGCACGCGCGCCGCGTCGACGCCCTGGGCGATCGCCTCGAGCGACCGCACCGCGAGCAGTCGCGCCTCGGCGGGAGAGAGCAGCGCGCTGTCCTCGCGCGTGTTCGCGGGCGCCATCAGCAGCCCCAGCGCGTCCCACCTCTTGGCCGACGCGAGGACGGCGATGCGCCGGGCGCGGATCTGCGCGCGAACGGCCGGCGGCGTCGCCTCCGCCTTCTCCACCATGTCGAGCCAGGCGAGGGCGGCGTCGTGATCCTCGCGCGCCGAGAGCGCGAGCGCCACGCCCAGGGCCGCGCGGGCGACGTGCTCGTAACGCAGCAGCGCGACGGGGACCCTGTCGAGCGTGGCGGCGGCGCCGGAGCGGGCGTTCAGCAGCGCGCCGAAGTGGCGCTCGGCCTTCTGGGCGAGCTCGCGGGCGGCGGCGGTTTCGATCTGGGCGGCGTGGCACGCCGACCACCCGGCGAGAAACTGCGCCATGGAGCGCGTGCGCCGCGAGGCGGTCAGGGCCGAGGTCAGCAGTTCGCCGTCGACGCCGCCCGATGCGCCGGCCTCTTCCTGGCGCTCGAGCGCTTCGACGCGCCTGCCGGCGGCACTCGCGATGTCGGAAAGCGAGGCCTCCAGGCCTATGAGCACGCGGGCGGCGCCGCGGGCCTGAGCTTCCGAGACGAGCCGAAGCTGCCACGCCTCGGCGGTGCGCTCGGCTTCGTCGTAAGTCTGGCGTGCGAGGGCCAGGCGGAGCGTGAGCCCGTCGGACTCTTCGAGGTCAGGGAGGATGGCGCCGGCGCGTTCGCGGAGCTCGGGGTCGGCGACGCCGCGCGCGTCCATCAGTCGCGCGTACACCTCGGCGAGGCGGCGAGCCGCCGCGGCGCGGGCCGAGCCTTCGAGCTGCTCGCGGCGCGATTCCAGATGAGCGGCCAGCAGGTCGTCCTGCCCGGCGCGGAGCAGGAGCGACTCGAGCGCGGCGTAGGGGTCGTCCTCCGGGCGGGCGGACACATCGAGGGGCCACTGGGCCGCGGGGACGCCCGGGCGCGCCAGGAGGACGTTCGTCTCGGCGCGGGCCCAGGCCGCCATCGCGGGCAGCGTGCGCTCGAAGCGCGCCGGGATGTGCAGCAGTTCGAGGGACGCGGCGCGCCGCGACGCCGGCGCTTGTTCGAGCGCGAGCGACCGGCCCAGGGCGGCGCGGATCCACGCTTCACGCCACGACCCGCGAGCGTCGAGCAGCAGCTCCCGGAGAGACTGCCGGGCCCGTTCGCGCGCGGCGGGTTCGCCCCGCCACGCCAGCACGCACGCTGCGGCCAACGACCGTGCGTCGGCGAGGTCCGAGGCCTGCCCGTCGAGGGCCGCGGCGTAGGCACGCGCCAGCGGCTCCGACGGCGCGCCCTCGTGACGCGAGCGGATGACCTGCGCCAGCTCCGCGGCGTCGGCCCCGGAGCGCAGCACCGTCGGCGCGAGCTCGGGGAAGACGCCGGCTTCGACATCGATCGCCAGCACGGGGGAGACGTCCTCGCTCGGGCGGAGGCCGGCGTGCAGCAGCCGCGCCGCCTCCAGTGCGGGGAGGAGCGCCCCGACCGTGTCGCCGTCGGAGATCCGGCAGCGGGCCAGCCCGGCGTGTGCGAGCAGCGCCAGCGGCGTGTCCTGCCCCTGCGAGGCCTTGGCGAGCGATTCGAGCAGCGCGCTGGCCCCGCGGAGGTCGCCTCGTGCCAGGCGCGTGCGGGCGCGCCACGCGTCCTCCGCGAGCTGCATGAACGGCTTGGCGGCGGCGCAATCGGCGCCCGTGACGAGCTTCACGCGGTCCCACCCCACCAGTTCGGAGAGGGGCTCGCCCAGCGCCACGCCCTCGGGACCGATCGCGACCACCGGGCGCGGATCCGGCGCGGCCTGGCCGCGCAGAACGACCGGGCCCGACGCGCCGGCGGCGATCACGAGCGCCAGCGCTGCGGCGCTCATCGGCGCGGGGCCTCGACGTGCGTGTACGAACCGGAGGACTGGCGGGCGATGCGGCGCATGAGCCGCGCGGACCCGTCGTCCACGAAGGTGATGCAGTGGATCGGGACGCGGCGGTCGCCGTCGCGGTTGAGCTGCTCGATGAGCAGGGGGACGCGCTCCTCGACCTCCCTGTGGAAGACGCCGTCGGTCATGAAGTAGATCGCGTCGGGCCTGGGCTTGAGCGAGAAGACGATCTCGAAGGCTGGGATGGGGTTGGTGGGCCCGCTGGCGTTGATGCGCTCGACGCTGCGCCGGGCGAGCTGCTTGTTGTCGTCGGTGGCGCGGGTCCAGTCGGTCTGGAGCAGCGGCAGCGCGCCGGAGCTGTACATGACGACGCAGAAGCTGGCGTGCTCGAGCATGCCGTCGATCGTCTCGATGAGGGCGGCCTGCAGGGCGCCCAGCTTGCCGGGCTCGAGCATGGATCCGGAGATGTCGATGACGAAGGCGAAACGCGAGCCGCGGGCCTCGACGCCGAAGAAGCGCGCCTCGCCGCCCGCGCCGCTGAGCCCCAGGCCCTCGGCCCCGGCGCTGACCCCCCTGCCGCCGCCGGCCCCCGAGAGCATGCCCGCCAGCGAGTCGGCCGACACCGAGAACTCGGTCCCGCCCGCCGGCTCGGCGTCCTGGATGCTGATGGGGCTCTCGCTGCCGGCGGTCAGCACGGGGAGCGAGCTGTCCGCGCCGGTCACTGCGGCGGCGGTGAACTCCGTCAGCGGGTCGGGCGAAGCGGCCGCGATCTCGAGAATTCCCTCCTCTTCTTGGGGAATTTCCGCCGGCTGCTCGGCGAAGATGACCGACGCCGTCAGTCCGAACAGCGAGTGCACGAACAGGGAAATGACCAGCCCGAGCAGCAGGGTGCTCTCCCACCAGCGGGGCGCCCACGCGGCGTCCGGAACCGTGGAAGGGGGCTGGAGGGTCCGGTCGCTCATCGGCCTCGGGGGCGCACCTGGGGTCTCTTCACGGCGAAAAAACCTGGGGGCATCAATGACTATAGAGGCCGGGGGGGTTGACCGGTTGCGTGCGTGGGCATTCCAATGCTGCGGTCGGGCCCGGAAGGCCCGCGGCGTGGAGACTTCCCGTGACGCAACGCAGCGGCCGAGGGGCCTTGGGACGGGTCCTGCTGAAACTCTCGGGCGAGGCGCTGTGCGCGCGGGGCGGCTCGGGGGTCGACCCGGCGGAGCTGCGCATCATCGCCCGCGAGATCGCCCAGGCGGTCTCGACCGGCGCTCGGATGGCGGTGGTCGTCGGCGGGGGCAACCTCATCCGCGGGGCGCGGCTGGCCCAGGAGGGGCTCATCGAGCAGGCCACGGCGGACCAGATGGGCATGCTCGGCACCGTCATCAACGCCATAGCCCTCCGCGCGGCGCTGGAGCGCGAGGGCGTGCCGGCCCGGGCCATGTCGGCGCTCCCGGCGCCCCAGGCCATCGAGACCTACGTCCGGGCGCGGGCACTTCGGCACCTCGAGAAGGGACGGGTCGTCGTCCTCGCCGGCGGCGTGGGTCACCCCTACTTCACAACGGACTCCGGCGCGGCTCTCCGCGCCGTCGAGCTGCGCTGCGAAGCGATGCTCAAGGCGACAAAGGTTGACGGGGTCTACACCGCCGACCCGGCCAAGGATCCGCGTGCGACGCGGTACGAGTCGCTGACGTACGCCGAGGCGCTGGAGAAGCGGCTGGGCGTCCTGGACGCTACGGCGCTGGCGCTCTGCCAGGAGAACGGCATGCCCACGCTGGTCTTCCGCTTCGAGGAGCCCGGGAACATCGCGCGGGCAGTGCGGGGCGAGACCGTCGGCACGCTCGTCACGGCTTGAGGGCGGCGGGCGGACGCTGTCGCGGTTTCCGTAGACTGTCCCGGCCCAGGGGCGCCCCCGATCGCAGCCGTGACTGAATGGAGAACGCAGATGTCGATGACCCCCGATTCCATCATGAAGGACGCCAAGAGCGCCATGGACAAGGCCGTGGACTACCTCAAGAGCGAGCTCAAGGGCATCCGCACGGGCCGCGCCTCGACCGCGCTGGTTGACTTCATCAAGGTCGAGTATTACGGCTCGACGACGGACCTCAAGAACCTCGCGGCGATCAGCGTCCCCGAGCCCACGCAGCTGCTCATCAAGCCCTTCGACGCGGGCGCTCTGGGGGAGATCCGCAAGGCGATCGAGGCGGCGAACCTGGGCCTCAACCCGATGATCGAGGCCAAGCAGATCCGCGTGAACCTCCCGCCTCTCTCGGGCGATCGGCGCAAGCAGCTGGCGGCGCAGGTCAAGAAGCTGGGCGAGGACGCAAAGGTCGCCGTGCGCAACGTGCGCCGCGACGCCAACAAGCACATCGAGCAGATCGCCAAGGACAAGACGCTGCACCTGTCCGAGGACCAGGTCGATGATCTGAAGGACAAGGTGCAGAACCTCCTGAAGCAGCACGAGACCGGAATCGACCAGACCGTGGACACCAAGACCAAGGAAGTGATGGAGGTTTAACGCGGGTTCGCGACGGCGGGCCTCCTATGCTGGTGTTCGGTCGAGAACCGATGTATATTCCTGAGTGTTACTGTTGCTCGCTCGTGAAGCGGGCGTTCAGACGCTCACCCCCAAGTGAACACGCGTGGCCAGGAGGCCGCGCTCGCCGAGCGACGGAGAACTCCGTTGGAGGGCTCTCCCGCTCGGTCCCGGTCGGAGCGTTTGCTCCGCTCGGCGGATCTGGGTGCGCATGAACAACGAACGATCGATCAGAGGCACGCTTGGAGACCGTCCATAACGGTGAACGCAGCACCTATCCCGCGGCGCATGCGTTCAACCCTTGCTTTGCGAGGGCGCACGGGGTGTCCGGCCCCTGTGCATCTTCGATTTCGACGTGGGTGAAAGGTCGCACTGACCCCCCGCCGCCGTACGGCGCGCGTGCTCCCGAGCGCACGGTGAGGGCCCAGGCATGACGCCCGGACCGCCCTCCTTCGCGCAGATCGATCAGATCCCGGCGAATCCAACTCGAATCCTCGTCGCGGAAGACGAACTCCTCGTGGCGCTCGAACTGGTGGCCCGGCTGGGGGCGAGCGGGTACACCGCGATCGGCCCGGCGTCGAACGGCGAGGACGCGCTGCGCGTAGCGCGCTCGTCGCGCCCCGACATGGCGCTGCTCGACATGCACATGCCCCGGGGCGACGGCATCACGACCGCCATCCGCCTCATGGAGGAGCTGCTCATCCCCACCATCATCGTCTCGGCGTACTCGGACGAAGCAACGATCGCGCGGGCGCGCCAGGCGGGAGTCTTCGGGTATCTCGTCAAGCCCGTCAGCGAGCGGCAGATCCGCGCGGCGGTCGAGATCGCGTGGGGCCGCTTCCAGATGTACATCGCGGAGCGGGCCGCGGGCCGGGAGGCCGCGCAGCGGCTGGAAGACCGCAAGGTCATCGAGCGCGCCAAGTGGATCCTGGTGCACCGCGTCGGCGTCGACGAGGGGCGGGCGATGAAGCTGCTCGAGGAGCACGCGCGCGACAACCGCATGAAGCTGCTCGACGTCGCACATCGCGTGATCCAGTCGCGCAGCACGCCCGCGGCGGGCGAAGCACCAGAGCCCGAGGCCGGCGCCGACACACAGCCCGGCGCGTGAGCGCCCCGGCAGCCGCATCGTCATCGAACAAAGAAAAGGCCCCGAGCGGCGGTGGGAACCGCTCGGGGCGAGGAACCGGAGGGCGCTGGCGATCCGCATTGCACGGGCCGCGCCCCCCTGCTGGTGGGTCTGTCTGCGCCCGCCGAGCGAACTCGGCGGGGAGATCGAGGCGAAAAGTCAAAGAGGCGTTTGGGTCGTTCGTCTGCGCGTCCCGCGTGCGGAGGTCCCTGGCCGCCGGCCCACCTGCCGCACTCGGAGGCTTCCGCCGCGAGCATCTATCCCTCGCTCGCGGCGCGGCGCTCGATCCCTCGTTGCGCCGGCCCTTTTGCGCTCGCGTTCTTCCGTTCTTTCAACGCCTCCTTGATGACGTTCGCCGGCTCGGAGCGAGGCGGCGAACTCGGTTGATCCTGGTGAGCGGAGCGGACGGTCCGGGGCGGAGCCGCGTGCCCCGCCCGCGAGCGGTCAGCTGCACCCCATGCTGTGGCCGCAGTTAAGACACTTGTAACACGCGCCGTTGCGCACGGTGATCGTTCCGCAGCTGTCGCACGCCGGCGCGTCTCCCTGCACGTCGGTCATCGCGACCGAGAGCGCGTTCGCGGCGACATTGACGACGAGCGACGTCTCCTCGGTGATGACGACGGTGCGCGACGCCCGCGCGGGGCTCTTGGCCGCTGCGCCCCCCGGGCCGTTCGCGCCGCCCGACTCGGGCGTGCGGCGGGCGCGCGGGGCGTGCCGCGGTGCTTCGGGCGCCGGTGCGGCGGGCTCGCGGGCCGGCGTGCGCCTCACCGCGTCGCCGAAGCGGTCAACGCCCATCACGTCCTCCATGCTGCCCGGCTGGACGGCGGGCTCGGCCCCGCCGCGCCGCGGAGCGTTGATCTCGCGGTACCCGTCGATGAACTCCATGCCCATCCAGCGGAAGATGTAGTCGACGAGGCTCTTGGCGAAGGGGATGTCGCGGTTGGTGGTCATTCCCGCGGGCTCGAAGCGCTGGTGCGTGAACTTCTTGACGAGGCTCTCGACGGGCACGCCGTACTGCAGCGCGACCGAGACGGCGGTTCCCAAGGAGTCCATGAGCCCGCCGACGGTCGAGCCCTCCTTGGCCATCGTGATGAACAGCTCGCCCGGCTGCCCGTCCTCGTAGAGCCCGACGGTGAGGTAGCCCTCGTGCCCGGCGATGTTGAACTTGTGCGTGAGGGAGCGGCGCGTGTCGGGCAGGCGGCGCCGCATCGGACGGTGGATGATGCTGTCGGCCGCGGCCGAGAGCGCGCCGGTGTCGCTGAGCGACGCGGCGGCCATCGCGGCGTGAACCTCCGACGCCACCTCGTCCCGCGCGGCTTCCAGTTCGACCTCGTCCTCATCCTCCTCTAGCACGCGCACGTCGGCCTTGGATGCGCGATCGTCGCGTCCTCCGCCGCTCCCGGCGCTCGCCGAATCATCACTTTTGGTCGACAGCGGCTGGCTGAGCTTGCAGCCGTCGCGGTAGAGAGCGTTGGCCTTGAGCCCCAGCTCCCACGAGAGGCGGTACGCCGCCTTGATGTCATCGACGTTCGCGCTCGAGGGCAGGTTGATCGTCTTGCTGATCGCGCCGGAGATGAAGGGCTGGGCCGCCGCCATCATGCGGATGTGCCCCTCGGGGGCGATGAAGCGCACGCCCTTCTTGCCGCAGGCGTTGGCGCAGTCGAAGACCGCCAGGTGCTCGGGCTTCAGGTGCGGCGCGCCCTCGACCGTCTGCGTGCCGCAGACCGCCTCGTTGAGCGCCTCGATCACCGCGGGGGTCAGGCCCAGCTGACGCAGCAGGTTCCACGAGGGGTCGGACTTGACCGCCGCGGGGTCGACGTGTGCCCGCTCGAGCGCGCCGTCGCCCAGACTCCACGCCCCGAACGCGAAGCCGATCTCGAAGACGCCGGGCAGCGAGGCCTCGATCCGCGCGAGGTCCTCATCGTTGAGCCCCGCCTCTCGGAGAAGCTGGGCGAACGTGATCTTGAGCGTCCCGCCGCCCTCGGCCGCGGGCATCGGGACGTTCAGCGTCAGCGCGCCCAGGACGTACGTCAGGATGTCGCGGACCTGCGCGTCGGTGTACCCGAGGGCGCGGAGCGCGGGCTCGACGGACTGGTTGGCGATCTTGAAGTACCCCCCGCCGGCGAGCTTCTTGAACTTGACGAGCGCGAAGTCGGGCTCGACGCCCGTCGTGTCACAGTCCATGAGCAGGCCGATGGTCCCGGTGGGCGCGATGACCGTCGTCTGGGCGTTGCGGTACCCGTGCTTCTCGCCCAGGGCGACGGCCTCGTCCCACGCCGTCGCGGCCCGCTCCAGCAGCGTCGCGGCGCCGGCCAGCTTCACCTTGCCCGCCTTCACGAGCGCGTGATCGATCGGCACCGGGCGGATGCGCAGCTGCTCGTACTCCGCGGCGTCGCGGGCGGCGCCGTGGGCGGCGCGGCGGTGGTTCCGCATCACGCGGAGCATGTCCGCCTTGTTCTTCGAGTAGCCCGCGAAGGGGCCATGCTCCTGGGCCAGCAGCGCCGACTGGCGGTAGGACCGGCCCGTCAGGATCGCCGTGAGCATGGCGCAGACGGCGCGGCCTTCCTCGCTGTCGTAGGGGATGCCCGCCTGCATCAGCATCGCGCCGATGTTGGCGTAGCCCAGTCCCAGCGTCCGGTACTGGTAGCTCAGCTTGGCGATCTCGCGGGACGGGAACGCCGCCATCAGCACGCTGATCTCGAGGACGATGGTCCACAGGTCGATGGCGTGTTCGTAGCGTTCCCAGTCAAAGGCGCGGGCGGAGGCGTCGTAGAGCTTCAGCAGGTTGATCGACGCCAGGTTGCACGCCGTGTTGTCGAGGAACATGTACTCCGAGCAGGGGTTGCTGGCGTTGATTCGGCCGCTGCGGGGGCAGGTGTGCCACGCATTGATCGTGCCGTCGTACTGCACGCCCGGGTCGGCGCAGCGCCACGCGGCGTAGGCGATCTGCTCCCACAGGTCGCGGGCGCGGAGCGTCTTGGCGACGCTCGACCCGCTCTTGTCCTTGGCGATGCGCCAGCGGAGCTTCCACTCGCCGTCGCCGTCGAGGGCCGCGAAGAACTCGTCGGGCACGCGGACGGAGTTGTTGGAGTTCTGACCGCTGACGGTGTAGTAGGCCTCGCCGTTGAAGTCGTAGTCGAGCTTGAGATTGAGCCGCTCGGCGGTCTGGCCCACGGTCTCGGGATCGTGCGCGCTGGCTCGGCTTTCGCGCAGCGCTCGCAGCCCCTCGACGAGCGCCGCGACCTTGATCTCCTCGCGGACCTTCCAGTTGACGAACGCCTCGATGTCCGGGTGATCGAGGTCAAGACACACCATCTTGGCGGCACGGCGGGTGGTGCCTCCCGACTTGATCGCACCGGCGGCGCGGTCGCCGATGCGAAGCCATGACATCAAGCCCGAAGACTTGCCGCCGCCCGAGAGAGGCTCGTTCTCGCCGCGCAGTTTCGAGAAATTCGTCCCCGTTCCCGACCCGTACTTGAACAGCCGCGCCTCGCGCACCCACAGGTCCATGATCCCGCCGGGGTTCACGAGGTCGTCGTCCACGCTCTGGATGAAGCAGGCGTGCGGCTGCGGATGCGTGTACGCGTCCGCAGCGAGCCTCACCTCGCCCGTCTCCGCGTCGGCGATAAAGTGACCCTGCGCCGGGCCCGTGATGCCGTACGCCCAGTTCAGCCCGGTGTTGAACCACTGCGGCGAGTTGGGCGCCGCGATCTGGTGCACCATCATGTACACGAGCTCGTCGTAGAACGCCTGTGCGTCCTCGGCGGAGTCGAAGTAGCCGTGCTCCTCGCCCCAGTGGCGCCAGCAGCCGGCGAGGCGATGGATGACCTGCTTGGCGGACTTCTCGGGGCCCGTCTTGGCACCCTTGGACTTCCCGCCGCGCGACTCACCCGCGTCGGCCGAGGCGCCGGGGGCGCGGCCCGCCGAGATCGAGAAATCCTCGGGCACCCCCGCCTTGCGGAAGTACTTGCTCACCATGATGTCCGTGGCGAGCTGGCTCCACGTCTCCGGAACCTCGGCGTCGTCCATCTGGAACACGACCGAGCCGTCCGGGTTGGAGATCTTCGACGACCGCTTCACCCACGCAACGGTGGCGAAGGGGTCGGAGTTGGCAGTGGTGAATTTGCGGGTGATTTTCATGGGCGTGATGTCTCGTTGCCTGTCAATCCACCTTCGGCAGCGTGAGTCCGACCTGATCCTGATACTTCCCGTTCTTGTCCGCGTAGCTGACGGCGCAGACGCGCTCGCCGCGGAGGAAGATCATCTGAGCGATGCCTTCGTTGGCGTAGACCTTGGCGGGGAGGGGCGTGGTGTTGCTGATCTCGATGGTGACCTTGCCGCGCCACTCGGGCTCGAGGGGCGTGACGTTGACAATGAGCCCGCAGCGGGCGTAGGTGCTCTTGCCGAGGCAGATGACGAGGACGTCGCGCGGGATCGTGAAGATCTCGACGGTCTCGCAGAGGGCGAAGGAGTTGGGCGGGATGATGACGTGGTCGGTGCCGAGCTGGGCGGTGTCGACCTCGACCATGAAGTCGTCGGTGAAGTGCTTGGGGTCGACGATGGAGATCCCGCCGTGGCGCGGGGTGGGGGTGAAGATCTTGAAGCGGGTTCCGACGCGGACGTCGTAGCCATAGGAGGACACGCCGTAGGAGATCCGGCCGGGCCTTCGAGCGGCTTCGGCGAAGGGCTCGATGCCCATCAGCTCGCGGATCTGCGTGTCGCACAGGACGGCCATTGCCAAGCCCTCGCGCGTGAAATGCACAAGCGACGGCCCCCGCAGCCGTGCTGATGCATCGTCGTTCGTTGCCCACGCGTCACCTCGCGCGAGGCTCCCACCAGACGTCCCGCCGAACCACTCAGCGAGCACTCCCGGCCCGATCCGTTTGGATCATGGTAGGGTGCCCGTGGCGAAGCGTCCGCTCCTGGTCAGCCGATTCGGGAACATTGTGGTCCAATGAGCCCTATCCCCAACCAGTAGGGTGATGCTCGTGACTATACCCCGAGGGATTGGGCGCTCAAGAGGGTTCCGGCCAAAAGGCGCGCGATTCCGTCATCATGAAGGGCCACTCAGCGCAACTGCCTGAAAATAAAGCAGTTACGCGACTTCTCCTTTTTGAGAGGCTGCCTACATCTTGTGTGTGAAATCTGTCAGGGCGTGTCAGCAATCCTACAAATTGTGGTGACAGCCTGACGCTTGCGGTGGAGAAGCAGACGCGGGCCGGATCTGCGATTCTGCACGTGCCCCACGCGGATGCAGGACCCTGGATCCCGGGCGCTCGGAGAGACTGTGGCGCGTGAACGACCGCGATGACCATCCACTGCTGGCCGGACTGACCGCCGCCCAGCGCGACGCCGTCGCCACCGTCGACGGCCCGCTGCTCATCCTCGCCGGGCCCGGCAGCGGAAAGACCCGCGTCATCACGCGGCGCACGGCGTATCTGCTCACGCTGGGCGTCCCGCCCTGGCAGATCCTCGCGCTCACCTTCACGAACAAGGCGGCCGGCGAGATGCGCGAGCGCGTCGACCGCCTGCTCGAGCAGGGGCCCCCCGCCCGCGGCCTGACCATCAGCACCTTCCACGCGCTCTGCGCCCGGCTGCTCCGCCGCTACGCGCCCATGATGGAGGGCGCGCCGCGCTGGGGCGTCCGCGGCGATTACACCATCTACGACACCGACGACCAGACGTCGCTCATGAAGCGCGTCATAGCGGACCTCGGGCTCACCACGGGCAACTGGTCGCCCCGCACCGTGCTGGGACAGATCAGCGCCGCCAAGAACCAGCTCCAGGACGCCGCGGCGTTCGCGGCGGGCGCCGCCGACTTCCACTCGAAGATGATCGCGAGGCTCTACGACGCCTACGAGCGCGGGCTGCGGCACGCCAACGCCGTCGACTTCGACGACCTGCTCATGCTGTCGGTGCGGATGCTGCGCGAGAACGCCGACGTGCGGAACGAGGTGCAGGCGCGGTGGAAGTACCTGATGATCGACGAGTACCAGGACACCAACCACGCGCAGTTCGTGCTGTCGACGATGCTGGTGGGCGAGAGCGCGGGCGAAGCGGGCGCTTCCGACGCGTCGTCCGTCGAGGGGCTGCCCGGGATCGAGGACGACGAGCCCGCCGCTCCCGACCCCGCGCCGCGCGGCGGGGGCCGGCGGAACGTCTGCGTCGTGGGCGATCCGGACCAGTCGATCTACGGCTGGCGCGGGGCCGACATCGCCAACATCCTCTCATTCGAGGAGCAGTACCCCGGGGCGAAGGTGATCGCGCTGGGCGAGAACTTCCGCTCCACCGCCCCGATCCTCCGCGCCGCCGACGGGCTGATCCGCCACAACAAACGCCGCAAGCACAAGCCCCTGATCGCGACGCGCGGCGACGGGCACCGGCCCGAGGTCATCCTCTGCCGCGATGAGCACCACGAAGCCGCGGTCGTCGTCGACTGGATCAGGGCGCTGCGCGAGTTCGGGGCCGCGGGCGGAGCGGACGGGTCGCGGAGCGCGCCCGCGTGGAAGGACTTCGCGATCTTCTACCGCAACAACGCGCTCTCGCGCGTCGTCGAGGACGCGCTGCGGCAGGCGGGCATGCCCCACGTCATCGTGCGCGGCACGGCGTTCTATCAGCGCGAAGAGGTGAAGGACGCCGTCGCGTATCTCCGCGTGGTGGCGAACCCCGCCGACGAGGTCTCGCTCAGGCGCATCGTGAACAAGCCCGCGCGCAAGCTGGGAACGACGTCGATCGAGAAGCTCGCGGAGGCCGCGGCCGCCTCGGGCCGCACGCTGATGGACACCATGCGCGACGCCGCCCGCGTGGGCGACCTGACCCCGGCGGCGGCGGGGGCCGCCCGGCGCTTCGTCGAGCTCGTCGACCAGTGGACCGGCGGCGGCAGCTTCATGGGCGCCAGCGTCCCCGACTCGCTGCCCGACCTCGTCTCGCGCGTCATCAGCGAGAGCGGGCTGGAAGGCCACTACCGCGCCCTCCGCGACAAGGGCAACGAAGAAGACGCCGAGCGCCTCGCCAACCTCGAGGAGATCGTCTCGTCTGCGCGCGACTTCCAGGAGCAGTACGACGCCGCCTCCGACCCCGCGTCGGACCTGGGCGAAGCGCGGGCAGCGGCGCTCGCCGGCCCGGACGGCGCCGCCACCCCCCCGCTGCTGGCGCTGCTGCGCGCGTACCTGGAGCGCGTCTCGCTGGTCGCGGACGCTGACGCCGTCGACCCCGCAAGCGGCGCCATCACCCTGATGACGTTGCACGCTGCGAAAGGGCTGGAGTTCCCCGCCGTCGCCATGATCGGGCTCGAAGAGGGGCTGCTGCCCAGCATGCGCGCCATGGAGAACGACCCGGGAGAGCCCGAGGAGGAGCGCCGGCTCTGCTTCGTGGGCATCACGCGCGCCATGCAGCGGCTCCTGATCACCAGCGCAAAGTACCGCAGCGTACGCGGCCTGCGCGAGCGCACCATCCCCAGCCGGTTCATCGCCGAACTCCCCGCGCAGGACGTCATCGTCTCCGATCAGTCCGAGTCGTGGGAGGAAGACGACTTCATTCGCCGCGGCATCGAGGACGACCAGGGCCCGTCGCGCCGGCCCGACTCGGGCCCGCGATCCCCCGCCGCGCGCAAGCTGCTCGACACCTTCGGCGGGAGCTCGCCGCGCTCGCCCGGTTCCGCCCCGCGCACGCGCGCCCCCGTCGACGACCCCCAGTTCCCCGCGGGCTGCAAGGTCCGGCATCCGCAGTTCGGCGTGGGCACCGTCCGCGAGGTCAGCGGCCTGGGCGTCAACCGCCGCGCGACCATCGCGTTCCTCCAGGCCGGCACCAAGACGCTCATCCTGCAGTACGCCAAGCTCGAACGCGTGTGAACGGGGCGCGGCAGCCGCCCGGCGACCGCTCCAGCGCAGCCCGCGCCGCTCAGCCGCCGCTCAGCCGCTCTTGCCCGCGCGGGCCCCGATATCGCGCCGCATCTGCTTGCCCTCGAACGTGATCACGTCCGCCGCCGCGAGCGCTCTCTCGCGCGCCTCGGCGAGAGTCGCGCCGAGCCCGACGACGTTGAGCACGCGCCCGCCCGCCGTCACGAGCCCGCCCCCCTCGGCCGCCGCCGTGCCCGCGTGGAACACCTGCACGTCCGGCATCGCCTCCGCGCGGTCCACTCCGTCGATCGGGATGCCGGGCTTCGGATCGTCCGGATACCCCGGCGCCGCGAGCACCACGCAGCACGACGCCCGCTGGTCCCACTCCACGTCCTCCGCGTTGTGCAGCGCCCCCTCCCCCGCCGCACACGCCCACAGCAGCGGCAGCAGATCGCCCCGGATGCGCGGCATCAACGCCTGACACTCCGGATCCCCGAAGCGAACGTTGAACTCCAGAACCTTCGGCCCCGCGGGCGTCAGCATCAGCCCCGCGTACAGCAGACCGCGGAACTCCGCCCCCTCGCGGCGCATCGCGTCGAGCGTGGGCACCAGGATCTTCCGCTGCACGTCCGCCATCAGCTTGGCGTTCACGAGCGGCGTGGGGCTGAACGCGCCCATCCCCCCGGTGTTCGGGCCCTCGTCGTTCTCGCGCAGCCGCTTGTGGTCCTGCGCCGCGTCGAGGATCACCAGGTCGCGCCCGTCCGTCAGCGCGAAGATCGAGACCTCGGGCCCCTCCAGCGTCTCCTCGATGACGACCTCGGCCCCCGCCTCCCCGAACTCCCGCGCCACCAGCATCCGCCGCACCGCCTCCAGCGCCGAGGGACCATCGCGGCACATGATCACGCCCTTGCCCTTGGCCAGCCCCGCCGCCTTCACCACGTGTGCCTCGGTCACCTCCCGCGTCCGCAGATACTCCTGCGCCGCGTCGAACTCCTTGAACGTCCGCGCCTCGGCCGTCGGAATCAGCGACCCCCGCATCAGCCGCTTCGCCCACGCCTTGTCGGCCTCGAGCGCCGCCGCCGCCGCGCTCGGACCGAAGACCCGCACCTGCGGCGAGCTCAGCTTGTCCACGATCCCCTGCGCCAGCGGCTCCTCGGGACCGACGACGACCAGCCCGATCGAGTGCCGCCGGCAGTACTGCTCGAGGCGGTACGCCTCCTTCATCAAGAACGGCACGTCGATCGCACGCGCCAGCCGGGCGAGACCGGGGTTGGAAGGGTGCGTCGTGTGCAGCTCGCCCAGTCGGCGCGACTGCCGCAGCTTCCACGCGAGCGCGTGCTCGCGGCCTCCGCCGCCGACGAGCAGCACGTTGATCCGATCGGGCATCACTGGGGGCTTGGGCACGCGGGCGATCGTATCGCATTGCCGCCGGCGCCGCCGCTGCCGCCGCGCCGTCAGCGGGCCGCCAGCGCGTCGGCCTCTTCGTTCCGCCGAAGGGCGTCCACGAGCTGCGCGCGATCCTCGAGGTTCGTCACGCCGTCCTTGTCCACGTCGAAGGGCTGGGCCTCGTACGCGTACAGGTCGCGCACGGTCAGGGCGCGATCGCCGTCCGCGTCATACCGGCCCAGCGGCACCGTCGCGCTCTGCAGCGTCAGCGATTCGGGCAGCCCCGCGACCGAGCCGTAGTTATGGATGTACGGCATGTCGGTCACCAGCTGCGCGTCCGTGAGCGAGACGCTCACCGCCGGCGGCCCGGACCACGCGGCGCTCGCGTCGACGTCGAAGGTGATCGTGCCCAGCGTGCCCGAGGGCGACGCGTCGAACGACCCGAACGCGATCTTCGCGAACCGCACTGATCCGTCATCGGGACCCAGGGGCGACCAGCTCCCGCCCGCCAGGAACGACCCGTTCAGCGTCAGCCTCGGGTTCCGCAGGATCGTCGCGTTGTAGACGATGTCGATGTCCCACGCCGTGAAACGCACGAGATTCGGATTCTCGATCCGGACTGTGACGTCCAGCGTAGGCCCCAGGCCCGCGTCGTCGGGCGACGCGGTCGCGCGCACCGTCACCGCCGACGGCGCGGGGGGCGACGACTTGATCCCCTCCTCGTCACGCTCGATTCGCCCCGGCGATCCCGCACCCGGGTTCAGCGCCCACGACAGGATCTGCTGCACCTCGTCGAGATCGATCCGGCCGTTGCGCGTCAGGACGTCGCCCACGGCGAGCGAGTACGCGTCCGGGGCAGCCGCGTCCTCGATCAGGTCCAGCGCCCGCGCCGCGTCGCTCACCGTGATCTCGTCATCGCCGTCGAAGTCCCCCGCCAGCCGCGGGCGATAGAGGAACGCGATCCCCCCCAGCTCGTCGTCGCTCAGCTCGCGCACCACGCCGTTGTACGACGCCAGCATGACGGCCCCGGGCTGAACGCTCGCGCACGGATCGAACGCGTGCGTCCGCGCGTTGATCTGCGCCCCGCCCCGCGCGCAGGCCTGATCGGGATGGTCGAGCCCGAACGCGTGCCCCAGCTCGTGAAGGACGACCGACTCGATGTCGAAGACCGTGGTAGCGCGCACGGCCTCGAACGCCTGCTCCAGCGCGTCCGACAGCGGCGCCGCCGGCGCCGGGTTCACCCCGCTGCAGCCCGGCATCGGCAGGCCGAGAGGGACACGCTGCGCCGAGTTCGCGTCGTTCGTCCACTGGTACGCGCTGTTGAGATAGATGTCGATCGAGAGGATGCCGTCGGACCGCCGGTGCACAGTCGTGAACCCGAGCAGGTTCGACGTCATCTGGTAGTTGAACCCGTTGGACCGGAGCGTCCAGCCCGTGGGCCGAGTGAAGAAATCGATGTTGGCGCCCCACCCCGGCAGCACGTCGGGGCACGCGGGCGTGTCAGGCCAGCACGTGACGCACCCCGGCGGGCTCGCCCCCTGCGTGCACGCCTGCCACTCCGCCAGCGGCGGGCCCTCGAAGTACAGCCGGGGCGTGGTGTCGGCGTTCACGACCGGCGCCCAGTCGGCCTCCCGAAACGAGATGAACCCGCCCGTCCCCAGCGACCACGTGGCCAGCGCGTTGCGCACCGCCTGCGCCGCCCCGGCCCGGACGTTCGCCGGCGCGTTCGACATGAAGTTCGCGTCGATCCTGTACGTGAGCGTGAAGGGAAGCCCCTTCCCGCCCGGACACAGCGGCGCCTCGGTCCGGGTGTTGAGCCAGTCGAACCACAGACCGTTGAGGATGTCGCCCTGAGGCCGGAAATCGAGCAGCGTAAAGCCCCTCGCACCCGCCGAGGCGAGAACGAGACCGGCAGCGAGCACGATGAAGCGGAGGAGCATTCTCATCTGGGGCCGACGAAGGAATCGTAATGACCTTCGGCGCCGGACAGAAGAGCTTGCCGCCGAGCGTTGCTCACTTCTCACACACCGTCCGGAGGCCCCCGCACGCCTCCTTCACGTCCGAATAAACCCTTGGCCGGATCAGCGGCCGCGACGACGCAGCAGCAGCGTGCCGCCCACCAGGGCCAGCGCCGCAGCGCCGGGCGCCGGCACGATCGGGATCAGGACCGGCGGGGCCCCGTCGGCCTGCGCAACGCCCTCGATCCCGCCCGCCTGACCCGGGGGAGAGCTCATGTTGAGCACGCCGCGGCCGATCTCAGCGGGATCGCTGAAGAGCAGCATCGTGATCGTCTGATCATTGAGCAGGTAGATCGCGTTCGCGCCGCCCCACTCGAAGTCGACCGAGCTGCCCAGCTCCGCGGCGTCATCGATGTTGCCGTTCAGGGGGTCCCGGCCGTGGCCCGTGGTCACGAAGCCCTGACCGTTGATCAGCGACGCGGCCATCGGGTTCTGGCCGAAGCCGAAGTCCGGGGCCCCGATCACCTGGGCCTCGTTGAGCGCGTTGATCGTGAGGCCGGCGAAGTTGCCCACCAGCCGCAACGAGTACGCGAAGACCAGGTCGCCCGGATCGAGCGTCAGCGACGCGTTGCCCGTCGACACGACGCGGGCCGCGTTCATGCGGTACACGTTCGTCGACACGGCCGTGCGGTCGAACACGATGTTCGCCAGCACCGCCTCGAAGCCCGACGCGTCGGCGTAGTCGAACGAGCTGGAGTCGAGCGAAGCGATCTCCGTCGCGTCCCCCCAGGTGGACGGGTTCGAAGCCACTTCAAACATGGTCGACGAGAAGCCCGCCTGCGCCGTGGCGCCGGCCAGCGAGAGACCGCCGATCACGAGCGATGAGCCGATGGTGTGAATGCGCATCTCTATCTTCTCCCTGGGGCCGACGTCCTGTCGGAAAACACCCGTCCGCGCGCTCTCCACGCGGACGGATCTGTTGAATCATTTCCACCGCTCAGCGGCGGCGACGGCCGGCGACCAGGCCCGCCAGGCCCAGCAGACCCGCCGCGGCGGGACCGGGCACGTTCAGGTCGGGCTGGCCGGGGTTGTTCACCAGCGACAGCGAGCGGATGGTCACGAAGCCGAAGTCCGAGATCCGGACGTCGACGAAGTTCAGTGCCACGTCGCCCGTCGTGCGGACGTACCACGTGAAGGTCTCGGTCGAGCCGGGGACCGACGCGGTGTTGCCGCCGAGCTCCACCAGGCGGCCCGTGCCACCGGCGGGGTTGAAATTGAACTTGAACGTGTCGTTGCCGACGAGGATGTCGTTGATCGTCACCAGCGGGTCGAGCTGGCTGGGCTGCAGCGAGCTCTCGGCAGAGATCTTGCCGTGCGTCGCGTTCGTCAGCACCGTGTAGTCGACCTCGACGGAGGTATCGACGCCGAACTCGAAGTCCTCGGCCCCGTTGGCCCGGTTCGCCGGAGCGCCGTCGCCCGTGAAGGTGTACACGAGCACGACCTCGTTCAGAGCCGCGCTGGGCAGCCCGACGTTGCCGAACACCTCGACCTTGAGGTTGCCCGAGTAGTTGCCGCCCGGGCCGACGAAGTTCTGGGAGTACGAGTTCGCCGTCGTCAGCGAACCGTTCAGGTAGCCCACGCTCGAAAGATCGAGGGGCTGAAGGCTCGAGCCGATGCCGAGTTCGGCGCGGTTCGTCTTCTGAACGTTGACGGGGGTGAACGCTGAGGCCGCGGACGCAGCCGCAGCGACAACCAGACCGCAGGCGATAACCTTCGACATGGCTCTTCTCTCCTAAGCCCGGCCCGCGTGTGGGCGATCCGGGGTGACGTGTGCGAACAGTCTCGCCCGAGAACTTCCGCTCGTCAAGGCCCGAGGGACCGCATTTACAGGATCTTCCCTGAATGTGGGAAACCGCCAGTGTCCGGGGACGCCCACCTCCGCCGGCCTCACCGCCCCTCGCCCCTATTCCCTATTTCCGCCTGTCGAACGAGGCGTTCCGACCCCGCGGCAGCACAGCGGCCTCACGCCTGACCACTCAGAACCGCAGCGTCAGCCCCAGAATCAGGCCGTGCTGCACCACATCCCAGTGGAATCGCCGCTCGCCATCCCCCTCGTAGTCCCAGGCGATTGCCCGGTAGCCAATCGACGCCGTAGCGGGCAGCCCGAAGAGCGAGAAGTCGTGCCCCAGCGTGCCCGTCGCGCCCCATGTGAGGTCCGACGACACGCCGAATCCGCCGATGTCCCCCGCGACCATCACGTGCCAGCTCTCGCCCAGCGGCAGGATGACCCGCGTTCCGATGATCGGATCGACCCACTGATCGCCGCGCGACTCGCTCGCAAGTTGCTTCGGATCAATCGTCAGGTCGAGCGACGAGTACCGGCCGCCGGCGTACACATCCAGCGACAGACCGCGTCCGGTCGCCCCCGCGTCGCTCTGCCGCTCAATCATCCTGTACATCAGCGCAAAGTCGAGCATCCCCTGCTCGAACTCGACGTCGACATCGCCGATGCCGGGCGGCCCGCTCTCGTCCTCGACACCGAGGTCGGCGAAGAACCCGTCCAGGAAAAAGCCGATCCGCTCGTGCGCAACTTCCAGCCTGCCCGCGAACGCAAAGATCGAATCCGATGTGCCCAGGATGTCCACGAAGCTCTGGCTCACGCGCGCGGTGACCGGACCAACGCCCACATCACCATCGATCCCCATCAGCCAGATCCACGGCGTGAACTCGATCCGCCAGGGATCGCGCTCCGTCTCCAGCGGCCGCGCCGAAGAACTCGCCGCCACGGGCTCGGACTCCGTCCCCTCTTCGAGAGTCTGCGCCGCGGCCGGGCCCACCTGTGCGGCGAGCAGCAGGCCTG
The DNA here is from genome assembly GCA_033763795.1 of Planctomycetota bacterium. Lineage (GTDB taxonomy): Bacteria > Planctomycetota > Phycisphaerae > Phycisphaerales > UBA1924 > JAEUIV01. Next base: position 25,966 of record JANRJV010000029.1, read on the forward strand.
CAACCAGTGAACAGCGTGATGGAAGCGTCATGTCCGGGGTGCTCCTTCGCGTTGCGGCGTGAGGAGATCGCGATTCCCCACCTGAGGGAGAATGATAACGCCTTCATCCGGCACGACCGCGACCCCGGGCGCT
>JANRJV010000030.1:0-72741 GCA_033763795.1 Planctomycetota bacterium
TCGCCGTCGCCGGTCGCGACGGGCGGCAGGCCGAATCCCGGGATGCTCGCGATCGACAGTTGCCGCGCCTCGTTGAAGTCGTCGTTCATGATGGTGACGTTGTTGTCCCGCTCGAGGTCGCTCGACGAGGTCGAGACGATCCAGCCGAGGCGGTACCGCGGCCCGTCCGAAGCCGCCGCGTCAAGATTGACGCGCACGGAGCGCGTGACCGACGTGGAGACCGTCCCCAGCGGGAACCGGCCCACCTCGAGGTCGGACGTCGTGATGTCGTCGTCCGTCGAGAGGTAGACCGTCAGCTCGACGTTGCGCGCCGGGACCGTGCCGCGGTTCTCGACGTACACGTTGGAGATCTCGAGGGAATTCCCGCGCGAGACCTCCTGGTGCGACGGCGCCGAGCGGACGCGTTCGCCCCCGACCTGCGCGAAGTTGTACGTGGCGATGTCCGTCCACGCGGCGGCCGCCCAGCCGCCGGCGTCACGCAGGTTGCTCCGCAGACCCTCCAGGTCGTCGCGCCTCAGATACAGGTCCGAGCGCGCGTTGTACGGCGCGCCGCTGAACGCGTTCATGATCGCGACCCGGTCCTCCTCGTGCCCCAGACCGATGCCGTGGCCCAGCTCGTGCAGCATCACCTGCCGGAACAGATCCTCGTCATCGGTGGGCTTCACGAAGACCCACCGGTTGATCATCACGCCGCTCCGCGTCTCGGTCCACAGCGTCTCGCCCAGCACGCGCGGCCCGTAGTTCTCGAAGCCCGCCTCCTCGCGCTCCTCGCCCGTCAGCACGGCGACAACGTCCACGTCGTCGATCCGCTCATCCGGGAACTCGTTGCGCACCACCCGCCCCGAGCCGTCCCGCGCGAACGTCATCAGCGAGCGGCCCTGCACCGCCGAGTTCCACTCATCCAGCGACTCGCTCGTCCAGCGGAACTCGTCCGCGCCCGGCAAAAACCCCCGAAACAGGATCGTGCTCCGCCCCGGCGTCGCCGAGCGGAGAAACGGCGCCGAGCGCCGCTCGATGTCTCCCGCCTCCTCCAGCGCCGGGCCGCGCGGCTCCAGACTCCCGCGCGAAGCCGCCACGTCCGCCGGCGGTTCAAGCCGCCAGATCTCCTCCGCGAGCGCGAGCACGCCCGGAACAGCCGCCTCCTCCCCGACGCCGCGCCCCGACCGCAGCGCCGCCACGCCGCTCGACCACTCCGCCGAGCCCAGCGGACGGGCGACGCGCGGCCCCGCGCGCAGCACCCCGCCTTCGAGCGACGTGATCAGCCGCCCAGACTCGTCCGCCAGCGCCGCTCCATCCTCGAGCACGCGGAGCACACGCAGAAACGGGTGCAGCGTGCCCTCTCCCAGCTTGTCGACGAACACCAGAAGATGATCGCCCGCGCGCAGCGACCACCCGTTGCACGCGATCATCGTGGAGCCGTCCTCCAGGGCGCCGCCCAGCGTGCGGTACCGCGCCTCCAGGGGCCCCGCGCCCTTCAGATACGCGACGACGTTCAGCGTGTACTCCGTCGCCAGCAGCCGCGAGCCGGGCTGCCGGCCCGTCTCACCGCCCACCACGATCGCCTCGAACACCGCCGAGCTCTCGTCCAGCAGGTCCGCCAGGCAGGGAAGCTGGTCGAGCGTCCGCGCCGCAGCCGCGGCCGGCGCCGCCTCCGCATGACAGGCCGAGCCGGCCCACGCGGTCACGAACGCGCACACAAGCCCGCGGCACAGCATCGACTTCGTCATAGCTCGAACGGTAGCACCACAAGACCGCCGGCGACGGACGACAGGCGCTCCCGCCCACCCGCCGGGCGTCCGGGAACCGTCAGACCCGCGCCAGCTCCGGGCCGCGGACCGACGTGCGGGCGACCGACGCGCTGATCCCCTGGGCCTCGCTCTTGGGATGGATCCCCAGCGTGCCCAGGTGCTCGTGCCACGCCTCGACGTGCACCTTCCAGAAGTGCTCGAACGAGTGGCGGATGTCAAAGGGCCTCATGGCGCTCTCCGCCGCCTCGCCCATGCGCCGCCGCTTGGAGTCGTCCGCGATCAGGTCGACGATGCGGTCGACCCATTCCTGCTGGTTGTCCTCGGCGATGACGAAGCCCGTCACGCCGTGATCGACGACTTCCTTAGGCCCGCCCTGGTCGGTCACGAGCACGGGCATGCCCGACGCCTGGCTCTCCATCACGACCTGCCCCAGCGTGTCGGTCGTCGAGGGGAAGACGAACATGTCGCTGGTCGCGTAGATGGACGATAGCTCGTCGCCGTGCCGAAAGCCCAGGAAGTGCACGTGCTGCCTCGCCAGCTCCTCGGCCATGCGCGGCCGGTACGGACCGTCGCCCACGACCACCAGGTCCGCCGCCAGACCCCGCGCCGCGCACTGCTCCGTCACGCGCTTCCACACCTGCACAAGCATCGGTAGGTTCTTCTCGACGCTCACGCGCCCGACATACAGCACCTTGACCGACCGCCGCGCCAGCGGCCGCAGCTCGGGCTTCTCAGCCGCGATCTTCTGCCAGACGCCGGGGTCGCGGAATGACGTGTTGAAGCGCGCCGTCTCGATGCCGGGCATCAGCTTCTCGAGCTTCTCCCGCTTCATGCCCAGGGCTTCCAGCGCGTCCATGTAGTCGTTGGAGCGCGTGAAGATGCTCCGGAAGGGCTTGTAGAAGAACCGCATGTACGCCGCCATCGCGTACGTGTACGCGTGATCGTCGAACAGGTGATCGATGTACGCGGGGAAGTCCGTGTGATAGACCCCCAGCACGGGCACGCGCAGCATCTTCGCCGCCAGGAACCCGATGAACCCGACGGGGCCGGGAGTCGAGATGTGGATGACGTCCGGCTGGTGGCGGTCCACGTGCCGCAGTATCTTCATCAGGGGCGGCAGCACGATCTCCAGTTGCTCGTAGCGCGGCATCTTGGCGGCGAGAACCGGCTCAAAGTTGAAGATGTTGGGCCAGCGGGGGGTCGGGAACTGCGTGGAGGTGATGACCTGCAGGTCGCGGCCCGTCTCGTTCGCCTGGTGCGCCACGTTCTGGATGAACCGGCACACGCCGTTCACGTCGCCCAGCGTGTCCGTGAACAGGCTCACGCGCATCGGCCGCTCCAGCACACTGACGCCCGAGCCGGCGTCCGCCGCCTCGTGCTCAAGCCTTTCCAGCATGTTGCGTTCCTTGTTCTGATGAAAGAGCGAGAATAGGTAGGGAAGCTGCGCCAGGTGCACGAGCACGTAGCTGATCAGATGATCGACGATGCCGATCTTGTCGCGCTCGCGCAGCGCCTTGACGGCTCCGCCCGCCATCCACGCGTTCATCGCGCCGCTCAGCTCGTCCACGAACTCCGCCATCCGCTCATGCTGCGCGATCGGCGCGCCGTCGGACCACGTCGCCGGGTCCAGCCTCGCCCGCAGGTCGGGGTAGCGGTCCAGCACGTCGGCGAGCGATTCGCGCAGCGCCATCACGACCGGGAGCGACTTCTTGCGCTTGCCCAGCCGCAGCTTCCTCCGTGCTTCCTGCCACGCGAGCGCCGCCTTGCTGGGCTTGGGAGCGTTGACCCCCGCGAAGCGAACGAGCTTGGAGGCGATGTACCGGTGCCGCGCGTCCTGCTTGACCGCGACGCGCCGCGCATAGAAGTTCGCGCCGACCGTCGCAAGCTGGTGCGCCAGCAGAGACGCGTGCCCCGCGTCGCCGCCCACCACGCCGTGACCGGCCATGATCCGCCGCAGGAACTGCTCGGGCGTCGGGGCCGCCTCGCCCTCCTCCAGCGGGAGCACCGCGAAGCTGCGCCCAATGTTGAGCAGGCCGTGGTCGTCCGAGCCAGCCGTCACCCCCTTGTGCCAGATCCGCGACCACAGGGGCTCCAGCCGGTGCTTCTTCGAGAGCTGCTGCACCTTCCGCGGCGTGAGCGAGCCCAGGTACCGCTCGACCACGCTGCGGTGCGTGCCCGCGTGGGCTCCGTTCAGCGTCTCCCACCCCTTGAACAGCAGCGCGCACCGCTCCAGGTGCCACTCCGTCAGCCGGCCGTTCTGCACGTACAGCGGGTGCGCCAGCGAGTGCGCGAGGTTGTTCTCTTCCAGCCACTCCGCGAACTGGTACACGTCCGACCGCAGGCCCAGCGACCCCAGCTCCTCGTGCTGCTCGGGCGTCAGGCCCCACACCAGGACGTGCAGCTTGCAGCGGTCCTCCGGGAAGTCGACCGTGACCTCCTCGCCGATGACGAAGTTCGGGTACCCCCGCTTCACGAGCTCCAGAGCCCCCGAGATGGTGTCGTGATCCGTGATGGTCACGATGTCCATCCCGCGGGCCCGCGCCTGCTCGTACACCTTCTCGGGGTGCGAGTAGCACTCGGGCATGTCGATCAGCCCCAGCGCCTTCATGACGGGCTTGCTGCTGGCGTGCGAGTGACAGTGCATGTCCATGCGCACGGACCGGACCGCGCCGGGCGGCGATCCCGGCGAAGACTGCGGTCCCGATGAGCCAGACGGTGCGGGGATGATCATGCGTTGCGCCCTCGTGCTCGGCGATGATTCAGGCCGGTCTTCATCCCAGGGGACTCTGCACATCCGGCGGCGATCGCGCCGACGGTCAAACACATCCAGCAGTCGACAGGGGCTCCGTCGCACGGGCGGTGCGCGACAGGGCCGTTCTCTTCCGTGAGGTGATGCTGTTCCAAGCCGCGGTCCATACGGGTTGGGGATCGGTGCTCCGCCCGACCCACGAGATGGTACCCGCGTGCGCACGCGACACCTTGCACACAGCGAGAATCGATGTCGCGCCTTTCATGCGCTCGCCGGCGTACTGCCGCACGGAACATCACGAGTTTTCTCGGGAAAACACGGCCAGAATGCGCACGCTCCCCGCGCACGCGTTCTCGACCGGCCCCAGCGCTCACCAGTCGTCCTTAAGCCAGTATTAACACTCGCCGCGGCATCAGAGCCGGCGCTCGTCGCCCCCGTGCGCCGCGTGCGGACCGCGAAAAACCACGCCGCACGCCGTTCTCGGCCGCGTGCGCCGCGCGCACGGCACGGCACTCGTGAAGATTTCGTGTATTTCAGACGCCGACCGTCCGCGCCGCCGCCCGGGCGCCGCGCGTGCGCAAAAAAAGAGCCCGCGGCGATGGAGGCTTTCGCCGCGGGCCGAACGTGTGGGCATGCACAGGTGGAGTCAGGGGAAGTCTGGGGTTCCACGTGCAACATTCAAAGGAGTTCGAGCGCACAACCGCCGCCGCCGGTCCTCCTGTGAAGCGTGGGTAAACTGCCGGGCGTGTGACGCCAGTCGCCGCCGGATCCACGCCGCATGTCCACCGATCAGGCACCCGTTCAGAACCCTTCCAGAGCGCACGTCGCGTGTTATCCGGGATCGTTCGATCCCGTGACGTTCGGCCATTTGGACGTGATCGCCCGGGGCCGGCGGATCTTTGACAAGGTGGTGGTGGGCGTGGGCCGGAACCCCGACAAGTCGACGCTCTTCACGCAGCCCGAGCGGGTCGAGATGGTGCGGCAGCTGGTCGCCGACCTGGTCCGCCAGGAGCCCGACGGGGCGCCGGTCGAGGTGCGGGCGTTCGAGGGCCTGACGGTCGACTTCGCCCGGAGCGTCGGGGCGACGGTGCTGCTGCGGGGCATCCGGAATCTTTCCGATCTGCAGAGCGAGGTGCAGCAGGCCGTGACCAACCGCGAGGTCGCCGGGCTGGATACCGCGTTCGTGGTGGCGGGGCAGAGCTTCGCGTACACGTCCTCCTCGCTCATCAAGCAGATCACGGCGATGGGCGCCGACCTTTCGGTCCTCTCGCCTATGGTGCCCGCGCCGGTGATCGAGCGCCTGCGACTCAAGAAGGCGGAGAACCCCGGCGCGCTGGCACGGCTGGCGCGGGAGTAGCACGCCCCGACCCGCCGCCTCCTGCCGCCCCCCGCCGCCCGGCCCTCGCCCACTCGGAGCACGCATGGCATCCCACCGCATCATCTCCATCGGCTGTCTCGACGCGCATCCGCTGTGGAACGAGCGGACGCCCGTGCGCACCGGGCATGCGACCACGACGCTGATCCGCGCAGGGGAGCGGACGATCCTGGTCGATCCCGGGCTGCCGGCGTCGATTCTCGCGGCGCGGCTGGCCGAGCGCGCGAACGTCACGCCATCGGACGTCACGCACGTGTTTCTCACCTGTTTTCGCCCGGACGTGAGGCGGGGGCTTCCCGCGTTCGAGGACGCGACGTGGTGGATCAGCGAGGCGGAGCGGGAGCAGGTGGGCGTGCCGCTGATCCAGCAGCTGCAGCGTGTGGCGGAGATGGATGACCGCGAGCTGCTGGCGGCGCTCGAGCTTGATGTGGCGATCCTGAAGCGCTGCGAGGCGGCGCCGGACCAGTTGGCGGAGAACGTGTCGCTGTTCCCGCTTCCCGGGGCGACTCCCGGGCTTTCGGGCCTGCTGATCTCCGAAGCGCGGCACACGACGCTGGTGTGCGGCGACGCGATCCCGACGCTGGAGCACCTGGAGCAGGGTCAGGTGGTGCGCTGGGCCGTGAACGTGGCGCAGGCGCGCGAGTCGTTCACGGAGGCTCTCGAGATCGCGGACCTGATCATCCCGGGTCGCGATAACCTTCTGGTGAACCCGCTGAAGCGGCCGTTCTGATTTCCGGCGGGGCGCGTTCGAGGAGCGTGATGCCCATGAAGCCAGGCGAGCCCACCGTGTGCCGATGGAACGACATGCCGGCCGACGAACCGATGCCTCTGCTGGAGCGGAGGCGGCTGATCGGCGCTCGGGCGATGATCTCGCACGTGACGCTCCGCAGGGGCTGCGAGGTCCCGGTGCACGCGCACGAGAACGAGCAGATGAGCTGCGTGCTGTCCGGCCGACTGCGCATGGAGTTTCCGGAGGCGGGCGGGGCCCCGCCGCGGCGCGTCGTGCTGGGTCCGGGCGAGGCGGTGCACATCCCCGGGGGCGTGCCGCACGGCGCGGTAGCGGAAGATGAGACGGTCGTGCTGGACGTCTTCGCCCCTCCCAGCGCGACGACGGGGATCGATCGGCGGCCTTGACGGGCGCGCGTATCACTAGACTGTGCCCATGCGCGCGATCGTCACGGGCCAGATCGGGATGGACAAGAAGCAGTACCTGCAGGCTGCCGCGGACTTCGCGGGTCAGCAGGGCGAGCGCGTCGACGTCTACCACGTGGGGGACATGATGTACGCCGAGGGGCGCGACATCCGTCCGGGGCGGATCCTCGATCTGCCCTGGTCGAGGCTGAACTCGCTCCGCCGGGCGGCGTTCAAGGACGTGATCGCGGAGTCGCGCGACCAGAAGAACGTCATCGTGAACACGCACGCCACGTTCCGCTGGCGGCACGGGCTTTTCAGCGCCTTTGACTTCGACCAGATGGAGCTGCTGGCGCCGGACCTGCTGATCTGCCTGGTGGACAACATCGAGGTCGTGCACCACCGGCTGCACCGGGACCACGACATCGACGCGACGCTGAAGGACTGCATGGTCTGGCGCGAGGAGGAGATCCTGGCGACGGAGCTGCTGGCGCAGGCGATGCACAAGCCTTTCTACATCCTTTCGCGCGGCCGGCACCAGGTCACCACCGCGGCGATGTTCCGCCTGGTGTGCCGCCCCCAGATGCGCCGGGTGTACCCGAGCTTCCCGATGAGCCACGTGGTGGACATGCCCGACGTGCTGCGGGAGATCGACGAGTTCCGCGCGGAGCTGGCGCGGCACTTCATCACCTTCGACCCGGGGGACGTGGACGAGAAGCTGCTGCTGGAGCGGGCCACCGCCGCGGCGCGCGAGGGCAACGTCGACCGCTTCCTCGATGTGACGCCTCACAGCTTCGGCGGGTCGCGCGACGCGCGGGCCGACCAGATCCGCGTGCGGGTCCGCGAGGTGCTCGACATCGCGGGCGACATCGACGGGCAGATCTACATGCGCGACTTCAAGCTGATCGATCAGTCGGACATGATCGTCAGCCTGATCCCCGAGCTTCCCGGCGGCGTGCCCGGCCTCTCCAGCGGCGTCGAGCGCGAGCTGCAGCACGCCTTCGAGCACACCAAGGAGGTGTACGTCGTGTGGAAGCCCAAGAAGCACCCCTCGCCATTCATCACCGAGACGGCGACCAAAATCTTCAAGGCCGTCCCCGAGGCGCTCTCCTACTTCGAGACCGAGGGGATGTTCGCGCCGACCAATCTGTTCGGACACTGATAGGTCGCATCCCGCCCGACCTTGGTTCCACTCGGGCGTATCCCGGATCTTTCGCTTGTGACAGGCCAATCCGGGAGTAATTTCAGAGCCGAGAACCGCCCCATCGAGGGGCGGTTTCGCACTCGATGGGGAGAACTGACATGATGACGTCCGCCGGCTTTCGTGCGCTCGCGGGGTCCGCGGCGCTGCTGCTCCTGACCGCTTCTTCGCTCGCGCAGTTCGAGAACGCCGAGATCCGGGGCGAGGTGGCGGCGTCGTCCGTGACGCTCGGTTTCGGTGGAACGGGCGAGGACAACAGCGAGCTCTTTCCCTTCTCGAACGTCTTTGACACCGGCTTCAACCTGATCCTGAACACGGGCGCGAGCGCGGGGGTGTCGGCCACGGCAACGGCTTCCGCGTCGCAGTTCAACTCGTTCACGGAGACGCTCGTCAGCGTGAGCGGCTCGGTGAACTCCGACGTCGACAACCCCGACGACGAGCTCACCAAGGGAGTCGCGTCCGCCTACTCCTCGCTGGACGTGGTGTTCACGATCAACGAGTCGCGCTACTGGTCGTTCCCGATGTTCAACCTGGGCGGGGTGCACGCGGCTTCGTACGTCTCGCTGGTCAGCGGCGAGTTCCCGGGCGGGACGGTCGTCTTCTCGTTCAGCTCGATCTCGCCGCCGAATCCGGAGGAGCTGTCGGGGCAGATTAGTCCGGGGACGTATACGCTCGCGGTCAGCGCGTCGGCGTTCACCAACGCGTTCGACGGATACAACGGGCTGTTCGCCAGCGCGTCCTTCGAGCTGGACTTCGAGCTGACGACCGCGCCGCCGGGCTGCCCGGGCGACGCGAACGGGGACAGCGCGGTGAACTTCTCGGACATCGTGGAAGTGCTGCGGTTCTGGGGCTTTCTGTACGCGCCGGACGTCGGCCCCGGGGACGCGAACAACGACGGGCGGGTCGACTTCCTGGATGTGACCGAGGTGCTGCGCTGGTGGAACACGACGTGCTGAGCGCCGGCGAGCCGGGGCGTCGTCCGGGCTGAGCGCGGTCGAGATTGAGTTCGGTCCAAAAGGCAAGTCACGCCCGGATCCGTGCCGCGTGATCCGAGCGTGCCTGCCACAGAAGGAAGGAACTCGCAGTTTGTCAAAGGCGACGCGACTCGGCCGGGGACGCTCGGTTGCTCTCTCGCGGGCGGAGCCGCGACCGAGCCGCGTACATGGGCATGCCTTTACCAGCTCGAGTCGGTCCGATGCGCCAGGGGTGGCATCACTCTCTCCGCTCCACGCCTCACACACCCTGTGCACGGGATCGAGCGTGCTAGTCTTTCAAATCCACTCCGCAACACCATTCGCGGAGCGTTGCGGCGGGGTTCCATGATCCTGCGTTTTCGCAGGTGCGGCGGCGCCGGGGCTCTCGGGCGGGCGGCCCCGGAGTCGCGGTGAGAAGGGCCGAGCGGGCGCGGGCGCTCCGGAGCGTTACGGCGCGGGCGGCGACGCGGCGTTCTGTGCGCCGGGCTCGATGCGGGGCGGGGGCGACTGCGCGGTCTTCTGAAGGTCGATCGAGGCGGAGTTGATGCAGTACCGCAGGCCGGTGGGCATGTGCGGAGCGTCCTCGAAGACGTGGCCCAGGTGTGCGCCGCAGCGTGCGCATGTGACTTCGGTGCGGACCATGCCGTAGGACGTGTCGACGTGCTGGGCGATGACGCCGTCGGCGACGGGGTCGAAGAAGCTGGGCCAGCCGCAGTGCGAGTCGAACTTGGCGCCGCTGGTGAAGAGCGGCTGCGCGCAGCCTGCGCAGCGGTAGACGCCGGGGTCCTTGGTGTCCCAGTACTTGCCGGTGAAGGCGCGCTCGGTGCCCTTCTGTCGGAGGATCTGGAACTGCTCGGGCGTGAGGGTCTTCTTCCACTCCTCCTCGGTGCGGACGACCTTGTCCTTGAGAATCTCGATGCGCATGGAATCCTCCTGTGCCGGGGCTGGAGAGGTGTCGGACGCCGGGAGCACGGCGGGCGCTTCGCTCAGTGGGCCCGCGGAAGACGCGGGACCCTGCGCGGTCGAAGCGGTGGGTTCGGTTCTCCCGCAGCCCGCCGCGAGAGCCGCGAAGCAGAGCGCGGCGGCGAGGCGATGCGAGCGGGTGCGTCCTGGGCTCCGCGGGCCGTCGATCGGTCGGTTCATGTCCATGAGTTCGGTGCTCCGTGCGAGCGGATTCCGGCATGCGGAACCGTGCGAGGGTTCAACCGGCGTCGTGGGCCTTGTGTTCCATCGACGGCGGAGCGTCGGCCGCTGTGAAACCTTCGGCGCTCGTCGGCATCGAAGCGAGGTGACACGGGGCGCTGTCGCCGCGGCAGCGTGAGCGCCGGCGTCGTGCGGGGCGCGCGGTCACGTCGCCTTCTTGCCGCCGGGGGCGACGAGCGCGGCGAGTTCTGCGAGCTTGCGTACATCACGGCTCTGAACGACCGCCTGCGCGCGGGCCGCGTCGACCGGCGTCTTGGCGAGCGCGGCTTCAGCGCTCTTCCAGAGCCTGGCCGCCTTCTTCTCGTCCGTCGCGAGATAGAGCTCGCTGACGAGCTCCGCGAGCTTCTGCGCGGCGACGCCCTCGGCGTGCTCGTAGTAGCGGCGGACGATGCCCTGCTGATACGCCGAGAGATTCTGATGCTTAGCCATGTGAGCTCGCGGGATTCTTTTTCGGACGCGCATGCTGCCGGACCGCATGCCGCGCGGTGCAACAGTAGCCCAGATTCACGTGCCGGGTTTGAGACCGCGGGAAACGGCCCGCGGCGGGGCATCGAGCGCACAATCCGGTGTTCCGGGGATGAATGAACCGCCGTCGCGTGTTCCCGTATCAGATGATAGGAGTGCGGCGACTCCGCACTTGTTCTCTCCGCTCTTCCTGGAGAACACGCGATGACGCTCAAGATTTTCGACGGCAAGCTTCCCACCAGCCCCGCCATCCTCGATCGGCTTCGTCAGCGGATCGGCGTTTCGCTCCGGGCGCTCTCCGACCGGGTCGGGGAGGTCACCGTGTGGATCGCGGACATCAACGGTCGCAAGGGCGGGACGGACAAGCGTTGCCGCATCGTGGCGCAGGTCGCCAGCGCCGCGCCGATCGTCGTCGAGAGCCGTCACGCGGACTACTACCGCGCGATCGACCTGGCGGCGTCGAAGCTGCGGCAGGCCGCCGAGCGCCGGCGCCGCTGATCGGCCGCTTCTTTTCCGCTCCGCGGTGGTTCAGACCTGCCCGACCCAGTCCGGCTTTGCAACGCTCTTCCAGCGCTCGCGGATCGCACGGAGCGTTTCCGCGTCGAGCGGTCCGCGTGCGACGAGGCGCGCGTTCTCGGCCCAGCGGGTCGGGTTCTGCGTGCCGACGATCATCGTGTGCACGCCGGGCTGGCTGAGCGTGAAGCGCAGCGCGGTGGACGCCGCTTCTTCGCCCGCGGCGCGGGTGAAGCCGTAGTCGAGGTCCTGGAGCCGCAGCCAGTAGGTCTCGTGATAGGCGCCCTTGGGCCTCTCGCGGTCGCGCCACGCGGCGTTGGCGATGGGCCGCTTGATGATCACGCCCATGTTGCGCTCGCGGGCGAGGGGGAGCGTGAGGTCGATGGCCTGCTGGTCCGCGATGCTCAGCGAGGTCTGGAGCGTGTCGAAGTGGCCGCTCTCGACCGCCCAGCGTGCCGGGGCGTCATCGCCCGAGTATCCGATGAAGCGCGTCTTGCCGGCGTCGCGGGCCCTGCGGAGGGCGTCGATGGCCTCGCCGCGCTTGAGAACGTCCACGCCGCAGGAGTGGAGCTGCACGAGGTCGACGCGGTCGGTCCTGAGGCGCGTGAGCGATCGGTCGATGGTGCGCGTGATCGAGTCGGCGGACCAGTCCTCCCCGGCGGACAGGCCGTGCTCGTGCCCGACCTTGGTGAAGAGATGGAACTCGTTTCTGCGGTGCGCGACGGCACGGCCTATGAGGTCTTCGGAGCCCGGGTAGCACTCCGCGGTGTCGATCGCGTTGAGCCCCAGATCGAGGGCGGTGTTGAGGAGCGTGCGGACGGTCTCCTCGCTGGCGTTCTGGAAGCCGATCTCTGAACCGCCGAAGCCCAGCACGGAGACGTTCATCCCGGTCCGGCCCAGTACGCGTTTTTCCATGGTGTCCTCCGTTTTGGGCGGCGTGGCCGCGGTGAGATGACCGTCCTGCGGCGCCCGCGCCCGCGGGGAGGGCCCGTCCGCTATCTTCCTGTTGATCCCGGAGCCCGCCGGAGCCGCGTCCGCGCCCGGGCCACGGAGCGCGAGGCCTTCGATGTCCATCCTTGTCGACGCATCCACCAAAGTCATCTGTCAGGGTATCACCGGCTCGTTCGGCGCGCTCCACACCCGCGGCTGCCTGCACTACGGCACGAAGCTCGTCGGCGGGGTGACGCCCGGGAAGGGCGGCTCCAAGGACGCCAACGGGCTGCCCATCTTCGACACGGTCGAGCGGGCCGTCGCTTCGACCGGCGCGACGGCGACGATGATCTTCGTGCCGCCTCCCTTCGCGGGCGACGCGATCCTCGAGGCGGCGGACGCGGGGATCCTCGTGATCGCGGCGATCACGGAGGGGGTGCCCGTGCAGGACATGGTGCGGGTGCGTGCGGCGCTCGATGAGCGCAACGCCTCCCGCGCCGCGAGGAACGAGCCCCCGATCACGCTGATCGGGCCCAACTGCCCGGGGGTCATCACTCCGGGTCCCAAGACCGGCCCGGGCGACTCGGCGTCGAGCCCCTACACGAGCAAAGGCTGCAAGATCGGGATCATGCCGGGGTACATCAACCGGCATATTTCCGAAGCGCCGCGGGGCAAGGCCGTGGGCATCGTGTCGCGTTCGGGGACCCTGACGTACGAAGCCGTGTGGCAGACGTCGCAGCTGGGGCTGGCGCAGAGCACGTGCGTCGGCATCGGCGGCGACCCGGTCCGCGGACTTTCGCACATCGACTGCCTGAGGCTCTTCCAAGCCGACCCGGAAACGCACGCGATCCTGATGATCGGCGAGATCGGCGGGTCCGACGAAGAAGCGGCGGCTGCGTTCGCCAAGGCGAACGTGACCAAGCCCATGGCGGCGTTCATCGCGGGTCGAACGGCGCCTCCGGGCAAGCGCATGGGTCATGCGGGCGCCATCATCTCGGGCGGCGAAGGCACGGCCCAGAGCAAGATCGAGGCGCTGCAAAGCGCCGGGATCACGATCGCGCAGACCCCGGCTGACATGGGGCGCGCGGTGGCCCGGGCGATGGGGATCTCGGCGTGAACGCGCGTTCATCGATCGCCAGGGCGCTCGTCAAGCGCTTCTTCTTGGCGGGCCTGCTGCTGGGCCCGGCGGGGCTCGGCGCGGCGGGGTGCTCGCGCACGCCGCCCATTTTCGTCGAGCCCGGGGCGTTTCAGGGTCCCGCGCTGTCGATCGACTCGGCGAGCTACCGCACGCACATCGCGACCTTCACCCTGCCCTCGGGCGGATGGAGCATGGAGCTCGATTCGATCCGCGAGCAGTTCGACCTGAAGCAGGTTTTCGTCACGCTGCGCGAGCCGGGGGCGGGCGAGCTTGTGACGCAGTCGCTCGTGGAGCAGTCGCTGGACACGCGAGTGCGCACGACGAGCAACGTCGAGGTGTACGCCCGCGTGGTCCCGCGCGCGACCTCCGCCGCCGGCGGGGCGCACCGGCTGGCCGGGCGGGCCGAGAAACGCTGATCGGGGCGGTCGGGCGGCGGTCGCGGCGCACGCGGGCCCTATGATGGCTTCCGCAATGGCGACCACCGCGATCGATATCCGGCGAGCGGCCGACCGTGCGGAGATCCTGGCGCGCGCGGCCCGGCTGATCGACGAGGGCGGGCTCTTGCTCATGCCCACCGAGACGCTCTACGGCCTGGCGTGCTCGGCGCGGAGCGCCGCGGCGCTGGAGCGGCTCTGGAAGCTCAAGGCGAGCACGCCCACGCCCCTGGCGCTGCACCTGGGCTCGGTGCAGTCGCTGCACCAGATCCTGGGCACGGCCGACCATCCGCTGCCGGCGGTGCACCGCCGACTGATCCACAGGCTGGCGCCGGGCCCGGTCACCTTCGCGGTGCAGCTCGACGCGGCGCGGCTGGAGACTGTGCGGACGACGCTGGGAGTGGCTCCGGGCGTGTTCGACGACGGGACGGAGATCCTCATCCGAGTGCCTTCGAACTCCGCGGCGGCGGACGTGCTGATGTCGACGTCGACGCCGGTGGTCATCAGCGCGCCCCACTCGGCGCGCGGGCCGGCCCGCACGGCCGACGATGCGCTGGCGGCGCTCGTCACGGGCGTTGATCCCGGGCCTGATCTGGTGCTCGACGACGGGCCGGCGCCGTTCGGCAGGCAGTCGACGCTGATCCGGCTGACGCGCGCGGGCGGGTACGAGGTCGCCCGTGTCGGCGCGCTCGAAGAGCGGTTCGTCGAGCGGGCGCTCGTGCGCACTGTGCTGTTCGTGTGCACCGGGAACACGTGCCGGAGCCCGATGGCGGAGGCCCTCGCGCGTCACATGCTGGAGGAGCTTCCGCCCGACGGCGTCGAGACCCGCGTCCGCTCGGCGGGCACGACCGCCGGCTGGGGCATGGAGGCGACGCCCGAGGGGACCAGCGCGCTGCGCTCGCTGGGGGTCGTCGTCAGCGGGCGGCATTCTTCGTCGCCCGTCACGCGGGAGATGCTCGCCGAGGCGGACCTGATCTTCGGCATGACTCAGTCGCACGTCGACGCTGTTCGGCGGATGGACCCCTCCGTGGGCGAGCGGGCGATGCTGCTGGACCCGGCGGGCGAGGACATTCCGGATCCGATCGGCGGCCCGCCCTCCCAGTATGAAGAGACGGCCCGGAAGATTCAGTCGGCGCTCGCCGGGCGGCTGGACGAGATCCGGGCGTCCTGAACCGCGGGGATCGGCGTTGCCGTAAGCTGATGAGGTGTCCATGAAGCTTGCCATTGGGGCCGACCACCGGGGGTCGGAGGCCGCGGTACGTCTGGCGGATCGGCTGCGCGCCGAGGGGTTCCAGGTCGCGCTCGAGCTCCCGGCCGCGGGGCAGAGCTGCGACTATCCCGACGCCGCGTTCACCGTGGGGACGGCGGTCGCGCAGGGGCAGGCGGACCTGGGCGTGCTGATCTGCGGAACGGGCGTGGGCATGAGCATGGCGGCGAACAAGATCCACGGCGTGCGGGCGGCGCTCGTGCACGATGAGATCACCGCGGAGATCAGCCGCTCGCACACGAACGCGAACGTCATCTGTCTCTCGGCGGACCTGCTGGGACTGCGGCTGATCGAGAAGATCATCGAGCTGTGGCTGAAGACGCCGTTCGAGGGAGGCCGGCACGCCAAGCGGCTCGCCAAGATCGAGGCGATCGAGCGGGGCCGGGACCCGCGCACGCTGAACAATCAGTGAGAGGGCTGCGCGGGCTCAGGGTGCGCCGGACGCGGCGCCCGCCGCGCCACGGATCCGCTCGCGGGATTCGGGCGCCTGATGGGCGAACTGGGGCATGTCGGCCAGACGCTGGGCCTCGCGTTCGACGGAGGCTCGTCCGGCGGGAGAGGGATCCGTGCGCAGCAGGATCTCCAGCATGCGGGCCCATGCGTGGAAGTAGAAGGCGTCGTAGGTGCGTGCGGCTTCGAGAGACTGCGTTGCTTCGCGGAACGCGGCGAAGGCGCCCGCGTCGTCCGGCGTGCGGAGACGGGCTTCGCCCAGCCCGACCAGCGCTTCGGCGCTCGCGGTCTGGGGCTGAGCGAGGAGCGCTTCGAACGCGGCGGCCGACCCCGGCGCGTCCCCACTTTCGAGCAGCATCCACGCCGACCTGACGCGTTCGGCGAGCGGGGCACCGCGCTCAAGCATGAGCCGGGCGAGCACGCCGGGCGCCGGAGTCTGGTCCTTGTCGCCGCCGACGGAGGTGGGCACGCGCGGCGCGAGCGTCCGCCAGTGCCTCTGGAACGAGGCCTGGAGCGTGGCCGAGGCGTCGATCTCCCCGCCGGCGTCGAGCGCGTCGAGCGCGGCCCGGGCGTCGGACTCGCGTCCCAGCGCGGCGTACGCTTCGAGCGCCAGCGCCTGGCCGCGGGCCCGCACCGGGCCCCGCACCGCCTCTGCTGAGAGCGACGGTTCGAGCGCATCGAGCGCGTCGGCGGGCCTGCCCGCGACGAGCAGGCCCAGGGCCCGCACCGCCTGAATCTGGGCGCGTTCCATCGGGCTCGACGCGGCGAGCCATCCCTGCGGGGCCCGCCGAAAGTCCGAGACTTCGATCAGTCGCTGCGCGAGCGCCGGCAGGCTCTCCCCGACCGTGATGTCGCCGACCGGGGCGCGGGGGTCGGCGTCGCGCAGAGCCCGCAGGGCCGATCCGAGCGCTTCCACCTGGGCCATCCACGCCGGTCCGACGAGGGCCTGGTCGGAAATCGAAGTGAGCGTGCGCTCGGCCTCGTTGAGCTGGGAGCGAACGGAGGCGGGATCCGCCGCGGTCATGCGGCCGCTGAGCGTCCGCGCCAGGAGCATCCCCCACTGCTCGCGGCTGGGCACGTCGAACGCCGCGTCGCGGATCGCGCGCAGGGCATCGAGCGTGCGCGACCCGTCGGACGAGGGATCCATCGCGTCGAGGGCGCTGGCGGCGCGTGCGGCGGCGTCGAGGATCAGGCCGCGGCGCTCATCTTCCGGATAGCGCGAGACAAAGCGATCGCAGAGCTCGGTGGCGCGGGCGATGTGCGCGACGACGCCCGACTGAGGCGCGAGCCTGGCGTGCTGCTCGATCAGGTCCGCGGCGTCCGGCTCGCTCACGCCGGGACGGTCGAGCGCCGCTTCCAGAGCGCGGAGCGCGGCGAGCGCCTGCGGGCCGTTGCCCGGCGGCGTGGTCGCGGCGCGCGCGAGGGTGGCGATCGGGGGGAGGGTGTCCAGCGGCCACGACTCCCCGAGCCGGAGCGAGAGCTGGTGCACCACGAGGCGCCGCCCGGGCTGGCCGAGCTGGCTCGCGATGGACTCAAAGCGGGCGACCGCGCGGGCGAGCACGGCGTCGCGTCGGTCCTGATCGCGGAGCTGGGCGGCTTCCTTCGGGGCGAGCGTGAGGAGGAGATGGGCCGCGGCGAGGCTGGCCTCGAGCCCGGGGCCTGTGACGCCGGAGAACACGCCGCGGTCGAGCTCGTCGCGCAGCGCGTCGCCCGCGGTCACGGCACCGCGCGAGCGCGCCAGCGCCAGCACGCGTCCCAGCGTCGATTCGGACCGGATGCCGGCGCGCAGCGCTTCGGGGAGCTGCTGGTCGCTGATGGAGGCGAGCGCCTCCTCGAAGCGCGCCTGCGCTTCCTCCACCTCGCCCAGCGCGAGCGAGGCGAGGCCCATCGCCGAGGCGCGCTCAGCCTCGGCCCAGACCGAGGCGGTCTGGACGCGGCGGGCCAGTTCGAGCGCGCGGCGCGCGAGCTCCTGGCGCTCCGGGCCTTCGTCGGCTCCGCTCAGAGCGAGGAATGCCGCGGCCCGCGCCGAACGCAGGGGGACGACGACCTGGCGCCGGTGGACGAGCTGGGCGATGGCGTCTTCGACGTTCGGATCGACGTCGGCGCCGGGGACGGCGGCCACGTCGTGGGCCTCGACGGCGCGGTCGATGACGCTCGTCGCTGCGGCGGCGAGCGCGGCGACGGCACGCCACGAGACGCGCGCCGCCTCGAGCCGCTCGGGGCTCGCCCATCCGACGAGAACGAGCCGCGGCGTGCCGATGCGTTCGGCGTGGGCGTGCCAGCGCTCGACCGCGTCGGCGAGGTCCAGCGCCACATCGGGAGAGCGCGGCTGAGCGGCCGCCTGCTCGAAGAGCTCGGCGGGGTCGGGCGGCCGACCTTCCGGAACCATGGCGCGCACGCGTTCAACGGCCTCCGGTGAAGCGAGCGAACGATCGGCCGCGTCGACCGCGCGCAGCGACTCGCTCATCTGCTCGCGCGAGGGGTCGGCGCGCGTGGCGGGTGCCGCCAGCGCCGCCAGCAGTGCGAGCGCGGCCGCGCGTGTCCCGTAGCGCGTCACGAGCCGGGCCTCTCGATGCGGTCGATGAACTTGAAGCCGTCGGCCCCGCCGTGCTCCTCGCCGATCGCGCGGAGGACCTGCTCGGGGTCCTCGTCGAGGAACTGGATGGTCTTGATGACGGCGCGGCGGCGGCCCGTCGAGGGGTCGCGGGGGTTCAGGCGGTCGATCTCCGCGAGGATCTCGTCGCGGCTGGCCTCCCAGCGGCCCAGCCCCGTGACGGTCGAGCCCAGCACGAAGACCGCGTCGGGCGAGAGGAGAAGGGCCGTGCGGATCGCTTCGGAGGGGTTGCTGCGCCCCTTGGGGATGACGCGGGAGGCCCAGTCCATCACGGCGCGGACGTTTTCCGGGGCCGCGCGGATGAGCCATGTCGGCTGGTGGGCGCCGGGGGAGTTGCCCGGATGAGGCGCGGCGAGGGCGGGCTCCGGGCCGAAGAAGATGAGCTGGAAGCGCTGCGATCGCGAGAGGCGGGTGATGGACCGGCGCAGATACTCAAGCACGACGGGCATCGATGTCACCATCGAGCCCGAGGCGTCGACGACGTAGACGATCTCCTGAGCGTTCGAGACCCCCATGCCCGCGAAGCGGACATCCGCGGCGCCGCGCGCATCCAGAGCGGCCTGCATGGCGGCCTGCTCGGCGCCGGATCGCTGGGCCCAGGCCTGATCCGCGCCGGTCGGGCCGTCCTGGGGAGCGCCTGCGCTGCCGAACTCTCCCGCGCCGGGGTCCGCGGGCCAGTCTGGAGCGGGCGGCAGATTCGGGGCCGCCAGCGCCGGGACGGCCGCGGCGGCGGGCGCAGCGGGCGTCGAGGGCGGGGCGCTGGGCGTCGCGGGCTCGGTGCGGCCCGAAGGGCTCGCGAGGCCGGGGTTGGTGATGCTCACGATGATCGGCTCGCGGTCTTCCGGCGGAGGCGCCGCGGAGCGGAGCACGATGAGCGAACAGATGAAGACCAGCACGGCGTGCAGGGCCAGTGAAATCCCCCACGCGACGGCCCTGGTCTGTTGCCCGCCCCGTCGCCGGACGTCGTGCGTGCGCGCGAGGGCTCGGCGGCCGCCGATCGTGCCCACTTGCTGGTTGGAAACGCCGCTGGCGGGCATCAAGCGCTCCGTGCCGGCGCCGGCGGAGGCTCGCGGCGCGGCGTCAGCCCAGTCGCCGCGGCGCGTTCAACCCTGCGAAGACTTCGCGGGCTTGCGGCGCTCGGCGTTCCCGAAGAATACCCTGTCGAGGCTGAAGGCTCCCGCCCCGCTGAAGACCACCGCCAGGGAGGCCATCAGCAGCGTGAACTGGAAGAGCAGCGTGCTCCACGCGGCGACCCAGGCGCTCCCATCGCTCAGCTTGGGATCGGGGAGGAAGCCCAGGAACCCGTCGCCGGACATGATGGCGGGGCCCACGGTCGTAAGCAGCATGGCGACGAACATGGTCCCGGCAAGGTTGAGCGCGGCGAGGCGCGTCAGGAATCCGAACAGGACGAACACGCCGCCCAGGAGCTCGACGAGCGCCGCGCTCCACGCGAGGGCCTTCGCCGCGGCGGGCGTCGCGAGGGCCGAGGGCCAGAGCTGGGTCGCGGGGTCCGCGGGATGGGCCGCGTTGTGCAGCATGATGGCGATGCCGTAGAGCCGCAGCTCGCGGACCGGTTCGGGGAAGTCCGCGGCGGTGAACGGGACGACGGGATTGACCCGGGCCGGGTCGGGGGCTTCGGCGGTGGGCGCGGAGACGGGAGCCGCCGCAGCAGCGAGCAGGAGCACGCCGCCCGTCGGTCCGCCGCGACTGCTGACGCGCTCGGCGGGCGGGTCGGCGTCCGCGGGGGAAGCGGGCCGCTCGGCAGGCTCCGTCGGAGCGGCGTCGGCAGGGGGCGCCTCGGGAACGGGATCGCCGGGCGGCGCCGCGGGTGTTGCCGGCGCGTCCTCCGGCTGCGGGGGCCCCGCGGGTTCGCCCGGGATGATGGGCACGGCGCCGGGCCCGGCGGGGGGCGCGATGACCCCCAGATGGGCGAGGATCGCGGCGCGCTCGCCCACGTAGGGATCGCGGTAGGCCAGCTTGCTGAACCCGGCCCAGACGAAGACCACGCCCAGAGCCAGGCGGAGCATCAGCGGCGCGAGATTGACCGCCATCCAGATCCGAACACCCATAACCGCGAGCCTCCGTGTCGAGCCGAGCCGCGTGCCGGCGCACGCACCGTCGGTTGTTCCGCGGGCAACCCTGCCCCTTGCATGGTACGCGGGCCATCGGGACGAATAAGCGGCCCCTACAATCGTCGCCACGCGGGTGTGGCGGAACTGGCAGACGCGCGGGATTTAGGTTCCCGTGCCCGCAAGGGCGTGCAGGTTCGATTCCTGTCACCCGCATTGGAGACAGGTGCTCTGCGGCGGGACGCCCATCGCGGCGGGGCGTTCTAGAGCGGGTTCTTCTTGGGCTCGCCCGCCGACCTGGGATAGACCTTGGGCGTTCTCGAGCGCTTTTCGAGGACGACGATGCGGCCCGTCGGCGTGGGCATGGTGAGCGCGTGGCGCGCCCCGAGCACGCCGATCGCGTGGGCCGCCTCGGCGAGCTCCTCCTCGGCCTTCTCGCCCTTGACCAGCAGCACGCGGCCTCCGACCGCCGCGAGCGGGACGGTCAGCTCCGCCGCCACGTTCAGTCGGCCCAGCGCCCGGGCGGTCACGGCGTCGAAGCTCTCGCGCAGCCTGGGGGCCGACGGTTCGTCCTCGCGCCACCGTTGCCCGGCGACCTCGGCGCGCTCGCAGAGGACATCGAGGTTCGCGAGGCCGAGCGCCGCGGCCGCTTCTCGAAGGAACTGCGCCTTCTTCCCCGTCGCGTCGATGCACGTGAACCGGAGCTGGGGCATGGTGATCGCCAGCGGGATCGCGGGCACGCCCCCGCCGCTGCCCACGTCCGCGACGCGGGCGCCCTCGGGAAGGTCCGCCAACAGCGGGACGAGCGAGAGCGCATCAAGAATGTGCCGGCGCCATGCCTCATCGGGTTCGGTGATGGCGGTGAGGTTCACGACCTCATTGGCCGCGAGCAAGATGGAGAGAAATCGCGCCAGCGCCGGCCCGTCCTGCGGGTCCAGCTCCACACCGATCTCGGCGAGCTCCTCCGCCAGCCAGGTCGGGACCGGCAGCCCGGGCCGCGCGAGGTCGAAGGTCAGCGGCGCGCGGGGGTCGGGCTCGGGCCGCTCGCGACGAGGCGGGGCATCGCCCGCGTTCCGCGGATTGCCGGGCGGGCGCGGGGCTCTTTCGCCGCCTTGATGGGAGGGATCGCGGGCGCCGCCGGGCCCATCGCCCGGTCGCGAGCGTTCCCCGCGTGAGTGTTCACGAGCCATTGATGCGATCGTACTCGAAGCTCTCGCGCCACAGATGAGGCGGGCGGCGCATGGCGATGTTGAAGATGACGCCCACCATGAGCAGCCCCGAGACGAGGCTCGACCCGCCGTAGCTCACGAAAGGCAGCGTGATCCCCGTGATGGGGAGGAGCCCGATGTTCATTCCGATGTTGATGGTCATCTGCGTGGCGACCATCGCGGCGAGGCCCACAATGGTGAGCCTGCCCCACGGGTCCTTCGTCGACGAGGCGGCGAGCAGCGCCCCGCCCACCCACGAGATGTACAGGCCGATGACCAGCAGCGCCCCCATGAATCCGTGCCGGTTCAGCACCACCGCAAAGATCATGTCGTTGTGGCGCTCGGGGAGCCCCGAGAACTGCACGAGCGCGCGGGACCTTTCCTCGCCGTGGCCCGCCAGTCCTCCCGCCCCGCCGACCATGAGCGCGGCTTCGCCCTGGAATCCGCGATCGCTCAGGCGCCGCTCGTCGCCGCGGGCCCGGTCCATGAGGGCGGCGATGCGGTCGACCTGGTACTTCTTGAGCAGGGGGTACTTGCCCTGCTGGGCGAGCAGCAGGCTCGACACGACGACGGCGGCGAGGAACGCGGCCCCGAGCCCGCACGCGCCGATGAGGTGCGCCAGCCGCGCACCCGCGGCGACGAGCATCGCGACGAGCGTGGGCACGAACAGCAGCGCCGTGCCCAGGTCCGGCTGCAGAAGGATGAGCGCCATCGGGAAGGCGGCCAGCAGGCCGGGCGGGATGAGCCCAAGCAGCGTGCGGTACGTCGAGCGGCGCCTGAGGTACGACGCCAACACCATCACGTACGCCACTTTGCCCAGCTCGCTTGGCTGGATGTCCGTGAATCCCAGGTTGATCCAGCAGCGCGCGCCGTTGCGGGGCGACACGATCGAGGGCGGGACGCCCGGCGCGATCAGCACGATCAGTCCGATCAGCACCGCGGCCATCAGGGGGAAGCCCAGGAACTCGAGCGTGCGCGTGCGCGGCACGACCGCGATCGCGGCCGCGACGAGCCCGACCGCGAGGAACACGAGCTGCCGCTTGGCGTCGCTGGCCAGGGCGCCCGCGCCGTCGGGCCGGGCCAGGTCGATCGCGTCGATCCCCAGCGCCGCCAGGCCGATCGTCGAAGCCAGCACGATCCAGCCGGCGTGCAGCAGCGTGAGGCGCGGCTTGGCGATGATCTCCGAGATCGTGCGGACCGCGTCGAGGCTCACAGGTAGCCCTCGGCGATGAGCGCTTCGATGATCTGGTTGCAGATGGGCCCGCTGACGCGGCCGCCGCTGCCGGCGTACTCCATCACGACGCTGATGGCGTACTTGGGCCGGCCGCCCTTCTTGCCCGCGAGCACGACGAACCACGAGTGATCGCCCTCGCGCATCGTCGCGCGGTCCACCACGATGTCGGGAGCCTCGGCGGTGCCGGTCTTCCCGCGGACCTCGATGCCGGGGCGCGGCGTGAAGATGGGCTCGCTGGTGCCGTCGGGGAAGCGCAGGATGTGACCGGTCCCGAAGGATTCGTTGACCGACTGCCGCAGCCCTTCGAGCGCGGCGTCGAGGGCTTCGGGATCGATCTTCAGGTCGACGGCGCGGGGCGTCTCGTCCTTCACGATGCGCGGCGTCAGATGCAGCCCGCCGCGGGCGAGGATCGCGTAGGCCTCCGCGGCGTGCAGGGGCGTCCACGCGACCGGGCCCTGACCGATCCCCATCAGGATCGCGTGGGGCAGGCCGTAGCGCTCCGTCGGCGGGACATCGCCCGCCTGGCCCGGATACTCGTTCCCGATCTTGAGGCCGAACTCCTCGCCTACCCCGAACTTCGCGTACCAGCGCTTCACGCCCTCGGGTCCGAGGTCGCGGCCCAGGGTGTAGAAGAAGATGTTGCACGAGACGGCCATGGCCTCGGCCGCCTGGAGCGAGCGGCCCAGGATCGCCGTGTGCGTCGTGTGATGCTGCTTGAACACCCAGCACCGATACCGCTCGGGCTTGTCGGGGATCAGGTGGCCGGTGCATTCGATGGCCCGCGCGAGCGAGTAGGCGCCGTCGGTCACCGCGCCGCACAGCAGGATCGGCTTGACGATCGACCCCGGGGGGTAGGGCTTGCCGATCGCCCGGTTCACCCAGGGGCTGTTGACCTGGTCCTCGAAGATCCCGGAGGGCGACGCCGCCAGCTCGGCTCTCGTGAAGGTCGGCGTGGTGACCATCGCCAGCACTTCGCCGCTGTCGATCTCGTACACGACCGCGGCCCCGTTGAGCACCGTGCCGTCGGGCAGGGGCGCCGGCTGGCCCTCGGGGATCACCGCGGGATGATGCCAAGGCTGCACGACCGCCAGCCCCACCTGGGGGCTCAGCAGCGCCTGCACCCTCGACTGCAGCGCGATGTCGATGGTCAGCGTGACATCGCGCCCGGGGACCGGCTCAACGATCTCCTCCGCCCCGGGCTCATACTCCGGGATCTCCAGATGCCTCACGCGCCGCCCGCGCAGCCCCCGCAGCTCGCGCTCGTACCCCGCTTCGATGCCCGTGGCGCCGACAAGGTCGCCCGGCTGATAGAAGCCGCGGTCGACCGTCCCGTCCGGCGCTCGCCGCGGCCGCGCATGAACGTCCTCCGCGTGCAGATCACGCATCCACCCCAGGATGTGCGTCGCGACTCCCTCGACGGCGATCTCGCGCGGGGTCTCTTCGGGCTGCTGCTGGGGCGTCTGCCCGTCCTCCGGAGCAGGCGCCGGCCCGACCCCCCCCGCCTCGCGCAGCGGCTTGGGGAACGTCGCCATGCGGATCGGCACGCTGGCGCTCTCGTACGGATACTCGCGGCGCCCGGCGGGCTCGACCATGATCCCCGGCGCGACCTCCGCGATGCGGCGGATGCGGAACGCCGTCTGCTCGTCCACGCCGCGCGCAATCGCGTGGGGCTCGGCGTGCAGGCCCAGGGGCCTCTGGACATCCGCCAGCGTCACCTGTTCGCCCCCGCCGCCTCGGGACATCTCCTCGCGCCGGTCCTTCAGCCAGCGCTCGTAGATCGCCATCGCCTTCTGCTGAACATTGCCGCGGATCTCGGCCCGGCGCTCCTCGAGCTCCTCCCTCGGGAGGCCCAACGCCCGCGCCAGATCGCTCCACAGCTCGTCCATCGCTTTCCGGTAGCCCGGCAGCAGCGCGTCGATCCGCTTGGTCCGCTCGGCGTCGGAGAGCGAGCCCCACACCGCGCGGTCCCGCCGGCGGGCGTCGCGCGTCGCCCGCGTCAGGGCCCACTCTTCGGTGATCACGCGGTAGTCAACGAGGATGTCGAAGCTGGGCTCGTCCTTGGCAATGACCCGGCCCTTGCGGTCGAGCACGCGCCCGCGGGTCGTCGGCGTCCACCGCTCCGTGACCAGCCGGGATTCCGCCTCGGCCAGCCGCTCCGGCCCCTGCACGACCGTCAGCCGGTAGGCCTGCCCCGCCATGACGGCCCCGGCCCCGGCGATGCCAATGAACAGCAGGCAAAGCCGACGGTGGAACATGCTGGGAATCAGCCGGCGCAGCACGGGACCCGGGTCCTCCTCCCCACGAGAGGGCGCACGGGAATGCTATCGGTCCGGCAAGCGGCGGCCCGTCAGCGGCGGGGCCGGAATCGCCCGGCGCCCGAGCGGGAAACAGAATGGCCAGGGCTGCTCAGGCCCGAGCGGAACGCCCGGACCCGAGGGGTCGATCACCGCCGCTTGTCCCGCGTGATCTCGGCGTAGGCGTTGTGGTTGTGGATCGACTCGAAGTTCTCGCTCGAGATCGCGTACCACGTCACTCGCTCGTCGCGGTTCAGCTTCACCGCCAGGTCGCGGACGATGTCCTCGACGAACTTGGGGTTGTCGTAGGCCCGTTCGGTGACCCACTTCTCGTCGGGCCGCTTCAGTACGGCGAAGACCGCGCAGCTCGCCGCGCTCTCCAGGTGCTCGACGAGGTCCTCGATCCACATGGTTCCCTTGAAGCGGACCGAAGCGGTGATCTCGCAGCGCTGGTTGTGGGCCCCGTACTCGCTGATCTCCTTGGAGCAGGGGCACAGGCTCGCCGCCGGGGCGCGCACCGTCATGACGAAATCATCGTGGCTGTTGGATTCCGCGGAGAAGGTCACGCGGTAATCCATGAGCCCCGCCGCGCCCGTCACCGGCGCCCGCTTCTCGATGAAGTAGGGGAACGCAAACTCGAGGTGGGCCGTCTCGGCGTTGAGCCGCTCCTTGATCGACCGGCAGACCAGCGGGATCCCGTCGGGCGTCAGCGGGTGCGCATGCGTGTTGAGCACTTCCAGGAAGCGGCTCATGTGCGTCCCCTTCTGATGATGGGGGAGCGACACGTACATGTTCACGGACGCGACGGTGGTCTGCTGTCCGCCCTGTCGTTCGCGCAGCGTGACCGGGTACGTCACCTGCCGAACTCCGACTTTGTCGATCGCGACCCGGCGGTCGTCGGCTGTCGCCTGCACGTCGGGCATCTGCCTGGAAGTTCCCATTGCGATCATGGTATCCCTGCCCCCACTTCACCGGTCCGCCGCCCCTCCGGACAATCCCCACTCTCCCACGGGCCGCATGGCCCGGGTCCCTCGGCGGGCCGAAACTTGCGCCACGTATTCGTCCGCCCGGCTTCCTTGGATTCCCCGCGGACCCGCAAGGATCGAGCCGCGACCACGCCACCCCTGCCGCCCGCGCCCGCGCACCTCACGACACAGTCCCGTTCTCCGGCGCCCCGCCCCGCGCATAGAGCAGCAGCGCATCCGGGCCGCGCCTCGTCACATGCCGCAGCACCAGCCCGGCTCCCCCGCGAACGCTGTAGGTCGGCCCGATCATCGCCGCACCGGGCGCCTGATCGTCCCCGAGGACGCGCGGCGCGACAAACACGAGCGCCTCGTCCACCAGTTGCTCGCTCAGCAGCGACCCCAGGAGCACGGGCCCGGCTTCGACCAGCGCCGTCGTCACGCCGAAGTGCTGCGACAGGACCGTCAGCGCCGCGCGCACATTCACCCGGGGCCCCCCCGGCGTCTGGATCACCAGCGCGCCCGCTCTTTGAAGCTCGCTGGCGCGGTCGGCCGCGGCTCCGGACAGCTCCGCCGTGCACACAACGAGCGGCGTCTCCCGCGCCGTGCGCACCAGCGCGGACGTGAGCGGAAGAGTCGCGGCGGAGTCTATCACCACGCGCCGGGCAACCCGTCGCACAGGCACGCCCCGCGCCGTCAGCATCGGATCATCCGCGCGCACCGTGCCCACACCTGTGACGATCGCATCGACGCGCCCGCGCAGCCGGTGCACCAGCCGACGCGAGGCCTCGCATGAGATCCACTTTGAGTCCCCGGTGCGGGCCGCGACCTTGCCGTCGATCGTCTGCGCCCACTTGGCGATGATCCAGGGCGGCCCTCCGTTCACCGAGCGCTCGAACGGGGCGGCCGGACGCGCAACAAGCGGGCCGCCGTCCGCGAAATCGACCCGGATGCCGGCCCGGGTCAGCACCTGCGCGCCCCCGGCCGCGAGGCGGTTGGGGTCGCGGCGCCCCACGACCACCCGGGCGACCTTCGCGCGGATGAGAGCGTCCGTGCAGGGCGGCGTCTTGCCCTGATGCTTGCAGGGCTCGAGCGTGACATAGACAGTCGCCCCGCGCGGGTCGCGTCCCCGCCGCGCGCAGTCGGCCAGGGCTTCCACTTCCGCGTGCGGGCCGCCGAACACGCGGTGATGACCCATGCCCATGACGTCGCCGGCCTCATCCGTGATGATGCAGCCGACCATGGGGTTGGGCTCGACGCGCCCCATCGCACGCAGCGCCAGGAGCGCCGCCCGCCGGAGCATCCGCGCGTCCCGGGCCGCATCGGTTCCATCAGCCCGCGCGTGCGCCGGCGGACCCGCGTCCGAGTCAGGCACGGCGCACCAGC
This sequence comes from Planctomycetota bacterium, assembly GCA_033763795.1. Lineage (GTDB taxonomy): Bacteria > Planctomycetota > Phycisphaerae > Phycisphaerales > UBA1924 > JAEUIV01. The sequence continues at coordinate 27,346 of JANRJV010000030.1, forward strand.
CCGTCCGCCTCGGCCCCCGCGCCCGCGGCCCGGACGTCCCGCAGCCAGCGACCCGCGTCGGTCCCGTACCCGGCGGTGGGCTTGAGCTCCGCGAACCGGCCGCTCCAATAGGTGTTGAAGCGCATCATCATTAGCTCGCGCGCGTACTTCGCCGTCATCGACGCCAGCGCCACGGGGAAATGCACCGCGTCGGCCTCGGTCTGGAACGTCACCGTCATGACACGCCCCCCCGGCGCGCTCAGCACATAGCGGCTGGCGTGCTCGCTCTCGACCGACACGCTCACCTCGACCCCGGGCAGCACGCGCGACAGCCGCTCGGCGTAGTACGACCGCCCCCCCTGCCGATCGATCACCAGACGGGCCCCGCCGTCGACGAGCCCGGGCTCGGCCGACCACCGGTCCCAGGCCCGGCGCACAAACCCGGCGACGACCTCGAAGCTGACGTCCGCCTTGTTGCGCGTCCGCGCCAGCTCCTCGTTCCAGCTTCGCTCGCACAGCAGGCTGACCGACAGCCCCTGCACGCTCACACCGGCCCGGCCGCAGCACGTCGCCAGCTGCTGTCCGAGCAGGCGAATGTGCTCACCCGTGGTCGAGACGGGCACGGGGCGCCCCGCCGCGTACCAGGGCCACGCGGGCAGCGATGTGCAGCCCAGCCGGCACAGCAGCGAGCCGTCGTCTTCAGGCAACGCCTGATCCGGGGCGAGCGCCCACGCGAAGCTCAGCACGCCCCGCTCGAGGTGCTCGATCGCGCGGGCGGGCTCCAGCCCCTGCTTCTTCAATTTCTTCGAGTCGTCGACCGCAATCCGGCCGTCCCCGGCCGAAGGCACGCCACGCGTCACGGCCCGGCGGAGGAGCTTCCAGACGTTCGGCGGCGGGCCACCGGGCTCCCAGCCGTCCAGCGTCACGCATGACACCGCAACCGCGAGCGGACCCAGCCGCGGTCCGTAGCCGGCTTCATCAATTCCGAGATACACCAGCCGCGCCACGGGGCTGAGTGTACCGCCGGTCCGGGGACCATTCCGTTCGCGCCGCGCTGAAATCGCGGCGCACGGACGCCTGGCCTCGTCACCCGAAGACGAAGGGCCCGGCCCCCTGATCCCGGTGCTGAAACCGACCCGCTCAGTTCTTCGACTTGCGCAGAGGCGTCGACGACGTGGGGACGAAGTCCTCGCTCTTCGGATCTGCGGTTGTGCTCGCGGCGTTGTTGGCGCCGCCGCCCTGCCGCGCAGCCGCGCCGGCGTTCCCGCTGCGGCCGGACTCGCCTCCGAACAGGCCCATGTTCATCGCGACCACGACGCCGGCGGCGAGCAGGCAAACCACGATCACAGCAATCTTGACGTTCTTATTCATGAGTGCTCATCCTCGCGGGGAGAGAGTGCGTTCGGGAGAAAGCATACGCGGAAGCGAGCGGCGCATCCCTGGACGACTACCGAGCCGGGGGTGGGCCGCGACGGTCCCGGAAAACAACCGGCCCGGGGGAGAACCCGGGCCGGCGCGGAAAATTCAGCAGGGGAAGAAGGGCTTAGAGGTCGCGGCCGCGGATGCCGCCCCAATTGATGTAGAAGTGAGCGGGCCAGGACTCGCCCGACTCCGTGATGAGGTTGTAGGCGGGGCCGGCGTGCTCGGAGGGCGAGCTGGGGGCCTCGGTGTAGGGCTTCACGACCCGCGCGCCGCCGTCGCCGGTGGCCACGGTGCACGTCGCGCCGGGCTCGAGCCAGAAGTCAGCGTCACGGTCGTGAACCGCATCGAACAGGAAGAAGAGCACCTTCTTGTCGGGGCTCGACATGTCGGCGCTCTTCACGTAGTCGACGTACTGGAGGGGGAACGAGCCCTGAGTGACCTGGGGGATGTAGACCTCGCTGACAGCGGGGAGGCGGCGGCCGTCCGGGCCGAACGAGTAGCACATCGGGTTGGTCAGACCGCTGATGGAATAGCGGTAGGAGCCGACGTACATGGCTCGGCCGGCTTCGGTGCGGTCGTCCCGTGACTCTTCGGGGTTGCGGAGAGCGCCGCCGTCCTTCTTGACGAGGTCGCGCCAGCGCTGCCAGGTGTCAATGCGGTTGGTCTGAGAGGGGCTGAGGAACACGTCCTGCAGCATCGCCATGCCCTCGCCCTCGACCATGTATGGGCCCAGGGTGACGAGGTAGAAGTCATGCATGGACGAAGCGAAGAGGTCAGGGAAGAACCCGCCCTCGGGGTTGATGCGGCGGAAGACGTCGAGGCCGGACGAGTTGGAGTTGCCGCCGGCGATGGGGAAGGCCCAGCCGTTGGTCTCGAACTGGTTCTTGATCGCCATGAACTTGGCGGGCCGGCCGCGGGGGCCGATGACGTCGTTGCCATTGCCCTCGGGGCCGTGGGGCATGCGGTCGCTGTTCTGCGAGCTGTAGTTCGCCGCGGCCTGGGCGTGCTGCTTCTGGTTGGCCGTGCAGCGGCTGATGCGGGCGTTGCGGCGGGCCTGCCCGAGGGCGGGCAGCAACAGGCTGATCAGCAGCGCGATGATGCTGATCACGACCAGCAGCTCGATCAGGGTGAACCCCTTCAGGCTGCGACGGGCAAGCGACTTTGACATGAACGTCATCTCCGCATGATGTGCGAGTGGGCCGCCGCCCCGAGAGGCCGGAGAGCCCGCAGTTCCAGAATTCCAATCAGCCGGCGGGCCGCTGAGCCCACCCGAGCCGTACTCGCGGGACGCGGCGCACGCCGAATCCCACCCCCGTCTTCATCCCCCGTCAAAGTCAATCAAGTGCGGCTGAAAGGAGTCGAACCTTCACGGGATTTTACTCCCACCAGAACCTGAATCTGGCGCGTCTGCCAATTCCGCCACAGCCGCAGAAGCGAGTCGCAGAGCATATCGCCCGCTCTGTGACTGACAAGTAGCTGTGGTTGCCATCAGATACCAAACGTCATCCTGACAGACCACGGCGGCGCACACACCACCGCGCGGCTAGAACCCGATACGCCCTTCATGCGGAACGGTTCCGTCCGACGGGTCGCTATCTCGTCTCTCCCGCTGAGCTTCGCCCGCTCAGCCGCACCCTGAGCGAAAGAACCGCGACGGATCAGGCCGCCTTTGAGGCGTTACTCGTCGTCCTCGCCGGTTTCCGGGGCGGTGACCTTGGGAGGCATCTTGGCGGCGACCACTTGCTTCCGCACCTCGGCGAATAGTTCAGGATTGTCGCGGAGGAACTTCTTGACGTTCTCGCGCCCCTGACCCAGGCGGACCTCGCCGAAACTGAACCAGGCGCCGGACTTCTCGATCACGCCGCAGTTGATCGCCAGATCGAGCAGGTCGCCCGTCGCCGAGATCCCTTCGTCGAACATGATGTCGAACTCCGCCTCACGGAACGGTGGAGCCATCTTGTTCTTGACAACGCGGGCCCGCACGCGGTTGCCGACGTTGAGCTCGCCCTCCTTGATGGCGGAGATGCGGCGGATGTCGACACGGATCGACGAGTAGAACTTGAGTGCCCGGCCGCCGGTGGTGGTCTCGGGCGAGCCGAACATCACGCCGATCTTCTCGCGGATCTGGTTGAGGAAGATCACGCAGCAGTTGCTCCGCGCGATGGCGCCCGTGAGCTTCCTGAGCGCCTGGCTCATCAGTCGCGCCTGCAGACCGACGTGGCTGTCGCCCATGTCCCCTTCGAGCTCCGCCTTGGGAACCAGGGCCGCGACCGAGTCGATGACGATCACGTCGACCGCGTTGGATCGCACGAGCAGCTCGCAGATTTCCAGTGCCTGCTCGCCGGTGTCGGGCTGCGAGACGAGCAGGTCATCGATGTTCACGCCCAGGCGGCGGGCCCATGACGGGTCCAGCGCGTGCTCGGCGTCGATGAAGGCCGCGACGCCGCCGTTCTTCTGCGCGTTGGCGGCGACGGTGAGCGCCAGCGTCGTCTTGCCCGAGGACTCCGGGCCGTAGATCTCGACGATTCGGCCCGCGGGCATGCCCCGCCCGCCGAGCGCCAGATCGAGCGAGAGCGTGCCCGTCGACGTGCCGGGGATGCTGGTGAGCGCATCCTCGGTCAGACGCATGATGGCGCCCTTGCCGAAGGTCTTCTCGATCTGCTGAACCGTCCGGCTGAGCGACTGCGAGCGAGCCCGCTCCTCGCCCTTGGCCGACTTGTCCTCAACGATCACTGCCGACTCGGACTTCTTGCTCACGGTTCGCGCGCCCTGTTTGGAGTTCGGGCGAGAGGCCAGCTCCTCGCCGTTGAGTTCCGCAAGTTCCGCTGCCGAGGTGACCATATCGCAAGCCTCCGGTGTGCGCTCGATGTTCGGTATCTAAAAGGTATCCGATCATCGACCGAGTGCAAGATCTGTTTGGATATTTTTCTCCTTACAGATTCCGGATGGTTCTTGACCGCTGTCAACAGGCTGTCAGTCGGCCCACCGCCCGGGCGAAGACCCGTCCCCGCTCCTCGTAATTCGTGAACTGGTCCCAACTTGCGCACCCTGGTGAGAGCAGGATGACGTCGGAATGCACGGCGTGTTCGATCGCCCGATCGACCGCGCTACTGACGTCGCCGCAGTGGTAGGCCTTCCCACCCAAGCGAGAGATTTCCTGGGCGAGACCCGCCCCGGTGGCCCCGACGGTGTACGCCCCGGCGCAGCGGGCGGCCGCCCTGGCGAGCTCGGCGAGGCTCACTTTTTTGTCGTACCCGCCGCAGATCAGCCTGACGCGGCCGGCGCCGACGTGCGGCTCATCGTCCATCGCCTCGACGGCGAGCAGGGCGGCTTCGGGCGTGGTGCTCTTTGAGTCATTGAACGCACGGATGCGGCCGCGGCCGCCGGGGAGCTCGAACCAGCCGAGCGCCTGCAGCCGGTCGGGCAGGCCGGGGAACGTTGCGACGGCGCGTCCGGCGTCCTGTTCGTCGAGCCCGGCGCTGGCCAGGGCCGCGATCGCGACCGCGGCGTTCTGGCGGTTGTGGCGCCCCGGGATCGCCAGCGGAGGAACACGCTGGGCGTCGGAGTTGCGCACGATGTGAACCTTCGCGGCGGTGAGCGACGCCCAGTCCGCGACCGACTCGTGGACGACGGCCCGGTCCGTGGGCGCCTGATCGCGCAGAAGCTGCAGCTTGCAGTCACGGTAGTGATCGAAGGTCTCGTGCCAATCCAGATGATTGGGGGCGATGTTCGTGACCACAGCCACGCCGGGCGACCACCCCGGCGCGGCGTCGAAGCCCGCGCCGCGCGCCAGCCAGTGCAGCATTGCGCTGGAGACCTCGAGCACGACGTCGCTCGACGGCGTGATGCGTGCGAGCTCGGGGAGGAGCGAGCCCCCGATGTTGCCGCCGAAGAAGACGTCGCTCCCCGCGGCGCGCAGGCCGTGGGCGATCAGGGCGCTCGTCGTGCTCTTGCCGACGGTTCCCGTGATGGCGATGACGCGGCGTCGCTCGGGGAGGCGCTCGACGAGGAGCCTGATCTCCGTCGTGACGGGGACGCCCGCCTGGCGGGCCGCGCGGAGATACGCGTTCGACCACGGCCTTGGGACCGCGGGGTTGGCGACGACGAGGTCGGTGTCGCGGAAGTCGCGCTCGTCGTGGCCGCCCAGTCGGAGGCCCAGCGCGCCGGAGCGGGCGAGGTCGTCGATGGAGGCGAGGGAGTCGGCGAGTTTGTCGCGCGGGTCGAGGTCCGTGAGCAGGACGCGTGCGCCGCGCTGGATGAGCCAGCGTGTGACGCCGGCGCCGCCGCCGAAGCGGCCAAGCCCCATGACCGTGACTCGTCTGCCGGCGAAGTCGTTCACCGAGGATCTCCTGGGCCGATGTCGGCGCGGCGTGCGCGCGGCGGGAGCGTCGGCCGCGCCGATATCATCGCGGAGATGAGCGGTTCTGCTTCGCAAAACGCGCCGTTGATGCTCTCGGTCAGCGGCTGCCGGGGCATCGTGGGGAAAAGTCTGACGCCCGAGACGGTGTCACGGTTCATCGGCGCGGCGGGGCGGTGGCTGCGTTCATCCGGCGCGGGGGCCGCGAACCCCGGCCGGGTCATCGTCGCCGGCGACGGTCGACTGGGCGGGGCGGCGCTCCGCGGGCTGGCGGCCCAGACGCTGGCGCTGGCGGGCTTCGAGGTTGTGGACATCGGCGTCGCGACCACGCCCACCGTGGGCGTCGCGGTGTTGCATCACGGGGCCGCCGGGGGCGTGACGCTCACCGCCAGCCACAACCCCGCGGAATGGAACGGTGTGAAGGTCATCTCGTCGCTGGGCGGGGCCCCGGGGCCCGCCGACGCGGCGGAGATCGTCCGGCTCTATCACGCGGGCGAAGCATCCTGGGCGACCCCCGCCGGGATCGGCGCGGTGCGCACGGACGCGACCGCCGCGAGGGTGCACGTCGAGCGCGTGCTGGCGGCGCTCGCGCGCTGCGCGGACCTGGAAGCGATCCGGGCGCGGCGTTTCCGCGTCGTGCTGAACTCCGTCAACGCGTCGGGGGCGGCGGGCGGCCGCATGCTGCTCGAAGAGCTCGGCTGCGCGCTGACGCACATGCACGCGGACACTTCGGGCGTCTTCCCCCACCCTCCCGAGCCCACGGCGGACAACCTGAAAGGGATGAGCGCCGCCGTCGCGGGCGCCGGCGCGGACATCGGCTTCGCCCAGGATCCTGACGCGGACAGGCTGGCGATCCTCGACGGCGCGGGCCGCTACATCGGGGAGGAATACACGCTGGTGCTGGCGGCGCGGGCCCTGATCGGCGCTCCAGCCAAGGGCGGCGGCGGGGGGACGACGGGGAGCCCTGTGCTGGTCGCGAATCTCTCGACCAGCCGGATGCTCGACGACGTGGCCGCGCGGTTCGGGGCCCGCGTGCAGCGGTCGGCGGTCGGGGAAGCGAACGTGGTCGACGTGATGCGCCGCGTCCGCTCGCCCCTGGGAGGCGAGGGCAACGGGGGCGTCATCTGGCCCGAGATCGTGCCGATCCGCGACAGCCTGGGGGCCATGGCGCTGACGCTGGCGCTGATGACGCGCGAGCGGGCGACGCTGGCCGACCTGGTCGCGGACGTGCCGGTCTACGCGATCGAGAAGCGGAAGATCGAGCTCAAGCCGGGGCTGACCGAGCGGGCGCTCCGCGCCGCGGCGTCGATGATGACCGGCCCGGACGTGCGGATCGACACGCAGGACGGCGTGCGCCTGGACTTTCCGGTCCAGGGCGGCGCGGCGTGGCTGCACGTCCGCGCCAGCAACACGGAGCCGATCCTCAGGCTGATCGCCGAGGCGCCGCAGGCCGTGCAGGCACGACGCGTCCTGGACGATGCGGAAGCGGCGATCTCCGCGGCGTGAGGGCGCCGGGCGCCCGCGGACGCGCGCGCCTCAGGGGCAGATCCGTCCCCACGCCGACAGCACCGCCGTCAGATCCTGAAAGTTCACGACGCCGTCCTGCGTCACGTCCGAGGGGGAAGACGCCGCGCCCCACGCGGCGAGGACGAGCGTCAGGTCCGGAAAGTTGACAGCGCCGTCGCCGGACAGATCGGGGCACAGCAGCGGCGTGACGCGGGGAGGGCCCCAGCGCGCCAGCCGCACCGCAGCGATCGGCCCCGCGGCGAGGAAGTTCCCCCCCACGTAGAGCCCCGAGGAGTCCGGGCCCGGGCCGTCCTCGTCGAAAGCGGCGAGCGCGAAGACCGGGCGGTCCACATCGCCCGCAGACGCAGACCACGCCGCCCCATCCCAACCCGCGAAGTTCAGCGCCACCGCCCCGACAACGGGCGCGAACGCGCCCGCGAAGAACAGGGCTGGGGGCGCGGCGTCGCCCGGCGTGTCATCGAAGGGCGCGATGGCCAGCGCGTCGGCCGGATGTCCGATCCCCTGCGCCAGCGGGTGCCACGCGGCGCCGTCCCAGCGAGCGGCCCCGAGCGCGGGCGACTCACCGGCGACGGTGAAGATGCCGCCCACGTGAAGCTGCTCGGCCGCGGGCCCGGGCCCGTCGGGATCGAAACTCGCCAGGCAGCGGCCGATCGCCGGGAAGGGTCCCGAGAGACCCGCGCCCAGCGCGCTCCACGCCGCACCGTTCCAGACCGCCACGCGCGCCGCGTCGACGCTGCCCGCCTGCCCGAACCAGCCCGCGGCGTAGAGCAGCGGCGAAGCGCCGCCCGGTCCGTCGGCGTCGAAACTCAGCAGCGCCAGTCCTTCGTTGTCGAATCCGGCGTCGAGGGGCGACCACTGCGCGCCGTCCCACCGCGCGATGTTCGAGGCACTGACGCTGCCCGCCGAGGAGAAGAACCCCGCGGCGATCAGATCGGCGGACGCCGGGCCCGCACCGTCGATGTCGAAGGACGCGAGCGCGGAGACGCGGCCCGCGACTCCCGCCCCCAGCGCCGACCAGCCGGAACCGTTCCAGGCGGCGATCCGAGACGCGGGCACAGCCCCGGCGAGCGTGAAATCGCCGCCAACGATGAGCAGCGTAGGCCCCGGGCCCGGGCCGTCGGCGTCCCACTGCGCCAGGGCGCGCACCGGCGCGTTCACGCCGCCGCCAAGCGGGAACCAGAACGACCCGTTGTATCGGGCGATGCGCGCCGCGGAGACGCCCGCGATCGTCGCGAAGTCTCCGCCCACGAACAGCTCGGCCCGGGCGGGACCATCGCCGTCGAGGTCAGCCGTCGCCAGGGCCCGGACCACGTTGTCGGCCCCCGAGGCGCCCGCCGGGCTCGACCACGCCGGCGGCCCCGCGACGGCGGAAGCCGCCGCCCCCGCGAGCGCCATCAGCGCCGCGGTCAGGCCCGTCCCCCGGCATAGTGTCGCGCGTCTCACCGGACGGATTCGCCCCAGTAGGTCAGCACGGTCGTGATGTCCGCGAAGTTGACCAGGCCGTCGCAGTTGGCGTCGCCGCTGGCGAATCCCCCGCCGGAGGCGCCCCAGCCCGAGAGGACGCGTGTGATGTCGTTGAAGCTGGTCACGCCGTCGCCAGACACGTCGCCCCTTGCGAAGGGGGCGAGATCGATGCTGACGTCGTCCATCACGATGGGGACGCTCTTGCCGATGGCGACCCAGGCGTCGTAGGCGGTCTGGCCCTCGGGCCCGCCGTTGTCGCGCAGGAACTCCATGTAGTCGCGCGAGCCGTTCTGGTAGTAGACCTTGACCTCGGCCCGCGTCGCGCCGGCGGGGACGCAGTACCGCGTGTCGTCCCAGTGCTGGCCGTCGGCGTAGGAATACCCGAAGTGCCCGGCCTGTGCGGCGTTGAAGGCGGCGTTCGTGAACCCGCGGGGCGGGATCCGGTTGTCCTTGAAGATCTTGTTGACGAGCACCAGGTGGAACGAGGGCCCGACGGGCTTGCCCGTCGCGCCGGACATGTAGTCATCGATGCCCAGGAGCTGCTCGTAGATCTTCGTCTCGCCCTCGGCGAGCACGGCCGACGAGACGTCGTACTCGCCGCGCTCGTCGATGAGCGCCTGGCCGCTGAAGAACTTGACGTTGATCCAGATGCGCCGGCCCTCGGGCATGCCGGTCAGCAGCTTGTGCCCGCACTGGTTGACGACGCGCACGTTCAGCTCGCCGGCCGTCTGCGAGAGCTCGGCGTCGGTCGCCGCCGAGAGCATCTGCTGCGTGTCGACCTTCTGGCGGTCGAGCATCGTCAGCGTCAGAGAGTCGAAGGTGTTGTCGCCCGTGGGGCCGTGCAGGTGCAGCAGCATCTCGATCAGGTGCAGGTTGGCGCCCTGGAAGGAGTGATAGGGCATGTCGTTGCGCACGGGGGGCTCGAAGATCTCCCAGCAGCCCGTGCCGGTCACGGCGGGCATGTGGCAGTCCTGGCACGAGCTGACGACCGTGCGGTTGCCGCCGAAGCGGCCCTGCATGTCGACCCCTGCGGGGAACGCGGAGTTCTGCCACTCGCTGTAGGTCCGCTGCTCGGGGAACATGTCGGTCTTGTTGTCGGTCGGGTGCGGCATGTTGAAGGGGTTGACGACGTAGGTGTCGGTCGGCGCGGGCACGGGCCCGCCCACGCGGCTGAGCGCGGGGTTGCTGACCTCGTGGCACGTGCCGCACATGTCGCCCGTGCGGTGGTGCGGGGAGTAGGCGAACCCGTGGGGCGGCGAGGCGTCGGCGAAGGGACCGCGGCGGACGTCGGCCGGGTCGATCACCATCTTGCCGTTGCCGAAGTCCGTGGGCCGCACCGATCCTCCCGGATACATGTCGAGCGCGGCGAGGATCATTTCGTCGTCGGCGGGGCTGACGCCCGCCTCGTACACCGGGTCCGCCATGCGGTGGCACACGATGCACTGGATGCCCTCGTCGATGTCCGAGGGGAGCAGCGCCGAGCCGTCGGGAGAGCCGCTCGGCGGGGTCACACGCCCTGAGAGCCACGCGGCGGGCGCGTGGCACCGCAGGCACAGCTCGCCCGAGCCCGGCGCGTCGGCCTGAGCGACGGCGAACGCCGCCCGGAAGATCGGGTCGCGGGCCGAGTGAGCGTGCGCCGAGCCGCGCCAGCGGTAGGGACGCGTCGTGGTCGCCGGGTCGCCCCCCGCGTCAAATCCCAGGTGACAGGCGTAACAGCCGTTCTGGGCCGTCTCCAGCTCGTCCGTGATCGTCCACGGATGCGTCTGCTTGCCCTCGACGGGCTGGGTGCCCTTCTCGAAGAAGTCCGCGCCGGTCGTGGGCAGCGGCAACTGGCCAGAGGCCCCCGCGACGCCGAGAAAACCCCACGCGACCGCGGCAGCGAGCGCGCCGGACCCTAACACATTGCCAACGGATTTCATCCACGCTCCTCTCGACACCCCTCCGTCATCGAGTCTACGTGCGCCCGACGTGAGTGCCGCTCCGGTCTCGTCCATGATGACGATCTTTTTTCGGCGCGGCTGCAATGACCAGCCCGCTGTGGACAGCCCGTCGAAGTCGCCCCGCGGGCGGCGGGGCCAAAACCTCCGTCGCTCCCCCTTCCCACGGCCGATAAAACGGCCATGCCTGCCAAGTCCACCGCCAACGCCCGCCGCTCCGGCGACGGGTCCACGATGTTCGATGCGCGCCGCCTCGCATTCCGACGGATCCTCTGGTTCGTCGGACTCGCCGCCTGGGCCGCGCTCACCGCCAGCCTGCTCACGTTCGACCCCGCCGACCCCCCGGGCCACGCCGTCGCCCCGCTCAACACCGCGACGGGGCTCTCCAACTGGATGGGGCCCGTCGGCGCTTTCATCAGCTACCACACCATACTGATGATCGGGTCCGGCGTGTGGATCGCCGTGATCTGCGGCGGGCTGTACCTCGCGGCGGTCGCGTTCCGCGGGACGGTGACGCACGTCGCCGTACGCGCCATCGGCGTGCTGCTCGTCGCGCTCGCGTTCAGCGGCTTCCACGCCCTGTTCGTCCCCGGGGTCTCGCGCCTTCCGGAGGGAGGCGGCGGGCTGGTCGCGATCTACGGCGTGCACGAGCTCTCATCACGCTTCGGCGCCCTGGGCGCCGCCCTCTGGCTCGTCCTCATGGGCATCGTGGGCCTGACGGTCGCGTTCGACGACTGGTTCAGCGCTGCGAGCCGATCGGCCATGCGGCCCGTCGAAGCGCTGGCGGCCCTCGCGCCGCGCGTCCGGGCGCTCATCGGGAAGCTCCGCCGGTCGGCGCCGCGCCGGGCGCCGCGCGTCCGCGTCAACGATGTTGATGACGACGGCGCCCTCCGCGCCGTCAGCGACAAGCTGAAGCCCCGCCCTGCCGCGGGCCCGGATTCGGATGACGACGGCCCGGACGGGGGCGACGACGAAGACTCGGCCCAGGAGTCTCCCCGCGCCAGGAAGGGCGCTCGCTCCAAGCGCGCCGCCCGGGTCGAGCAGGACGAAGCAAACGTCGACGCTCAGGACGCGGTCGATCCCGACGACTCGGACGACCAGGACGATGCCGAGACGCCGGCCCGCCGCGGGTCGAAGTCGTCCAGGAAGTCGGCCGCGAGCGCCGACGATGACGCCGACAGCAGCGTCGAGGACAATGCGAGCGCGGACGCCGACGCCGACGAGGAATCCGGCGACGACGCCGAGGCTGACGAAACGGACGAACCCCGCTCGAGCGACCCCGCCGACTACGACCCCGACGCCCTGCGCGAGAAGATCGCGCGGCTGCCCATCCGCTTCGCGAACGTCGAGCGCCGCTCCGCGACGCAGGAAGACCTCGAAGACCTTCGCGCCACCCGCTCCACCGAAGAGCAGGACAAGAACTACGTCTTCCCCAGCATCGACCTCCTGGTCGACCCCGACGCCGGCTTCGAAGAAGAGCTGGAGGCCTACGTCCGCGAGCAGGCGACCGCCCTGGAGACCGCGCTGCACACCTACAACATCAAGGGCAACGTCGCGGGCATCGAGTCGGGCCCGGTGATCACGCTGTATCAGGTCCGGCTGGCGCCGGGCACCAAGGTCAGCGCCATCACCGCCGTCTCGTCCGACCTGGCCCGCGCCCTCAAGAGCGTCAACATCCGCGTCGTCCCCAACACCGAGGGCCTCGACACCGTGGGCATCGAGGTGCCCAACCGCAAGAAGGAGCGCGTCCGCCTCAAGGAGCTGATGACGCGCACCGACGCCACCAGCAAGATGAAGCTCCCGCTGTTCCTGGGCAAGGACGCCAGCGGGCGCCCGCTCATCACCGACCTCGCCTCGCTCCCGCACATGCTCATCGCCGGCACCACCGGCTCGGGCAAGAGCGTGTGCATGAACGCCATCATCATGGGCTTCCTCTACACGCAGAAGCCCAGCGACCTGAAGCTCGTCCTGGTCGATCCCAAGGTCGTCGAGCTCTCGCAGTTCAAGGACATCCCGCACCTCATGTGCCCCGTCGTGACGGACATGAGCAAGGCGGCGGCGATCCTCGAGTGGGCGGTCGGCAAGATGGACGAGCGCTACGAGCTGCTCGCCGAGGCCGGCGTCCGCGACATCGCCTCCTACAACGCCCTCACGTGGGAGGAGAAGAAGGAGCGCTTCGGCCCCTCGTCCGAGGCGGAGGAGGCCCGCATCCCCCGCAAGCTCCCCTACATGGTCTTCGTCATCGACGAGCTCGCGGACCTGATGATGACCAACAAGGAGGTCGAGAGCTCGATCGTCCGCATCGCCCAGAAGGCCCGCGCCGTGGGCATCCACCTGATCCTCGCCACGCAGCGCCCCCAGGCCAATGTCGTCACGGGCCTCATCAAGAGCAACATGCCCGGCCGGCTCTGCTTCAAGGTCGCCTCGGGCATGGACTCGCGCATCGTCCTCGACCAGAAGGGCGGCGAGCTCCTCCTCGGTCAGGGCGACATGCTCTTCATCACCCCCCGATCCTCCACAGGCATGCGCGCCCAGGGAACCCTCGTCGACGACTCCGAGATCCGCGGCGTGGTCCGCTTCGTCCGCACCGTCTCCGGCCCCTCGTTCGAGCGCCAGCTCGTCCAGCTCCGCTCCGGAGGCGACCCCGCGGGCGTCCCCGAGGATCACGAGCAGCGCATGATCGAGAACGCCCAGGAAGATCCCCTGTTCGACCGGGCCGTCGAGATCGTCCTCGAGACGCAGCGCGGCAGCGTGTCGCTCCTGCAGCGCCGCCTGGCGATCGGGTACACGCGCGCCAGCCGGCTGATCGAGCTCATGGGCATGGCCGGGATCATCGGCGGGCACAAGGGCTCGGTGGCGCGCGAGGTCGCGATGACGCTGGAAGAGTGGCAGGCGATGAAGAAGCAGGCCGAGCTCGACGCCGCCGAGAGCGCCGCCGCGTCGCCCAAGCCCAAGGCCGACGCCGCTGGCCAGCCCAAGCTCTTCCCCGAGCCCGTGACCGCGCGCGAGGTCATCGAGGCCAAGCAGAAGCTCGACACCGCCGCCTCCGCCGCGCCCGCGGACACCGCGCCGCCCGCCGTGGCGGCCGAGGAGCCGCCCTTCGACGTGGATGAGCCCGCTTCAAGCCCGGCGACCATCGCCGAGAAGCGCCCCGCCGAGCCGGTCGCCGCGGCCGCGGAAGAGCTCGAAGAAGCCGAGCTCGACGAGGCGGACGACGCCGTCGACGAACTCGGGGACGTCGAGGAAGTCGAGGAAGTTGACGAGGTCGAGGAGGTCGAGGAGGAAGACGCCGAGCTGACCGCCTCCGACGTCAGCGACGATGCTGAAGAAGAAGAAGTAGGCGACGATGAATACGAGTACGAGTACGTCGAGGTCGACGAGGACGAGGCGCTCGAAGGCGAGTACGAGATCGTCGAACAGGACGAAGCCCCCCCGAGCCCCGAGATCGTCGTGAAGCCCGTCAACGACGCCAAATCGAAGTCGCGCGAGTGATTCGCCGTCGGTTCGGGCCGATCAGCCCGCTACTCGGCGTGCTCAACCTGGATCTTGAGGTTGCCCAGGAGCGCCGCGAGGCCGCCCATCGCCCCGACGACGTCGCCCTCGCCCAGCACGGAAACCCCGAGCGCGATGTGCGTGGCGTCCACTCCGGGCTCGTCGCCCTCGGGGATGATCGCCGCGTCGCAATCGATCCACCGGGCGCGCCCGTTATCGAGCGACCGCGCCTGCGTCCACATGTGAAAGCCGAAGACGCCTCTCCCGTCCGGCCCGGTGACGTATACGAGCCCGCTGGCGACCCGCGCCCCCACTCCCCGCGCCCGCAGCACCGCCGCCAGCAGCACCGCGTGCTCCGTGCAGTCGCCCCTGCGGGTCCGCGCGGTCTCGACCGCGGTCGCGAGCCCGACATCCAGCGTGTCGTCGGCGACGTAGTCGCCCACGAAGTCCGCCGCGCGGCGCTCCGGCGCCCGGGCCGCGCCGACGTCGCCCGCCGCCTTGAGCTGTGACTCCATGAGCTCCACGGCTCGACCCACCGCGGCGTCCTGCGGATCGATCATGAGCGACCGACCCAGCGCCGCGTCCTCCGCCCCGGCCGCCGGCGGGTCTTCGAGCGACACGCGGCCCCGTTCGACCGTGACGCGCACCCGCCCCGCGTCGAGGCGCTCGGCCCGCTGACCGCCCACGCTGGGCACGTCGGGCATGGCCCCGCCGTCCGCCCGCGACAGCACGTACACCGCGCGCCGAAGCGCCCGGGGACGCTCGATCGCCTTCCCCTCGGGCGTGACCAGCGTCCGGGCCATGAGCTCGGGCGGCGCAAAGGGCTTCAGCGCCGTCGCGCGGTCCGAGGCCCGGATCACCATCTTCAGCCCGCCGAAGTCCATCTCGCTGCGCACGATCTCGCCCGCGTCATCGAGCGTGTCGCGGCCCGTCGCCCCGGGCACCGCGCTGTTGCGCACCTCGAGCTCCGTCGCGTTCACCGGGCCCGCGGGCGTCTGGGCCTGCGTCCGCTCGACACGCCGATACTCGATCCGCACGGGCGCGAGCCCGACCGTCGGGTCCACCGTCTCGTACGCGAAGCTTGGCGAGCCCGCCGCCAGCTCGCGCTTCACGAACTCCCGCGCCTTCCCCGGCGTCAGCCACTCACCCCCGGGCCACTCCAGCGTCGTCACCACGGGCTCCGCGTCCGGCCCCTGCCGGCTCTCCAGCCTGACCTCATACCCCGCGATCCCCGGTATGAACGTCCACGTCTGCGTCGTCTCCGCGCCGCCCGACGACTGAGCGCTGCTCATGCGCACGGGCTCGCCCGTCGCGGTCTCGACGAACTCGCTCCGCATGCGCACGGCGGCCCGCTGGCCCATCCGCTCCATCGTGAAGTCCATCTCCGTGCGCGAGACCAGCGAGCCCCCGGGCCCTGCCTCCTCCACCGAGCGCGACCAGCCCGCCTGACGCCCGTCGATCTCGACGATGTACCACCGCTCGCCGGGCTTCGCTTCGGGAATCTCGCCCCCGCGGCAATCACTCCGGAGAAACAGCACAGACGCGGCGGTCAGCACTCGCAGCAGCATGCCCAGTGTCGTCATCGCCCCAGTCTAGGCCCCGCCGAACCACCTCCCGCTCCGCACGCTCGGCTGTCGTACCTTGAGCGCCATGATCGACACCCACTGCCACCTCACCTTCCCCGACTTTGCGGGCCGAATCGACGCGGTGCTCGACGAAGCCGCGCGCCACGGCGTCGCCGGCTGCATCACCATCTCGACCACCACCGCCGACTGCCTCGACGCGCTGGCCATCGCCGAGCGCCACGCCAATGTCTGGTGCACCGCGGGCGTCCACCCCCTCTACTCGGACAAGGGCCCGCACAACTGGGAGAACCTCCGCCGCGTCGCCCGCAGCCCGCGCTGCGTCGCGTGGGGCGAGCTGGGGCTCGACCATCACTACGACCGCCCGCCCCGCGACCTGCAGCACTCCGTCCTGCACGAGCAACTGGCCTTCATCGAGTCCTGCGCACCGGAGATCGACCTCCCCGTCGAGGTCCACTGCCGAAAGGCCTTCGCCGACCTCATCCCCGTTCTCAAGCGCACCTCGCTGCGCCCCGACCGCTTCGTCTTCCACTGCTTCACGGGCGACAGCGCCGACATGCGCCTCATCCTGGACTTCGGCGGCTGGGTCAGCATCACCGGCGTCGTCACCTACAAGAACGCCCCGGAGCTGCGCGATGCGGTCAGGCTGCTGCCGGTCGACCGCCTCATGGTCGAGACCGACGCCCCCTTCCTCTCCCCGGAGCCGTTCCGCGGCGTCCGGCCCAACGCCCCGCGCTACGCCCGCGTCATCGCCGAACATCTCGCGGGGCTCTACGGCCTCTCCTGGGACGCCTTCCACGATCAGATCAACGACAACACCCGCCGATTCTTCCCCAAGCTCTCCCCCTTTCCCGGCTGAAGCGGACCGGGCCCGAGCCTCACCTTCGCGCCCGCGCTTTCCTACAGTTTCCCCCCATGCCGGCCCGCACGGTCTATCTCGAAACCTTCGGCTGCCAGATGAACGAGCTCGACTCCGAGCTCGTCTCCGGACAGCTCCGCGCGCTGGGCTACGGCTTCACCGACGACCCGCAGAACGCCTCCGTCATCCTCTACAACACTTGCTCCGTCCGCGACCACGCCGAGCAGAAGGTCCGCTCGCGGCTGGGCGAGCTTCGGCTCCGCAAGCTGGAGGAGCCCGGCTTGGTCGTGGGCGTCCTCGGATGCATGGCCGAACGCGACGGCGTCGACCTTCTCCGCAAAATGCCCGTGGTCGACGTGCTCTGCGGACCGGGCGAGCTCGACAAGCTCCCGGGCCTGCTCGACAACGCCTGGCGCACGCGGCAGTCGCTCGCCTCCACCGACGCGCCGGCGAGCCACTCGGCCCGCGCCGTCGCCCTCCAGGGCAACACCTCGCGCCGCAGCGCCACGCTCGCCGCCGCCGAGGACCGCCTGGAGATGCTGGACCTCTCCCGCGCCGTCTCGCCCGACGATCACCGCGGGGCCGCCTACGTCCGCATCACCCGGGGCTGCAACAAGTTCTGCACCTACTGCGTCGTCCCGCACACGCGCGGCGCCGAGGTCCACCGCCCCCCCGAGCACATCATCGACGAGTGCAAGAGGCTCGCCGACGCCGGCGTCATCGAGATCACCCTGCTGGGCCAGACCGTCAATCACTACCGCTTCGAGCACGGCGCCGCGGTGACCGTCGGCGGCGTGATCCAACCGCAAAAAGGCCGCTCATATCAGGGCGGACACCGCCGCGACCCCTTCGCCGGTTCCAGCACCACCACCTTCGCCGACCTGCTGGCCCGGATCCACGAGCACGTCCCCTCCGTCCGCCGCCTCCGCTTCGTCACGAGCTATCCCCGCGACTTCGGCGACGACGTCCTCGAAGTCATCCGCGACCATCCGCGCATCTGCCGCTACCTGCACGTCCCCGCCCAGTCGGGCAGCGACCGCATGCTCGCCGCCATGAACCGCGGCTACAGCGTCGGCGAGTATCTGGAGTTCATCGACCGGGCCCGCGCCCACCTCGATCAGCCCGAGATCGGCCGGCCGCTCACCCTCGCCGGCGACATCATCGCCGGGTTCAGCGGCGAGACCGAAGACGACCACCGCGCCACCGCCGACCTGCTGCGCCGCGTGCGCTACAAGAACTGCTTCATCTTCAAGTACTCGCCACGTCCCGGCACCACCGCGTTCGACCGGCTGCCCGACGACGTGCCCGACGAGACCAAGCGACGCCGCGTCAACGAGCTCCTGGCCCTCCAGCAGTCGATCTCCGACGAGGTGGGCCGCGGACAGGTCGGTCAGACGGTGGACGTCTTCGTGCAGGGAGAGAGCCCGCGGGAGCGCAAGAAGGCCCGCCCGGCCCCTGCTCCCGCCCGGGCCGCACACGTCGGGCTGACCATCTCGGGCCGGTCGCTCTCCGATGACGCGCCGGCGGCGGACGCGTGCTGCCCGGCCCCGACCGTGCACTCGGCCGCCGGGGACCCCGGCGACGCCGGCCCCGTCCAGCTCTCAGGCCGGACCGAAGGCGACCTGATCGTGGTCTTCGACGCTCCCCAGGACCGCGACCCGGCCCGACTGGTCGGGTCGATCGCCACTGTTCGGATTCTGGACGTGCGTCACCTGACGCTTTTCGGCGAGCTCGTCAACCCTTGAGATGAGCCCGAGGCTCCGCTTTCAGGAGCCCGTTCGGGTACTCGCCCTCTCAAAACTTTCATTTTTGCCAAACGAATCGCTTGACGCCCGGGTTACTTGCAATCGCGTAGACCAGTGGTACATTCTCCCCGGCGACCCAACGCACAGGGGGTCCGCCACCTGCCTCGAACTGCACACGGATTAGGAGTCGCGGTTGTTCTTTCAACCGCATTAGCACGGGTTACAGAGAGAGTCGCCCACAGGGGCCACACCGAGAGGAGTCGGAGATGAGTATGTACACGCGCTCGGCGGCGGCTGCCGGTCTGTTGTTCGCGGTTGTGGGGTCCGCGAACGCGGGGATGTTCAACCAGAACATCTTCATCGGCTTCCAGGATCCATTCGGCGGTCGGGAACTGATCTACACCCAGCCGGCCACCGCGGCCGAGCTCGGGAGCCTGACCTACGACACCAGCCGAACCACGGTCGATCTCACCATCGATCTGTCGGACTTCGGCTTCGGTTCGTCGCTGGTCATCGTTTCCCGCCTGCAACTCGACGTTGACGTCGGTCCCGCCTCGCCCGGCGCTCAGCCGAACGAATTCGTCGCGACCGCCAGCGGCAACTTCAGCTTCTTCCGCGATAGCGACGGTGCTTCGCTCATCTCCGGCACCTTCAACAACGCGTCCCTCTCGATCCTCCGCGGCACGTCGGGCGGCCTGACCGCCAACGGCCTCATCAACGCCGGACAGTTCAACATCGCCTTCAACCCCGCCCTCCTCCAGGAGTTCAGCAACTTCGGCTACCAGTTCGCCGGTTTCGACACCAACCGCCCCGGCGACGCCTCCTGGACCGTCACCGCCCCCACTCCCAATCCCATCGACGCCATGTACACCCCCCAGGGTTCGGCTGAGAACTTCTTCGCCTCCTTCACCGCCAACTCCGCCTTCACCGGCACCATCCCGGTCATCCCGACCCCCGGCGTGCTGAGCCTCGCCGCGGCCGCCGGCCTGCTGATCCTGGGTTCGCGCCGCCGCTGATCGCGGACGACGCTCAACCAACATGCCTTCCCCCAGCGGTCCCGGTCATCCGGGACCGCTGTCTTTTTGCCCGTCAACCGACGGCGGGCGCGCGGCGACCGCGCGCAGCCGCTCGCCCTCGGCCCGCGACCCGCGACCGTTCCAAGCGTTCCGTTTCCTTGATCCTGAAGGAGGCCCCGCCCGGCGCCGCGCTGCTCATCCGTGTCCGACGCTCACCGCGACCGGCGCTCATCCGCGTGCGACGCTCACCGCGAGCCAGCGGCTCCGGGGTTCGCCCCCTGGGAGAACCACGCGTCCGCCAGCATGATGATCTTCTCCTCGGCTTCCCGGATCGCCGTGAGCTGCACGCGGTTGGGCTTGTCGTTGGTCACGATGGAGAAGATGAGCCGGCGGTTCGTCCGCGGGTCGGTGATGTAGCCGCTGATCGCCGAGACGCCGGCCAGATACCCCGTCTTGGCCCGCACTTCGTGCTTGGGGCCCGCTCCGCGGAACCGCCGGCGCAGCGTCCCCTCTTCACCCGCTTCGGGAAGACTCTGGATGAACGCGTCGGCCAGCTTGGTGTCGTCGGCCATCTCGCGCAGCCACCGGGCCAGCGCCCGGGGCGTCACACGGTTGTTCCGGCTCATCCCCGACCCGTCCGCCACAGTGAACGCCTGCCCCGCGTCCAGCCCCACCTTTTCCTGCAGCACCATCCGCACCACCGCCGAGCCGTTGCTCCACGAGCCCGGCGCACCGGTCACCTCGTGGCCCATCCGCTTGATCAGCGCTTCGGCGTAGAGGTTGTACGAGTCCACGTTGCACCGCCGCAGCACGTCTGCCAGCGGCGTCGTGATGGTGTGAATCACCCGCCCGCCCGCGAGCGTCTCGTTCGCCGCGGCCAGACGCACGCTCGCCGGCTCGATTCCCGCCGCCCCCATCCGGTCGGCCAGCAATCGGCCCAGATAGTTCGGGATATCCGTCAGCGCCACCTCGACCGGGTCGTTCGCGAAGCGGACATCGCCGTGGAGTGTCAGGTTGTTCTTGGGGTCACGCGCCGCCCACGCCGTCTGGTTGCCCTGCCGCACGCTGCGCGCCCGGTTCCGGATCTCCAGCCAGGGCGACGCAGGCTCCGTCTTGATCGCCGGCGGCCGGCCCACTTCCAGCGGCTCCGTGAAGATCCACAGCAAGTTCGTGTGGAAGTTCACCCCCGACACCTCCGCGCAGTACCACCGGTTGAGCTGCTCGACGGGCCACGTCGGGTGCACGTACTCCCGATCAAACACCCGGTCGTCGATCACCAGCTCCGCCCCGGGCCTGACCCCAGCGTCCTTCATGGCGCTGACCCAGCGCTCGAGCACGGAGTTGACCGTCAGCTTGGACTTCTCCAGCAGCTTGGGGTCCGCGATCGTCGGATCCCCCGACCCGCGGAAGACCACCCGCCCCGCCGGACCGGCCGACGGGTCGTGGATGATCTCCGTCACGAACTCGAACCCGGGACCCAGGAGCGCCAGGGCGGCCCCGCTGGTCAGAAGCTTCATGTTCGACGCCGGGATGAACTGCTCGTCCGACCGGTGCTCGGCGAGAACGTTCCCCGTCTGAGCGTCCATGATGATGACGCCCGCCTTGATCTGCCGGAGCTTGGAATCCGCCAGCACGTTCTCGACCCGCCTGTCGAGCGATTGCCCCAGAGCCCCCGCCGCGAGGGTGAGCACAAGCACACTGGAACGCAGAGCCATCCGATTCACAGCGCGGTACAGCACGGGCAGACCTCCGGTCTTTGCGGGAAACAGCGTTGCATCGTCCCGAGGAGCGTCGCGGCTGCACATTCTCGGGTCGCGATTTCGCCCCCGTCCATGCGCCCCTCGGCGCCGATCCGCCCCCTCAGAAACCCGCGTTCCGGAGCCAGTCGCTGGGCTGGCACTCCAGCGCATTGGCGATCGCGACAAAGCTCTCGAGGCTCGGCAGGTGGGCTCCCCGCTCGATGCTGGAAAGCTGGCTGACGCTCACTCCCGACGATTCGGACAGGTCGCGGAGCGTCCAGCCGCGCTGCGCACGGGTAAGCCGGATCTGCCGCCCCAGTTCCGAGCGGAGCCTCTCGTGCGGCGCGCCCCCCAGCCCCAGAGACCGGGCCGCCTGCCCGAGCGCCCGCCGGAGCTCTTCCGCCTTGAAGGGCTTCGAGATGTAGTCAAAGACGTCCTGCTTGAACGTCTCCCGCATCGTCTCCATCGACGGGAACCCGGTCACCACGATCACGCACAACTTTGGCCAGCGCCCCCGCACCGCCTCCAGCACCGTTGTCCCCGAATGCTTGCCCATCTTCATGTCCAGCAGCACGACGTCGGGGGCCCGCGCCTCGATCGCGGCGTACAGCTCTTCCGGAACCGACACCGCCCGCACATGGTGCCCCTCCCGCCCCAGCAGGTCGGCGATGTGCTCTCGGAAGTCCGGATCGTCGTCGAGCGCGATGATCGACAGCGGCGGAACCCGCTCGTGCGCCACATCGCCCCGGTCCAGTTCAGTCATCGGTGCTCTTCTCGGGTGCGTTCCGCATTCCTCCGGTCGGGTCCGGGGCGGAATCGCCGGTGAGTGTACCCGTCCCGGATGCGGCGACCGCCACCGCGCCCGGCGTCTCCGGAGACCATTCGGGCAGCATCACCTCAAAGATCGCCCCGCCCTGCGGCGCGTTCCTCGCGAGGATGAGCCCGCCGTGCTCCCGCACGATGCCCTCCGCCACCGCCAGCCCCAGCCCGGTTCCCTTCGCGTCCAGCCGCGTCGAGCGGAACGGCTCGAAAAGTCGGGGCAGGATCTCGGGCTCGATCCCCGGCCCCGAATCACTCACGCAGATCGAGACCCACCGCCGACGCTCCGCCGCGTCCGCCGCGGAACCCTGCTCGGCCCCGCCGGACTGTGTGCGCGTCACCGCGATCCACCCCGGAGCGTCCAGCGCGTCAACCGCGTTCCGCAGCAGGTTGACGAATACCTGCACAAGCCGGTCGAAATCGCCCCGCACGTTCGTCCCCGGGGGCAGCGCGTTCTCGAACCGCACACCCTCCGCCCCCCGGTCCAGGCTCACCAGCGTCCACGCCTCATCGATCATCGCCCGGGCGTCCACCATCGCCGACGTCGCCGGTCGCACCCGCGCGAAATCCAGCAGGCTCTCGCTCAGCTTCTCCAGCCGGCCCAGCACGCGAAGCATCAGCGCCGCCCGCTCGGGGCTCACGCTCCGCGAAGGGGCCGCCGCGATCTCCTCGACCGACCCCTTCAGCACCGCCAGCGGCGTGTTCAGCTCGTGCGCGATCCCCGCCGACATCATCCCCAGGCTGGCCAGTCGGTCCTGATCCGCAAGGTTCCGCCGCGCCGTTTCGAGCAGGTGATTCTTCCGGCGCAGCTCGTTGGCGGCGACCTCGATCTGCCCCAGGGCGCTCTCCAGCTGCGCCTCCTGGCTCCGCAGCTTGAGGATCGACTCGTTCCGCGAGCGCATGATCTGTCCCAATTCATCGCCCGGCATCTCGCTCTCGGCGATGAGCTCCCGCTCCCGCTCGCCCCGCTGCACCGCTTCGTCCGCCGCCCGCAGCGTCTCCAAGGGCTCGTACACCTGCCGCGGCAGCACGAACACCTCCATCACCACCGCGATCAGGGCGTAGACCGCGAGCAGCGCCAGCGTCAGCAGCAGGTACAGCCGGTCCACCGCCGCCCGGGCCTCGGCGATCCGCACCGTCGCCACGATGAACCGCTCCCCCGACGGGTCCCAGCGCACCGCCCGCAGAGGCCCCGTCGTCTCCGTCAGGAACACGCACGCGCCGGGCACGAGCCGCGCCCGCTCGGCCGCCTCGGACGCGAGCCCCAGCTCGCCCTCCGTTCCCGCCCGAACCGAGATGTCCCGCACCGCGGCCCGCCCCAGCGCCTCCGGAGACTCAAGAAACAGCTCCATCGCCAGGCGCGCCTCGATCTTCTCCGCTTCGAGCATCAGCCGGGCGATCGGCGTGCGCAGCGTCGTCAGGAGCACCACCGCCAGCGCCACCGAAAACAGCGTGTGCATGAAGATGAGCTTGCTGCGGATGCGCCGCGGCAGCCAGCTCACGCGCGCTGCGCGACCCGCCGCTCCCGCCGTCAAGGGCTCACCCCTCCGCCCGGCGCCCCCCGCTGCTCGCGGCGCCGCTCCTCTTCAAGACGCCGCTCCCGGGCACGCTGCTGCTCGTCGGTCATGGGCAGCGAGAGCTGCTCCTGGATCGCCCGCATGGACCTCTCGTCCTTGCTCCGGCTGACAAGGTCGCGCCCGATCAGGATCAGCACGACGACGAACGCGCCGAACGCCGCGAACTGCGCCGCCGCCACCAGCCGCCGGCGCCGACGCGTCCGAGCCTGCCCGCGCTCCAGCTCCTCCAGCTCCGACGTCGGGTCGATCTTCGCCGCCAGCGCCGCCAGCCGCGCACCCGTCCCCGAAGCATCAGCTCCGAGGGCGCGCTCCAGCGCCTCCCGCGCCTGATCCGCCTGCGCCTGCAGCGCGGTCTTGGGAATCCCCAGCACTCGTGTCGCGGCGATCTCGGGGGTCTGCTGCACGTTGAGCACGACCCACGCCGCCCGCTGCCGCCGGTCCAGGCGGGCCAGCGTCGCCCACGCTTTCAGGTCGGCGCCCTCCGCCCCGGGCAGCGCGTCCGCCGCCTCGGCGTCGCCCGTCGCCGCTTCCTGCATCAGCACGGTCAGGCGGCGCTCCGCCGCCATGGACGTCAGCTCAGGATCGAGGGCGAGCACCCGCGCCACCGCCCGCGTCGACCGCTCCCGGTTCCCGGTCGCGAGGAACGCCGTCCGCCACAGTTCCGACGCCGGGCCGCGCGTGCTGCTCATGACCCTATCTTTGCACGCCGCCGCCCCCGACGCGAGCCCGAAGCCCGCGCAGAAAAAACGCCCGCACCCCGTGTGTCAAGGGTGCGGGCGATCGTGTCGACCGGGGAGCCGGGGCTCTCTCTTCTCCGACTCCGGGCGGGGTCCATCCTGGAACTCCGCCCCCGATTCGCCGGCTCGCTCCCGGTCGTGGAGGTCCGCGACGATCCGCACGTCGCGGCCGATGATGTCAATGGCGACCCGTTTAGTCCTGCTCGCCTTCCTCGATGCCGGGGTTGGCGGGGCCGGACTCGAGCATCTTCCGGAGATACTGGTTCTCGCGCCGCGTCGCTTCGAGATCGAAGACCAGGTACTTCACCGACAGCCGCAGGTAGTCCATGCTGTCGGAGAGGTCCTTGATGGTCTTGCGCAGGCGCTCGTGACGATCACGCGTGGCTTCGACATGCTGCTGCAGGGCGCTCCGCTGGTCCTCGGGGAGGCTGTCGATCTGGCCGAGGAGTTCGCCGAGCTTCGCGTTGAAGTCGCTGTCGTTCATGGAACCTGTCTCTCCTGCTCTGGGGTTGATTGCGGTCACGCAGAGAGGGACAACAACAGGCGGGCCGCCGCCCGTGCCAGGCGTCCCGCGACGCACCGGCGGCCGGCACCGGGCCCGATAAAAACGCGGCCGCAGCCGCCCCCGCGGCGATCGCGGCGTGTTTCAGCGTCAATGCTGTGCTGGCACGGCCCCGCAGCCGGGACCCCCGCGGGCGGGCCGTTTGCGCCGCCCGTTGCCCCCGGTCAACATCAGAGGTGGAGCCGGCGCATCGCGTCGCGTGCGGCCGGCAGCGCCTCGGCCTTCACCTTCTCAACCTCCGCCGAGGGCTGCTTCCGGGCTTCAAGCAGCAGCTTCTTGAGCTGCTGCTCGCGCTCAAAGGCGAACCGCTTGAAGAACTGCTCCAGCTCGTGGCGGCTGAACCTGTTCAGGGGGTCCTTCAGACCGGTCTGCATCGCGGCCCAGTCCAGCAGCGTCGACCCCTGGTCCGAGAACCTCCAGAGCCCCAGCGTGGCCTTGAGCCGCGCCGCCAGCGTCACGAACGGGTCCCGCGTCGCCTCGGGCAGCCGCGACATCCGGTCGTTCAGATCCCCCGCCTCAAGCTGCTCCAGCCAGCCCCCCTCGGGGAGCATGGCGGGCTCCACCGCCGTCGCCGTCGCCGCCGCCGCCGACTCGGTCGCCGGCTCGAGCCTCACATGGGCCGTGGACAGCGTCTTGAGCCCCGCCCGGTCGAACCGGACCGTCAGACGCTGCGCCGACTGCCCGTTCTCGGCCACGTGCTGGGCCGCCGTCACCACGCCCACACCCCACTCCGGACGTGCGGGATGCACCAGGCGGTCTCCGAACTTGAATTCCATTCATTCCCTGAGGGCACAAGGCCCGGCTGGGCGGTCCCGCGCACGCTCACGCACGCAGGCCCGCAATGTCATTGCCCACGCCCGCCCCCCTACAGTGCGTTGCGGGAGCAAGGCCGCTTGGATACACTTGTCGATTCGCTCGGCGTGGCGGTCGGCCCCGGGTTCTTTGCCCGAGGCCAGACGCCCCTCCTTGGAAGTATAGCGGAGAAAACCCTTCGATGATCGAGGCCCTCAAGAGCGAGGAGATCGTGAGCAAGGTCGGCGGGCGGTTCAAGCTCTGTGCGCTCATCCAGCGCCGGCTTGTCCAGCTCATGGACGGGGCCAGGCCCCTCGTCGACCGTGACGGCCGGTCCGATCTCGAGCTCGTGATAGAAGAGATCCTCCAGCAAAAGATCACCCTCGAGATCGACCCCAACGCCGCCCCGATCAAGCCCCGCACCACCTCGCGCCGCTTCCTCCGCGACGACTGAGCATGCACCCGGGCCCGACACCCCCGGGTTCGCCCCCACAGCCCTTCCGCGGCGCCCGCATCATCGTGGGAGTCACCGGGGGCATCGCGGTCTATAAGTCGGCGACCCTCGTCAGCCGCCTCGCGCAGGCGGGGGCGGATGTCACCGTCCTCATGACCGAGGCGGCGACCAGATTCGTCACGCCGCTCACCTTCCAGGCCCTCTCCGCGCGGCCCGTCTACACCTCCGCCTGGCAGCACACCGAGGCCCACGACCCGCAGCACATCGCCCTGGCACGCTCCGCCAGCGCCGCCGTCATCGCCCCCTGCACCATGGACTGCATGGCGAGGCTCGCGCAGGGCCTGACCGACGACGTCGTCACGCTCGTCCTCTCCGCCGTCGACCGCTCGCGCACCCCCGTGCTGCTCGCCCCCTCCATGAACGAAGTGATGTGGGCCCAGCCCGCCACGCAGCGCAACGCGCGCCAGCTCGCGGCCGACGGATTCACGCTCGTGGGCCCCGCGTCGGGATGGCAGGCCTGCCGCGCCGTCGGACCGGGCCGCATGGTCGAACCCGAAGAACTCTTCAGCGCGCTCGCGGCGGCGCTCCCGCACGCCGCTGGTAGCATCCGCCCCCAGTGAGCGCCTCGACAGAACCGAACGAGTCCGCGCCCTACGAGCGGCCCCGCCGCGGGGGCCCTGTCACCTTCGCCGAGCTGACCGCCGGGCTCATCTGGCCTCTCATCCTCCGCGCGCCAGCACTCGCGCTGCAGCCCGCTCGGATGATCATCGCCGCCCTGCTCATCCTGCTGATGTGGGGCGTCGCCGCCGCCGTCGACCGCGCGGTCGGAGCCGTCACCGGCAACCCCATCGCCCTGCCCTTCATCCTCACGATCCGCGACGCCTGGCGCTCCGGCGCCGCCCTGATGCTCGAGGGCCGGCCCGCCGAAGCCCTCGCCGCACTGTGGCGCGGCGAGATCGCCTCGACCATCACCCTCGTCACCGAGAGGCCCATCAGCCTCGGCGCTGCCCTCCTCGCGCTCACTCCCTTGTGGGCCATCGGAACCGGCGCGATCGCCCGCGGCGCCGCCGTCGACTTCGCCGCCGGGCTCAACCTGGGCACGCGCGAATCGCTCCGCTTCGCGCTGGCGCGCTGGCGAGGCCTGGCGGGCGCCATGCTTCTCCCGCTCCTCGCCGCCGCCGCCCTCGCGCTCGTGCTCATCGTGGGCGGATGGATCACGCTGGCGATCCCGGGCCTCAACGTCGTCGGGGCCGGGCTCTTCGGCGTGCTGCTCCTCGTCGTGGGCCTGCCGCTGACCCTGCTGCTGGCCCTCTACGCGCTGGGCCATGGCCTGCTCGCACCCGCCGTCGCCGTCGAAGCGACCGATTCCGCCGACGCTGTGCAGCGGGTCTACGCGTACCTCCTGGGCCGCCCCGCGCGAGCCCTTCTCTACATCGGACTCCTGATCGCGCAGGGGCTCATCATCGTGGGCCTCGTCGGCTGGCTCGCGTCCACCGTCTGGTCGCTCACGGACGCCCTCGCGGGCGCATGGCTCGGGGAGGTGCGCCGCTTCGAGGTGCTGGGCGCGACCTCGGCCCCGCTCGCCGCCACCACGACCCCCGCCGGAGGCGCCTCCGCCGCCGGCCGCGTCATCGCCTTCTGGAAGCTCGTCCTCGAAGGAGCCGCGCTCGCGTACATCGTGAGCTGGTCGGCCTGCTGCTCGACCATCGTCTATCTGCTGCTCCGCCGCGTGAACGACGAGCAGGACATCCATGAAGTCTGGCTCCCGGGCGTCATCCCCGGAACGCAGTCCGCCCAGCGTCAGCAGACGACCGCCTGATCACCGCTCGGCCGCGTTCACCGCTCGCGGTCCTCGGCCGAGGCCCCGGCCCGGGCGCGCCCGCCGCGACCGCCGTTCTCGCCCTCTTTCGTGAACCGGCTGGGCCGGTCGTCCGCAAGGCGCGAGTTGAGCTTGCGCAGTGCCTCGACCTCGATCTGCCGCACGCGCTCCCGCGTCAGCCCGATCTCGTGGCCGATCTGCTTCAGCGTCAGCGGCTCCTTCCCGTCCAGCCCGAACCGCAGCCGGAGCACCTGCGCCTCCCGCTCATCGATCGCGTCCAGCAGCTTGTAGATCAGCGTCAGCTCCTCGCCCCGGAAGACCGGGTCCTCGGGCCGGCCGGCCCGCGGGTCCGTGATCACGTCCCCGAAGTTCAGCGACTCCCCGTCCGCGCCGACGGGCGACTGCGCCGTCGACTGGAACGCCTTGCCGGCGTTGCGGATGATGCTGACCTTCTTCACGGACAGGCCCATCAGCTTGCTCAGCTCTTCGAGCGTCGGCTGCCGGCCGTTCTGCTCCTCGAACCGGGCGCTTGCGTGCTTCCACTTGGCGATCAGCTCCACCATGTACGCCGGCACATGGATCGGCTGCACCGCATTAATCAGCGCCCGCTTGATCGCCTGCTTGATCCACCACGACGCGTACGTCGAGAACCGGGCCCCCTGCGCGGGATCGAACCCCTCGACCGCCCGGATGAGCCCGATGTTGCCCTCTTCGATCAGGTCGGTCAGCGAAAGCCCGCGGTTCGTGTAATGCTTGGCGATCGACACGACCAGCCGCAGGTTCGCACGCACGAGGCATTCGCGCGCGTCGGGGCACGAGTCATTGATGACCCGCCAGCCCAGCTCCTTCTCCTCTTCGGGAGCCAGAAGCGGAAAATCATTGATCTGCCGCAGATACAGCTGCAGATCAGACTCGAGGTCCGCACGAGACATGCACGACAAACCCCTGTCCGCGGGCTCAACGGTCGATCGGGACTCTCACCTCTCCAGCCACCGGCGGTCTCCGTCGCCGGTGAACAGGGGATCCTAGTCCCGCCGCCAACCGGCCGCAATGACCGTGGCGGAAACCTTTCTATCGGGTGTTCGCCCCCGTGCATTCACGAGCGCCGCAAGTCCGCAAATACCGCGCCGCACCCCGCCCGGGCCGCCTCCCCCCCGCCGCGATCCGTTCTCAACCGGCTCGGCGGACGGGATACACTCCGGGGCACCGGCATGAGCATCGATCTCACCAAGCTGCTGCAGGACTGGCCCTACGAACCCGGCCAGATCAACGTCCGGCTGATCCGGGGCGATGACGGCGAACCCAAGATCCAGATGAGGCTCGACCTGGGCGTCCTCCAGATGGAGGTCACCGGTCGCCCCGACGGCCTCCGACCCAACGATTTCGACAGCCTCCTCGAGCTCCACGAGTCCCGCATCGCCGACCACGAAGAGGCCGGCGGCCCCGAAGGCGACGGCGACCCGCCCGTCCTCTCGGAGGACGACTGCCGCCTGCTCCGCGAAGAGGCCGTCCAGTTCTATCACCGCTATATCAGCCTCCTCGTGCTCTCGGATTATGAGGGCGTCGTCCGCGACACCACCCGCAATCTGCGCGTCCTCGACCTCTGCAAGCAGTACGCCGAGAGCGAGGAGGACCGCACCGTCCTCGAACAGTTCCGCCCCTACATCACCATGATGCGCATGCGCGCCCTCGCCAGCCAGATGGTTGTCGGCGGCGAGCCCAAGGCCGCCCTCTTCCTCATCGACGAGGGAGTCGACCAGATCCGCCGCCAGTACGACGACATGGGCCGCGCTGCCGAGTTCGAGGAAGCCAGCGAGGTCCAGCTCCTCCGCGGCATGCGCGACGAGCTCGTCACCAAGCTCCCCGCCAGCCAGAAGCACGAACTGCACGAACGACTCAAACGCGCCCTCGAGCAGGAGAACTACGAGCTCGCCGCCATCCTCCGCGATGAGCTCAAGATGCTCAAGGACGACGCACGCCCCGAAGGCCCGTGAGCCCGACACGACCCGTCATCGTCTACATCGTCTGCCACCAGCCGAAGTATCTCGACCTGGTCTTCGCCGGCCTTGCGCGCCAGTCCCGCCGGCCGGACCTCGTCGTCGCCTCCAGCGACACGGACCATCCCGGCGTGGGCGAACTCGCCCGCCAGTGGGCCCCGCTCGTCCGCGTCCCCATCGCCTGGGTCCGCCGCGCGCACCACGGCATCGCGCGCTGCTCCCAGGTCCGCAACAACGCCGCACGCCACGTCATCCACGACCTGGGCATCCGCGCCGGCCGACTCATCCAGCTCGACGGCGACATCCTCGCCTCCGACACGCTCGTCGAGCGCCACGCCGACCTCGGCGGCCCCGACCGCCTCGTCTATCCCCACCGCGTCGATGTCCCGCGCGAAGAATCCCAGGCCCTCGACGCCCGCCGCGTCCTCCAAGGCGCGCAGGCCCCGACGCTCAGCCCCGAGGCGCTGAGCGCGCTCGAGTCGCGCGATCGCCGCTACCGCCGCCACCTGCTCCTGCGGCGCCTCCGCCTCGCCCCGCTGCACAAGCCCAAGCTGCTCGGCTGCAACTGGTCCGCCCCAATCGAGCTCTGGAACGAGCTCAACGGCTTCGACGAGCACTATCAAGGCTGGGGCTACCTTGACGACGAGTTCGCACGCCGAGCCGCCCGCGCCGGCGCGCCGTGCCTCCCCGCCTGCCGCGACATCATCGCTTTCCATCTCTGGCACACCACCCGCCAGCCCGAGGGCCCGCTCTCGGCCAACCCCAATCACCAGCGCTTCATCCGCCGGGATCTGCCGATCGCCTGCGAACAGGGGCTCCGCGACCACATCCCGCAGAACCCCGTCAGCGTCGACCGCTTCGAACCCTGACCACCGATCCGCCGACCACCCCCCGACCGCCGGACCGCGTGCTTGGCGCAGCCCGGCGGCCCCCGCACACCCTCCGCTCAGGCGCTCGCCACGAAGTAAGCGTTCTGAATGTCGTGCGGCAGACGGTGAATGCTGATCTGCGAGAACCCCGCCTCGCGCAGCATGCGCTCGGCGAGCTCCACCCCCCACGCCGCTCCGAGCCCCGCACCGCCCTGCGCCAGCGACACCGTCATGCAGTGCATGCACGAGATCGTGTAGATCAGCGGCGCCACCGGGTGCTCCATGTTCTTGTGCACGTGGCTCGAGAGCCCGATGTCCTGCATCATGTACACCCCGCCGGGCTTGAGCATCGCCCGGATGTTCGCCAGCACGCGCTTCGGATCGGCCTGATCGTGGATCGCGTCGAACGTCAGCACCAGGTCAAACCGGCCCGGCATGTCGATCGCCGCCGCGTCCTTCAGCTCGAAGCGCGCGTTCGTCGTCCCGTGAGCCTCCGCCTCGGCCAGCGCCTTGCCGATCGCCTCCTCCGAGAAGTCCATCCCGGTGAAGCGGCTCTTGGGGAAGCGCCTCGCCAGCAGGTTGATGATCCGGCCGCAGCCGCAGCCGACGTCCGCGACGCTGATCCCCGACTCGAGCTTCTCGATGATCCCCGGGATCAAGGGCAGCACAGCGCTCTCCAGCGCCGCCGCCGCGGACTGGCCGCTGTCCTCCGCCATCACGTCATGGAACCTGTGGAACTCGCAGTAGCCCACGCCCCCGCCCGAGCGGAAGCGCTCGACGATCTGGTCCTCCACCGCCGCCAGCACGCCGATGTACTGCGAAAGCACCGCGATGTTGTCCTGCTTCGCTGCCCGCGTCAGGTGCGCCGCGTGCTCCGCGGGCAGGCAGAACCGCCCCGACTCCGCGTCATGCTCGACGATCCGGCCCGTCGCCATCGCGCCCAGCCACTCGCGCACATACCGCTCGTGAAGCCCGGCCCGCGCCGCCAGCTCCGCGCTCGTCGCCCACCATCCGGGCTCCATCGCGTCAAACAGCCCCGTGCGGTGCCCGACCGATACCATCAGCGCCAGACCCCCGCCGTTGAGAATCCCCAAAAGCCGCTCCGCGAACGCCGCCTGGCGCGCGGCCGAGAACGCCTCGGTCTGAACGATCATGCTCGTGCTCCTTTCCCTGTGTGCAGCGGGTCGATCGCCCGCTCGCTGATGGGGTATGTCGGCCGCGATCGACGATCTTGCACCGCCCTTCGCTGCCCGGAATCCCCCCGCCGCAACGATCCCCCGATGTTGACGCCCCTCGGTGGGAGCCTAGGATGGAAAGGTTCTAAAACTGAGTCTCAGCTCCGGAATTCACGCCGCGGCGTCGTCCGCGATACCTCCCCCCACGATCCACACTCCGTCGAGGCACCGCATGCTCAAGCTCCCGATCTACATGGACCACGCCGCAACCACCCCCTGCGATCCGCGGGTGGTCGAAGCGATGCTCCCCTACTTCACCGAGAAGTTCGGGAACGCCGGCAGCCGCAACCATCGTTTCGGCTGGGAGGCCGAAGAGGCCATCGACACCGCCCGCGCCCACGCCGCCGCGCTGATCGGCGCCAGCGAAAAGGAGATCATCTTCACCAGCGGCGCCACCGAGGGGAACAACCTCGCCATCAAGGGCGCCGCCGAGATGTACGAGCGCGCCCCCGCCGGCAGCGCCAAGCGCGGCCACATCATCACCGCCGCCCACGAACACAAGGCCGTCCTCGACCCCTGCAAGCGCCTCATGAAAGAGGGCTTCGACGTCACCTTCCTCGATCCCCCCGCCGACGGCGTCATCACCGCGGACATGGTCCGCGCCGCCCTCCGCGATGACACCATCCTCGTCACCCTCATGTGGGCCAACAACGAGATCGGGACCATCAACGAGATCCCCGAGATCGGACGCCTCTGCAAGGAGAAGGGCATCATCTTCCACACCGACGCCACCCAGTGGGTCGGCAAGATGCCCACCAACGTCGAACGGGACAACGTCGACCTCCTCACATGGAGCGGCCACAAGCTGTACGGGCCCAAGGGCGTCGGCGCCCTCTACATCCGCCGCAAGAACCCCCGCGTCCGAATCGTCGCGCAGATCGAGGGCGGCGGGCAGGAACGCGGCTACCGCTCCGGAACGCAGAACGTCACCGGCATCGTCGGCCTGGGCAAGGCGTGCGAGATCGCCGCCAAGGAGATGGACGCCGACGGCGCGCGGCTGCTTGCCTTCCGCCGATCCATGGAGAAGCGCTTCAGCGAGGCGCTGGACGTCACCCAGGTCAACGGCCACGCCGAACGCAGGCTCCCCCACATCCTGAACATCTCCTTCGGTTTCGTCGAGGGAGAAGGCCTCATGATGGCCATCAAGAACATCGCCTGCTCCAGCGGCAGCGCCTGCACCTCCGCCAGCCTCGAGCCCAGCTACGTCCTCAAGTCCCTGGGCGTGGGCGACGAGCTCGCCCACAGCTCCCTCCGCCTCTCCATGGGCCGCTGGACCACCCAGGAAGAGGTCGACTTCACCGTCGACAACGTCATCGAGGCAGTCCGCAAGCTCCGCACGCTCAGCCCCCTCTACGACATGCACCTGGAGGGGATCGACATCAAGACCATCGAGTGGCAGGCCCACTGAACCCGCCCATCAAGGAACCATCCCATGGCATACGGTCCCAAAGTCATCGATCACTACGAGAATCCCCGAAACGTCGGGAACTTCGGTCCCAGCGCCCAGGTCAAGCAGCGCAAGGACGTCGGGGTCGGCATCGTCGGCGCCCCCGAGTGCGGCGACGTCATGCAGATCCAGATCAAGGTCGACCAGGCCACCGGCAAGATCGAGGACGCCAAGTTCAAGTGCTTCGGCTGCGGCTCGGCCATCGCCTCCAGCTCCCTCGCCACCGAGTGGGTCAAGGGAATGACCGTCGACGAAGCGCTGAAGATCCGCAACACCGACATTGTGGAGGAGCTGTCGCTTCCCCCCGTCAAGATCCACTGCTCCGTACTCGCCGAGGACGCCATCCGCTCCGCCATCAGCGACTACAAGGCCAAGAACGGCATCCCCGATGCCGCTCCCGCGCCCGCGACCGCGCTCTGATCACCGCTCACCGCGCTCATCAGGTCAGCAACCCGCCCCGTGCACGTTCGCGGACGATCGACGCACGATCGACGCAAAAGTAAAACCGTCGATCGAGGGCTCCGATCCCCGATCGACGGCGTGCCACGGCTATGCGCCGCGAAGCTTGTTCCCCGGATTCTCGCCGCTCCAGGCGGCGTCCCGACCCGTGTCAGTACGCTAGCGTATGCGACGTCCAAGGGGGGTCAACGTATCCGGATCGCCTCGGACATAATTTTCTTAACCTCTTTTCTGACAAGCACTTATAGATTTTTTCCCGCATGAGCACTCTCGCGATCCCTATCGACGTCGGAATCGGGATTGTTTTGCGGGAGACACCCCCTACAGACCCCTTCCCACGCTCCCAGACATCGCGCACAATTGAGCTGCTCATCACCCGCAGACCAGGCACCACCGTCTTCGGGGGATACTGGGAGCTCCCTGGCGGCAAGGCCGAATCGGGCGAAACCCCGGACGACTGCGTCCGCCGGGAACTTTCGGAAGAAGTTGGGGTGTCCGTTGACCTCCTCGGAAGTCTGCCCGAGGTCGTCTACACCTACCCCCACGGCACCGTCCGCCTGCACCCCCGGCTCTGCCGGCTGACCCCGGGCAGCCCGCCCCCCGCCAACCTCCACGTCGCCGACCACCGCTGGTGCCCGATCGACCGCCTCGAGGACTTCGCCTTCCCGCCCGCCAACGAGTCCATCATCGCCGCCCTCCGGCAGCGCCTCGCCGCCGGCCTCGACCTCTAGCCCCGCTCCGCGCCCCACCGCCGCACGAACAGCCACGCCACCATCGCGCCCATCGCGCCCCCGATGATCACATCACTCGGGTAATGCGCCTTGAACATCACCCGGCAGAAGCCCACCAGCGCCGCCATGCTCCACACCACGGGCCGCAGCCGCGGATACAGCGCGCTCAGCATCACCGCCGCCGTCGCCGCCGCCGCCGTGTGACTCGAGGGCATCGACCAGATCTCGGTGATGTCGCGCTGCCAGAACTGCCACGCGTACCGCGGCGGGTCGCCCTCGTGCACCACGTAGGCACGCCACGGCCCGAGCGCGTGCAGATGCTCGCCGAACTTGGGCCGGGGCCGACCCACCAGCATCTTGAGCACCATCACAGCGCCCCACGAAGCCGCCGCCGCCAGCGCCCAGTCGATGACGCGCCGCAGCCGCGCCGGATCGAGCCTCCATATCAGCAGCGCGCACAGC
Organism: Planctomycetota bacterium; assembly: GCA_033763795.1. GTDB lineage: Bacteria > Planctomycetota > Phycisphaerae > Phycisphaerales > UBA1924 > JAEUIV01. Next base: position 62,426 of record JANRJV010000030.1, read on the forward strand.
GCGATCGTCGTCGGACTGCCGAACTGCTGCAGAAGCTCCAGCTCGCGTCGCAGATCCCCGCCGGGCCGCAGCCCGCGGATCGCCTCGTGCAGCACCTGATCAAGCGGGATCAGCGCCGCGCCCGCGATCACCCACAGCCCGAAGATCCGCCACGCCCGGCGCATTCCCGACGGACCCGCCGCCCCGCCGAGCTGCGGCGCATCGCTGCTGGTCCCGGGCTGGCTGAGCGGAGTGATGGTCACGCGGAACGCCCCTCCCGAGGGTTATAGTCGAAGACGATGCCTCAGCCACGATCAGCCGCGGCCGACGCTCCCACGCGAGCGCACTGGCTGGGCCGGTGGCCCGGCGCTCTCGCACTCGTCCTGCTCTGCCTCGTCGCCTACGCGCCGGGCTTGTTCGCCGTGCCCCCGGTCGACCGCGACGAATCGCGCTTCGCCCTCGCCAGCGCGCAGATGCGCGCCAGCGACACGCTCCGCGGCTGGGTCGTTCCCATGATGGGAGACGTGCCGCGCCTGAACAAGCCGCCGCTCCTCTACTGGCTCCAGGCGGGCTCGGCGGCGGCGCTCGACCGGTTCATCACGTCCCCCGGCGGCATCGGTCCCTACCGACTCCCCTCAGCTCTCGCCGCGACCGTCGCCGCACTTCTGACCTGGCGACTGGGCCTCTCGATGTTCCCGAGCCGCACGGGCCCGCTGGCCTCCGCCGGGCTCGCCGCGCCGGCTCGGCCCGACCATCGCTCCGCGTTCCTCGCCGCCGCTCTGCTCTCGACCTCTCTCGTCGTCCTGTGGGACGCCCGGCAGGCACGCGCGGATCAGCTCCTGCTCGCGTGCACCACCGCCGCGATGGCGCTCCTGTGGGCGTGCTGGCGCCGCGCCGCGCCGCGGCAGGCCCCGACGCACGCGCCCAGCCGCCCGTCGCTGGCGCTCTGCGCCGCCTTCTGGCTCACCGTCGCGCTCGGCATCATGGCCAAGGGACCCATCACGCCCATGATCGCCGGGCTCACCGCCCTCACGCTCAGCGCCGCCACCGGTCGCTGGCGCTGGATGCTCCGGCTCCGGCCCCTGCTCGGCGTGGCGATCATCCTCGTCGCGGCCCTTCCGTGGGTCGTGCTCGTCGCCCGCGAGGTCGGTTGGCAGCTCTACTTCCGCACCATCTGGGACGAAACGCTGGGCCGAAGCGTCTCCCCTAGCGAAGGTCACTGGGGCCCGCCGGGCTACCACCTCGCGATGCTCCCCGTCATGTTCTGGCCCGGCTCGATGCTCACCGCCGCGGGGCTCGCGCTCGCCTGGCGCCGCGCCCGCGCCGCGCCCCAGGCCCCGAACTCCGCCGGCCTCCGCGCCTGGCTCGGCAGGTTCACCGACGAGCACCCCGCCGAGCTCTTCCTCCTGGCGTGGATCGCCCCGTCCTGGCTCGTCTTCGAGCTGGTCAGCACCAAGCTCCCCCACTACACGCTGCCGCTCTACCCCGCGCTGGCGCTCCTGAGCGCCCGCGCCGTCATGATCGCCTCGACCAACCCCGAGGCGCCACGCGCGCTGGGGCTCCACAGCGCCGCGGGCAAGCTGGGCCTCGCCCTCTGGTGGATCATCGGGACGCTCGCAACCGTCGCCGGGCCCATCCTTCTGGTTCGGTGGGGACAGTGGAGCCCGCTGAGCGGCGCGGGCCCCCTGCTGTTTCTGGGCGCGCTGATCGGTGCCGCCGCCGGCCTCAACCTCAGCATCCTGCGCGCTCTCTGGAAGCGCTCCCTGGGCCTGGCCCAGGTCCTCGCCGTCACCACGGCGCTCGTCGGCTCCGCGACGCTCTTCGGCGTGGCCCTGCCCGCCGTCACGCAGCCGTGGGTCAGCGTCCGCCTCCACGAGATCATCCGCCGACTCGATCCCGACGCCTCCGCCCGCATCGGCGCCATCGGGTACCACGAGGACAGCCTGAAATTCTTCACAAGAGGACGCCTCGACCGTCTGGGCCTCCGCTCGCTGGGCGTGTGGCTCGAAGGCCCGCCCGGCATCCTCATCGTGCCGGCCGACCGCGCCGCCGAAGCGCTCGCCCTCGCCGGCGCACCCACCGCCGAGCCTCAGGGCATCGTCACCGGATTCAACTACTCGAAGGCCGAGCCCGTCGACCTGCACGTCTACGACCTCCGGCCGTTTCGCCCCCACGCCGCCGAGCCCCTCCCCGCTGCGCAGCCGCCTCCGCCCACCCCAAAGATGCCCCCCGAATGAGCCCCGACCAATCTCGCGCCGGGATATCATCCCTCCGCCACCGAGGATCCCAGCGTGACGTCGGCTCCCAGCCACACCGAATCCGCGCCTCTTGTCGAGGTGGGCGCCTCAGGCGGTCCCCCGAGCCGCACTCCGCCCCGGCGCAAGCGTCGTCAGGGGTTCTCCGGCTGGCTCGAGTCGTTCATCAGCCGTCTCAGCACCCGAAACAACTTCTGGCACCGCGTCTGCTCGCTCATCTGGCTTCCCTACGCCTTCAAGAGCGGCATCCAGATGAAGCGCCTGGACGCCAGCACCTTCACCGCCGTCCTCCCCTTCCGCCGTTTCAACCGCAACTGGTACAACGCGATGGCGGGTGCCTCGCTGCTCGCCAACAGCGAGATCGCCGGCGGAATGTTCCTCTTCGCCGAGGTAGGAGGCGACTACACCGTCGTCTGCAAGGAGCTCAACTACAAGTTCCTCCGCCCCTGCTTCGGCCCCGCGATCTACAAGGTCGCCTCCTCGCCCGACCTCAAGGCGCTCGTCGCCACCGGCACAGAGTTCAACGTCAGCCTCGAGATGGACATCCTGCAGCAGCGCCTGCCCATCCCGGGCCGCGCCCGCCCGCCGCGGGACATGCGCGTCGGCAAGTGCAACGTCACCTTCCACGTCACGCCCAAGTCGATGCACGAGGCCAAGGAAGCGCGCCAGAAGGCCCGCCAGCTCCCCGCCGAGTCAGCCGAGACCGCCGAACAGGCCTGATCGGGCCCCGCCCAGCGACCTCCCGCTCAACCTCCCGATAGTCTGCAGCGCATGCTGAAGATCGTGGGACGCGCGCTCTTCCTCGCCTGCTCCTGGACGTGGTGCATCGGGATGTGGCTCCCGGTCTATCTGACCCGCGACTGGGGGTGGCACGGCTGGGCCGTCTTCCTCGTCTGCAACGCCCTGGGCGCCATGCTTGTGGGCCTCACACTGAGCGCCGCCGCCAGCCGCCAGCGCGTCGCCGACAACCTGGGCGTCATGCGCCTCTTCAGCGTCGTCACCATCCTCTTCCATTCGGCGTGGCTCTTCATGATCCTGCCGCATCTCTCCGCCCATTCAGCCATCCGCCAGGGCTACCTGGGCGGCATCGGCGCCGCACTTCTGCTGATCAGCGCCTTCTTCCTCGCCCGCACTCCCGGCAAGTGGTGGCCCCTCTTTGCCCTCTTCACAACCGCCGCCACCATCGCCGCGTGGATCCTCTCCACAAGAACCGGACACACCCTGCAGCTCCCCCCGAACTCAGGCGTCCAGCCACCGCTCGCCCTGCTCTTCGCCACCCCCACGATCCTCCTCGGCTTCGCCTGCTGCCCGCACCTCGATCTCACCTTTCACCGCGTCCGGCAGGAGCTCCCGGGCCCCGCCGGCGCCGCCGCCTTCGTCCTCGCCTTCGGCGTCGCCTTCCCCGCCTTCATGCTGTACTCCCTCCTCTACGCCGGCGGCCTGATCGACCGCGGCTCGTGGAGCCTCTACCTCCTCATCCACCTCACGTGCCAGTCCGTATTCACCGTCGCCGCACATCTCCGCGAGCTCATGCCCGGCGGCCTCGCCTCCTACGGCCCGCGCTGGCCCACCCGTCGCACCCAACTCCTCCTCGCCATGCTCGCCACTTCCGCCTGCGTCATGATCCCGTTCGCGCTCCCCGCCGTGTTCTTCCGCCGCGCATACGAGTGCATGATCGCCCCCTACGCGCTCGTCTTCCCCATCGCCGTCATTCTCGCCGCGCAGGGCGGCCCGTGGACCCGGCGCCGCTGGATCACCTGGATCGCGCTCACCATCGCCGCGCTCCCATTCATCGCGCTCGGCTACCTGGGCCAGCAGCACGAGCTCCTCCTCGCCTCGACCGCCATCACCCTCATCGCCGCGCTCATCCCGACCCCTCGCCGGGCCCCCGCGCCGCGCCCCGCCTGACCCCTCCGCCCTCAGCGCGGGAACTCGGCGGTTCCCGCGGTTTTTGCGGGCAAAACCCGCCCCTTCTTCCCCCCGCCTCAGCTAGAATCTCCGCTCAATGAGCGACCAGCCCACGCCCCCCACCGGCCCGGACTCGGCCCCCGATCAGCCCCTCCCGCCGTCCATCGGCGCCGTCCTCGACCTCCATATCGAAGACGAGCTGAAGGACTCCTATCTCACCTACGCCATGAGCACCATCATGGACCGGGCCCTGCCCGACGTCCGCGACGGGCTCAAGCCCTCCCAACGACGCATCCTCGTCGCCATGAACGACCTCAACCTCCGACCGGGCCGCAAGCACATCAAGTGCGCCAAGATCTGCGGCGACGTCTCGGGCAACTACCACCCGCACGGCGAGTCCGTCGTCTACCCCACCCTCGCCGGCATGGCCCAGAACTGGAAGATGCGCGTCACGCTCATCGACCCGCAGTGCAACTTCGGCTCCATCCTCCCGGACCCCCCCGCCGCCATGCGCTACACCGAAGCACGCATGGCCGCCGCCGCCGTCGACATGCTCGAGGACCTCAACCTCGGCACCGTCGACTTCCAGCCCAACTACGACGACCGCCTCGAAGAGCCCACCGTCCTCCCCGGCAAGTTCCCCAACCTCATGATCAACGGCGGGGTCGGCATCGCCGTCGGAATGGCGACCAGCCTCCTCCCCCACAACCCGGGCGAGATCCTCGACGCCATCACCGCCGTCATCGACCGCCCCGACATCTCCCTCGCCGAACTCCTCACCATCGTCCCGGGCCCGGACTTCCCCACCGGCGGCGTCATCTGCGGCAAACGCGGCATCGTCGACGGCTACTCCACCGGCAGGGGACGCCTGCAGGTCCGAGGCGTCGTCCATACCGAGCCCATCAAAGGCTCCCGCGACCGGCAGCAGCTCGTCATCGACACCATCCCCTACCAGCTCTCCGCCAACACCGTCGTCGAACGCATCGGCGAAGCCGTCGAGAACGAGAAGATCAAGGACATCACCGACGTCCGCAACGAGTCTGGGCGCGACGCCCCCGTGCGCATCGTCTGCGAGCTCCGCCGCGGCGCCGACCCCGCCGTCGTCGAGAACCAGCTCTACGAGTTCACCCCCCTGCAGAGCACGCTCTCGATCATGAACATCGCGCTGGTGAACCGCCAGCCGCGCACCCTCAGCCTCCGCGCCCTCATCGATCACTACGTCGCGCACCGCGTCGACGTCATCGAGCGCCGCACCCGCCACCTCCTCCAGGAGGCCCGCAAGCGCGCCCACGTCCTCGAAGGGCTCATCTACGCCGTCTGCGACATCGACGAGGTCATCGCCCTCATCCGCTCCAGCCGAACGCGCGAAGAAGCCATCGAGAAGCTGATGCGCCGCGCCTTCCGCATCACCCCCGACCACCGCTTCGCCCCCATCATCCCCCAGCGGCTTCTCCGCCAGAGCCAGGCCGCCCTCGCCTCGGGGGAGGGTGTCCTGCTGACCCGCGTCCAGGCCGAGGCCATCGGCGCCATGCGCCTCATCCAGCTCGTGGGCCTCGAGATCGACAAGCTCGTCAGGGACTACGCGGCGGTCGTCGCCGAGATCGAGTCCTACGAAGCCATCCTCGCCGACCGTGCCCGCGTCCTCGCCATCATCCGCGCCGACTGCGCCGAGATGAAGGCCCGCTACGCACGCCCCCGCCTGACCCGCATCGAGGAGTCAGAGGCGGACATCGACCTCGAAGCCCTCATCGCCGAGCACGACGTCGCCGTCACCGTCTCGCACGCCGGATGGGTCAAGCGCGTCCCGCTCTCGACCTACCGCGAGCAGAACCGCGGCGGCCGAGGCATCCGCGCCTCCGACGCCCGCGAGGAAGACTTCATCGAGCACGTCCTCGTCGCCTCCACCCACGATCACCTGCTCTGCTTCACCGACCGCGGCCGCGTCTTCAAGGTCAAGGTCTATGAGATCCCCGAGATGGCCCGCACCTCCAAGGGACGCGCCATCGTCAACCTCATCGAGCTCCGAGAGGGCGAAAAAGCCGTCGCCTTCATGCCCATCAAGGACTTCGAAAAGACCGAGGACTTCCTCGTCTTCGCCACCGCCCAGGGCAAGGTCAAGCGCTCCAGCCTCAGGCTCTACCAGAACGTCAGCCGCGCGGGAATCATCGCCGTCGAGCTCAACGAAGGCGACCGCCTCATAGGCGTCATCTCCACCAGCGGATCCGACCACATCCTCCTGGGCACGGCGCAGGGCATGTCCATCCGCTTCAAGGAGAGCGACGCCCGGCCCATGGGCCGCTCCGCCGCGGGAGTCAAGGGAATCGAGCTCGCCGACTCCGACGCCGTCGTCGACATCGTCCGCATCGAGATGCGCGACCAGGACGACCCGCTCTCCTCCATCCACCCCGAGGCAGACCTCCTCACCGTCACCAGCAACGGCTACGGCAAACGCACCTCCATGACCGAGTACCTCGTCCAGGGCGAGGGCGACGCCGGCTCGACCGAGTACCGCATCCAGTCGCGCGGCGGCAAGGGACGCATCGACATCCGCACCGAAGGCCGCAACGGCGAGGTCGTCGCCATGAAGGCCGTCACCGGAACACAGGGACTCGTGCTCGTCTCCGAGGGCGGCCTGCTCGTCCGCATCCGCGTCGATCAGGTCAGCCGCATCGGCCGCAACACCCAGGGCGTGCGCCTCGTGAACCTCAAGGAGGGCGACCGCCTCGTCGCCGCCGCCGTCGTCCCCGCAGATACGGGCGAACCAGCCGCCGAAGACGCCGCGCAGGCATGACCCGCTAGCTGAACAGCCCAGAGCGGCCCACGCGATGACCGCCCGCCAGCGACACTCCCCCGCAGACCGCGTCCGACAGCTCCGCGAGCTGCTGGACCGCGCCAACCGCGCCTACTACGTCGACGCCGCCCCCTTCATCAGCGATCAGGAGTACGACGAGCGGCTCGCCGAGCTCGCCTCCCTCGAACGCGAGCACCCCGACCTCGATCATCCCGACAGCCCGACCCATCGGCTGGGCGACCAGCCCGTCGAAGGCTTCACCGCCGTCGATCATCTCACCCCGATGATGAGCATCGACAACACCTACTCCGAGGACGACCTCCGCGCCTGGGTCGAGCGCTGCGTCCGCCTCGCCACGCCGCAGGGACAGCCGGCCCCCGCGCTCTTCGCCGAACCCGCCGCCCAGCCCCTCCGCTTCGTCTGCGACCCCAAGGTCGACGGCGTCGCCATCTCCCTGCTCTACGAACGCGGCGCCCTCGTCCGCGCCGTCACCCGCGGCGACGGCCTCCGCGGCGACGACGTCACCCCCAACGTCCGGACCATTAAGGCGGTCCCCCTCGCCCTCCACGGATCGCCCGCCGACATCCCACGCCTCATCGAGATCCGTGGCGAGGTCTTCATGCCGCTCCGCGAGTTCCGCCGCATCAACGAGCAGCGCGAAGCCGAGGGAGAAGACCTCTTCGTCAACCCCCGCAACGCCACCGCCGGCACGCTCAAGCAGCTCGACCCGCGCGTCACCGCCTCGCGCCGCCTCAGCTTCGTCGCCCACGGCCGTGGCGCCATGCAGCCCGACAACTTCGCCGCCTCCTACAGCGAACTCCTCGAGCGATTCCGCGCCATGGGCGTCCCCACCGGCAACGCCACCGTCTGCGCCGGCCCCGACGACATCGTGCGCACGATCGAGGCCTTCCGCTCCAGCATCCCCACCCTGCCGGCCATGATCGACGGCATGGTCGTCCGCGTCGACGGCTTCGCCCACCAGGCCCTCCTGGGCGTCACCAGCAAGAGCCCGCGGTGGTGCGTGGCCTACAAGTACCCCGCCGAGCGCAAGCGCACGGTTCTGCTCCACGTGGAACACCAGGTCGGGAAGACGGGGAAGATCACGCCGCGCGCACATCTCGAGCCCGTGTTCCTCGCCGGCACCACGGTGCGGCATTCCACGCTGCACAACTACGGCATGATCGTCGCGAAGGACCTGCACCGGGGCGACACGGTCGTCGTGGAGAAGGCCGGCGAGATCATCCCGCAGGTCATCGAGGCGATCGCGAGCGAGCGGCCGGCCGGCGCGGAGCCGATCGTCCCGCCCGAGGCGTGCCCGGCGTGCGGCGGGCCGACGGAGGTGGAGCCCGACGAGCCGGCGCGGAACACGGATCGGGAAACGACGCGGCGCTGCATCAACCCCGAGTGCCCGGCGCAGGTGCGCGAGAAGCTCATCTGGTTCACGGGCCGGCGTCAGATGGACATCGAGGGGCTGGGCGAGAAGACGATCGACCAGATCCGCGCGACGCACGGCACGGCGCAGGAGATCCGCCTCGACTCGTTCGCCGACATCTTCCGGCTGCCCGCGCGGCGCGCGGCGCTGCTGGAGCTGCAGCGGATGGGGGAGAAGAAGGCGGACAACCTGATCGCGGGGATCGAGGCGGCGAAGGATCGGCCGCTGGCGCGCGTGCTTAGCTCGCTGGGCATCCGGCACGTCGGGGGCGCGAACGCGAAGCTGCTGGCGCGGCGGTATGCGTCGCTGGACGATCTGCTCGCCGCGACCGCCGCGGATCTCGAGTCGATCGAGGGATTCGGACCGATCCGTGCGGAGGTGGTGTGCCGATACCTGCACTCGGAGGCGGGGCGGCGGACGTTCCAGTCGCTGCGCGAGGCGGGGCTCACGTTTGCGAACCCGGACTACAGGCCCGAGGGCGGCGACGCGTCGGAAGCTACGGGCCCTTTCGCGGGGCGCACGTTCGTCCTGACGGGCACGCTGGACTCCTTCGAGCGCGGGGCGCTGAAGGAGCGTCTTGAGGCGCTGGGGGCGCGCGTGACCGGCTCGGTGTCGAAGAATACGTCGGTGGTGGTGGCGGGGCGTGAGGCGGGGTCAAAGCTGGAGAAGGCGACTGAGCTGGGGATCGAGATGTGGGACGAGGAGCGGCTGCTCAGCGAGCTGGGCGAGGACGGCGGGCCCGGGCGGGGCCGGGGGCGCGGCTCGGGCTCGCGGGGCGAAGAGTGAGCGCCGCCGACGCGGCCGGAGAGATGTGTCGTGCAGAACGTCGAATGCAAGTATGAACTGCGAGACCTGGCGCTGGCGCGGGGCGTGATCGCGCGCCTGGGGGGCAAGCACGTCATCACGGTTCAGCAGCGCGACACGTACTTCAAGGTGCCCGACGGGAGGCTCAAACGCCGCGAGTGCGCGGGCGAGCCCACCGAATGGATCTTCTATCACCGCCAGAACCGCTCGGGCCCGCGACTGAGCCACTTCCAGATCTACGGCGAGGAGGAGGCGCTGGCGCGGTACGGGGTTGCGCCGCTGCCCGTGCTGGCGGTCGTCGAGAAGACGCGCGAGGTCTGGATGAAGGACGGCGTGCGGCTGCACATCGACGACGTGCCGGGGCTCGGGCAGTTCTTCGAGATCGAGGCGCTGGTCACGCCCGATCGGCACCTAGGCATCGCGCGGCGGATCGTTGACGCGATCGTCGCGGAGCTGCGCCCCGTGCTGGGTGAGCCGCTGAGCCTGGGCTACGCCGAGATGATGGCGGCGGACCGATAGTCAGCTCGCGCGGCACTCAACGCGCGAGGCGGCGCGAGCGGCGCGGAGCGGCGAGCAGGAGGAGTGCGGCGGCGGACGCCGGCGCGGGCACGGGGGGGACTGGATGCACGAACTGCAGCGTGATCGTGCCGCTGATCCACAGCCCGTCGGCTTGGCCCGGCGCGTTGTCGGGCTGGTCGGCGTACTCAAGAGTCAAGATGCCGTCAGGACCGATGTGCAGGTCCGGGACATTGACATCTTGTAACTTGAGCATGGGCGAACTGAAGGCCGTCGGCCCTGCAGGTCCGTCAAGACCGCCGCCGGGCCTGAGACCGAAGCCGGCCGTGTAAGGATTTTCGAATCGATTGCTGAACCACACGATCAGTTCGTCAATGCCGGAGTTTGGTGTGACCGTCTGAAGCACAACGTTCCAGCCGATGCCGGTCAGAATGTTGTTCCGCCCCACAAAGAATTGCCGCCGCGCGTTGTCGGGATCGCCAAAGTTGTCCATGCTGGACGTATTCGAAACGTCGATCGTCAGCGTGCCGAAGCCGACGCGTGAATCAGGTTCCGCAATGTCTGCCAGGGGACCATGCGAGACGATCGCACCGCTCGACGCCCATGCGCCCGCCGCCGAGAAGGCGACGCT